>JAZNQO010000044.1:0-98880 GCA_045590215.1 Clostridia bacterium | reverse complement strand
ATCGAACCTCTGTCTGACCGTCTTATCGGCAGATATCTCCTTGAAAACTGTGTTGACCACAAGACGGGAGAGGTTTTGGTTGATAACGATCACATCCTCACAAATGAAGATGCTGATATAATTATCAAGGAACTCGAATCTATGGTCGAAGACGGACTCCTTACCCGTCCCGAAATCAAAATCCGCTCCATTCTCACATGTAAGGCAGATCACGGCGTTTGTGTCAAGTGCTACGGATCCAACCTTGCAACAGGTAGAGCAGTTACCGTTGGCGAAGCAGTCGGTATCGTTGCTGCACAGTCCATCGGTGAACCCGGCACACAGCTTACCATGCGTACCTTCCATACCGGCGGTATCGCATCTGCTGAAGATATCACGCAGGGTCTTCCCCGTGTGGAAGAACTCTTTGAAGCACGCAAGCCCAAGCATGACGCCGTGCTGGCCGAAATCGCCGGTAAGGTGACCATCGTGGAAAGCAAGAAAAAGCGTGAAATCGTGGTTACCAATCCCGATGACGAAACGGAAAAGAAAACCTACCAGATCCGCTACGGTGCCCGTCTGAAGGTTCAGGAAGGCCAGATGGTGGAAGCAGGCGACGAGCTCATCGAAGGTGCCGTCAATCCCCATGATCTGCTGCGCATCCTTGGCGTGAAGGCCGTGCAGGAATACCTGCTGAAAGAAGTTCTCTCCGTTTACTACAGCCAGGGCGTGCATATTTCCGATAAGCATATCGAAGTCATCGTGCGCCAGATGCTGCGCAAAGTTCGTGTGGAAGACGCCGGCGATACCAACCTGCTGCCCGGCGGCTTGGTGGATATCATCGCCTTCGATCAGGCCAATAAAAAGGCGATCATGGAAGGCGGCCGCACCGCTATTGCCAAGCGCATCCTGCTGGGTATCACCAAGGCCTCTCTGGCTACCGACAGCTTCCTCTCCGCCGCTTCCTTCCAGGAAACCACCCGTGTGCTCACCGAAGCCGCTATCAAGGGTAAGATTGACCCGCTCATGGGCCTGAAGGAAAACGTCATTATCGGTAAGCTGATCCCTGCCGGTACCGGCCTGAAGCGGTATAAGAACATCGAATTGCAGGAAACCTATTGATTTTCTGCCAACAATAAAAGTTCCGGGAGTTTTCTCCCGGAACTTTTTTGATGATGTTACTTGGAGGGACGTCGGGGAGTCCCCTCACGGGCAGGCATATTGATCCGTAACCTCAATCTACGCCTTGGTTGCTGCCGCTTCCAATGCTTGTTTCGGTTGATTCGTTTGGCTTCCAGCCGCTCGCTCCACAGGAGGGCTGGCCGCCTCATTCGCCCTGCACCCTTCCTGCATGTTTTGTCAATTTTTTGTAGCTTTCTGTCCATGGGGGAGGGGCTGAAAATATGGACAAATGGATTTCTTTCCGTTATTATTAAAATACGGAAGAATTTGTATGAAAAGGAGCGATGATTTATGCAATATGTACCCTTTGGCAAGCATGGCTTTGATGTATCCCGTTTAGGTATGGGCTGCATGCGTCTGCCCACCATGCAAAGGGACGGCAAAACGGTGATTGACCGGGAAGCAGCCATTTCCATGATTCGTCGGGGCATTGATAAGGGCATCAATTATGTGGACACCGCCTATGGCTATCACGACGGCGAAAGCGAAATCGTAACCGGCCTTGCCCTGAAGGACGGTTACCGGGAAAAGGTGACCCTGACCACCAAGCTGCCCGTTTGGCTGGTGAAGGAAGAAAAGGACATGAATCGTCTCTTGGACGAGCAGCTGAAAAAGCTGGATGTGCCGTACTTGGATTTCTATATTCTCCACGCCATGAACAAAGACCGCATGGAGCAGATGCGTGCGCTGAACTACAAAAACTTCCTGAAGGAAGCCTTGGCCGATGGCCGCATTCGCCACACCGGCTTTTCTTTCCATGACGGCAAGGAAGCGTTCCTGGATATCCTGAACGATTATGATAACTGGGGCATGGCGCAGATTCAGTTCAATTATCTGGACGATGACAAGCAGGCAACGGAAGACGGCCTCATTGCCGCCGGGAAGGCAGGCGTGCCCATCGTGATTATGGAACCGCTCCGGGGCGGTGCGCTGGCCAATCCTCCTCAAGACGTGAAAGCCCTGATGGACGGCCATGACGTGAAGAAGAGTGCCGTGGAATGGGCGTTCTCCTATATTGCCGATTACGCCGAAGTGGCCACCATCCTTTCCGGCATGAGCAACCAGCAGCAGCTGGACGAAAACATTGCCGTGTTTGAAAACCTGACGGTGGGCGGCCTGACGGAAAACGATAAGGCGTTCATCAAGGAACTGAAAAAGGCGTATCTGGCGCGTATTCCCGTGGGCTGCACCGGCTGCCGCTATTGCGTGCCCTGCCCCAATGATGTGCGCATTCCCGATGTGTTCCACGCCTATAATGAAAACACCATGCTGGGTCAGGATTGGAAGCACAGCTGGAACTATGGCAATATTGTCAATAACGGTCATGACGCCTCCAAGTGTGTGGGCTGCGGTGCCTGCGAAAGCGTATGTCCGCAGGGACTCAATATCATTGATTTGCTCGCAAAGATTGACACGGAATACAAAAACAAGTAATATATTCCTATGGAATTGGAAAAAATACAGCAGGGTGAAGCAATTCATCCTGCTGTGCTTTTTGAAGGATGTGAAAATGTGCAGGAAAGGCTGTTGTTTGGGTTTGTGCCGGTGTATGGGCTGCTGATTGCTATCGGCATTTTGGTGGCGGTTTTTTTGTGCCATAAGCAGGAAAAGGAGAAAGGCTTGCCCGAAGATACCGCCATTGATCTGGCTCTTTGGTGCGTGCCGTTGGCCATTGTGGGCGCACGGCTTTATTATGTAGCCTTCCAATGGGCGCAATACAAGGATAACCTGCTCTCCATCCTCTATGTGTGGGAGGGCGGCATGGCCATTTATGGCGGCATCATCGGCGGCGTGCTGGGCGGCCTTTTGATGGCGAAAGTGAAGAAACTGCCTTTCCTCAAAATGGCGGATATGGTGGCTCCGGTGCTCATGCTGGCACAGGCCATCGGCCGGTGGGGGAACTTCGTCAATGGCGAAGCCTATGGCTATGAAATCCTGAACCCGGCTTTGCAGTTTTTCCCCGTGGCCGTGCAAATTGACGGCGTTTGGCATATGGCCACCTTCTTCTATGAATCCTTGTGGAACGTGATCGGTTTCCTTATGCTGTGGCTGAATCGCAAGAAGGTGCGCCGGGACGGCAATCTGGCCTTCTGCTACCTTATTTGGTACGGTGTTGGGCGCAGCGTAATTGAGGGCTTGCGCACGGATAGCTTGATGATGGGTCCCCTCCGGGTGAGCCAGTGGCTGTCGATTTTGCTTGTGATTGTGGGCGTTTTGTGCCTTGTGCTGCGGAACAGGAAAAAGGCGGCGGCGTGAGGTTTGGGGGGCTGCAGAAGATTCCAAGGAAACCCAAAACAAAAAAGGCTTTCCCCGAAAGGAAAGCCAGAGCCAGTGTCAAGAAAGCTGGCACTTCATTTGCTTGAATTTCTGGTCTGCAGCCTGAATATCCGGCTGCTGTGCGGGTTTCACCTGATACCAGCCGTTTTGCTGCATTTGCTGGAAGAGGGCAAACTGATCCTGCCCCACTTGCAGGTAAATATCGTTCAGCACCCGGCGCAGGGCAGGGTTAGCGGCCTCTGTGACCATGGAAGTGATGGTACCCATGAGAGCCTTTTCATGGCAGAGCAGGTCCAAGGCCCGTTCCTCATCGGTAAGGTTCTGGCAGGGGGGACAGGCAGCGTTTTGCGTGGTCTGGGGTTGCATATTCTGCATAAGAATTCCTCCTTTAATTACAGCCGTTGAGCACGTTCAAAAGAGCGTTGAACTGATCGCAATGATGCTTGGCGATGGCCATAGCGGTTTGCTGGAAAGCAGGGGTCTGGAAATCCTTGCCGTAGGTGGCGGCCACCCGGCTGACGTTGGCCAGATGGGTCATTTGATCCTCCAAAATGGTCAAATCCTTGCTGGTCAGGCTACAGTTTTTTCCGCAGGGCATGATACATTCCTCCTTGTGTTGAAATCTTGTTCCCTTTTCAGTATGCCCAGCTTGAAGGGAATTTATCAGGAGCGTGAGAAAAGCGTGAAGAATATTTGGCCTGTTTATCGGATGGCACTGCATTTTTTGCCGAAAAAAGGCAGCATCAATTTTGCCGAAATGGAACGGGAAAAGGAAGCGGAGAAGATTCTGCGTAAGCATCGGTGCATGGGCGCAGCGATGTGCCTTTTTGATGCGGAGGGTATCACGGGCAGGCTTTCTTTCGGCGAAGCACGAAAGGGCATAAAAGCGGAAATGGACACGGTGTTCCGCATTGCTTCCGTCAGCAAAATGATAACGGCCATGGGCATTATGCGCTTAAAAGAGCAGGGAAAAATTAACTTGGACAAAGACGTGGCGGCCTATTATCCCATTTCGCTGCGCCATCCCAAGGCCAAGGGAACGCCCATCACCCTGCGGATGCTGCTTTCCCACAGGGCGGCCATTCATGACGGGGAAGGGTATAATGCGGGCATCGTCAAGAATGAAAAGGCTTCTGAACTATTGCAAAAAGACAGCTTTTCCGCTCATTTGCCAGGGGAGAAGTGGGAATATTCCAATTTCGGTGCAGGGCTGGCCGGGGCAGTTGTGGAGAGCGCAACCGGCGTGGATTTTGAAGCGCTGATGCAGAGGGAAGTGTTTGCGCCCCTTCAAGTGGAAGCCACGTTCTATCCCCAGAAAGTGAAGGGGATATTGGCGGATGCGTGGCGCATTCTGCCGCCGAGGAAGCAGCCCAATTTCCATGCCAAAAAGCGTCAGGCAAGGCCTATGCCGCAGGAGTGGCCGGATGCGGAGAGGCATTATAATTTAGCCCATGGCAATTTGTGCATCAGTGCGGAAAACCTGGCAAAGCTGGGGATAGCTCTGATGGAACCGGGCTTTTTGCAGGAAGAAACGCTGAAGGAAATGCGGCACATCCTTTGCCCGTTTGGGGAGCGTGCCCATAATTTAAGCCAGGGCATCGGCACGTTTATTTTGCAGGACGAAACCATCGCTCCGCATACCATTTACGGCCATCAGGGGATGGCGTACGGGGCCTGCCACGGGCTGTTTTTCGACCCCGAAACCAAACGGGGGCTGGTGATATTAACCTCCGGCGTCAGCGAAGCCAGACGGGGCGTGTTATCGGACATCAACGCCGATATGATTCGGCTGTATCTTGCGAAGGACTAAAAGATGGACAGAGTGACAGAAGTGAAGCGTGCCGGAGGGGTGGCTACCATCCGTCTGGCATCGGGTGATGTATTAAAAGTGCCGTCTGCTTTATATTTGGAAAGGCGTGTGCGCATAGGGCAAGCGGTGGATGCGGAAGCGTATCGGCAGTTTGTAAGGGAGAAAGGCTATCCCCATGCGCTGAAGGCGGCGGTGGATTATCTGGCTCTGCGTGAGCGCAGCGAAAAGGAGATCATCCAGCGGCTGAAAAGGGTGTATTATCACGAGGAAACCATTGCCCGGGTGATGGAAACGCTGCAGGGGCATCATTTGTATTCCGACGAGCGGTTCGCCGAAACATGGGTGAACCACAGGACGGGCAAATATGGCAAGCGGCGTATTGCCATGGAGCTGAAGCAAAAGGGTGTTGCGGAAAGCACGGTGCAACATGCGCTGGATCAGATGGACGAAGAAAAGGAAATGGCGTCCGCTGTCAAGCAAGCGGAAAAAATCCTTCGCCGGGTGCAGGGCAACAGCCAGAAGCTGATGCAGGCACTGGTCAGAAGAGGCTATGACTGGCAAACGGCGAAGAAGGCGGCAAGCGAAGTACTGAAAAACAAAGGATAAAGGGTGGGGGAAAATGAAAAAGTTTTGGTTGATGCTGATGTGCTTATGGATGCTTTGCCCGTGCGTGCATGGGGAAGAGGAAAAAATGTATGAAGTGAAAACCAGAAAAGAGTTTTACCTGTTGGATGATGTTCAAGGGCAGATGGTGGAAAATATACTGAATGGAAAAAAGATGTATGTTTTGGAATATGGCGAAGAATGGTGCAAGGCTGCATATGGCAATCAGGTTGGCTATTGCAAAACGGAATATTTGTATCATTTTCGTTCTCTGAACGCAATGAAATATCCGTTGCCGGGGCATCAGCCCATGCAGGGGTATATCAGCTTTGAAGATGAGGTTTTTGTTTGTGAGGGGTATTTTCAAGGAATGACAGCTTTGCCGGGGCAATTGGCCTGTGTGCGGACGGATGGGGAAAACGGATGCATTTTGCCGGTATGGCGCAGCGAAATGCTGATTACCCCGGAGCAGGCGTCCTATCATCCCTTTGCCGATTGGAGGGAAGCAAAGCCCGGGGAGATCATCGGCGGCTTTACCACGTTTTTTGGCCGTCAGCAGGGCAAGGGAAGAATCGAGGAAAGAAAATTTAATATTGAATTGGGCTGTGAGCGAATTCATGAAGCAGTGGTAAAAAGCGGCGAAATGTTTTCCTTTGACGCTCTGTGTGCGCCCTATTCCCAAGGGAACGGGTACCAATATGCGCCCAATATCAGTGCCAAGGGCTATGGCTATGGAGGCGGTGTTTGCCAGCTGACCACAACGCTGTATAACGCCGTTTTGACGCTGCCATTGCAGGTGCATGAATGGGAAATGCACCGCTATCTCGGGGTGGATTATGTGCCCCAGTTTTATGATGCTGCTGTGGGTGTTTATGATTTTACGTTTGAAAACACGCTGCCCTATGATATTGAAATTTTAGCTCTGCCCCAGGAGGGTATGCTGACAGTACTGATTCAGCGGAAATAAAAAAACGCAAAAGGAAAGGACTGTCTTCTTTTTGACAGCCCTTTTTGCTTACAGATCATCCGCATCCTGCACGGGGATCAGGTCGTCTGGGTCCTGGGGCACGCCGGTATAGCTACCCAGCACATCCGAATGTGCTTCCCGGCTGATGAGCTCTTCCATGCCCCGAAGGTACGCTTTCTTTCGCTGCTTTTCCATTGGACATTCCTCCCTGCCTTCAGTGTGTGATATTTGGAGGAGAAATATGCACAAAAGAAGCGGAAAAAAGCGGTTTACAGGCAAAAAAACAGCTGAAAAAGGGTTTTTATGCTATGATGATAATGGAGGCGAGAGATATGGCGAATGAAAAAAGCTATGCCGGGCTGATAATCTGGACGATTTGCTTTTTGCTGTTGGAAACAGCCTGCTGTTTTCTGGTGGATATTGGTTTGGTTCTGCGGTGTACGATACAGCTATGTTCCCTTGGGGTGACGGCACTGGTTTATATCATTTATGTGACGGAGCGCATTTATTGGATTAATGGCGTCACGTTTGAGCAGGCCCAAAGAGCCACCAGCGAACAGCGCAGGAAATTTGCCATGGCGCATTTGAAGCTGTTTATGAAGTTTGTTGTGCCCTTTTTCTTCTTTTCTTGTTTTTCTTATGCCCTGAAGCTGTCGCCGTGGATTGATTTTTTCATCGGCTGCATCGGGCTGATTGTTGTAGCGTTGGCTACGGTCAAAATCAAGCTGGAAACATAAAAAACCGCCGGGATGTTTGAAAAGCATTCCGGCGATTTTTTGTGTATGTTCTTATTTTTTCAGGTTTCGTACGCTGTTTTTGATGATGAGCTCGCCGTCGGTGATGTGCATGCCCTGCTTCCACGGCTCTTTCATCAGCCGCTTGAGCATGGCCTTCACGGCCATATGCGCCATTTCGTGCAGATCCACGGCATAGGTGGTGAGCCCCACGGAAAGAAGCCCCGGAATCTGGTGGTTATCAAAGCCCACCACGGAAATATCTTCCGGCACCCGATACCCCTGCTTTTCCAAATGAAGCATGAGCATACCGGCGGTGTAATCGCTGTTGCAGACAAAGGCGGTGGGCATTTCTTGCGGCAAGGCAAAGGGCACAAGGGCACCTGTCTGCCGGTCACGATCCGGCAAAATCCATTCAGAGCGGATGCTCAGCTCGTTTTCCAGCATACATTTGGTGAAGCCCAGATACCGGTCGGTGATGGAATCGGTGGCAAGCAGGGTGCCCACGAAGCCGATCTGGCGATGTCCCATTTCCACAAGGTGCTGGGTGAGCAGGAAGGAGCCATAGAAGCTGTTGGAAAGCACAGAATCGGCATGGATATCGGAATCGTAAAAATCCAGATAAACAATGGGCTTTTGCCATGCTTTTTTCAGCGTTTTGGCGTAATCAAAGGGCGGCTTGCCGATGATGATGAGGCCATCGGCTTTATCTTCCGTAATGAGCTTTGGCAGATGCTTTGCTTGTGCGTCCTCATTGCTGAGCAATTCCAGCAGCACAAAGCAATCCTTCTTCATGGCACGGGCTGTCACTTCCTGATACAGCTTCCAGTAAAAAGCATCGTTGCTGCCTAAATACTGGGTGGGGATCAGGACGCCGATGTTATAGCCGGTTTTGCCCTGCATGCGGCGCAATTGCGCCGGGGAATGATAGCCCATGCTTTTGGCCAGCTCTTTTACCTGCTGCCGCAGCTCTTCGCTGACGCCTTTTTGATTGTTCAGGGCTTTGGAGACGGCCACCGTGCTGATATGCAGTTCTTTGGCAATATCCGCCATGCGCACGCTATTTTTATTCTGTGGCATAGCTTCTTACCTGCGGCCGATTTCGGTATCGGTGTCGTTTACTTTGCTGTTGTTTTTGATGTAGTCGATAATTTCGTCCACATGGCCGAAGGCCAGCCCCACATAGCTGTCCGCAGCACCGTAATAGACGGCAATCTTGCCGGAATCGGGGTCATGCAGCGTGGCGCAGGGGAAGCAGACGTTGGGCACAAAGCCTCTTTCTTCGTACCACTGTTCGGGGGTCAGCAGCCAGTTTTCGCAGCGGTATTTCACCTTGGAGGGGTTATCGATATCCAAAATGGCTCCGCCGATGGAATACACATAGCCGTTGCAGGTTCCCGCTACGCCGTGATAGAACAAAAGCCATCCTTCGCTGGTTTCGATGGGGGCTGCGCCGCCGCCGATTTTCAGGCTTTCCCACCATTCGTTGCCCCTGCTCATCACATGGCGATGGCAGCCCCAGTATTTCATATCCGGGCTTTCGCTGATGAAGATATCGCCGAAGGGCGTGTGGCCGCTGTCGGAGGGGCGGCTCATCATCACGAAATTGCCGTTAATTTTCCGGGGAAACAAAACCGCATTGCGGTTAAAGGGCAGGAAGGGGTTTTCAATGCGGGTGAAGGTTTTGAAATCTTGGGTCTTGGCCACGCCGATGGCGGCACCGTAAAAATCCTGACACCACATGATGTAATAGGTGTCGTCCACCTTGACCAGCCGGGGGTCATAAGCATAATAGGGCATGAAGGACTCGCCGTTTTCATCCACAAAGGGAATCTTTTCCGGCTCAATATCCCAATGGATGGCGTCCTTGGAATGACCCAGGTAAATGTGGGGGATGCCGTTGGTCTGCTCGCCCCGGAAAACGCCGATGAACTGATCGCCATAGGGCATCACGGCGGAGTTAAAAATGCGGGCTACGCCGGGGATGGGATTGCGGTCAATGATGGGGTTTTCGCTGTAACGCCACAGGGGGCTGTTTTTGGCATCGGCGGGCTTTTCCTGCCACGGGATGTTGGGGAGCTTCGGGGCGATGATCTGATACTTGGGCATGGGGTGCATCTTCCTTTCTGATGATTTTGCAGAAAACATTAACTACGTTTTGTAAATAAAGCAAATTAAATCTGCTTTAAGTTCATTATAAGGCCAAACAAACCAAATTGCAAGGGACAATTAAGAAGAATGGCAAAAATTCGATTAAAAGAAATTAATTAAAATAAAGCACTTTGAACTTTGCACAAGGCAATGGAAAATGGGTTTCCTTTTTGCGTTCTTTGGCTTACAATAAAAACGGGAGGGAAGAAAAAATGACCACAGGAGAAAAATTGGCAGCCTGCCGCAAAGAAAAGAACTGGACCCAGGAGCAGCTGGCCGAAATGCTGGACGTTTCCCGGCAATCGGTCTCCAGATGGGAAATGGATGCGGCCTTTCCCGAAACGGAAAAGCTGATTCGCTTGAGCCGGCTGTTTGATTGCAGCATTGATTATCTTCTGATCGGGGACAGGCAGCGGCCAGAAGGCGAAAACGGCGTCATTTCTGCCGAGGAGGCGGTGCGGTTCATTCGCGCCTGCGGCTTTTTCTTTTTAGCCACATTGAAGGATGGAATGCCTAATCAGCGACCGATGGGGATGATTGGGGCTTATGAGAACGCCATCCTCATTGCCACCGATAAGCGCAAGCAGGTGTACCGGGAATTGATGGAAACACCTGCGGTTTCCATAGCGGCGTATCATATGGATTTGCGCAAATGGATCCGCATCAGCGGAAAAATGCTGCCCGAAACATCATCGGCAGCCATGGAGGAAATGGAAAATATTTATCCCATGATCGGGCAGGAATATGCCGGAACGGCACGGAAAGAGCTGATTTTGTTCCGCTTGCAGGCGGATGAAATTCAATATAAGTGAGGGGAAAACAATGAAAAGAAGCAATCGGCCGGGAAACCATTCCATGTGCGTGCAGCCTATGTTTTTAATCGGCACTTATGACGAAGAGGGCAAGGCCAATTTTGCTCCCATCACATGGCTGTCCGTTATGGATGACGGAGAAAGGCCGCTGATTGTTATCAGCATGTACGGCGGCAAGAAAACGAAGAAAAACGTGCAAAGGGAAGGCAAATTATCTGCCAATCTGGTAAGCGTGCCCATGCTACCGCTGGCGGATTATCTGGGCAGTGTTTCCGGCCATGCCGGGCAGAAAAACGCCGTGCCTTATGCCGTATCAAAAGGGGAAAAGCTGGATGTGCCCACGCTGGACGAAAGCCCCTTTGTGTATGAATTGCAGGTGGTGAAAAGCGTGGTAACAGGGGAAAGCGAAACGTTCTTCTGCGCTGCGGAAAATGTGAGCGTGGATGAAAATGTAGCCTATGAGGGCGAAGGAAGCAGCCTTGATTTGATAAAGCTGAATCCTGTCATTTATTCCGGGGATTATCATAGCTTAGGAAAGCATCTTGGCACCATCGGCGATTATCTGTAAAATTTGTTTTTCATTCCGGAACCGGGTGTATCCCGGTTTTTTTCTTTGCGTTGCAGGAATGGAAAAAATATGATAAAATATCAAGAATCAGAAAGAAAAGAAAAACCGTGAGCTGATGATGAAAGGAGGAAACACAGGTGCAAGAAAAGGACTGCGTATTATGCCTTGGCTTTTTTGACGGGCTGCATTTGGGTCATCAGGCATTGCTCCGTGTCGGGCTGAAAGCAGCCAAGGAAAATGGCCTGCCCCTGTGCGTGCATACCTTTGACCGCTCCCCCTTCAAGCAAGCTTTGACCACTTTGGAAGAAAGAAAGCAGCTTTTGTTGGACTGGGGTGCTCACCATGTGCATATAACGGTATTTGATGAAAGCATGCGTCAAATGTCGGGAGAAGATTTTTTTGAAAAGGTCATTTGCCGGGAGATTGGTGCCCGGTATGTGATTTGCGGCGAAGACCATCGCTTTGGCTATAAAGGAGCATGGGATACAGAAGCTCTTTCCGCTATGTGCCGCAGGGAAAATATGGGCTTTGAAAAAGTAGCTGCCTTTTGCCTGGACGGCGAAAAGGTTTCCAGCACGGCCATCCGGAAGGCCTTGCAGGAGGGTGATATTTTGAAGGCAGAAAGGCTGCTCGGCCGGGCTGTGCCGGAACATTGGAAGCGGGTGATTTTATGATAACGGAGGCATTGCTGAAGAGATTTGCTTTCGATAAAGCGCAAAGGGCAAATGGCACACAGTCCCTTGCAGTGATTGCGGATCAGGATATGCGCAAGAAAATCGGCACGTTGGGATTCTTCGTGGGGCTGATGTTGAATATTGTATTGAGCCTGATGAAGATGCTGCTGGGCTTTGTGATGGGCTCTGTTGCCATCACGGCAGACGGCGTGAATAACCTCTCTGATGCCGGAGCCAGCCTGGTGTCGTTAATTTCTGTGCGCATGGCGCAAAAGCCCCAGGATGAAGATCACCCCTTCGGCCATGGCCGTATTGAGTATCTGGGTGCGCTTGTGGTGGGCGTACTGATTGCCTTTTTCGGGCTGGAATTGATTAAATCCGGCGTGGAGAGCATCATTGCCGGGAAGGCCTCCGCCTTTTCCATCCTCACCTTTGTGCTTTTGATGGTTGGCGTGATTGTGAAAGGCTGGATGAGTGTCTTTTATAAGAAGCTGGGAAAAATGACAGATAACCCGACGCTGCTGGCGGCGTCCAAGGATTCCCTGGGGGATGCTGTTTCCACTTCGGTGATTACGATTGCTTCCCTCATTTCCCATATATCCGGCTGGCCGCTGGACGGATATGCCGGCGTGTTGGTGGCGTTGCTTGTGCTGAAGGCGGCGTGGGAGGTGCTATCCGATACGGTGAATCGCCTGCTTGGCGGCAAGCCGGATGTGGAATTGGGCCACAAAATTGTTAACATGCTGACAAATTATCCCGGTATTCTGGGGGTGCATGATCTGGTGATTCATGATTACGGCCCCGGCCGTTCCATGGCATCCATTCATGCGGAAGTCAGTGCTGATTGCGATTTGGTGGCGACCCATGAGGTGATTGACACGGCCGAAAGGGAACTGGCGGAAAAGCTGCATCTGCCCATCTGTATTCATATGGATCCTGTGGTTTCCGGGGATGAAAAGACGGAGCAGGCAAAAGCGGATATGGTGGCCTATCTTGCGTCCCTCACGCCCCCTTTGCAGCTGCATGATTTCCGCAGGGTGCCGGGGGATAAAAACATCAATCTTTTGTTTGACGTGTTGCTGCCCTCTTCCGTAAAGAACACGGAAGGGTTGCTCTCCGGCATTCAGGCCCATGCCAC
Source organism: Clostridia bacterium (assembly GCA_045590215.1). Classification (GTDB taxonomy): domain Bacteria; phylum Bacillota; class Clostridia; order Christensenellales; family Aristaeellaceae; genus RUG563. Next base: position 85,985 of record JAZNQO010000044.1, on the reverse strand, counting down.
CACCATGGACGCCCGATACCGTTGCGTTGTGCATTTTGACCGGGATTATTTCGGTGCATCCCATGATTGACGAAAGCTCAAAAAAATAGTAAAATAGACAAAGACAGGAATTGAGCGTTAGGAGGAATGAAACATGTATCGTGCTGTTATTACTGCTGCCAAAGAAAAAATGGAAAAAACCAAGGATTTCTACCAGAAGGATATGCTGTCCCTTCGTGCCGGCCGTGCCAATCCCCAGATTCTGGACAAGATTATGGTGGACTATTACGGAAGCAATACGCCCCTTAAGCAGATGGGCAATATCAACAGCCCCGAACCCCGGCTGCTGACCATCTCTCTGTGGGATCCCAAGGCCATTCCGCTGGTGGAAAAGGCCATCCAGAAGAGCGATCTGGGCATGAACCCCTCCAATGACGGGAAAGTGATCCGTCTGGTGGTGCCGGAGCTGAACGAAGAACGCCGCAAGGAACTGACCAAAGTGGTTCGCAAGGGCGCAGAAGAAGCTAAAGTAGCCATGCGTAACTCCCGCCGGGATGCCATGGAACAGTTCAAGAAGCTCAAGAAGGATTCCCAGATTACCGAAGACGATCAGCGCAAGGCAGAAGATGAACTGCAGAAGATCACCGACGCCCAGATCAAGGACGTGGATAAGATCGCCGCTGAAAAGGAAAAGGAGATTATGTCTGTCTGATGACGGAAAATATACTCGGCAAGCCCTTGAATGAAACGCTCAGGCACAGGGCGCAGGAAATGGGCATTAAAATCACCGAAACCTGCGCCCCTGCCAAAGCCGGTGCTGCCCCCATAAAGGACGGCGTATGGCATATCATTGCCGTTCGCAAGGATGAATGGGTGGCGGCTCGCTTTCCCGTGGGGCTTCCCCAAAAGGAGCGAGCGTTATGAGCGAATTTGCAAAGCTTCCCCGGCATGTGGCTATCATTATGGATGGCAACGGCCGCTGGGCGAAACAACATAAGCTGAAAGTGGCGTTGGGGCACCGGCAGGGTGTGGAGGCACTGCGCAGCATCATCAGGGAAAGCAGCGATCTGGGGATCGAGGCTTTGTCCCTGTACGCTTTTTCCACGGAAAATTGGAAGCGGGACCCCCAGGAAGTGGAAGCATTGATGGCTTTGATGCTGGAGTTTTTCTTTTCCGAAATTGACGAATTGGACGAAAAAAACGTCTGTATTCGCATTCTGGGGGATAAGGATGGCCTGCCCGAAAAGCAGAGGCAGGCACTGGTAAACGCAGAAAACAGAACCGCAAAAAACACCGGGCTGAAATTGAACATTGCCATCAATTACGGCGGCAGGGCAGAGATCGTCCGGGCGGTGCAGGTGCTAGCCGGAATGGTTACGTCCGGCGAAATGAAGGCTGAAGAGATTGACGAAGAAACCGTCGCCAAAGCCCTGTATACGAAAGATTTGCCGGATGTGGATTTGCTCATCCGCACCAGCGGCGAAATGAGATTGAGCAATTTTTTGCTGTATCAGTGTGCGTATGCGGAGTTTATGTTTCCCACGGTATTGTGGCCGGATTTTGATTTGACCCATTATCACCAAGCGTTGCACGCCTTTGGTAACAGGGAACGCCGCTTTGGAGGTAGATAATTTATGACGCGGATTATTACCGGCCTGTGCCTGGCCGCATTGCTGGCAGTGGCATTGGCCTTTGGCGGATGGGTGTTCAGCAGCATTTTTATGGCCACCATCTGCTGCGCTATGTTTGAAGTGTATCGTTGCTTGAAGGTGGCCGGGCATCGGCCTGTGCAATGGCCGGGCTGGCTGTGCGTGGCGGCCTCGCTGATTTTGTTCAATGTGAATATTGAGGGCGTGGGCGGCAGTGTGATGTATCTGATGCCGCTGGTGGGCTCCTCCTGTATGCTGACGGCTACGGTGGTGCTGTTTCGGAAAGAGCCGAAGCTGGAAGACATTCTTTTGTCGGTGATGCCGCTGATTTGCGTGCTGCTGCCGGCCATGTGCATGCTGGGGCTGCATAATGTGGAAAGCAGGCTGCATCGGATTATCCTGATCCTTCTGGCCTTCGGCATTCCCTTGGCCGGAGATACGGCAGCCTATTTCATCGGCAGCAAATACGGCAAGCATAAATTGTGCCCGGCGGTGAGCCCCAATAAGAGCCGGGAAGGCGCAGCAGCAGGGCTGGTTGGCAGCATGCTGTTTGCCATGCTGATGTGCGGCATTGGCAATCTGTTCGGGGCCATGCCCCCCCTGTGGCATTTTGTGCTGCTGGGGCTGGTGTGCGGCCTGGCCGGGCAGGTTGGCGATTTGTTTGCATCGCTGATCAAGCGGCATTGCGGCGTGAAGGATTTTGGCTCCATCTTCCCCGGCCATGGGGGCATGATGGACAGGCTGGACAGCGTATACTGGGCCACGGTGGTGGTTTATGTGTATCTGAATTTATTTATGATGGCCGGATAATACTGATACAGAGGAATCGTGCGGAGGAAAGCACCGGCGGTTCCTTTTGCCGTCTATGAGAAAGGAATTATCATGCGAGGAATAGCCATTTTAGGCAGCACAGGATCCATTGGCAAGCAAGCGGTGGACGTGATTTTGCGCCATCCCGATAAGTTTTACGTAACAGCCCTGACGGCTCATCATCAGGCTTCTGTTTTGTTTGAACAGGTGCGTGCCCTGCGCCCCCAAATGGCAGCACTGACCGGGGAAAAGGTAGATGTGCCGGAGGATCTTTCTTTCTGCCGCTTCTTCTTTGGCAAGGATGCCTTGGAAAAGGTGGCGAAAGAGGCGGAAGGCACGGATGTGCTGGCTTCCGTGGTGGGCGCAGCGGGGCTTCGTGCCGTGATGGCGGCAAGGAAGGCTGGCAAGAGGATTTTGCTTGCCAATAAGGAAACGCTGGTTTGCGGCGGCGAAATGGTGATGAAAGCCTGCGAGAGCAAGAACGGCGAAAAGGTGCTGCTGCCGGTAGACAGCGAACACAGTGCCATTTTCCAGTGCTTGGAGGCGGCCGGTCCTAATCGCTACAGCCGCATTTTGCTGACAGCATCTGGCGGCCCTTTCCGCACATGGGAAAAGGAAAGAATGCGCAAGGCCACGGTGGAGGAAGCCCTTGGCCATCCCACATGGAATATGGGCGCAAAAATCACGGTGGATTCCGCTTCCATGTTCAATAAAGCGTTGGAAATCATCGAAGCCAAATGGCTTTTTGATGCGGAGCCGGAGCAGATTCAGGTGCTGGTGCACCCCCAGAGCATCGTCCATTCGGCGGTGGAATTTCAGGATGGGGCGGTGCTGGCGCAGCTGGGCGTGCCAGATATGCGGGTGCCCATCCTCTACGCCATGAGCCATCCCGAACGTTTGGAAACCGGGGCGAAAAAGCTGGACTTGTTCCAAAGCGGCAGCCTCACCTTTGAAAAGCCGGATATGGAAAAATTCCCGGCTATCCGTATGGCATATCAGGTGCTGAAGACGGGCGGTGCAGCGGCTTGCGTGTTGAACGCCGCCAATGAAGAGGCGGTGTATGCCTTTTTGAACCGCCGGATTATGTTCGGCCAGATTTATGAAACGGTGGATGCCGCCCTGCAGCAGTATGGGCATCTTCCGGCTCAAAACCTGGAAGAAATCGAATATGCGGACGGCGTGGCGCGGCAGGCCGCAAAGACGTTCTTGCAGCTGTAAATTTTCATTTTTCTCGGAGGATATATGACGATTTTTTATGTGTTGGCGGCTATTTTGCTGCTGGGCATTATGGTGATGGTGCATGAGGCCGGCCATTTCTTTGCCGCCCGGTTGACGGGCATCCCGGTGAAGGAATTTGCCATCGGCTTTGGGCCGCAGCTGGCTAAATGGAACAGCAAAAAGCACGAAACCAAGTTTTTTATTCGCCTGATTCCCATGGGTGGCTATTGCATGTTTTATGGGGAAGATGACACTCAAGAAAAAGAAAAAAACGATGAACGGAACCTGAATAATTTTGCCGTGTGGAAGCGGCTGATCACCATTCTCATGGGCCCTGTGATGAACTTCGTGCTGGCGTTGGTGGTGGCGATTGGCATTTATACCGTCGTTGGCGCAGATAGAGGCGGCGAATACGGCTATTGCGTGGTGCAATCGGTGGAGCCGGGAAGCCCGGCGGAAATGGGTGGCTTGCAGGCAGGGGATATGATCCTCTCTGTGAACGGGCAGGATGTGAAGGGCGTGACAGAAGAAAGAATGCCACTGGCATCCTTCGCCATTGAAAGCTTCCGAGAAGGCGATGCACCCTTGCAAGTGACGGTGGAAAGGGAAGGGAAGCAGGCTTCTTTCTCCCTAACGCCTGCTTACAGAGAAGCAGAAGACCGGATGATGATCGGCATCACTATGCTGACCCAGTATACGCCCGATATGCAGCCGGTGACGATATTTGAGGCAGTGAAGCTGGGAACGGATTTGTGTATCCGAAGAGGCACGGCCATTATGAAGGGGCTGCTGCAATTATTCAAAACAGGTGAGGGCTTGAAGGAGTCCTCCGGCCCGGTAGGCATTGTGCAGCTGATTGCCGAAGAAACAAAGGAAAACGGCTTTGTTACTTATCTGGATTTGTTGATTCTGATTTCTGTCAATCTGGGGCTTTTCAATCTCCTGCCCATTCCGGGGCTGGACGGCAGCCGGCTTGTTTTTCTGGTTATCGAGGGCATTTTCAGAAAGCCGGTGCCAAGGAAAATCGAAGCCTATATCCATATGGGCGGCTATTTGTTACTGCTTGGGTTTATGATTTTTATCACCATGCAGGATGTGTTTAAGATAATCAGATAAGAGGGGATGTAATCCATGCGGAAGACAAGACAGGTAATGGCAGGCAATGTGGCCATTGGCGGCGGTGCCGGGGTGTCCATTCAGTCCATGACCAATACAGATACGCGGGACGTGTTTGCTACGCTGGAGCAGATCAAAGCCCTCAGCATGGCCGGGTGTGATCTGGTGCGTGTTTCAGTGTATGACAGGGCTTGCGCCGGGGCGGTGAGAACGCTTGTGGATCAAAGCCCGGTGCCGCTGGTTGCGGATATTCATTTCGATCATACGCTGGCCATCGCTTCCATGGAAAACGGCATTCATAAGCTGCGCATCAACCCCGGCAATATCGGCAGTGCCGAGAAGGTGAAGCGGGTTGTGGACTGCGCCAAGATGCACCATGTGCCCATCCGCATCGGCGTGAATGCCGGTTCCCTGGAAAAGGAAATTGTGGAAAAATACGGCGGTGCCACCCCGGAGGGCATGGTGGAAAGCGCGTTGCGGCATATTCAGCTTCTGGAAAACGAAGGGTTTTATGATATCGTCATTTCCCTGAAGGCCAGCGATGTGCCGCTGACGGTGAAAGCTTATCGGCTGATGGCGGAAAAATGCGATTATCCGTTGCACCTTGGCGTGACGGAAGCCGGGCTGCCCGGCCAGGGCACGGTGAAAAGTGCTATTGGCATTGGCTCGCTTTTGTTGGACGGCATTGGGGACACGGTGCGTGTTTCCCTGACGGGCGATCCCTTGCATGAGCCGGGAGCCGCCCTTTCCATCCTGCGTGCGCTGGGGCTGCGCAGCGGCATCCGCTTTGTTTCCTGCCCCACCTGCGGCCGCACGCAGATTGACGTAGCCGGAATCGCCTCCCGGATGGAAGCGGAATTTAAGGATTTGGACAAGCCCGTGACGGTGGCAGTGATGGGGTGCGTGGTGAATGGCCCCGGCGAAGCCAGAGATGCGGATATCGCCCTTTGCGGCGGCAAGGATTGCGGTGCCCTGTTCATCAGGGGGAAATATGTGGATAAATTGACCGGGGATCTTTCCGAGGCCATGGTCAAAGCGGTACGGGAGTTTTTGCATGACGTATGATGAACTGCTCCGTTCCATTTATCAGGCTTTGCCGGAAACGGAAAACAAGCTGGCAGTGGAACGGGTGCGCTATGTGAAAAGCGAAAATAAGGCGCATTTTTCCTTTTTGAGCGATGTGCTGATCGGGGAAAAAGGCTTTTTTGCCATGAAAAAAGTGATTGCCAATGCCTTTCCGCAGCTGAAATTTTCCCTGCGTGTGGCCAGCCCTTCCCTTGCCATCAGCTTCATGCAGCAGCCGGAAAAATATGCGGCACCGCTGAATCATTTTCTGATGCGCAATTTTCCGGCGGTGGCCAGCTGGGAAGTGGATATGTGCTGGATGCCGGGCAACGGCAAGGTGTATCTGGATATGCCTGATGAATTTTCTCTGCAATATCTGGAAAAGCAGCATTGCCGGGAATTGCTGGCACAGGCTATTCATGATGTGTTCCGGTTGGACACGGAAGTGGTGCTTCGGGTGAGCGGCGATGAGGAAAGACGGCTGAACCGGCTGAAGGAAGAAAGGGCAGAGCAGGACAGGGTGGCCGCAGAAAGAGCGGAACGATACGAAGAAATTGCCGCCATGGCCGCCCAGAAAAAGCAGGAAAAGCCCAAGGAAGAAAACAACCGCATTGCCGGCCGTGCCATTGGCGAAAAGCCGGTGGATATCAAAGAACTGCGGGATGACAGCGGCCTTGTGGTGATTGCAGGGGAAGTGCTGGGTGTGGAAACAAAGTCCATTTCCGGCGGCGAAATGGAGCTGCTCACCTTCATGGTGACGGACTATACTTCCACCATCCGCTGCAAGATGTTTTTGCGCTATCGCCCTCGCATGCAAAAAAATGACGATGCGCCGCCGCCCCCTATCACCGATGAAGAGCGGGAAAAGGTGCAGAAGGTGATTTCTGCCATCAAAAAGGGTATGGGTGTGATGGTTCGGGGCGAAGCCCAGTACGACAAATTCTCCCATGAAACGGTGGTCATGGCCCGGGATATCACCAAAATTCCCTTGGAAAAGCGGCAGGACACCGCCGAAGAAAAGCGGGTTGAATTGCATCTTCATACTCAAATGAGCAATATGGATGCCGTTTCCTCCGCTTCCGATTTGATTGCACGGGCGGCCCAGTGGGGGCACCCGGCCATTGCGGTAACGGATCACGGTGTGGCGCAGGCCTTCCCCGAAGCCTTCGGGGCGGCCAAGAAAAACGGCATCAAGCTGATTCCCGGCGTGGAAGGGTATCTGACGGATGATGATCGGGTGGTGGAAGGGGAAAAGGATTTGCCCTTGGATACCCCCATCATTGTGCTGGACTTTGAAACCACTGGCCTCAATACGCAAAAAGACCGTATCATTGAAATCGGTGCGGTGAAGCTTTGGAACGGGCAGGTGGTGGACAGCTTTGGGATGCTGGTGAACCCCGGCTGCGTGCTGCCGCCGAAAATTGTGGAAATCACCCATATTACCGACCAGATGCTTCGGGATGCCCCCACGGCGGAAGTGGCGGTGCCCCAGCTGCTCAAATTCATGGACGGCTGTCCCATTGCTGCCCATAACGCCAAATTTGACTGTGCCATTCTGGAAAGCGAATTGAAGCGGCAGGGGATTGATTATACCGCCCCCCGGCTGGATACGTTGACCCTGTCTAGAAAGCTGTATCCCGACCTCAAGAGCCATCGCCTTGGCAGCGTGTGCAAGCGGCTGGGCGTTTCCCTGAAGGATGCCCACCGGGCGGTGAACGACGCCGCCGCCACGGCGCAGTGCCTTGCCCGGATGCTGGATGAAGCGAAAAAGGCAGGGGCGGAAACCCTCTTTGACCTCAACGGCATCGGCGAAAACTGCACGCTGGGGAACAGCTGGCATATCATCCTGCTGGCGGCCACCCAGGACGGCATGACCAACTTAAACCACCTCATTTCCGAAGGGCATCTCCATTATTTCCGGCGCAGGCCGCATATGCCCCGTTCGGTGATTCAGAAATACAGAAAAGGGCTGATTGTGGGCTCTGCCTGCGAATCGGGTGAGCTGTTCAGTGCCATGGTGGATGGGGCCAGCGATGAAAAGCTGGGGAAGATTGCACGGTTTTACGATTATCTGGAAATCCAGCCCATCGGCAATAACGCTTTCCTTCTGCGTGAGGGCAGGGTGCAGGATGAGGAAGCCCTCCGGGAATATAACCGCCGCATTGTGCGCCTTGGCGAAAAGCTGGGCATCCCCGTGGTGGCCACAGGCGACGTGCATTTCCTCGACCCCAAGGATGCCCAGTTCCGGGCCATTTTGCAGGCCGGGCAGGGCTATTCCGATGCGGATTATCAGCCGCCGCTGTACTTCAAAACCACCAATGAAATGCTACAGGAATTTGCTTACCTTGGCGAAAAGAAAGCCAGGGAAGTGGTGATTGATAACCCCCGGATGATTGCGGAAAAGGTGGGGCAAGTTTCCCTGTTCCCGCCCCACCCAGAAGGGAAAACCACCTTCTCTCCCTACTGGGAGACGGCGGAAGAAGATATCCGCTCCATGACGTGGAACAAAGCCCACGCCCTCTACGGCGATGTGCTGCCGGAGATCGTGGAAGCACGCATCGAAAAAGAACTCAAATCCATCATCGGCTACGGTTATGCCACGCTTTATTCCATCGCCAATAAACTGGTGACCAAGTCCCTTTCCGATGGGTATCTGGTGGGCAGCCGGGGGAGCGTGGGGTCTTCCTTGGTTGCGTTCATGTGCAACATCACGGAAGTGAACGCCCTGCCGCCCCATTACCGCTGCGAGCATTGCCGGAAGGCCACTTTCGATATCCCCAAGGGCTATACCATCGGCGTGGACTTGCCGGATGCCCTCTGCCCGGACTGCGGAAAGCCGCTGATTAAGGACGGCTTTGATATTCCCTTTGAAGTGTTCCTTGGGTTCAAGGGGGATAAGGTGCCGGATATTGACCTGAATTTCTCCGGCGAATATCAGCCCATTGCCCATAAATATGTGGAAGAATTGTTCGGCGAAGGCTTTGTTTTCCGGGCTGGTACGATTGGTACGCTGGCGGAAAAAACGGCCTATGGCTATGTGCTGAAATACTTGGAAGAAAGAAACATGACCCTACCCGATGCGGAAAAAGAACGTTTGGCGGCAGGCTGCGTGGGGGTCAAGCGTACCACAGGCCAGCACCCCGGCGGCATGGTGGTTCTGCCCAAGGCCTATGACATCTGCCAGTTTACGGCGGTGCAGCATCCGGCGGACGATTTGAACAGCACCTTCGTCACCACGCACTATGACTTCGGTTCCATGCACGATATCTTGGTAAAGCTGGATATTCTGGGTCACGACGACCCGACCATGATGCACATGCTGGAAGAATTGACGGGCATCAATTTCAAGGATATTCCCTTGGACGATAAGCAGGTGATGAGCCTGTTCTCTTCTCCCAAGGCCTTGGGGGTTACGCCTAAAGACATCGGCTGTAACACGGGCACTTTCGGCGTGCCGGAATTTGGCACAAGCTTTGTGCGGCAGATGCTGGAAGACACCCATCCCACCACCATGCAGGAACTGATCCGCATTTCCGGGCTGTCCCATGGAACGGACGTATGGCTGGGCAACGCCAAGGATTTGATTGACCAGGGCATTGCACCCCTTTCCCAGTGCCTGTGCACCCGTGACGATATCATGAACCAGCTGATGGAAATGGGCGTCCCGGCGAAAATGGCCTTTGACACCATGGAAAACGTGCGCAAGGGCAAGGGACTTCGCCCCGAAATGGCGGACGCCATGCACGAGCATAACGTGCCCCAGTGGTTTGAGGACAGCTGCCGGAAGATCAAATACATGTTCCCCAAAGGGCATGCTGTGGCCTATGTGACGATGGCGTTGCGGGTTGCGTGGTATAAGGTGTATTATCCGCAGGCCTATTATGCGGCATATTTCACCATCCGCGGCGACGGCTTTGATGCCACCACCATGATCCTGCCCATTGAGCAGCTTCGTGCCAAACTGCAGGATGCCTATGACCGGGATGCGGAAAAGAAGCTGACGGCCAAGGAAAAAGACGAAATCACGGCCATGGAACTGGTATTGGAAATGATGGCCAGAGGGTATTATTTCCTGCCGGCGGATCTTTATAAGAGCGATGTGAAAAACTTCATTCCCGAAGGGGAAAAGGGCTTGCGTGTGCCCTTCACAGCCCTTGGCGGCCTTGGTGAAAGTGCGGCGCAGGGCATTGTGGACGCAAGAAGCACGCCCTTCATTTCCGTGGAGGATTTCAAGAACCGGGCGCATGTTTCCCAGTCCGTGTGTGATATGCTGAGGGAGCATGGCTGCCTGAAAGATATGGCGGAAACCAATCAGGTGACGCTGTTTAATTTCTGAAACAATAAAGGAGGAAAACCAAAATGACTATTCATGTGGAAGGGATGCACTGCATCCGATGCGCTGGTAAGGTGGAAAACGCTATGTTCGATCTGGGTGCAGAAAAGGCCGTGGTGGACTTGGAAAAGAAGATTTGCACCGTGGAAGGAATCGCCGACAAGGAAGCCATCACCGAAGCCATTGAAGAGCTGGGCTTTCAGGTGACGGGCATCGAATAAACGCAAAAATTGCGAATAAAGAAAACGGGCTGTTTCCATTACGGAGCAGCCCGTTTTTTGCGGAGAATTATAAGAGAAAGAGGGGTCATTTTGCGCATAAATGCGCTTGAATTATGGGGCGGAATGGATTATAATATATCTGTATAGGTTTGAGAAAGGGGAGCTTCCCAAGTGTTCACAGGCTTCAAAAAGGAGACCATCCAGTTTTTTCTGGATTTGCGTTTTCACAATAGCAAAGCCTTCATGGATGAAAACAGGGAGCGTTATATCAAAACGGTTCGGGAGCCCTTCTATGCGTTTATTGACGATGTGGGGGGCAGGCTGCAAAAGCTGGATGAGGATTTGGAAATCCGTCCCCATAAGTGCCTGAGCCGGATCAACCGGGATATCCGCTTTTCCAGAGATAAATCCCCTTACCGGGATCATTTGTGGCTTATTTTTCATAAGGCCGCAACGGATAAGGACGGCATGCCCAATTTCTGGTTTGAACTGGGGCCGGAGTTTATCAGCTGGGGGCTGGGCACATGGGGCGAAAACCGGCCCATGATGGACGTGATGCGCCGCAAAATGCAGGCACGGCCGGAAGACTATCTGCGGATGGTGAAAATGCTGCATAAAAACGATTTCTCCATCGGCGGCAACGAATGGAAAAAAATGCCGGTGCCGGAAAACATCCCGGAGGTTTTGAAGCCTCTGTATCTCAAACGGGACATCTATATCAGCCGCAATCATCTGCATGTGACGGATGCCTTTCTGCCCAATATCGCCGACAGGGTGTATGGGGATTTTGCAAGGCTGATGCCGGTGTATAAGATGCTGCAAGGCTGTGTGGACGAAGCTATGAACCAAATGGATGAAGAATCAGGAGGGAAGGTATGACGAACTTGCGTGCACTCAAAAGCGGCACGGACGTGCGGGGAAAAGCACTGGGCGAAAATGCAACGCTGACGGCGGCTGCGGCCAGCCGGATTGGCGGAGCGTTCGTGGAATGGCTGCGCCAGAGAGGCGTGGATAACCCCCGTGTGGCCCTTGGCCGGGACAGCCGTCTGACGGGCGAAATGCTGCTGGATGCCTGTGCGGAAGGTTGTCAGCAAGCCGGTGCACGGGTGGAATGCTATGGCCTGTGTACCACTCCTGCCATGTTTATGAGCCTGATTACGGAAGGGTTTGAATGTGACGGTTCCATTATGATTACCGCCAGCCATCACCCCTTTGACCGTAACGGCCTCAAGTTTTTCACCAAATCCGGCGGCATTGACAGCAAGGATCTGGACGCTATCCTCACCATCGCCGAGAGCGAACTGCCCCTGCTTGGCGGCTGTGACCCCATCCAGAAGCGGGAGTTTTTGCCCGTATACTGTGACCTTTTGAAGCAGCGTGTGCAAAAGGGTCTGGACACCGATGTGGCAAAGCCGCTGCTGGGCTTGCATGTGGTGGTGGATGCCGGGAACGGTGCCGGCGGATTCTATGCGAACCTGCTGGAAGATATGGGTGCGTGGGTGGAAGGCAGCCAGTTCTTAGAGCCGGATGGCCGTTTCCCCAATCATGTGCCGAACCCCGAAAATGCCGAAGCCATGCAGGCCGTGAGCGGTGCTGTGGTGAAGGCCGGGGCGGACCTTGGCGTGATTTTCGATGCGGACTGTGACCGCGCCGCTATCGTGGATGCCACCGGCAAGGAAATCAACCGCAACCGCCTGATCGCCCTGATTTCCGCCATTCTGCTGGACAAAAAAGCCGGGGCGACGATTGTGACGGACTCTGTTACTTCTTCCGGCTTGGCTCGGTTCATCATGGAATGGGGCGGCGTGCATTACCGCTATAAGAGAGGCTACCGTAACGTAATTGACGAGGCTGTGCGCCTCAACGAAGCCGGGATTGACTGCCCCTTGGCCATCGAAACCAGCGGCCATGCGGCACTGCGGGAAAACCACTTCCTGGACGACGGCATGTATCTGGTGACGGTGCTGATCTGCGAGGCCATGCGCCTCAAGCAGGAAGGCAAGAGCCTTTCCGACATGCTGGAGGGCCTGAAAGAGCCCAAGGAAAGCGTGGAAATCCGCCTGAACATCACCGAAGCCGATTTCCGTCCCATTGGCCGGGCGGCCATCGAAAAGGTGATGGAATATGCGGCGTTTGCGCCCGGCTGGCACATTGCCCCCGATAACCGGGAAGGCGTGCGCATCAGCTTTGACCTGGACGGCGAAATGGATAACGGCTGGTTCCTGCTTCGCCTTTCCGTTCATGACCCGGTTCTGCCCCTGAACATCGAAAGCGATGTGGAAGGCGGCGTGAAATATATGGCGAGTGCTTTATATAAAGTGCTGGAAAACGCCGAGGGTATCGACTTTGGTAATCTGAAAAATTACATTGCACAGTAAGAGGAGGACACCTAACATGGATATCCGTCAGAAGACAGTGAACACCATCCGCGTTCTGGCTGCCGACACCGTACAGAAGGCTAACAGCGGTCACCCCGGTGCCCCCATGGGCATGGCTGCCATGGCTTACGCCCTGTGGATGGAAAAAATGCAGCATAACCCCAAGAATCCTAACTGGAAGAACCGTGACCGGTTTGTTTTGTCCTCCGGCCATGCCAGTGCTTTGATGTATACCATGCTCCATCTCACCGGCTACGGCCTGGAAATGGACGACCTCAAGCAGTTCCGTCAGTGGGGCAGCAAGACCCCCGGCCATCCCGAATATCGCCACACCGTGGGCATCGAAACCACCACCGGCCCTCTGGGTCAGGGTGTTGCCAATGCGGTTGGTTTCGCCATTGCCGAAACCATGATGGCTGCCAAGTTCAATAAGCCCGGCTTCCCCGTGGTAGACCATCGCACCTATGCTTTCTGCGGTGACGGCTGCCTGATGGAAGGCATCTCCGGCGAAGCGGCTTCTCTGGCCGGCACGCTGGAACTGGGCAAGCTGACCCTGCTCTATGACGACAACGAAATCTCCATCGAAGGCGATACCGACATCGCTTTCCGTGAAAATGTGGGCCTGCGCTTTGAAGCTTACGGCTGGCAGGTGATCCGCCTGACGGACGGCAACGATCCCGAACAGGTGCTGAACGCTTTGGAAGAAGCCAAGAAGGACGAAAAGCATCCCACCCTCATCATCTGCCCCACCAAGATCGGCTTCGGCTGCCCTGCCAAGGAAGGCAAGGAATCCTCCCACGGCTCCCCCCTGGGCGAAGAAAACGTGCTGGCCACCAAGAAGAACCTTGGCATGCCCGAAGAAAGCTTCTATGTGCTGCCTGAAGTGTATGAATACATTCAGAGCCTCATGAAGAAGAACGAAGTGGCGGAAAGCGAATGGAACGAAATGTTTGCCGCTTACTGCAAGCAGTATCCCGAACTGAAAGAAGAATGGGATCTGTGGCATACTGAAGAGCTGCCTGAAGATGTGGTCATGAACGATGAGCTGTGGCAGTGGGAAGGCAAGATTGCCACCCGTGCTACCTCTGGCCAGATGATCAATCGGCTTGCCAAGCTTTTGCCCAACCTGGTTGGCGGCAGTGCTGACCTTGCCCCCTCCAACCTCACCTACATCAAAGAAGGCGGCGATTACAGCGCAGAAAACCGTGCCGGCCGCAACATGCACTTTGGTGTGCGTGAACACGCCATGGCTGCCATCTGCAACGCCATCGCCCTGCACGGTGGTCTGCGCGTCTTCTGCGGTACGTTCTTCGTATTCAGCGATTATATGAAGCATTCCATGCGCATGAGCGCCATCATGAAGCTGCCCGTCACCTATGTGCTGACCCATGACTCCATCGGCGTTGGCGAAGACGGTGCCACCCATGAGCCCATCGAACACCTGGCCGGCCTGCGTGCTACGCCGGACCTGCTGGTGCTGCGTCCTGCCGACGGCAAGGAAACCACCGCTGCTTGGCTGACGGCCCTCACCGCCGGTCTGCCCACCGCTTTGGTGCTCACCCGTCAGAACCTGCCCCAGTATGAAAACAGCGGCTGCGCTGCCATGAAGGGCGGCTATGTGATTTCCGACAGCGAAAAGGAAACCCCGGACGTGCTGCTGATGGCCTCCGGTTCCGAAGTGGAACAGGTGATGGGCGCACAGGCTGAACTCAAGAAGGACGGCATTGATGCCCGTGTTATCTCCATGCCTTGCATGAAGCTGTTCCTTGCCCAGTCCGCAGAATATCAGGAAAGTGTCATTCCTTCTGCCGTGCGTGCCCGTGTGGCCATGGAAGCCGGATGCACCATGCCTTGGTATCGCTTTGTAGGCTTGGATGGCAAGGTTCTGGGCATTGACCATTACGGTGCTTCCGCTCCTGCCGGCATCCTGTTCAAGGAATTTGGCTTCACTGTGGAAAACGTGGTGAAGGCTGCCAAGGAAGTTGTGGGCAAGTAATCAATATTTGAAGAAAGCAATGCAATAAATAAGGAAAAGCACCGATTTGTGCTCAAAAATCGGTGCTTTTTGCTTGCAAAAATGTATAATCTCTTGTATAATGTATATTATTAGTTGATGCTATTGCGTTCGGATGGAAAATAACCGGCGGAATATTAGTTACTTTTGTGTTGAGGGAGGGATGAAAAGTGCTGTTGGAGGATTCACTCTATATTTTCATCCTTATTTTTGCTTGCTTGGTGCAGGGCGTTCTTTTGGTTTTTATTAATCTTCAGATTGATATGCGTAAGCAGACCAAGCTGTTCCGCTGGCTGATTATTTGCAGCATCATCATCTGCATCAGCGATATGCTCACCAGAATCGCTTCCCTGTATACCCAGGACGGGGCTTATATGATCAGTATCTCCTATATGGTGAACGAAATTTATTTCATTTCACAGGCTTGCGTGGCCGGGGTTTGGTTTGTGTACGCCCAAAGGGCAATAAACAGCAATTGGCTGGAAAGCCCGGTAAAAATTATTGGGGCTATGATTCCCATGGTTTTTTTGATTGTGTTCGTGGTGCTGACCGGCGCAACAGGCTGGCTGTTTTCCATAAACGGGATGAATGAGTATCAACGGGGGCCGCTGTTCCTTCTGCATCCTTTAATTTGCATGGGGTATTTGCTGTATCCTTCCGTGATGGCACTGCTGAAAATTAACAAATCGGATTTCTATATTCACCGGGCCAAATTGATCACCATTGCCCTCTTTGCAGCCCTGATTATTCCCTTTGTGGTGCTTCAGGCTGTTTGGGGCAACGATTATCCGCTGTTCTGCATCGGATACACGCTGGCGTTGATGGTTCTGTATGTGAACAGGCAAAACCAGCGGATTACCATTGATGAGCTGACGGGGGTCAGCAACCGCAGCCAGGCTATGAATTACCTGAACTTCAAAATGAATGCCCATGCGGAGCCGGGCCAGCCCATCAAATCCATGTATTTGCTGATGGTGGACATTGATAAATTCAAGCAGATCAACGATAATTACGGCCATGTGGAGGGGGACGAAGTCCTCAAACGCACGGCGTCTGTGCTGAAGCGGTCGGTTCCCCGGTCTTTCTTCATTGGACGGTATGGCGGCGATGAATTCATCATTATCGGCGAAGCCCAGAAGGAAGAAGAAATCCAAAACATCTGCGAAACCATTCACGAAAATATTGCTGTGGCCAATTATCAGGCCATGCTGCCCTATAACTTTACGGTGAGCATCGGCTATTCCGTCCGGGATGGCCAGATTTTCTCCATTCCCGAATTTGTGAAAAAAGCAGATAAAAACTTGTATCGGGTGAAAAAGAACCATCACGAAGAATTGCTCAAGGAAAGCGAATAAGCAAAGAAGGAAGCTGAAAACCAGCTTCTTTTTTGCAAAAACCAGCTTCTTTTGCTATAATGAAAAAACGGGGCAGAAAGCGGAAAAAACGCAAAAAAGCCCTAAAAACAGGGCAAACAACCGTTGGTTGAGGGGATATTCCCCGATTGGTTGAGCAAAATTCGATAAAAAACAACCGTTAGTCGGTTCATTTGAGGGGCGTTTGATGGTAAAGTGGAGCCATCAAAAGAAAGGGGACGAACCAAAATGGATGAAACATTGGGAAGAAGAATTGCGGCATATCGCCGGGAATTGGGCATGAAGCAGGAAGAACTGGCAGAAAAGCTGGGCATCAGCGCACAGGCTGTGAGCAAATGGGAAAACGACCAGACCTGCCCGGATATTTCCCTCTTGCCCACGCTTGCGAAAATTTTCAGCGTCACGGTGGATGAGCTTCTGTCCGGCAAGCAGGCAGCGGAAACGGACGTGCGCATCCTGCCGGAAGACCAGCGCAAGGATATCAAGGACATGATGCTGCGCATGAAAGTTGATAGCCCCGATGGGGATAAGGTGCGCATCAGTGTGCCCATGGCCTTGGTGCAGGTGGCGGTGGAAATGGGTATGGCCATGCCGCAGGTGAACGGCAATGCCGCCCTGCAGAACGTTGATTTGAAGCAGGTGCTCAACATGGTGGAAAAAGGCGTGATGGGCAATATCATGGAAGTGGAAGCCAGCGACGGCACCACAGTGTATGTATATGTGGAGTAAAAGATGAAAATCGTTATCAAGGAAGGCGGCCAAAGCCGCTTCAATCTGCGCTTGCCCACCGGGCTTTTGCTGAACCGCTGCACGGCGTATCTGGCTCCCGTGCTGAACAAGGATAAGGATAGCATTCCCTATAACGGCAGCCAGCTGTATGCCCTGATCAAAACACTGAAGGATTATAAAAAGGCGCATCCGGAATGGGTGCTGCTGGAAGTGGACAGCAGCAGCGGCGAACATGTGGAAATAAGGCTGTAAAAATCGGAAAGAGGCAGAAACATCTCTTTTGACTGTCAATAAACCCATTCCGGGGATATATGAAGGGGCCACAGCCCCTTCATGTGTAATCCGCAGGGGGGCTTTGACACCCAGAAGAGGCAGCAAAGCCTCTTTTTTGTGTGCTTGAAGAAGCGGAAGGAATTTGGTATACTGTTCCATGGAAGGGTGGGTTTTATATGAAAGGATTATGGCTGGAGCATTATTGCCACAGGGATTTGCAGCCGCTGAAAAATATCATGCGTTTACCCCGTGAGGAAGCTTTTTCCATGGCGGAAAAGCTATCGAATACCCACCCAGAAACCACGGCGTTTTATCGCTTCAAGGATTTTGAAAATTATTATCCCAGGCGGCTGAAAACGGATGCGCTGCTGCATGATATGTTTTGCGCTCTGGGCGGCAAGCCCAAGGAAAAGCATCCGCTTTCGTTTGTGCTTGGCGGCAGTGAATATTTGTTTCGGTGGTTTGGGGAAGGCAAGCTGATTCGCATTCCCTTGGAAGGCCTGCCCGAAGAACAGGTGAGCTTCACGCTGGGGGATAGCATGAGCACGCTGGAAAGACACGGTACCATCACTATGCTGACGCTTTCTGAATTGCAGGAAAAAATGAAAGCGCATGAGCAGGGCATGGAAGGATGGCTGCAGGAAATGCAAGAGAAATATACCTATATCGAAGTGCAGGTATGGGACGATGCGGCTATCCCTGCCGGAGACTTAAAAGAATAACCAAACAAGCAGCCGGGAAGATGGAAAGAGCGTAAAAAGTATGTGTCGATGCCCGGCATGGGATTGAAAGAAGAAAAGAAATTTGGTATAATCCTATTGATAGGAATTTTGAAAAGGAAAAGAACATGGCTAAGAAATTTACGGATCGTTACAAGAGCCGCAAATGGCGGCTGATGCGCTGGGGGCAGCGGATATTGCTGATTGGGGCTGCGCTGTTTTTCATTTTCCAGTTTGTGTTGGGCATTTCTGTGGTAAACGGCAATTCCATGCTGAACACCCTGCAGGATGGGGATCTGGTGCTCTATAACCGGATGTATAAGGAACTCAAGAAGGGCGATATCGTGTCCGTTTCGCTGCCCAGCGGGGAGTATTATGTGAAGCGTGTGGTAGCCATGGCCGGGGATAGCGTGGATATCCGGGATGGTAAGCTGTATATCAACGGCGAAATGGAAGAAGCAGATTATGTGCTGGGGGAAACGCTTTCGGAGAGCGTTTCGCTTGCCTACCCCTGCACGGTGGAAGAAGGCCATGTGTTTGTGATTGGTGATAACCGGCCGGAATCTGTGGACTCCCGGTATTTCGGCACGGTGAATGTGCAGCATATTACGGGCGTTTTGCAATGCCGCTTTGGCTTATTCTATCTGAACGGATTATAACATCAAGTGCCTTTCGGGGCACTTTTTTGAGAAAGAAGGGCGCAGCATGAGCGAGCTTTTATTTGCCGCCAATACGGTGATGCCGCTGTTGCTTTTGATGAGCGTGGGCTTTGCGACGAGAAAAATCGGCCTTTTGAATGACGGGCTGGTGAAGGGCATCAATCAGTTGATTTTCAAGCTGTTTCTGCCGGTGAATTTGTTTATGAGCGTTTTGAATACGCCCTATGATACGAAAATCGAGGGCAAGGAATTTTTCTTTGCTTTCTTTGGGCTGATTGTGCTGTTTGGCGCATTGATGCTGGTGGTGCCAAGGCTGGAAAAGGATAAGGCCAAGGTGGGGGTATTGATTCAGGGAATGGGCAGGGCCAATTATGCGTTTTTTGGCATTCCGCTGGTGGCCATGCTGTTTCCCGGCCAGGATACCTCCTTGGCGGCTTTGCTTGTGACGGTGACGGTGCCCGTTTATAACGTGATGAGCGTAATTGCCCTGTCTGCTTTTAGCGGTGGCAAGGTGAACATGAAAAAAATCCTTCTGAACATCGTGAAAAATCCTTTGATTATTTCATCGCTTTTGGGGTATGCCTGCTGGATGCTGAAGGTGCAATTGCCCAGCTATTTGAGTACCACTCTTGGGGATATGGCCAAAGTAGCAACGCCGCTGGCTCTGTTTACCTTGGGCGGTGCCATCACGCTGCAAAGTGCGTTCCGGCATAAGAAGCAGCTGCTGCTGGGGGTGCTGGGCAAGCTGGTATTTGCGCCGGTTGTATTCTTAACGGTGGCAGTGCTGATGGGTATCCGGGGCGTGGGGCTTGCCTGCATGCTGATTACCTTTGGTGCGCCCACGGCGGTGAGCTCCTATCCTATGGCGCAGCAGATGGGCGGTGACGGGGAACTGGCGGCGGAAATTGTGGCCATGACCTCTGTCTGCTCCATCTTGAGCACGTTCCTGTTTGTATTTTTGCTGAAAACAATGGCTTTCATTTGAGAAAAGCAGATGTAACAAAAAACACGCAAGCGATAAACTTGCGTGTTTTTGATTGCCATTTTATTGCGGAGAAAGCAGCAGATGTAACACGTTGCCCCGATTATCCGGCACATCCACATTCAATGCCGTATCCACATAGGCGATGGACAGGCGGTTGGAATTGGAATTATACTGATAATGCAGGGAATTGCCGTTTTCATCGGTTACGGAAATGCCAAGGGCATCAATGCCGGAATCGGCGTCATCAAAATACAGCCGCAGGGAGTCCTGCACCCGCTGGGATTTGATGAGCCTTGGCAAAGTATAATCCACGCCGGAAACCATTACGTTTTCCTTTGCCACCTGTAAATTAAAGAGGGTGGCCGAAATGATCATTTCGCCGTTCTGGCCGGGGGTGACGGTATATCGCCCTTGGCCGTCGTCATAGACGGGCTGGGTTACGCCGTCAATCTGGGCGGTCAAATGACGCACCGGGGCGGAGGAGGAAAGCTGAATATGGAAAACGGGGTTATGGGTATCGTTCTTTTCATCGGGGATAATGGTAATGGATGTGGAGAGGAACAAAAGGGGCAGCAGGGCAAAGAGGGAAAGAATCACGATGATGACGGTGCGCTGCAGGGCGAAACGCTCTTTGCGGTAATTGCTGTAAGCCGTCAGGGTTTGCAGGGAGACGGTATTGGCTGTCTTCTTGCAGGAGCGGAAAATGTTTTGCAGCATCTGTTCTGCCGTTTCCGTGGAAAGGGGCGGCAGCTTTTTGAATTTATTGGCACTCATGGCATCTGCCCCCCTTCCATATCATATTGGGGCAGGCGTTTGAGGCCGCTTTTCATGTAATCCCGGATTTCCCGGCGTTTGAGCTCCATCAGTGCTGCAATGCGCCCTGTTTTGAGGCCGCAGAACCATTTGAGCAGCAGCACCTGGCTTTCCGTAAAGGGCAGATTCAGAATTTGGTGCAGGGTATAATCCTTGCCGGAGATGGATACGGTGGTGCTTTCGGGGTTTTGGGGCATGGAAGGATCATGCTTTTGCTTGAGTTTCAGGCAGATGCGGAAGCTGTTTTGGGTCAGCCATGCAATGAAGAGCTTGTTATCATTGAGGCGGCTTAAATGATTGAGGGTTTGGATATAGGTTTCCTGCAATGCTTCCTGGGCCAGATAGGGGTCTTGCAGATAACTGCAGCAGAACTGATACTGGTTCTGATAAGTGGCAGCAAAAAGTTCAGCAAAGGCATTGCTGTCGTTATCTTTTGCATGCTGTACAAGTTCTGTTACATATTGTAAATCAAGGCTGGGCATGGAAGCTCTCCTTTAATTATTCTGGGTGGCCTGACGCACCCGGCGGTCTGCCAAGGCAATGAGCTGATTGATGGTCTGCACGGCGGCACCTTCCCGGAAGGCACAGCCGCTTTGATATTGCAGGGCGTGGTTTTCATCGGCGGCGTTATACTGCGCCACCGTTTCCTTGACCCTGCCAAGGAAGGTGTTCAGCTTTTCTTCGTCGCAGTTTTCAAACAAGGCCATGAATTTATTGCCGCCGTTGCGCCCTACAAAGCAAAGGCCTAAGGAGGCAGTGTGTAATATATTGGAGAAAGCCTGAATGGCTTCGTTGCCGGCCAGATACCCATGGGCTTCGTTGATATTGCGGATATTGGTCAAATCCACCATGATGCAGCCAACCGTATCCGGCAGCGGCTTGTCCAGATATTTTTCGATCATGGCATCGCAGCTGAAACGGTTGGCAATGCCGGCGATATGGTCGTTATGCACGGCATAGTCCAATTCGCTGTAGTCCTTTTTCAGGGCGGAAAAGGAGGCATAATCCCACAGAATGAAGAGGAAAGACAAAACCGCAATCAGCCATAAAAGGCCGCTCAGAGCTTTTACGGAAGGGTTGCTGCCGATGAGCTGATAAAGCTCGCCATTTGAAAACACCAGATACAGCCCGGCTGCGGCAATCAGAATGAACAGAACAAGCTGTATGGTTTTTACCAGCTCCACTTTCTTTTTCAAATCCTTTTCCTCCTCAAAAGAATTACATGAGCCATTTTTCAGGCGGTGCATATGCTGTCGTTAGTTACATTATAGATGGAAAAAGCCAGAATGAAAAGCCCTTTTTGAAAGAATTTTACAAAAAAGTAAGAAAATCATAGGCTTCAAGTATTTACAAATGGGAAAAAAGAGTATATAATGTGTTCTGTGAAGTAACTTACAATGTAACTTTATCCTTTAAGGACGACGGATGGCCGTTTGCCTTCGCTTTTTTACACAGCTTCCTGCACGGAAGCGTGGAAAGAAAGGGTGTCTTATTATATGAAGTTTCAGTTAAAACGTTTGTTTACGGTTGTGCTGACGGTGGCACTGGTTGTGGGTCTTGGGTATTTCTCCTGGGACCGGCAGCTGCGTGCGTCCGATGGGGATGGCTCGGTTACCGCTTCTGAACAGCAGCAGCAGGCAGAGCAGACCCTGGCTCCGGTGGAAGTCATTATTCCGCCTGCCCCGGAACCTGAACCTGCCCCTGTAGCAGAACCGGAACCTGCTCCTGCTCCCGTGGAAGAAGCCCCTGCCCCTGTAGCGGAACCGGAACCTGCTCCTGCCCCCGTGGAAGAAGCTCCTGCTCCTGTAGCGGAACCGGAACCTGCTCCGGCCCCTGTGGAAGAAGCTCCTGCTCCTGTAGCAGAACCGGAACCTGCCCCGGCTCCCGTGGAAGAAGCTCCTGCTCCTGTAGCGGAACCGGAACCTGCCCCGGCTCCCGTGGAAGAAGCTCCTGCTCCTGTAGCGGAACCGGAACCTGCTCCTGCCCCCGTTGAGGAAGCTCCTGCCGAAGTGGTAATTGCGGAAGTTGTGGAGGAAGAGCCGGAAGAAGTGGATAAATACGCCAATGCACGCATCAATGTGCGGATGCAGAATAACGGTGATATTTATTTCGGCGATCAGGTGACGCTGCTGGCGGAAGTGTCCGGTGTGGAAGGAAATGCCGATTACACCATCAGATGGCAGACGATTTATGACGAAGAAGAGGGCTGGGTCAATATTGGCAGCGGCCGCACCTATGCCTTCACGGTCAACGAAAGCAATGCCAAATTGCCCTATCGTGCCGTGATGGTCTGCAACGATTGATTTTCTCTGTTTCTCCTTTTATGGCCGCCCGAAAGGGCGGCTTTTTCCATGCGCACGGCAAGAGCAGAAATTTGCATATTCAAAATACTTGTGCTATAATAATGATAATATTGATCATTGGGAGGGAATTGTCCGTGGAGGACCCTGCAGGGCAGTGGCTGATTGCGATCGCACTGATGATGTTGAGCTTTTTATTGACATTGGCGCAGACTGCGCTGAAATATGCAAACGAGAATAAGTTAACCGAGCGGCAGAAAAGCACATCCCGGGGGGAAAAGCTGCTGAAGCGAATGGACGAACCCCGGCAGGCTATTTTGGCTCTTCGGGGGCTCAAGCTGTTTTTGCAGATGCTGTTTGCCGTTTGGTGCATTTGCCTGTTTGAAACAGAAAAGCTGCCCTTGTGGCTGCTGGCTGTTTTATGTTGCCTTGGTGCAGCATTCCTTTGCATGACGCTTTGCAAAGTGCTGGCAGAAAGGGTGGCCAAGAAACGGGCGGAAGAGGTGGCCTATGGCCTCTATCCCTTGATAGCCATTGTGCACGTCCTGATGTTCCCTGTGGCATGGCTCAGCCGCACGCTAGGTAAGGGGCTGATGGGGCTATTGGGGCTGGATCCCAAAGCCAATGAAGAAGAAGTGACCCAGGAAGAAATTCTGGCTCTGGTGGATATCGGTGAAGAATCCGGCGTAATTGAGAGCGACGAGCACGAAATGCTGAAAAACGTGTTCGATTTCGGGGATATGACAGCGGCAGAATGTATGACCCACCGTATCGACGTAACCGCCATTCATGTGGAAGACAGCACGGAAGAAATTCTCCAAACCATCCGGGACAGCGGCCTTTCCCGTTTCCCGGTTTATGATGACAGCATTGACGACGTGGTGGGCGTATTGGCAACCCGTGATTTCCTGCTGAATCTGGAAGCGGAAAGCCCCAAGCCCTTGAAGGATTTGCTCCGGGAGCCCTATTTTGTGCCGGAAACGGTGCCCAATGATGTGCTGCTGCGCAATATGCAAAAGGGCAAGAATCATCTGGCCATCGTGGTGGATGAGTATGGCGGCATGAGCGGTATTATCACGCTGGAAGATTTGCTGGAAGAAATCGTGGGCAATATCTACGACGAATTTGACCCGGCCTCCGAAACGGAAATCGAGAAAACCGGCGAAAATGAATGGCTGGTCAGCGGCACGGCAGAAGTGGAAGCATTGGCTGAAGAAATGCAGGTGGATTTGCCCGGCAGCGAGGATTTTGACACGCTGGGCGGTCTTGTGTTCAGCCATTTTTCGGTAATCCCGGAGGATGGCTCCACCCCGGAAATCACCCTCTATTGCACCGAAGACGGCGAGCCGCCGCAAGCGGATGAAGAAGCAGTGCCTGTTTTGCACATTCAGGTGGAAAGCATTGTGGATCGCCGGGTGGAAAAGGCACGGGTGACGCTGATTTGCCCGGAAGAAAACGCCGAACCCAAGGAAGCATAAAGAAAACTGTTGCATGCAAACCACATGCAACAGTTTTTTCATTCCGTTTCTTCCCCGATTGTTTCTTGCCCCACGGCGGCTCCCAAAGCCAATTCCACCAACGCCATTTTCTCTGGGGGGATTTTTCCCAGCCTTTTCTTTAGCCGGCTTTTCTCGATGGTGCGCACCTGCTCACACAGGATGATGGAAGGTTTTGTGATGCCGCCTTGGGGCGGCGAAATAGGCACATGGGTGCGCAAGGGGTGTTTGCCTGTTTTGGATGTGAGGGGAAGCACAATCACTGTGGGGCTGAACCGATTGCCCAGATCGTTTTGAATGATGAGCACCGGGCGTTTGCCGCCTTGCTCCGAGCCGATAACGGGGTCTAAATCGGCAAAATATATGTCACCGCGTTTCACGTTTATTCACGCTCCGATGGCGACAGCCAACGGGCGGCTGCCGCCGCTGATGGCGAAAGGGAAAGCCCTTTCTGTTTTCAGCATATGCCAAAGAGGGGAAAGGGGGTTCCGGCAAGATTGACAGAGGATGGAGATTGTGCTATCCTTTGAAATTGTGTATACAATATGAGGAGGATGGAGAATGAGAAAAAAACTGGGCTGGATTTTATCGGGCATTGCCCTTTTGATTGTGCTGGCTGCGGCGGCGTGCGCCTATTTTCTGCCCGTTTCCTTTGGCGGCAGCAGCCCTTTGTGCCCTGAAGCCTTGCCGGGGGATACCCTGCTTTCGGCAGAGCAGGTGCAGCAAGACTGCCAGCAGCTGATAGACTATGTGGAAAGCGTGCATCCTTTCTTCATTGACGGCAGCGACCAGACGGCCTATCAGGCGGCCAAACAGGCCTATCAGGCAGCCGCTGCCAAAGTCATGACGGTGGATGATTTCATGGCGGCCACGGCTCGGTATCTGACGGTTTTGGGCGATGGGCATACCGGGCTGAGATGGCAGTATGGCGATGAAGTGGCGATTTATCACGGCTATCGCGACGGCAAAATGTATTATGCGGATGAAAACGGCCTGACAGAGCTGACCATTGCTGCCGTGGATGATGTGCCTATGGAGCAGATACTACGCACCATTGACGCCCTTTTCCCAGCGGAAAATGAAATGGCGGTGGTGAAGAATTACAACAATTATTTCACGTCTTCTAATCTGCTGAAAACTGCCGGGGTGAATGTGGAGAAAGATCAATTCATCGTCACCTTGTCAGACGGCAGTACACGGGAATGTGCTTGGTATGTGCCTGTAAATGCTGCCCCGGCCAGCGAACCTTGGGGCAACAATGCCTATTGGGACGGCGATATTTTTGTAGTGGAATTTGTGGAATGCGTGGACGATGCAAACCTGAAAGCCATCGCCAAAGAGCTGGAAGCGGCGGTGAAGGGCGGCTGCACGAAGGTGATCATTGACGCCCGCGGCAACGGCGGCGGCACTTCCAATGCCTGTGAGCGGCTGCTGCGCGCTGTGGGCATGGAACCGCCTTCCTATGGCATGCTGATTCGCTGCTCCGATGAGGCCGCAGCCCAGAAAGGCTATCTGCGCAGAAGCGGCAGCTGGAACATATCTCCCAGCGCAAAAGCGAAGCAGAACGAAAATGTGCTGCTGGCCGTGCTCTGCGACCGCTATACATACTCTTCCGCCACCATGCTGTGTGTGTACGTCCGGGATGGCAAGCTGGGCACGCTGATCGGTGAGCCCTCTTCCAATTTGCCCAGTATGTACGGCGATATCACTTATGTTGCTTTGGAAAATTCCCACCTTTATGTGTCCGTTTCGCATAAGCGTTTCCTGCGCCCCAGCGGCGAGACGGAGGAAAGAATGCTGATGCCGGATATCGTTACAACCTCTGCCGATGCTTATCAGGCGGCACTGGATTATCTGAACGGCCTGTGAGGTGGACGAGGCGGTGTTAAGCGTAAATGACGAAGAGGGCAGGGGACTACTCGTCCCCTGTACCCCTGCGGCAGGGAGTTCCCCCCTGCACCCATTCTGCGAAGGAAAAGCATTTTCTGCAATCGTGTTTGCGCATGATGGGAGAGGACGATTATGTGCTGAATCGGGCACAATGAAAACATGAAAAAAGCAGGAAGAAAGCGAGCTTTCTATCCTGCCTTTTTTTCTGTTTGCCCGGATGCAAGATATTCCGTTTTCTTACATTATCACCGGCACATAGACAGGCGAAGAAGATTTCTTGTGTCGGAGGATGGGTCAAGGGGCGATGCCCCTTGCCGGGGTTCGGGGGTGGAACCCCCGAAATAATTAACGATCTTATTGCGCCTTTTCCGCCTTGCGCTTGGCGATGACCTTGTCCAGCCAATCCTTGCCTTCGGTGAAGCGGCAGACGATGAAGGAAACTACATAGTCGCCAGCGGCATTGACCATGGTGGCCGGGGGGTCCACCAGATTGCCAAGGGCGATAGCGATGGGGTAAGCAATTTCCATCTGGCCGGGGAAGAAGAGGGTGCACAGCACCAGCTCGCCCACGCCGCCGCCGCCGGGGATACCGCTCATGGCGACGGAGGAGAAGATGGCTACGATGATGGCGAGGATGGCATTGCCGGTATCAAAGGGGATGCCAAAGAGGCCGAAGAGGAAGGCCACTTTGATGATGGCACTCATGGCGGAGCCGTCCATGTGCATGGTAGCTCCCAGGGGCAGAACCACTTCAGAAACTTCCTTGGCGATGCCGGTATCCTCGGCCACTTCCATATTGGTGGGGATGGTGGCGACGGAGGAACAGGTGCCAAAGGAGACGGCAGCAGGCTTAAACAGATGGCGGAACATTTCTTTTACGCCATGCTTGCCGCCGCCGAAGCGGGCATAGATGGGGAAAAAGATGAACATATAAGCAAAGCACATGACGTAATAGAGGATGAGGGTTTTGCTGTAATCGCCGATGAGGGTGGGGCCATAGCTGGCGACCAGATAAGCAAAGAAGCCGAAGAAGGCGATGGGGGCATAATAGGAAATGATTTTGACCACTTTCAGGATGCACTCCGTAAGGCAGGAGAGCATATGCGCCACAGGCTTGCCCTTTTCGCCGGCCATCTGCACGCCAAAGCCGCAGAGCACGGCAAAGACGATCAGGGGCAGCATGGCACGCCGGGAGAGCAGCTCCACAAAGTCCGGCTTGGTGAAGAAATTGATAATCATGTCCGCCACGCCCAACGTTTCGGCCACTTCGCCCTCAACGATTTTGTAGGAAGAGGAAACAAGGCCGCCGGGGATCAGGAGCGTCACGATGTACATAAGCAGGGCCGCAATGCCGGCAGTTACAAGGAAGGTGATGATGGTTGTGCCCATCACTTTTCCTGCCCGTCTGGCACTTTGCATATTGGCAATAGCAGAGGAAATGGAGCAGAACACCATGGGCACCACCACGCAGAACATCAGGTTAATGAACAGCGTGCCCAGCGGCTCCAAGGCCGTTGCTCCCGGCCAGACGGCACCAACGATGCAGCCGGCCACAATGCCCACCAGCATGCTGAGGATAAACCAATAGTTTTTCAAAAACTTTTTCATCCTGTTCCACCTCATTTTTTGATTTTTGATTACCTATATTATACCATTGCCTTTTTTCTCTATATAGGGTATAATATGCATAAAATATGGCAAAACCTGCTTTTCTTGGAGGAAATATGAACGAAAGCATTTCCCGCGGCTATCTGCACGAACCCTATCGCCTGTTTCACTCCACGGACAAACGGGACATGGATTTTGAAGCGCACAGCCACGATTTTCACAAAATGGTGTTTTGCCTGAACGGTCATGTGACGTATATCATGGAAGGCAACAGCTACGAATTGCAGCCATGGGATATTCTGCTCATTCCGGAGCATCAAATACATCGTTCCATCATGCACGCCCATACGGAATATGAACGGATAATTTTGTGGGTGAACGATAGCTTTTTGCGCTCTTTTTCGGAGGAAGCGTTGCGGATGCCCTTTGACGGAAACAGGGGCGGCCTTCTCTATCGGCCCAAGGTGCATAAACGGGCGCAATTGATGGAGAAGCTCAAGGAAGCGGAACGATGCGAAAAGGCGGCGTTTCCCGGCCATCGGCTGATGCAGGACACCTATCTTTTGCAATTTCTGCTGGAGCTTTCCGCCCTGCTTTCCGCCGATGGGGAAACGCCAAAGAATGCCGTACGCACTGACCCAAAGATACAGGAAATATTAGGCTATATCAACGGCAATTTGCGGGAAGATATGACGGTGGACCAGCTGGCAAAGCGTTTTTTCATCAGCACGTCTCATTTGATGCACACGTTCAAAATGCACACAGGATGCAGTATTCACCAGTATATCCGCCAGAAACGGCTCAATTTCGCATGGGAGCGCATCCGCAGCGGCGAGGGCATCCTAAATGCGGCGGCGCAGGCCGGGTTCAATGATTACAGCGCATTTTTGAAGGCATTCCGCAGTCAGTACGGCTGCAGCCCCAGAGAAATAAAATAAGCTGCCGTGAAATGTCACTGCAGCTTTTGATGCTGGTTTTATCTTTTTTTCTTGTCGCCCATAAATTTGCTGTATTCCTGCCAGTTTTCCAGTGTCATGCAGCAGCCCCTTGCGGTGCATTCCTGGGGGTCTTCCGCCAGACGGCAGTCAATCTTCAGGGACAATTGAATGGCTTCACACAAGCCGCTGAGCATGGCACCGCCGCCGGTCAGCACCATGCCGGAATCAAAGATATCCGACACAAGCTCGGTGGGGGTATGCTCCAATACGCCGTGAATGGCTTCAAGGAGCTCCTGCAGCGGCACTTCCATGGCCTCGGTTATTTCATCGCTGGTGATGCGCATCAATTTGGGCAGGCCGGTGAGCAGATTGCGGCCGGTGATTTCCATATAAAACTGCTCGCTTCTGGCGATGGCGGAGCCGATGGTGATTTTCAAATCCTCGGCTGTCAGAGGGCCGATGAAGAAATTGTGCTTTCTGCGCAGATAGCGGATGATGGCATCGTCAAAGGCATCGCCGCCGATCTTGATCACTTCCCGAACAACCGTGCGGCCCATGGACAAAACGGCAATTTCCGTCACACCGCCGCCGATATCGCAAATCATCTGGCCGGAAGCGTCCCCAATGGGCAGCCCGGCACCCAGCGCAGCAGCCACAGGCCGCTCCATCAAATATGTGCGCCGTGCGCCAGCCTCAAAGAGGGCGGAAATCAGCTGATGCTTTTCGGATTCATTGACGCCGTTGGGCACTGAAAGCAGCACCCGGGGGCCGCCAATCAGATGCTTGCCCACCACTTTGGTCACAAAATAGCGCAGCATAGCACTTGCCAGATCAAAATCGGCAATCATGCCCTCTGCCAAAGGACGCATCACCTGAATGTTGGCAGGTGCACGCCCCAGCATGCGATGCGCATCCGCACCCACAGCCAGCACATTCCGTGTATCCCGGTCAATGGCGATAACGGCAGGCTCATTGAGCACGCTGCCTTTTCCTTTGCCGTGAATGACGACGCTGGACGTACCAAGATCCACGCCGATATCCAGAACCGTTGCCATGAAAAGAATCTCCTCTTACCTTGAAAGATTTTTCCTGTTTATTCGACACAAACACGAAAATTCCTTCATTTTGGAATAAAATAGGGCACAATTCTCCACTTTATTGGAAAATGCAGGATAATTCGCCCTCGAAAACGCCACTTTTGATGCAAAAACAAAGCCGAGGCATCTTCCCAGATACTATACCACTTTTTTTCTCTCTTGGCAAGTATAGGCGTATCATGGGATGGTAACTTCTTGCGGAATTTACAAAAATGCGCTACAATAAACGGAGAAATTTGCGAAATACAGGGGGTGCATCCATGCAGTTTACCAAGGCGCAGCAGGCTGCCATTGAGGCCAGGAACAGGGATGTTTTGGTCAGTGCGGCAGCAGGCTCCGGCAAAACGGCGGTTTTGGTGGAACGGGTACTTTCGCTTTTGCGAGAAGGCAAAAGGATGGACCGCATGCTGATTGTCACCTTCACAAGAGCCGCTGCCGGGGAAATGCGGGAGCGGATCGGCCTGCTTCTTGAAAAGGAAGGGGAAAATGATGCCCATCTGCGCAGGCAATATTTGCTGCTGCCGAGGGCTTCCATCTGCACCCTGCACGTATTTTGCTATGGGGTTTTGCGGGAGCATTTTGAGGCGGTGGACATTGACCCCCTTTGCCGCATTGCCGATCAGGATAAGCTGGATGCGCTACACAAACGGGCGGTGGAGCAGGAAATGGAAAGCCTCTATGCTGCGCCGGATGCGGATGAGGAGCAGCTGATTCAGCAGTTTGAAGACGGGCAGATTGAAGAAATGCTTTTGCAGGCGGAAAGATTTCTGTTGTCCCAGGCGGATCCCCACGGGTGGATTGAAAAGCACACCTCTGCCCGGCAAAACGACATGAACAGCTGGATGCAGGTGTTGTGCCATTTGAGCGCAGGACACCTCCATGGAGCGAATGAACTGATGCAGCAGATGGAAGACATGGCGCAAAAAGCCGGCTTCCCGGAAAGATACATCAGCACCGTGGAAATGGACAGGCAACTGACGTTGCAGCTGCTTTCCTCTGCCGAAAAGGGCGATCTGCAGGGGGGCGAAACCAAGTTTGACCGGCTGTCCAGCAAGAAAATGCTGCCGGAGGACGCCCCGGAGCTGATTGAAATCTATAAAGACTTGCGTGCTGAATGGAAGGAGCGTATCAAAGCCGCCCGTGCCCTGCTGCCGCAAAACCGAGAACAAGCGGAAAAGGATATTCTGCACACGCTTCCTGCCCTGCGAGGGTTATTTGGGCTGACGGAAAAGGTGATGCAGCGGTTTTTTGCCCTGAAGCAGCAGCGGAATTACTTGGATTACAGCGATTTGGAGCATTTGACCCTAAAAGCCTTGCAGCAGGAAAATGTACGAAACGATGTGGCCGGGCGGTTCGATGCCATTTTTGTGGATGAATATCAGGATGTGTCCGGCATTCAGGAAGCCATTTTGAACGCCCTGCATCAGGGGCAGGAAAACATGATGTTTATGGTGGGGGACGTGAAGCAGAGTATTTATCGCTTCCGTCTGGCAGATCCCACCCTGTTCCTCGATAAATACAACACCTTTTCCCTGGACGAAGGGGCGGACAGCCGCAAGATCATTTTCCAGCAGAATTTCCGCTCGGACGATAACGTATTGCAGGCAGTGAATCAGGTGTTTCGCCACGCCATGCGGGAAAAGGAAACGGAAATTGCCTATGACGAGGCGGCGATGCTCTATCCCGGCGGGAATAAGCGTGCCGGTGCGCCGGTGGAAATCTATTTGCTGCACGGCAAGGAAGAAGAAGAGGGTGAAGGGGAGCTGACCAAAGCCTACCGCTATGAAGCGGCATTGGTGGCAAAAAAAATAAAAGAAATGATGCGCACGGTGCAGGTGGCAGAGGGGGCAGGAACCCGGCCGCTGAAGTTCCGTGATATTGCCCTTTTGATTCGCAATGCCTCCGGCAGAGCTCCGTATATTGCAAAAATCCTGCAAGGGGCAGGCATCCCCGTTTACAGCGATGCCGATGCCCAGTTCTTTGATTTGCCGGAAGTGGTGGACATGGTGAATCTTTTGCAGGTGATTGATAACCCCCTGCAGGATATTCCCTTAATCAGTGCGCTGCGCTGCCCCTGCTTTTCCTTTGACGAAGAGGAACTGGCACGGATCAGGCTTGTGGATCAGGGAAGGGGCGTGCCCTTTCATCAGGCTTTTTTGAAGGTGATGGATGGGGAAGGTGCGCTGGCGCAAAAGGCAAGAAATGTATGGCAGCGGCTGAACGAATGGCGGTTCTTATCGGTCAATTTGCCGCTGGACAGGCTGATGTGGCGTGTGCTGGAAGAATCGGGGCTGTATATGCGTGCCGGGGCTTTTGAAGACGGAGAATTGCGTCAAGCCAATCTGCGCTTGCTCACAGAAAAGGCGCAGGGGGAAGTGGCGGCGGAAGGGCTTTCTGCTTTCCTTCGGGAAACGGGCCGGGTGCGTGCCGGGGACGATATGAAAACCGCCAAGACGCTGGGCGAAAATGAAGATGTGGTGCGCATTTTGACCCTGCATAAGTCCAAAGGCCTGCAATTCCCGGTGGTGTTCTTATTGGAAATGGCTCGTTCCTTTAACCGGGACAGGGAAAATACGCTGCGGCTGCATATGCGAAAGGGAGCTGCGCTGAAATATGTGGATTCCCAGCAGCGCATCACCCGTGAAACCTTTGCCCAGCAGGCATTGAAGGGCTTGGAAGAAAGAGAAAAAATTGCTGAAGAAGCGCGGCTTTTGTACGTCGGCATGACGCGGGCGGAAGAAAGGCTGATCATCATCGGTGCGCCCAAGCATCTGAAAAACTGCATGGAAAAATGGAAGCGGCCTGCCACGGCTTATAACGCCGGCCACGCTTGCTGCATGCTGGACTGGATCATGGAAAGCATTGAGGGGGTCAAGGAAGGGCAGTTTGAGGCAGAAAACGGCAGCATCTGGCGTTTGCAGATGGAAGAAGCGGACGAAAGCGTCTTTGCACTAAAGGCTGCTATAGCTCCCCCTGCGCTGCTTACCGATGCGCCGGAAGACAAAACCATCGCCCGGATGCAGCGGAAAGAGGAAAGTGGGGAAACGCTGAAAACCTCCGTTTCCGCCGTGGTGAAGGCCGTGCGGATGCAGGAAGACCAATGGGAATCTCCGGCGGACAAGCGCATCATGCAGGAGGAAAGCCCCCTGCCATCCTTTATTGCGGCGCAGGATATGACGCCTGCCCTGCGGGGCACCGTTACCCATCGGGTGCTGGGGCTGATAGAGCTCCCTCTGATTCGGGAAGGAAAATACGCCGAAGGTTTGGACAAATTGCAGGAAAAAAACCTGCTCACATCTTTCGAGCGGCAGGCCGTGCATCTTTCGTGGCTAAAGGATTTCTACGAAAGCAGCCTTGGCCGGCGCATGCTTTCCGCCCGTGAAATCCACAGGGAATGGGCGTTCAATCTGGCCGGGGAAGGCAGCACCCTCATTCAGGGCGTGATTGACCTGTGTTTTTTAGAAGCCGACGGCTGGGTGCTGGTGGATTATAAGACGGACAGAGCTGAGGATGCGGAAATCATGGAGCGGTATCAATTGCAGATGCAATGGTATCGCAAGGCTCTGGAAAAAATCACCGGCGTGCCCGTCAAGGAAACCTATCTTTTCGCCCTGCGAAGCGGCCATGCTATATTGGTGAAATAATAAGAAAACAAAAAAATGCTGTCTCCTGCCTGAACAAACAGAGAAAAGGAGACAGCGTTATTTTTTATTGCACGGCGGCCATGGCTTGCGTCAGTTGGCTCATGGCGGAGAACAAGGCATCCTGGGAGGGGTCATAGTGGATGACGCTGTTCAAATGATTGATGGCTTCTACCAGATTATTGTATGCCCAGTGGGTGGAGGGCACGGTGTTCAGCAGGCTGTTGGCCTGGGAGAGCAGCCGCTTTGCATCGGGCAGCAGGGTGTTTTGCGTCACATATTCTTCATAGCTGCTGCCCGTCTGGTGATAGGGGCAGGCACGCTGCTGAATGACGGCGTTATTATAATTGGTATCGGCGGTGAGCCGCAAAGTGGCATATTCGCCCAGATAATCGCTGAGCACATCCTGATAATCCGTGCCGATGAAATCATACAGGGGATGGCCTTGGGGCAGCAGCACCACGCCCTTATTGGAAACAGAGGCGCAATAGGGACTGGCCAGCATGCCGCTTTCATTGCAGACGGATAGGCTATAGTGCATCATACATTCGGCGGTGGGCACGGTATCCCTCGGCCAGTAATCGGTGGTGGTGCCATAGCCCATCACGTCGTTGCGGCAGGCATCGGTGGCCAATTGGCCGCTGACGTTGCAAGTGGTCACTTTCACGAGGCCGTAATCCGACGCACTTCCTTCCATGATATCCCGGTTGGACAGCCCCTGATGAATGGGCTGCATGAAGGCTTTCCACAGCTTGGCTGCGCTGTTGCCGCCGGTGGTTTTGGAAGAAAGAGCCTTGTAATTATCATGGCCAATCCAAACAGAGGCACTATACCATCCCGTCATGCCGGAGAAGAAAACGCCTTTCTGGTCGGAATTGGTGCCGGTTTTGCCGGCGATTGTCTGGCCGGAGATTTTGGCACTGGTGCCGGTACCGGAGGTGATGACGTCTTTGAGGATATCCACTGTCAGCCATGCGGTGGACGGCTTGAATACCTGCCGCCGCTCTTGGGCAGCGTGGCCGTCATACAGCACATTCCCTTCGCCGTCCGCAATGCCCAGCACTGTCATGGGGCTTTGGTATACGCCGCCGTTGCCCAGCACGCCGAAGGCCACCGTCATATCAAAGGGCGTGATGCCGCTGGAGCCAAGGGCAAGGCCGAAGGGGGTCTTATTGATGTTATCCGGGTCTACCCCTTGCTGCAAAAGGAAATCATAGCTTCTGTCCACCCCGACAAAGTGCATCAGGGCATAGGCAGCGGCTGTGTTATCGGATTTCGCAAGGGCGGTGCGGATGGTTTCGGGGCCGCGATAGGAAGAGCCGCCGTAATTCTGCGGCCAGGAATCCCTGCCGCCGGAGCCCGTCCAGCCCTTGATGGGCAGGGGCATATTATACAATACGCTTCCGGCCCCTGCGCCCATTTCAATGGCCGGGGCATACACGGCAAGGGGCTTGATGGCAGAGCCGACAGGCATATTCATATCCGCAGCACGGTTTAGGGATTTCCGGGTGGTGGGGGGCGTGCGGCTGCCCACGATGGCTTTCACTTCGCCTGTGCGGTAATCCAATACAACGGCAGCGGCCTGGGGTTGAATTATTTCTTCGTAAGTGCCATCGGCGTTCTTCGCCCGATAGATTTTATCGGAAGGGTCACGCAGAGCCGGGTAATTATCATAATCGGCCAGCGTGTTTTCCACCGTGGTTTGAATATCCGTATCCAGAGCCAGATACACATGATAGCCGCCGGTGCGCAGCTCGTTTTCCATTTTGTTGCGGTTGGCAGCGGTGTTTTCAAGATTATTTTCTTTCAATAGAATCTGCACCACTTCCCGTACCGCATATTCCACATAATGAGCATAGGGGTACAGGGCGGTGCTTTCCGGCGATGTTTGCAAAACAGTAGCACTTTGGGGATTGAGGGCGTCCTCATATTCTTCTTTGGTGATGAACTGATTTTCGTACATCATCCGCAGCACATAATCCGTGCGGTTATTGGTGATGGCGGCATAATCGGTGGTTTCGCTCTGCCGGGTGTAAAAATTCCGCCGGGGGTTATAGTAATAGGGGTTGGTGGTCATCCCAGCCAGCATGGCACATTCCCGGAGGGTCAAGTCGTAAAGGTTATCCTTGCCGAAATAGCCGATGGAGGCCACTTTCACACCGTAATAATCTTCGCCCAGATAAATGGTGTTCAGATAGGATTCTAAAATCTGATTCTTGGTATAGCGTGTTTCCAGCTGCATGGCCAGGTAGGCTTCCTGAATTTTGCGTTTATAGGATTGCTCGGAGGAAAGCAGGGTGTTTTTAATCAGCTGCTGGGTGATGGTGGAGCCGCCTTGATTGGAGCCGGTGGTGAAATTGGTGACGAAAGCACCGATGATGCGCTTCACGTCCACGCCGTTATGGGTGTAAAACCTTGCATCTTCCACCGCCACAAATGCGTGCTGCAAATAAGCCGGCATACTGCCGATGGAAATCATGATGCGGTTTTCCGTGCCCCGGTAATGGGTGATGAGATTGCCTTTGCCGTCATAGATGAAGGAAGTCTGTGCCTGATCGTCAATGGCGGCTAGGTTCAGCGTGGGGGCAGAGTCCATATACGCCTTGGCAATGCCAACCACCGCACCGCCGACGGCCAGCCCCAGCAGCAGCACAAATAACAAAAGCATCCGCACCGCATTGACCATGACCCCCAGAAAAAAGGAAGGCTTTCTGGTGCGCGGCTTAAAGATAGTGCGTTTTTTCGGCTCTTCTTCGGGGTTTTCGTTGGCCCAGGTGGAGGTCATATAGGCAGAACCTGTAACAGGGAAATATTCATGATCGGGATAGAGCGCATCTTCTGGTACGCCGCTTGGCTCGGTTTCAGGGAAATAGTCTTCCGGCGTCTGGTTTTCTTCCGGCAGATTCAAAAACAGATCGTCCACAGCGCACCTCCTTTTCATCGTTCACACGAAATTATAGCACATTTGCCCTGCAAAGTACAGCACACAAATGTAAACGTTATAAAGTTCCTTTTTCATCCGAAGGGAGCTTATTTTCTTTTCCTGATGGTTTGGAAGCAGCGATAAAAGCGTAAGCCGCCTTTCAGATAAGGCAGCGTTTCCCGAAGGCTTGGCAGCAGAAAGCACAGAAAAACATTGGTGAAAACTTGCGTTATCAGGGAAGCGGCGGCGGCTCCCGAAATGCTAAACCTTGGAATCATAATCAGGTTCAAAAGAATGTTTGCCACTGCTCCTGTGAGATTGATTTTCCAAAGCAGGCTGTGCTTTTCGTTGGCGATGATCCAGATATTGCGCACCGCTCCCAGATAGCTGAACAGCGTATACCAGACAAGCATACGCAAGGGATTGGACGCCGCCAGATAGGCTTCGCCATACAGCACCCGAAGCAGGAAAGGGGCAAAAAGGGAAATGAAAAGGCACTGCAGCAGGGAAAGGAAAATGACGGCGGCGTATAAAAGCGGAAAAGTTTCGTCAAAGGCTTGCTTTTGCTGCCTGAATTTTTCCAATAGCACGGGCTGGGCAGAATAGATAAGGGCGGAGAAAACAAAGCTTGTGATGTTGGCGCACCCAACGGCGGCGGAATAATAGCCTGTCTGGGTATCGCCCAAGAAAAGTTTAATCATGATACCGTCGGTATTGGCGAAGACGGCAATCATCATCGCAGACAGCAGATGATATTTGCTTTCCGCAAACAAGCGGCGTGCAAGGGAGGGGGAGAAAGTCAGGCGGCCGCCGCTAATCCTTTTATATTTTCCAAAGAGCATCAGGTCTATCATGAGAATATCCAATGCTCCGGTCAGGCAAAAGAAATATATATCGCTGCCCTGCATCAGCAGTACCACTTGATAGGCGGATTTTATCCCATACGCAATCAGCGCAGCGATGGCGGTATATTTGGACAACAGATGCGCTTGAAACCAGAATTGCAAAAGCTCCATGCTCTGGAAAATCAAAATCAGGCTGTATAAAAGGCAGACAATGGCAGCCAGCGGTTCGCTGGAGTTTGTGAGGGCGGAAAAGCCAAGAAGCCCGGCAATGCACAAAAGGCTGGAAAGCAGGCTCATGCCCATGGCCGTGCCGAGGGTTTCCCCCTCTCTTTCCGGGGCATCCAACAAAGCTTTCACCAATATGGCATCCAGCCCCAATTTGCTGATAGGGGCGACAAAGGCGACCAGGGCGGCGGCGTAGTGCAGCAGCCCAAAATGGGCAGGACCCAAGTACCGGGCGGTGAGCATGGTGAGCAGCAGCCCCAACACGGATTGGGCGATTTTGCAGCCGATGATCCATCCGGCGTTATGCAGTACTCGTTTATGTTCCATCATCTGCGCCCTCTTCCTGCATTTCCTGTTCAGCATCCGAAAAGTTATCCTTGGCCAGCCGGGCAATCACCATGAAGGGCGTGCCATAAAGGGCAGTGCCTATCATTACCCCGGCTTCTGCCGAAGAATGAATCAAAAAGATCATGAGAAGCATCATGCAAAAACGCTGGACGGGGGTGGCATCTTCCCTGCCTGTCAAGAGGTCCAATTCCCCTTTCCAGAAGAAAAAGTACATCAAAAACCCGAAAAGGCCGAAATTGCATAGCAGGGTCAGGGGTGCATTATGCAGATTTTCCAATTGATGCAGGCCAGGCAAGCCCAGAAGATAATGCAGAGGCTCACGGCTGATTTGCCGGAAGACGGCGAAAAACACATCCTGCCGCCCGGTCAAAAGCGGCTTGCCGAGGATATCCGTATATTGGAACAAAAGTGCCATGGCTGTTTGCAAAAAGAGGAACAGAACCGGCACAAGGAGCGTCAGAAGCACCATATATTTTTTCGGCTGCAGGAAGCGCAGGAAGTAAAAAAGCAGCAGGAGCACGGTGCAGAAAAACACGCTGCGGCATTGCAGCCGAACGATGAGCCCAACCAGCCCGGCAATCATAGCAAAGGAAAAAATGCGGTTTGCAGTACTTGGCCGATGCAGGCAGCCAATCAGCAATAGCCCGATGCAAAACATCACGCTGATGGCTGTGCCGTTTGGATTGCCAAGCCCCATGGAAAACTGGGGACCGTTATAGGCGTTGAATTCGGTATAGCGGAAGGAAAAGGGCAAATAGCCGTAAAGAAGGAAAATAAGCCCCATGATATTCCCCATGGAGAGCAGATGCCGGATGTCCTTTTCGGAAAAGTTGCGGCTGCTGGCAGCGATGGAAAAATACAGGGAAAAGAGCAGCATCAGTCCCTTCACCCATGCCCAGTTCACCTGAAAAATGAAGAGCAAAAGCCCCAAAAGGGCGATGACACAGAAGAAAACAAGGAATATCAGGTGGTTTTTGATGCGCCTGTCCCCGGCGTTTTGCAAAGAAAAGAAGGGCAAAAGAAAGGACGTAGCCATCAGCCCGTACCCGGAAAGCACCGAAAGCCCTGCCTGCAGTGGCCGCAGCGCAAGGGTCAGCACCATGAAAAGCATATTCAGTTTCAGGGTCAGGATGAACATACGGCTCCTCCCTTAATTTTTTATGGATAGATAAAGTGCCCGATAGCGTTCCGCCATGCGTGTGATGGAAAAAGCTGCTTGCACCTGCGAAATTTGGGCGTGGGAAAGCCTGTTTTCCTTTTGGGCAAGCAAACCGAGAATGGCGTCCCGATAGGCGGCAGCGGAATAGTCGCTGACCACATGGCCGTGTACCTGTTTCAAAGTGTCCGGAATGGCGGTGCTGCCATAGCCGATGCTTCTTACTCCGGCGCAGGCGGCCTCCACAAAGGACATGCCGAGGGTTTCTTCTTTGGAAGCACTGATGTGCAGATCTGCCGCTTGGTAATAGGCAAACAATTGCTCTTTATCCTTGCAATAGCCGGCAAAATGCACATTGGCGGGGGCGGCTTTTTGCACATCCGCCGTTGCATGCCCCACAAGGCAGAGGGTGTATTTTTCCCCTAACAGCCCGGCCAATTCCAGCAGGAGGTCAATCCCTTTTTCCTTCGTCCAATGGGCGGCTACCCCAAGGATCAGGGCGTCCTTTTTCGGTATCGGCGGCAGGCTTTGCAAGGTTTCGGGGAGCGAAACGCCGTTTGGAATCACGGAAAGGGGGTGGCCTTTCAGAAAGCTCTTTGCCATTTCCCCCTTCACCCACGGGGAGATGGATACGAGATGCAAACTCGGCAGCGAAAGCAGCAGCTGTTTTTTTCTTTCATAGCTTTTTCCTGTGCGGCATCTTTCCACGTCCAATTGCGCTTTTGCTTTCGGGCAGTTCCGGCAGCCGCTTTCATAGCCCGTGCAAGGAAGGGCGGTATAATGATAACAGCCCCCTGTAATCGCCCAAAGATCATGCAGGGTGAAAACGATGGGGATGCGTTTCCGTTTCAGATATCGGAGAAGTAAGTTTTCCTGCACGCAGCCGTGATGCAGCACATGCAGATGTATCACGTCCGGCGGATTTTTTTGAAGGAAGTGCAGCAGCCGCAGGGTCTGGAAAAGGGAAAAGGCAGGATGCTTGCCGAAAGCTTTTCGCATGAAACGGGTGAACAGTCTGCTGAACGTGGATTCATAGCGGATTGTGCCGGGGAGTTCGCTGTGCCCCTTGGCATAGAGAATATAGCTCTCCTCGCCCATTGCCAGAAGATGGCTATGGATGGCTTCTGTTATGGCCTTTTGTGCACCGGCCATGAAGCCGGTGATTTGGATGATGCGCATGGTTATTTCGTTCCTTCCAGCAAACGAAAGATTTTTTTACTTTGCACTTCCGCCGTTTTTTCGGTTAAGACAAATTGCCGCGCCCTTTCGCCCATGTTTCTTCTTTCTTCCTCTGGCATTTGCAGGACGGAAAGCAGGGCGTTCCGGAAGCCGTCTTCTGTGTTTTCCGCATGGAAATAATAGGGGGCATATTCTTTGGGGATGCCGGACAGAGCATAGGCCAGCATGGGCGTGCCTGACGCCATATACTCCATGTTTTTCGAGGGAAAAGAATACTTCGTGAAGGCTTCTTCCGGGGGTCTTGGGTTCAAAAGCAGGTGCGCTTTTCTCTCCGCATGGACGATTTCTTCGTTCAGTTTAGTTCCATGAAAATGCAGGCAGGGGTGGGTTTTCACAAGGTCAGACAAGGTTTTCGCATAAGGGCCGCTGCCGAAAATGTGCAGCTCCGCATGAGGATGGGCACACTGAAGGAAGCTGTCCACCATCATTTTCACGCCGTACCTTTCGTCCAGATACCCGGCATAGAGGCAGATGAGGGGGGCGTTTTCCGAGGAAGCAGGCTTTTTCATCCTCTGCATTTTGCCATCGCAAACCCCCTCGATGACGGTGTAGGGCTTGCCTGCTTTGTTTAGCCTATCATTCATGGCTTCCGTCAGAAAAACATACCCGGAGCAAAGACCAATGGTTTTGTGCACAAGCCTTGTGCGCCCTTTGCGCACCCCGGTCACTAAAAGCTCCGGCAAATCCGTCACGATGCCAAGGCAAGGAAGCTTTTTCCTCTTCGCCGCTAATGCCGCCCCGAAGGCAGCGGAAGCGTTGAGCACATCGCACAAAACGGCGTTTGTGCCTTGCCGCTTTTCACGGCAGATGGCATGGTAAGCTGCTGCCATTTGCCAGAAGTTTTTCAAAACGGGGAGGTTCAAAACGGATGCGTAACGGTAAGTAAGCCCCGGATGAACCTGCCGGGTTTGACGGGGCAAAAATTTTCTTTTGCAATTGCCCTTTGTTACCGGACGAGCGGAGCAAGCATGGACGATAGCACCGTTTGTCGCCAAGCCCTCCATCATCAGCCGGTGGTATTTCTGCCCCTGCTGAAAGGGCATCGTTTGTTTATCCTGGAAAAGGGCGGCAAAATCTTCGGCATCCATGACGGAAGAGACATAGCTGATAATCATACGTTTGCGTTTCCTTCTTTGGTGAAAATCTCTACACTATTTTCATGCAGAGGCAAAAGTGCGTGCAGGATGGCCGTCTGTGTCTCCCGGTTTTCACGGGCGATTTGCGCTATCATTTGGGCGGCATAAGCCTTCTGTGCCGCTTTATCCCGGCTGTTATACCAGTCGCACAGCCCGTCCAGCGAAGCGGCCGTCTCCAAATCCAGCGTATAGGCAAGGGGACCGGCCATCCGGGCGGTGTAGGTATCAGGGCTTGCAAGCAAGGGCTTTACAAGGGTCAATGCATCATAAAGCTTATTGGACAGGGAATGAACGGCATTTTTTGTGTCGTTTCCATACAAATTAAAGAGAATATCAACGTTTTGCAAAATCCCGTCCTTTTCCTTGGGCGTATACGCCCCGTGAAAGCGAATGTTTTCGCAGGTCAGCTTTTTTGCTTCCTGCTTGAGTATATCCTCCGCGTCGGAATGGCCGTAAAAATCAAGAGAAAACCGCTTGTCCCGGCTGACCAGCTGCATCAGCTTTATGCACTGCTCCACATGGGAAAGGGAGCCCAGATAGCCGATACGAATCACATCGCTTAACGAGCTTTCGGGCTTTGGCATTTCATTCTCCGGGGGATAATAGTTATGGCAAACGGCATATTCGCCCTTGGGCAAAAGGGGGATAAACTGCCGGGAGGAAACCACGTTCATCAAGGCATTTTTCACCGCCATCTCTTCCAAACGGAAATACAGAGGGATGTTTTCATGGGCATAATCCCGGATATCCAGAATGTACCGCTTCGCATACTGCTTTTTCAAAAATCGATGCAGGCAAACGGCGTTCATGCTGGTCATGATGATCAGCGCATCATAGTGCTTTTGCCTGATGATACGCTTTGCTTTTTTAGTATACAAAAAATAATTT
The DNA here is from genome assembly GCA_045590215.1 of Clostridia bacterium. Taxonomy (GTDB): domain Bacteria; phylum Bacillota; class Clostridia; order Christensenellales; family Aristaeellaceae; genus RUG563. The sequence continues at coordinate 43,921 of JAZNQO010000044.1, read as the reverse complement.
AAGGCAGCAGGCAGCTGCTTATTCCATGGCAGCACATGCACGCAGCCGGAATAGCTTTCTTCGATGGCAAGCCGGTTGGGCAGGATGATTTCATAGGGCATGGACGCTTCTTCTAAAATGGACGTGTAAAAGCGCACATAGGGGGATTTTCGCAGATTGCTGGCGGCGATGATTCCGATAAGCATTGTTGCCTCCGTTCAGGATTCGATGATTCGGGCGTATTGGCGGCTGTTTTCTGTTTGGGAAAAGAGGGAAGTGTAGGGCAGCGCATTTTCTTTTTGCCATGCGCCGCACTTGATATGGAGAATGGCCTCGGCCAGCTTCTTCCCGTCTTCCGCAGGAAGCAGCCAGCCGTTTCCTTGCGAGCATATGCGCTTTGCAAACCGGCTTTCTTCCCCCAGGCAGAAAAGAACGGGCTTTCCGCAGGCGAGGCAGGTGGCCGTTTTGCTGGGCAGGGCGGTGCGGTAAATGTGCTTGGCCAAGGGGATGATGTTCACATCGGCTGCGCTGTAGAGAGAGGGAGCGTCGCTTTCCTCCGGCAGCGGATGAAACTGCACTGATGAAAGCTGCATTTTTTGAGCGAGCTCCATCAGCTTTTCCAAATGCACACCGTTTCCGAAAATGTGGAAAGCAATATCTGAATGGCCTTGCAAATGGGCGGCTGCCTGCAAAACCACGTCCACCGCCTGCATCCGGCCGATATTCCCGGCATACACCACTTGAAACGTATCCTTCTCGAAATAGGATGCGACATTTGTGTAGTTCAGTGTTTTGGTATCGTAGGGAGCGTCCTGATAGCTCCAGTTATAGACGACCTGAATCTTTTCCTTTTCCACGCCGAGGGAAACCAATTCCTCCTGCATATCCTCCGAGATGGTGATGATATGGGCGGCATGGTGATAGGCGTATGATTGCATGGCCGACAGGGTTTTATAGAAAATGCCTTGGCGAATCGCCCCGATATACAGAGCGTTTTGCGGAAAAATATCCTGCACATTACAGGTGACGGGAAGGGATGGGTTCCATTTTTTCAAAAGATACATCTGTATCCCGATCACGTTGGAGGATTGGAGAAACACCCGGTCAAATGCTTTTTGCCTTTTCAACCATTTTTTACAGCGAAGGATGTACTGAATATCCGTCAAAAAACGCTTGGCCAGGTTCTCCTTTCGGGGCAGAGGCATTTTGATGCAGGTGGAAGAAACGTTGAGTTTATTCAGCGGCACGGGCAGGGAGGGTAAAGAGCCGCCTGTATCTTTTTGCAGGATGTGCACATGATGCTCCCTTTGGCACAACGCTTCCGCAACGGTGGTCATCAGGTGTCGGGATGGGGAAAAACGGTCAAAGCCGCTGCTCATCCAGAAAAGAATGTTCATAATGAAAGCCCCTCTCTTTCGGAAAAAAGGCTTTCCAGACACTGCTCTGTGGCGTCTTTTCCGTATTCCATGAACCGTTCCCGGAATTTTTCTACGGCGGCTTTTTCCTTTTCCGGGTCTAAATGCAATATTCTTTCCAGCACTTCATCCTCTGTTTTGCACATTTTGCCGGGATAAACCTCGTCGATGGAAAAATAGGTGCCCCGCTTGGCGAGATAATCCTCATAGTCATGGGCGAAGCAAAGGATGGGCTTGCCCAAGATGGCATAGTCAAAGGCGATGGCGGAATAATCGGTCATCAATAAATCGGAAGCGATCATCAGTTCATTGATATCAGCATGGGCAGACACATCCCAAAGAAAATCATCAAAGGGGAGGCAGGGCAGATTTTGCGTCAAGTGATGGGCACGGAAGAGCAGGAGATAATCTTTGCCAAGGGTACTTTTCCATTTCTGAAAATCCATGGGCAGGGGCAGCCGATAACTTTTGCCGCCGTCTTCGCTGTCCCGCCATGTAGGGGCATAAAGAATCACTTTTTTATCTTTTGGGATATTCAGCCTTTCCCGTGTAGCAGCTTTTGCCTTTTCATCGGCTGCCCAAAGGGCATCATTTCTTGGCATGCCGCAGCGCAGGAAGCTTTCTTCCCTTGCACGAAACGCCCTTTGAAACACCCATTCGTCGTACTTTCCCGATACGCAAAGATAATTCACCGTGTCAAAATGATAATCCTTCCGGCCGGGGCAGTCGTTACCGATGTGCTTCAGGGCTACGCCATGCCATGTGTTCAAATACAGCTGGTCCTTTTGCTTGAAGGATAAGCCACGCTCGATATTGGTGTTTGTAATCCAGTATTTTGCTTTCATAGCGATGATGAAATAACGGAAGGAATCCATGCGCACGGTGTCCAGGTCGGGATATTGCTCCGGATTTTCAAAAGCCCATATGCAGCGCAAAGATTGATATTTTTCCTGACCCTTCATGGCGTCATAAATGGCCTTGGGGCTGTCGTTAAAGCCGGTGCCCATATAGGATGAGAAAAGAATCCAGTTTTCCTGTCGCTTCATCATCCGTCCTATGCACCGAAAAAGAAAACCCATCACAAGGCGATACAGCCTTTGCAAACAGGCATTATGCTTGAGCAAAAAAGAAAGTCGCTGTTTCATGTATTCATCCTTTCAAGGACGGCTTCTGGCAGAATATCCTTTGTTTTTTCCAGAATGGTTTTTCTGATTTGGCGGCTGTTGGTTTCTTTTGTGTACGGGAAATAAAAGATTTCCACATCCTTATCGGCAAAAAAGGCCTCATAGCGCAAAAAGCGGGTACTGCCTAGATAATCGCTGCCCACGAACAGACGGTCAAAATGCCAATGATGCCACGCCTCGCTGTCCTCCGGGCAGGCTACCACCACCCTGTCCACAAACTTGCAGGCGTTCAAAATTTCCATACGCTCGCTTAATGGGATGAAGGTTTCCGCATTTTTATGGGACGCATCCTTATGCACCCCGGCAATCAGATAATCGCAATGGGCTTTGGCTCGTTCCAATAGCCGCACATGCCCCACATGGAATAAATCAAAAGTGCCGGAGAGATAGCCGATGATGGGTTTACGCTTTTCCTGCATGCGGCTGGATGCTTTCTTATACTGATAGCTTTCCAGCCCGAATTGATGGGGGTTTTCCCGATAACGGTCAAGCACTTTCTTGTATGTATCGTTATCGTCCGGGATATACAGCGTTTCCGATGCGAAAAGGCGGTGAAGGATTTGCTTGGCAACGTCTTCTAACTTTGCCATATCATTCTTGCCGCCATAGAAACGGGTTCCGGGAAGAAAGCCGGGGGAAACGTTCAGGATGCGGTTTTTCGTGCCGCTGATTTCCAGCTCAATATTCACGCTTTCAACAAACCGGCAAAGAGCCGCCTTGGAAGCGGCATAAACAGAAAATGCAGGCGATGTCACAAGGCCTGCAATGGATGCCATCACGCCGCAATAAAAGGGTGATGGCTGTTTGATTTTATCATAAAAAATGCGCAATATTTTCAAAACGGCGGTGGCGTTTGTGGTCATGATGCGGTCAATTTCCCAAGGCTTCAGCCCTTCAAAATCCGAAACCCATCCAAGCCCGGCAGTGATCATCAACGTTTGCAGGCTTTCTTCATTTTTCAGGCGGTCAAGCAGCGTTTCGTCCATATGCAGCATATGAAAGGGGCAATAGGCAAAGCCTTCCTTTTCGCCAAGGGCTTTTTTGTCCGGCGGACAAATGTCCAAATCATAAACAAAACAGCCGTTTTGAATCAGCTGTTTGATGATGGCCAAGCCTATGCCGTTGCTGCCGCCAATGACAACAGCAGTGGCTTTGCTGGATTTTACTGGCATGATATCCTCTGCCTTTCATTTTCTTTTGTGCCTTTTTTTGATGGCAATACGAAAACGGTATCTCAATCCGTGCGAATTTTGCAAGCAAAGGGAAGGAAAATCAATGCAGTTTATCAGTACAAAATTGCAAATTCATTGTACGGTATTTTCCTTATATAGTCAATATTGTATAGAAAAATAAAAAAGAAACCCGGATGCTTTTTAGCATCCGGGCGATGAAACGAAGGAATTATTTATCGTAATTGACCACCAAAGAGAAGTCTTCTGCCTTCAGGGAAGCACCACCGATGAGGCCGCCGTCGATTTCAGGCTGCGCCATGAGCCCCTTCACGTTCTTGGGGTTCATGCTGCCGCCGTACTGGATGCGGATAGCGTCGGATACTTCCTTGCCGTACTTGCGTTCGATAGCGGCACGGATGACGCCGATGGTTTCGTTGGCCTGTTCATCGGTGGCGGTGCGGCCGGTACCGATGGCCCAGACGGGTTCGTAAGCAATGACGGCGTTCTTGATTTCTTCATCGGAAAGGCCGTTCAGGGCGATCAGCGTCTGATATTCCACCAGAGCGTTGGTGTAGCCGGCTTCACGTTCTTCCTTGCGTTCGCCCACGCAGATGATGGGGGTCAGGCCAGCCTTCACGGCGGCGATGGTGCGCAGGTTTACCGTGGCATCCGTTTCGCCAAAGTACTGACGGCGTTCGCTGTGGCCGATCACCACATATTCAACGCCCAGTTCCTTCAGCATGGCGGCGGAGATTTCTCCGGTGTAAGCACCGCTTTCCTTGAAATGCACGTTCTGGGCACCCACATGGATGTTGGTGCCTTCCACGGCCTTCAGCACGGGGCACAGATCCACAAAGGGAACGCAAACTACGCAAGTGGCCTTGGCATCAGCTACCAGGGGCTTCAGCTCTTCCACCAAAGCCTTGGCTTCGGCAGGGGTCTTGTTCATTTTCCAGTTACCGGCAATGATAGGCGTACGCATAAAAAATTACCTCCAGTTGATTTGCAGGGGGGAAACCGCTTTTGAAGCCAAAAGCGGTTTCCCCCTGCACCCCTTTCCGAAAACCTATTCGGGATGGGGGAGGATTGCTTTTTAACTTCTGCTTTCCCCGTGATGGTTTTTCTTGTTACACGGAACAGGACTTTGGCGTATTCACACAATATCCTTTCCGGATTGGCTTTCTTGGTGTGGGTACGGGAGGGGGATTCTTTGGCCTTCCAAAGAATCCCCCTCCCAATATATCTGAATGAATTACTTGTTGTTCAGCGCAGCCACGCCGGGCAGTTCAATGCCTTCCAGGAATTCCAGGGAAGCACCGCCGCCGGTGGAAACGTGGGTCACCTTGTCAGCATAGCCCAGTTTCTGGATGGCCGCTGCGCTATCGCCGCCGCCGATGATGGTGATGCCGGGGTTGTTGGCTACAGCGTCAGCCACGGCACGGGTGCCTTCGGCGAACACGGGGAATTCAGAAACGCCCATGGGGCCGTTCCAGATGATGGTGCGAGCACGGCGAACTTCGTTGACGAACAGTTCCCGGGTCACAGGGCCGATGTCCAGACCTTCAAAGCCATCGGGAATTTCCTGAGAATGGACGGTGATGTGCAGGCAGTCGTTGCTGAAATCGTTGCCGGCTTCGTTGTCCACGGGCAGCACGATGCGCTTGCCCTTGTAAGCGGCCTTGGCCAGCAGTTCCTTGGCCAGTTCCAGCTTATCATCTTCGCACAGGCTGTTGCCGATGTGGCCGCCCATGGCCTTCTGGAAAGTGTAAGCCATGCCGCCGCCGATAATCAGCACGTCAACCTTTTCCAGCAGGTTGTTGATAACGCCGATCTTATCGGAAACCTTGGCACCACCCAGGATGGCCAGGAAGGGGCGTTCGGGATTTTCCAGAGCACCGCCCATGATGCGCAGTTCTTTTTCAATCAGGTAGCCGCAAACGGCAGGCAGATAATCGGCCACGCCGGCGGTGGAAGCATGAGCGCGGTGAGCGGTGCCGAAAGCATCGTTCACATAGATTTCGCCGAAGGTGGACAGTTCCTTGGCGAAAGCGGGATCGTTCTTTTCTTCTTCGGCATGGAAGCGCAGGTTTTCAAGCACCAGCACTTCGCCGTTTTTGAGGGCAGCGGCCTTTGCCTTGGCATCTTCGCCGATAACGTCCTTGGCCATGAACACTTCCTGGCCCAGATGTTCGGAAAGACGCTTGGCAACGGGAGCCAGGCTCAGCTTATTCACATCGCCCTTGGCCTTTTCGATGGCGGCGGCGGTGGCAGCTTCCTGTTCTTCAGCGGGCAGGGCTTCGATCTTGGCCTTTTCCTTCTTGTTCAGCTTGATGGTTTCGTTGAAAACATTATGGGGCTTGCCCATATGGCTGCACAGAACCACCTTGGCATCGTTTTTGAGCAGATACTTGATGGTGGGCAGGGCACCAACGATGCGGTTTTCATCGGTGATGTTCTTATCGGCATCCATGGGAACGTTGAAGTCTACACGAACCAGAACGCGCTTGCCTTTTACATTGACGTCTTCGATGGTCTTCTTGTTCATGACGGGCACTCCTTTGAAAATTCATTTTTTTCTATGCCAAAGCCTATTCGGCTGTGGTAACTTGTTCAGTTCCCTTCCATCAGGGCGATGATCTTCCTTGCGGCGGCTTCATCGGTGATGAGGAAATCGTGGGCATCGTGCCTTGTGGAGGCAATGATGGCCTCGGCTTTCTTTTCCCCGGCAGCAACGGCCACCATCTTGCAGCCATTTTGGGGATGGATGAGGGCGGCGGACACAGTGGACGCCTGCCAGACGGTGCAGCCGTCAAAATCGAAGAAATCCCCGAAGGCTTCCCCCACGGCCTTTTTCCGCTTGAGCAGGTCGATCACATCCGGCGTCAGGCGTCTTTGCTGGGCCATGATATCCGCCCGGCCTACGCCATGGACGATGAGATGAGCGTTTTGCATCAGGGAAAGCCCTTCCTGCACTTCCTGCACCTTCATCATTTCCTGTAATGCCGGAGCATCCAGATTATCGGGCAGATGGATGCTGTAATGGGTGCCGCCCACTTTTCCGGCAATTTCAGCGGCGATGGTGTTGGCCTGGGTTTCCACGCCGGAGCCCATGCCCCCACGGGCAGGAATCACCATCACGTTCATGGGCAGGTTAGACTGCATGCCCCGTGCCACTTCACGCATGGTGCTGCCCCCGGCAACCGCCATGGTCATGCCGTTTTGCATCAGCTTATGGATGCGGTGCGCCGCAGCACGGCCTACGTCACGCAGAGCCTGTGCATCCTGATCAGCGTTTCCGGAAACCACCACCACATGGGGCACGGAAAGCAGATTGGACAGCGTCTGCTCCAGCTTGGAAAGGCCGGCCATGGAACGGCTCAATTCCCGTGCATCGGGCAATACTTCCATGGCTCTTTCCGTCAGCTGCATGCCGGCGGCGTCCATGGTAATCAGCCCCTGATCCTTTAACATCGTGGCAGCGGCGCGCACTTCTCTTTCGGGAAGGTTCAGCCGGGATGCCAGTGCACGCCTGCCAACCGGCTGCATGCTTTCAATGCCGGATAAAACCTGCGCCCGGCGGCCGATATCCGCCAGCAAGTCGGGGGCAATAATGCTCAAAACCTTCAGCTCGTCCTGCATCACGACACCCCTCCTTTTATGGACAATCTTTGCCCAGCGGGCGAAAATCGACCCACCCCTATAGTATACCACATTTGCCGCAGAATGTAAAGACCGATTTCGGTTTATTTTCGGTTTTCATGGCATCTGTTATGCAGAATAGAAAAATGAAAGAAATGCGAACCTTTTTTGAAATAATGTTGTAATCATTCGGCAAAATGTGGTAAGATATGTATTGGTGGAAAATGGCCTCAAAAATAACCTCAAATGAAAGAACCCTGCAAAAGCAGGAAGGAGCATATATGAAAGCAATCATTGGTCTTGGCAACCCCGGCAGCGAATACGCACGCACACGGCATAACGTGGGCTTTGATGTGGTGGAGCTGCTTGCGGAAAAGCTGAACGTGCAAATCAAAAAAATCAAGTGCCGCTCTCTGATCGGAGATTGCCTAATCGGCGGCGAAAAGGTGCTGCTGGTGAAGCCCCAAACCTTTATGAATAACAGCGGCTTTTCCGTGCTGGACGTGATGCAGTTCTATAAAATCGAACCCAAGGATATCCTGCTGATTGTGGATGATATTGATTTGCCCCACGGGCAGGTGCGCCTGCGTGCCAAGGGCGGCCCCGGCACCCATAACGGCCTGCGCCACATCGTCCAGTGCACCGGTACGGGGGATTTTCCGCGGATCCGGGTGGGCGTGGGCGCACCGCCGCCGGAATGGGATTTGGTGGACTGGGTGCTGGGCAAATACCGCACGGATGAAGAAAAGAAAACAGCCTTTGATGCTTACCTTCTGGCCGTGGATGCGGCACTGTGCTGGGCGGAGCACGGAATGGACCTTGCTATGAACCGCTTCAATAAACGCAATGCTTGATTTGATTTTGAAACAACTGATGGCCTCCCCTCGTGTACGGGAGGCTTTTCGTGCACCCGAAAAGGGTGTCACCTGCCTGTATGATATAGCAGAGGGGCAGCGGCCTTTCTTTGCGGCGGCCTTGGCGAAACAGACGGAACGGCCGGTTTTGCTGGTTGCCCCCAGCGATGCGCAGGCGATGAAAGCCGCTGATGATATCAGCACATGGCTGAAAGGCGGCGCAGCCTATCTGCCCTCCGGGGAAAACAGCTTTACAAGAGGCACGGCCAGCCGGGAAGGGACGTTCCGCCGCTTGTCTGTTTTGCAGCATGCCCATAGGGGCGAAACGAAAGTCCTGTGCGTGGCGGCGGATGCGCTGCTCACCCGGATGATGCCGCCGGAAATTTACGATGCCCACGCCCTTTCTTTCAAGGTGGGCGATATTGTGCAGCCCCTGCAGCTGATGGAAAAACTGGTGAAGATGGGGTATGAACGGGTAGACATGGTGGAAGGGCCGGGCCAGTGCGCCCTGCGGGGCTTTATTGTGGACGCCTTTTCTCCGGCGGAAATCGGAGCCACCCGTATAGAGTTTTTCGATGATGAAGTGGATTCCATCCGCTCCTTTGACCCCATTTCCCAGCGCAGTCTGGAGCAGATGGACGAAGCGGTGTTCTACCCGGCGGTGGAATGGATTTTTGAGAAGGATAAAGCTGCGCTGATCCGGGAGATGGTGGAAAAGCAGCAGCGGCTGTTGGAGGGCACAGGGCTGGATAAGGCTTTGCCGCCCCTTCCCGATGAAGAAGAAACGGAAAAAACGGAAGAAGAAAACTATATCCCGGCTTTCCGGGTGTACGATACCGGCATTTCCCGGCTTTATCAGGATGCAGATCGCTTGGAAAGCGGCCTGCAAAGCCCCTCGCTTTCCCTGTGGGCCGGGGCGTTGGATGTGCCCTGCGCCGGGCTTTGGGATTATCTTGAAAACCCCATCCTGCTCATGGACGAGCCGGAGCGCATCAAGGGCCGCTGCGAAGACAGGCAAAGCGGCTTTCAGGAGGATTTCAAATTGTCCCTGGAGCGGCAGGAAGCCGTGCCGGAGCAGATGAGCCTTCTTAAAACATGGGAAGAAGTGCGCAAGGAATTTAAGCAGCTTTCCATTTATACCATGCAGCATTTCCTCCGGGGCATGGGCGAATTAAAGCCGGATAGGCTTTTGCAGTTCGCCGGGGTGAACGCCCCCAAATACATCAGCCGTTTCAAGGAACTGGCATCCGATGTGCAAAGCTGGCAAAAGGATGGGGGACGGGTGATTCTCCTCTCCGGCGGCGAAGCCCGTGGCCAGCGATTGCAAAGTGCGCTGTTTGAACTGGGCGTCCCTGCCAAAATGGCGGCAGAGGGCGGCTGCATTTATCCGGCCACGCTGTCCTGCGGCTTTTTGATGGCGGAAGAGAAAATATTCGTTATTGCAGACAGCGATATTTTCGGCTCAGGGTATAAGAAGACCAAAAGCCGCAAAACCGCCGGGGAAAAAATTGAAGCCTTTACCGATTTGAAGGTGGGGGACTATGTCGTCCACGAAGCTCACGGCATCGGCATTTTTCAGGGCACTACAAGGATCCAGACCGAGGGCACATGGCGTGATTATCTGCTGATCCAGTATCAGGGGACGGATAAGCTCTATGTGCCCACGGATCAGTTTGACCGGGTGCAGAAATTCATCGGTGGTCAGGATAAAGCCCCTTCCCTCAACTCCCTTTCGGGCAATGACTGGGAGCGGCAGAAAACGAAAGTCAAAAAAGGCTTGAAAAAGCTGGCTTTTGATTTGGTGCAGCTCTACGCTTCCCGGCAGAATACCCCCGGCCATGCCTTTTCGCCGGATACCCCTTGGCAGCGGCAGTTTGAGGATGCGTTCCCCTACGCTCTGACGCCGGATCAGGAAAAGGCCGTGGCGGATATCAGCCGGGATATGGAAAGCCCCAGCAACATGGATCGTCTGCTTTGCGGCGATGTGGGCTACGGGAAGACGGAAGTGGCTCTTCGTGCGGTGATGAAAGCCGTGATGGATGGCAAGCAGGTAGCCTTCCTCGCCCCCACCACCATCCTCGTGCAGCAGCATTTTTACACCATGCTCAAACGCTTTGCCGATTTCCCGGTGGAAATCCGAGCCCTTTCCCGTTTCCGCAGCGCAAAAGAGCAAAAGCAAACCCTGCAGGAATTGAGCGACGGGAAAGCCGACATCGTGGTGGGCACCCATCGGCTGTTGTCCAAGGATGTGAAGTTTAAGGACTTGGGTCTCTTGGTTGTGGATGAAGAACAGCGGTTCGGCGTGGCGCATAAAGAGGCCATCAAGAACATGAAAAACAAGGTGGATGTTTTAACACTGTCCGCAACGCCCATCCCCAGAACGCTGCACATGAGCATGATGGGGGTTCGGGACATGAGCCTCCTGGAAACGCCGCCGGAAGAAAGATACCCTGTGCAGACCTACGTGCTGGATTATAACGACGCCGTCATCCGGGATGCCATCATGCGTGAAATCGGCCGGGGCGGCCAAGTGTATTTCCTGTATAATCAGGTGCGGCATATTGATGCCTTTGCCTCCCGGCTGCGTGCGTTGGTGCCTCAGGCGAGGATTGGCGTGGGGCATGGGCAGATGAAGGAGTCTGTCTTGGAAGACGTGATGCAGGACTTTTTCGAGCATAAGTTCGACGTGCTCCTGTGCTCCACCATCATCGAAAACGGGCTGGATGTTTCCGCCGCCAATACCATCATTATTTTTGATGCGGATAAGTTTGGGCTCAGCCAGCTGTATCAGCTGCGTGGCCGGGTTGGCCGCTCCACCCGTGTGGCTTATGCCTATTTCACCGTGCGCCCGGAAAAGAGCCTCTCCGAAACAGCCCAGCAGCGGCTTGCCGCCATCAGGGAATTTACGGCCTTCGGTTCCGGCTTCCGCATTGCCATGCGTGATTTGGAAATCCGGGGTGCAGGCAATATCTTCGGCCCGGAGCAGAGCGGCAATGTGGCGCAGGTGGGCTATGATATGTATTGCCGCTTGATTGAAGAAGCGGTGTTGGAAGCAAGAGGCGAGCAGGGCGAACAAATCAAGCGTAAAGTGGATTGTCAGGTGGAACTGAAAATCGATGCCTTCTTGCCGGCAGATTATGTCCGGGGCGAAGGGCAGCGGATGGAAGTTTATAAGCGCATTGCCCTCATTCGCAATCGGCAGGATAGGGAAGATGTGATCGAAGAAATGATCGACCGCTTTGGCGAGCCGCCAATCAGCGTCATGAATCTCATCGAAATCGCCCATCTGCGGGGCATTTTAAGCGGCCTTGGGGTGCACCGGGTGCATTATCTGGCCGGAACGCTGGTGATGAAAATGATTCCTGCCGCCGCTCCCGATCCTTTGAAGCTGTATGCTGCATTGGAAAAAGCGGATAAGCGACTGTTGCTCTCCGCCACCAAAGAACCTTCTGTTCTTTTCCGGGATCCCAAGCTGTCTCCCGAAAAGCTGCTTTCCGAATGTGTGAAGGTAATGGAAAAGGTAGCCGGGCTGACAGAAGATGCGTAATTGAAAATATTTGAAAAAATGCCGGGTATGCGCATACAGCATATCCGGCGATTTGTTTTTGGTGTTTATTCTGTGATTACGATTGGAAGCAGCACATCGTGGGGTTCTGTGGGAACATGGGAAAGGAGCAGCCTTTTCGGGCAAAGGAGCATCGTTTTTCCGGCATAATCTGCTAAAAAACGGTCGTAATAGCCGCCGCCTTTGCCCAGCCGTTTGCCGTCTTTGGTAGCGGCAAGGCAGGGGATGAGGGCCAAATCAATCTGCGCTTTTGCAATCAGCGGCGCATCTGCTTTCGGCTCCGGGATGCCATAGGCTCCGGGGCGCAGATCGCCTATATTCATAATTTGCCGGGCGTCCATCTGTCCCATTTCCCGGCACAGGGGCACGCAGAGGGTTTTTCCGTCCTGCAAGGCTTGGCGCAGGAGGGGAAAGGTGTCCGGCTCCTTCCCGTGGGAAACGAAGCAGAAAATGCAGTGGGCTTTTCGGTAAGCATCTGATGCAATTACCTTCCGGCAAATGCTTTCCCCGGCCGCCTCAAAATAGCTGTCCGGTATTTCTTTTCGTTCCTGCCGGATGCGCTTTCGCATTTCTTGTTTTTCTTCCCGAACTGTCATGGCACGCCCCCCCTTTTTGTTCTATTATATCGGATGTGTCAAGGGAAGTCAGCCGTTGGTGTCTTCCGGGCCGTACAGCCGCACCACTTCTCCATTTTCCGGGCAGAGATTGACCTGATAGGCGTATTGCCATGTGCTTTCGTCCGAGGGGTTGCCTTGATAGAAAATGATGCACCATTCCTGTACGCTGGATTCATAAAGGGAGCGGATGAAATAGGTGTTTTTCAGGGACTTGGTATCGCTGGACAGATGCTTTGCCAGGGCGGCGAAAGCGGCGTCTTCCGCTTCTTTTTGCTGCAAATCTGTTTCTTTCAGGGGTTTCCGAGGGTATTTTTCTTCGCTGCCGCCAAAGGAACACATGGTTTCGTCAATGCGAATCAGATACGTTTCATCATCCAAAGTGCCATCTGCGTTTTGCTTGTCTAGCTCTGTCAGCTGAAGCAAAAGGACGGCTGCATCCTTCATATCTTCCTTTTCCCAAACAGCTTTTTCCAACAGGCGATGGCCGGTGGTTTTCCGGTCATAGACGGCGGCGGAATGGATTTCCAGCACAGTCAGGGTTTGGGGCTCCAAGGAAACCATATACAGCTTGGTATACCGGGGAGCTGCACTGACCAAGGCCTGAATGCCGCTGTGCGGCTCATGCTGGTCATAGATCAGTTGCGCTGCGTTAAAATTATAAGAAAAGCAGAAATCCAGTGTGTCGCTGCTTGCAGGAGAGGGCAGGCAAACCATGCACAGGCTGTCCATGAGGGCAGGGCTCAGGCCAAACTGCTGCTCCATGACGATGAGGGCTTGGGAGAGGCCGGGGGTGTCCGTGTGCAGCAGGTTTTCTTCCAAAGGGGCAAAGCGCAGGGTCATTTCCATGGATTTCAGTAGTTCGCTGTCTGCCTTTTGCAAGGGGGAAATATCAAAGCCCTTCTCTTCAAAAAGCCGCAGGAAATGCGCTTGTTCTTCTTTGGAAATGGTGAAGAAATTGGTGGCTGCGTATTGGGTGGCCTTTTGATACACATAATCGTATTTCCCGGCATCCCATGACCGCTGGGCGTATTTTGGGAAAAATTCATCCAGATACCATACGCATATGGTCACTTCCCCGGATGGGGAGAGCACGCTCACCCGATATTCTCCGGGGGCGGCGTAATCGTGGTCGGCTTCCAGATTGGTATGGGTGCGTGGGGAGAAATACAGGCTCCATTCGCTGACTGAATCGTTATAGACCGTTTTATAGTAGGTGGGATAGACACCCATGGCGTCAATTTCCGCTTCGGGGGTGCCGAAAGTGTCCATGATGGCCTGCTTTGCGATTACATAGGCTTCCTCAAAGGGAAGATCCTGATCCTCCGGCACGGTGGACAAAACCAAGTCTTCTTTTCTGTCAAGGCCAAAGGATTCTGAATATTCCTTTTCAAAGGAGGCCAGGTCAAATTCCTCCATGGGCACGGCGTCGATGGTGCCGGTTGTGTTCATACGCTGAAATGAGTTTTCCCAGATGGCCTTGAAGGCCTCCAGATGGCTGACGGCAAATGCCGTGGCGGTTATGAGCAGCAAAACAAGCATCAGCACAATGATGAAAGAGAGCTTCTTTTTCATTTTCGGGTTTTCCTTTCCTTTGGCAATCACCCGTTGCGCCAGATAAGGGTCTATCATATATCCCTTGGCACGGTGTTCCACCGTTTGCTGAATCAGGTGGCGAAGTTCCCTGTCACGCATGAAAAATCCCCTCCTTTTCCAGCATGGCTTTGAGAAGCGCACGGGCATGCTTTAATCTTCTGGAAACGGCGGAATGGGTCAGGCGCAGAGCCGCTGCCGTTTCTTCGCAGGTCATATTCTGATAATAGTAAAGCAGAATCACTTCTTTGTATTTGTCCGGCAATTGCTCAATTTCCCATGAAAGATTGGAAAGCGTATCTTCGTCATCGGCGGCCTTTTCCTTTATATCATCATAGGAAAAACGGTGCTCCGTATGGCGATACCATGCGCTTTTCCGCAAATCCTTGCAGGTGTTGATGGCAATGCGGAGAAGCCATGTTTTTTCATGGCTCTGGTTATTGAAGGCGGAGAGTCCCCGATATGCTTTGAGAAAGGTTTCCTGTGTGGCATCCTCTGCAAGAGAGGGGGAGGACAAATACATCAGGCAGGTTTTATAAACAGAAGCCTGATAGATTTCTACCAAACGAGTAATTTCTTCTTCTTTGTTCACGGGCTCCGCATGAACAGGCATCGGCTTTCACCTCCTTCATTGTATTAGACGAAGGAAAGGGGGAATTTTGTGCCGGAAAAGAAATTTTTTTCAATAAAAAACCGCTGCGGTTTGCGCAGCGGAATGGGTTTGGATGATTTGGCAGGGAAGCCTCTGCTTTTTTATCAGTAGTTTTCAGCCTTCAGCTGGAAATAGGCCTTGGGATGGGCGCACACGGGGCACAGTTCGGGGGCTGCCTTGCCGATGTGGATATGGCCGCAGTTGGCACACTGCCAGATCATATCGCCATCACGGGAGAACACCAGGCCGCCTTCCACATTGGACAGAAGCTTCAGATAGCGTTCTTCGTGTTCTTTTTCAATCTTGCCCACTTCTTCAAACAGGTATGCGATATGGTCAAAGCCCTCTTCCTTGGCTTCCTTGGCGAAGGTGGCATACATATCCGTCCATTCATAGTTTTCGCCTTCAGCGGCTGATTTCAGGTTCTGGGCGGTGTCGCCGATGCCGTTGAGGAGCTTGAACCAGATTTTGGCGTGTTCTTTTTCGTTGTTGGCCGTTTCTTCAAACAGGGCGGCAATCTGCACATAGCCTTCCTTCTTGGCTTTGGAGGCGAAATAGGTGTATTTGTTGCGGGCCTGGCTTTCGCCGGCAAAAGCGTCACGCAGGTTTTGTTCGGTTTTGCTGCCTTTCAGTTCCATGGTTTTTCCTCCTTGTGATTTCATGCCGGCAAAGCCGGGTGATTTTTCATTTCGCTCATATTATATCACAAAAATTTCCGTTTGAAACAGCTGACGCATAATTTTTTTGAAATTTTGTCATATTCATGGCATGGGGAAAAATCTTTTGAAAAACCCTTGACAAGCAGGGATGAACATGCTATCCTATACATGCGTTAGCACTCGACCGGTTAGAGTGCTAACAAAAGAAAGGGAAAGGGGATTGTGCATGAGAGAACCAGGCGTTGATGCAAGAAAGCTGCGCATTTTGCAGGCCATCATTGATGATTATGTGCTCACATCTTTGCCGGTTGGCTCAAGGACAATTTCCAGAAAGTATGAAACCTCCCTTTCCAGTGCCACCATCCGCAACGAAATGAGCGATCTGGAGGAAATGGGTTATCTGGCCCAGCCCCATGTATCCGCCGGCCGGGTGCCCAGCCAGAAGGCCTATCGGCTGTATGTGGATTTGCTGTTGCAAGGAGGGCTGCGCCCGGATGGGGAAGCCAAGCAGTTTTTCACTTCCCATATCCGCCAGATGGAAGATGTGGTCACTTCCGCCGCCCATATTCTGGCGGAGCTGACCCATTACACCGCTGTGGTCATGATGCCAAAGCAACTGGATTTGCGCATTTCCTGCCTGCAATTGGTGCCTATGCCAAGAGGGGCGGCGTTGCTTGTCATCGTTACCGATACCGGTGCCATCCGGGATACGGTGATCCGGGTGAGCGAGCGGCTGGACAGCGATGCGCTCTTTGCCATTTCCCGGCTGCTCACGGAACGGCTTTCCGGCAGAACATTGCAGGAAGTGCAGGAAATGTTGGGGGCATACGCCCGGATGAACGGGCCGGACGCCAGGGTATTGGAAGGCGTAGCGGCGTTAGCGGCGCAAATGGAAAAGCAGAGCGCACAGGATACCGTCATTATCGGCGGCTCCCACAATATCCTCAATTACCCCGAATATTCCGATGTGGAAAAGGCGCGTGCTTTCCTGACCGCACTGGAAGAAAAGGAACGGCTCACCGCCCTTTTATCCCATCATGATGCGCCTTTTATGGTGCACATCGGCACGGAAAGCGGCATCCGGGATATGCAGGATTGCGCCATCGTCACCGCCGGTTATCAAGTGGGCAGAGGCCATCGAGGGGCCATCGGCGTCATCGGCCCGGCCAGAATGCCCTATGCGAAAGTGTTATCCACCCTGGGAGCCGTCAGCGAAGCGTTGACGGAGCTTCTGGGAGAATGATAAAAACGGAATGAGGAAAAGCCATGTCTCCGAAGAAAGAAAAACAGGAACTGCAGCAGGAAGAAAATCTTACCCCTGACATGCAGGAACAGCAATTGAACGAAGCGGAAGAAGTTCAGGAAGATGCGCTCTTGAAAGCGCAGCAGCAAGCGGAAGAATACCTGAACATGGCACAGCGTGTGCAGGCGGATTTTGATAATTTCCGCAAGCGCACCAAGGCTACCCGGGCGGAAGCCTTTGAAGACGGCGCACGGGAATTTATCAAGCAGCTTTTGCCCGTTGTGGATAATCTGGAAAGGGCCCTTTCCCAGCCCACACAGGATGAGAGCTTCCAAACCGGCGTGCAGATGATCTTCCGCCAGCTGATGGATGTGCTGGAAAAGCGGGGCGTGACCGTGATCGACAGACCCGGCGAGAAATTCGACCCCAATCTGGAAAACGCCGTCATGCAGGGAACGGCCGATGAGGGCGAGCCCGGTACTGTCTGCACCGTGCTGCAAAAAGGCTTCAAAATGGGCGATTACGTGCTCCGCCACGCTATGGTAAAGGTGATTGCGGAGTAAGAACACGAGGGATGGTTTCCCCGAGCCCCTTCCAAGAAAGCCGATCCGGAAGGAAGCGGACTTTCCGAAAAGGCAGCTTGCCCATGGAGGGAAAAGAAGAAACCAGCATGGAGGGCTTGCGTTGGTAAGCTGATGCAGGCCGCCGTGATTGGATATAAATGAAGTAAACAAAAAAGTGAACAAGGCACGGATGGAAGTCATCCGGTGCAAGGAAAATTAGGAGGAAATGAAACATGTCTAAGATTATCGGTATTGACCTTGGTACCACCAATAGCTGCGTTGCCGTGATGGAAGGCGGCGAACCTGTCGTTATCGCCAACGCTGAAGGCAGCCGCACCACCCCTTCCGTCGTTGCTTTTACCAAAGACGGCGAACGTCTGGTAGGCCAGATTGCAAAGCGTCAGGCCATCACCAACCCTGACCGCACCATCGCTTCCATCAAGCGTCAGATGGGTTCTTCCTACAAAGTGGACATCGACGGCAAGTCCTATAACCCCCAGGAAATCAGTGCCATGGTGCTGCAGAAGCTGAAGGCTGACGCCGAAGCATACCTCGGCGAAACCGTGACCCAGGCCGTTATCACCGTGCCTGCTTACTTCTCCGACTCCCAGCGTCAGGCCACCAAGGACGCCGGCCGCATTGCAGGCCTTGAAGTGCTCCGCATCATCAACGAGCCCACCGCCGCTTCTCTGGCTTACGGCTTGGATAAGGAAGATGCCCACAAGATTCTGGTGTACGACCTGGGCGGCGGCACCTTCGACGTTTCCATTCTGGAAATCGGCGACGGCGTGTTTGAAGTGCTGGCCACCAACGGCGATACCAAGCTTGGCGGCGACGACTTTGACAACCGCATCATTGACTACATTGCCCAGACCTTCCAGAAGGAAAACGGCATTGACCTGAAAAAGGACCGTATGGCTTTCCAGCGTCTGAAGGAAGCTGCCGAAAAGGCCAAGATTGAACTGTCCGGTGCCATGACCACCAACATCAACCTGCCCTTCATCACCGCCGATGCCACCGGCCCCAAGCATCTGGACCTGACCCTCACCCGTGCCAAGTTCAACGAGCTCACCGGCGATTTGGTGGAACGCACCATTACCCCCATGACCAACGCTCTGAAAGATGCCGGCCTTACCGCAGCGCAGCTGGATAAGGTGATTCTGGTGGGCGGTTCCATCCGCATTCCTGCCGTGCAGGATGCCGTGAAGAAAGTCACCGGCAAGGAACCCTTCAAGGGCATCAACCCCGACGAATGTGTTGCCATCGGTGCTGCCATTCAGGCAGGCGTGCTGGGCGGCGAAGTGAAGGACGTGCTGCTCCTGGACGTGACCCCCCTGTCTCTGGGTTTGGAAACCGAAGGCCATATCTTCACCAAGCTCATCGAACGCAACACCACCATCCCCACCCAGAAATCTCAGGTGTTCTCCACCGCCGCTGACGGCCAGACCACCGTGGAAATTCACGTGCTGCAGGGCGAACGCCCCATGGCTTACGATAACAAGACCCTCGGCCGCTTCCAGCTCACCGGCATTCCTGCTGCGCCCCGTGGCGTGCCCCAGATTGAAGTGACCTTCAATATTGACCGCAACGGCATCGTGAACGTCTCCGCCAAGGATCTTGGCACCGGCAACGAACAGAAAGTGACCATCACTGCTTCCACCAACATGACCGAAGAAGAAATTCAGGCCCGCGTGAAGGAAGCCGAACAGTTTGCCGAAGCTGACAAGCAGAAGAAGGAAGAAATCGAAACTTTCAACCATGCCGATTCCCTGATCTACGAAATGGAAAAGCAGCTGAAGGAAAACGGCGATAAGCTGTCCGAAGAAGACAAGGACACCGTGCAAACGGAAATCGATGCCTTCAAGAAGGTTCGGGAAGGCAATAACGCTGCTGAAATCAAGACCGCCATGGAAGCCCTCACCCAGAAGGTGTACGCTATCTTCGGCAAGCTCTATCAGCAGCAGAACCCCGAAGGGGCTCCCGATATGGGTGCCCAGCCTGGCAGCCAGAATGCTGACGGCTCTTACAATGCCGACGGCAGCGTGCAGTAAGACAAGAGAAGTGATAATTGCGAGAGGAGGTTTCTTTTTGAAAAAGAAACCCCCTCTCGCCTCTCCCAAAGAAAACATTTCCGGATGTTTCATGTTTACAATCGGTCATTCTATGTGCCGGCGGAGCAAGAATACGGAAAAATTCAAAACAATCTAAATTCCGAATTCCGAATTCCACATTCCGAATTCCGAATCAATCTCTGGTGAGGAAAATATGCCAACAAAACGTGATTATTACGAGGTGCTGGGCGTTCAGAAAAACGCTTCGGCCGATGACATCAAAAAGGCGTATCGCAAATTGGCCAAGGAGTGCCATCCCGATTTGCACCCCAATGACAAGAACGCCGAAGAACGCTTTAAGGAGCTGAACGAAGCCAACGAAGTGCTCTCCGACCCCGATAAGCGTGCCCGGTATGACCAGTTCGGTCATGACGGTCCCAATATGGGCGGCTTTGGCGGTGCAGGCGGTTTCGGCGGCTTTGACTTTGGTGGCATGGGCGGCATGGGCGATATTTTCGACCAGCTCTTTGGCGGCATGGGCGGCGGTGCCCAGCGCAGGAACGGCCCCCAAGCCGGCAATGATTTGCGCTACGATCTGCGCATTTCCTTTGAGGAAGCTGTTTTCGGCTGCGAAAAATCCTTTGAATTCACGAGAAATGAAAATTGCGATCAGTGCCACGGCAGCGGTGCCAAGCCTGGCACCCAGCCCCAGACCTGCTCTGTCTGCAAGGGCACAGGTCAGGTGCGTGTTTCCGGCGGCTTTATGGTGACGGTGCGTGCCTGCTCCAATTGCGGCGGCACGGGCAAAGTGATTCAGGAAAAATGCCCCGGCTGCGGCGGCGTGGGCCGGGTGCGCAGACGGCGCACGGCCACAGTGAAAGTGCCTGCTGGTATTGATAACGGCCAGACCATCGTCATGAACGGCCAAGGCGAGCCGGGAAGAAACGGCGGCCCCAGCGGCGATCTGTACATTCAGGTGTCCGTTAGGCCGCACAAGCTGTTTAAGCGTGACGGGCTGAATTTACATCTGGATCTGCCCATTTCCTTCACCCAGGCGGCCTTGGGCGCAGACATCGATGTGCCCACCATCGACGGCAAAACCACCTCTTTCCACATCCCCGAAGGCACCCAGAACGATGCGGAATTCCGCATCAAAAATCAGGGCGTGCAGCAGCTGCGCAGTGCCTATAAGGGCGATCTGGTGCTGCATATCCGGGTGGAAGTGCCCAGGAAGCTGAACGAAAAGCAGAAGGATTTGCTTCGTGAATTTGAAAAGGAAACGACCGGCAAGGAATACGAAAAGCAAAAGAGCTTCCTTGACAAAATGAAAGATATTTTCAATGCGTAAATGCTTGGCCCTGCTTTGGCAGGGCTTTTTCATTGCCTTTTTCTTGACAGCCATTTTTTCTGATGTTAATATGAAAGAACAGGAACAAGCGCGAAAATCAACGAGGATGTGAATGCTGTGCAAAAGAACGGAGCAGTGCAAAAGGGATTGGCCGTGCTGGCGATTATGCTCACGGCGGCACTTTTGATATTTGGCATGAGCATGCTGATGGAAAGAAACCGGGCGGAAAAGGCTCTGTCCGGCGCAGAAAACACGCTTTCCCAAACCAAGGCGGAATTATCCGCCGCCGGGGAAGCCCTGAAAACAGCGCAGCAGGAAAAGGAAAACCTGCAAACGGAAAAAGCAGCGGCAGAAGGAGAAAAGGAAGTGCTGCAAAGCTCTCTTATCGCCATGGAGGCAGAGCGAGACGAAGCCTTGACCCAGCTTGCCTTGACAAAAAATGAGCGTGATGAAGCCCTTGAAAAGCTTTCACAGACGGAAGCGCAGCGTGACGAAGCCTTGGCTGCTGCGGCTCTTGCGGAGGATGCCCGGGACGCCGCTCTGCTTTGCATGACGGAGGCGGATGCAACCAGAAAGCAAGAGCTGGAGGCGGCGAACCAGCAGCTCACCCAGTGGCAGGAAAAGCAGCAGGCCGCCGAAGCCGCCGTATTAGCCGCCATTGAGCAGCAGAAGGTAGCGGAAGGGCAGCGTGACGAAGCCTTGACCCAGCTTGCCTTGATAAAAAACGAGCGTGATGAAGCCCTTGAAAAGCTTTCACAGACGGAAGCGCAGCGGGACGAAGCTTTGGCTGCTGCGGCTCTTGCGGAGGATGCCCGGAACGCCGCTCTGCTTTGTATGACGGATGCGGATGCAACCAGAAAGCAAGAGCTGGAGGCGGCGAACCAGCAGCTCACCCAATGGCAGGAAAAGCAGCAGGCCGCCGATGCCGCCGTATTAGCCGCCATTGAGCAGCAGAAGGCAGCGGAAGGGCAGCGTGACGAAGCCTTGCTTGCCATGGAAGCAGCCAATGCAGAAAAGGCTGCCGCCGAAACGAAATTGCAGGCAGCGTTGACAGAACGTGATGCAGCTATTGCGGCACAGCAGGAAGTGGAAAAGCTGCTGGCTGCGGCGGAAGAAAATCAGCTTTTAGCGGAAGCGGAACGGGATACTGCGCTGGAAAAAATTCAGCAGATGCAGGAAACTGTGGACGCCGCGCAGGCACAGGCCGAAGCGGCAGAAGGGGAGAAAGAAACGGCTTTGCAAGCCTTGGCCGATGAAAAGGAAAAGGCCGTTCCCCTTGGCGCATGGGTGATGGAGCCCTACGCCTTTGACGTGGATGCGGATTATCTGGAAATGCGCCGGGATCAGGCTGGCAATTACTTCTTCTATTTCGATGCTAATGGCTCATCTCTTTCCTGTTCGGTGAACCGGCTGGACGGCTATCAGGATGTAGCAGGCGTTGAGAGAGTGTATCAGCAGACGGAAGACAGCTTGTATATCCAATTTTTGATGAATGAGAAAGCCGGGCAAAGGGAAAATTTGCTTATTCAGGGAAAGCCTGCCCTGAAAACCACCATCTATACCGAGGACAGTGACGTGACGCTTTTGCAGCTGTGCAGCGACGGCATCAATCATCTGGTGATGCTGTTTGTGGATATGCAGCCGGGCAGCGGCTTTGGGGACAGGGTGCTTAACAAGACGGCAGAAACGATGATTTACCTGCCGGATCAATATTGATAATTGCGAGAGGAAAAAACAGATGAAAATTTCCAAGCAGGATGCCCTGATGTGGTTTTCCTTCTTTGCCAATCTGCCGGAGGACGAACCCATTCTGCCTCGGCAGATGGAGATTGCATGGGCGGTGATTGCCCAGATTGAAGATGCGGTGGAAGCGGAAAATGAACGGCTGATGGCCCTCGTTCCGGGGCTGAAAAGCCAGCAAGGCCGCACGTTTTATGTGGGGGAGGATGAAAAATTTCCTGCTGGGTGCAAGTCCTGCCTGCTGGGCACGGGCTTGAGTGCCGTGCGGAAAACCAACCGCTGCAATATCAACTGCAAATTCTGCTATAACTACGGCGAAATGGACTGCCAGCCTCCCATCGGCGAAAACATGTGGGAAATCGGCGGCACCAAATTCCGCACGGAGGATATTCCCCTGCTGCTCTCCATTCAAAAAAAGCCCACCGGCATTGCCTATGTGTATCTGGAACCTTTCATGGAAATTGAGAAATATTATCCGGTGGTGAAGCATTTCAGCGATGCCGGGGTGCATCAGCACCTCTATACCAACGGAACGCTCTGCACGGAGGAAAACCTGAAAGCCCTTGGGGAAAGCGGCCTCAACGAGCTGCGGTTCAATCTGGGAGCCACCAACTGCGCCGATAACGTGATTGAAAGCATTAAAACAGCGAAAAAGTATATCCCAAGGGTGGGCATTGAAACGCCCATGACGCCGGAGTTTTTTGAAACCTTCTTCCGAAAGAAGGAGCAGATTCTTTCCACCGGCCTTGATTTCATCAACTGTGCCGAGCTGCATCTGAACGAAAACAACATGGCCAATTACGAAGGAGAGAATATGTATCTTTCCCGGCATGGGTATCTGTCGCCCATCTGGAGCCATCAAATGACGCTGCAATTCATGCGCATTGCCGCCGAAGAAAAATGGCCCATCGTGGTGCATGATTGCTGTAACCGCACCAAATTCCTGCGCAACCTGCATTTGAAGGAGCAGGAAGGCGGCTGGTTCGGTGCCAGCGATTATCGCATGGAATTTGACCGGATTCCCTTTGAAGCGTTCCTGCCGGTGCTTTCGGATGAGAATTTCCGCTTCCTTACGGAAGAAACGCTGCCCGAAGGATTCCGGCCGGGGGATATTGTGCTGTAAAAAAATAAAGGCAGTTGAAGAAACTGCCTTTTTCTGACGGAGGCGAAAATATGTTTGAAGGAAAAGTGGCCGTCATTACCGGCGGCATGCACGGCATCGGCAAGTGCATTGCGGATTTGTTCCGGGCAAGGGGTGCCAAAGTGGCGGTGATGGATGAAACGCCGGGGGATTGCTTCGTGGGCGATGTGGGGGACAAGGAACAGTTGGAAGCCTTTGCCGCTTATGTGATTGAAACCTTCGGCCATGTGGATTACCTCATCAACAATGCACCGCCCAGGATGAAGGGCATAAACGATTGTACTTATGAGGAATTTGAAAAGGCGTTGGCGGTGGGGGTGACGGCTCCCTTTTATCTTTCCAAGCTGCTGGTGCCTCATATGCCCCAGGGTTCGTCCATCATTCATATTTCCTCTTCCCGGGATCGCATGAGCCAGCCGCAAACGGAAAGCTACACCGCCGCCAAAGGGGGTATTGCCGCCCTGACCCACGCCATGGCGGTATCCTTGGCCGGAAAAATCCGGGTGAATTCCATCTCTCCCGGCTGGATTGAAACGGAGGATAACGTATGGTCCGGTCCGGATGCCGTGCAGCAGCCGGTGGGAAGGGTTGGCAAGGTGGAGGATATCGGGGAAATGGCCTTGTTCCTGTGCTCTGATAAGGCCGGGTTTATCACTGGGGAAAACATCTGCATCGACGGCGGCATGACAAAGCAAATGATTTACCATGGCGAACATGGATGGACGTTTGATAAGGAATAAGAGCGCATGGACAAACTGAAACGATTGACGGAACGCATCTGGTATCTGCCCTTTGAAGAAGAAAGGGACAGGCCGAATCTTGGCTATATCCGGGGAGATGAGTGGAGCCTTGCCGTTGATGCCGGTCATTCCGCGGAGCATCTGGCGATGTTTTACCGGGCATTGGAAGAAGAAAGCCTGCCGCTGCCCCATTTCACGGTGCTCACCCACTGGCATTGGGATCACACCTTTGCTTTGCATGCCATGAACGGCGTGAGCATTGCAAACGGGAAAACCAATGCCTATTTGGCCGATTTTGCGAAAAAAGTGGAAACGGAAGGCGTGGAATGCTTTCTTTCCCTGCACGAAAGCATTCGCAAGGAATATGCAGGCAATCGTCCTGTGATTATCCGGCAGGCAGATATAATATTTTCCTGCGAAATGCAGATAGAACTGGGGAATTGCATTGTGCAGCTTATGCAAACGGAAGCTCCGCATACCGATGATTCTACCCTCGTGTATGTGCCCGGAGAAAAGGTGCTGTTTTTGGGCGATGCGGCCAGCGGCACTTTTCCCGCATGGAAAAAGGATAGGGGCTTATGCCGGAAGCTGGCGGATACCCTGCAGAAAATAGATGCTGCCATTCACATGGACAGCCATTGGACGCCTTTGACAAAGGAAGAATCCATTCGGGATATTTTCGTGGAAGAATAAAAAAGAGCCGGGTTTGCGAGAGAAAGCAAATCCGGCTTTTATGATGCCAAAAACGAAAAAGACCGCTTTCGTCCTGCTGACGTGCGATCTTTTTCGTGGCACCTCCAATGGGATTCGAACCCATGTTTCCGCCTTGAGAGGGCGGCGTCCTAGGCCTCTAGACAATGGAGGCAAAATGGCTGGGGAACAAGGATTTGAACCTTGACAATACGAGTCAGAGTCGTAGGTGCTGCCGTTACACCATTCCCCAACGGCGGTATTTTTCAACCGCAAGGCATATTATACTAACATTGCCCCCCTTTGTCAAGGGTTTTTTATAAAAAAATCTGCCTGCCGTAAAATTTCTTTTTCAGCAGGCAGAAAGGGCATTACAGTTTGGACAGCCGGATCAATTCCTCCCGGAGCATCTTGCACAGCCTTTCCTTTTCCTCTGCCGGAGGATTTTCCGCATCATAGCGGACGGCGTGGCCGAAGGTGATGGTGCGCTTTTCCTTATTGGCATAGAGGGGAATGAACTGGCAGCATTTGCCGGTACGGCTGTGATACATCTGGGCGGCCATGGTAAAGCCGGTGAAAAATTCGGAAACGCCCTCTTTCTGATATTTGCCGTCTTCGCTGGTGGAGGCGTTTTCGGGGAAAATGAGGATATTATCCCCGGCTTCCATGGCGGTAACGGTTTCCCGGAAGGTGAGCATCAGTTTCCGGGGGTTATCGTGATAGACCGGGATGCTCTCTACGGATTTCATAATCCACGCAAGGAAGGGGGCGGCAATCTTATCCACCAGAAAATAGCAGAACTTTGGGGGCAGGAATTTCTGGTCTTTCAGAAAGCCGCCACAAACCCTGTCGGCAATGATTTTACTGTCCATCATTTCAAAGGTGGTCCACGGCCGGAAATAATAGGGTACAAACAATACGTTCACCACCGGTCCGTAAATCTCCCCATGATTGGAAATGAAAATGCAGGGGATGTCCTTATCCAGATGCACGTTTTCTTTTCCGGCGATTTTATGGCGATAGAAAGGCCGGATGAGCAGAATAATCAGCTTAATGCCATAGCGTTTCAGGCTTTTTTTGATGACCACGGCTTCCAATTGATTCTTCAGCGGCATATTTTCCTTTCCGCTTTCCTGCAATTCCAGATACAGCCGCAGCTTGTTCATATGTTCCCATGTCATGGGAAACATGAGGGCGAAAATCAGAGCCACCGCCACCATGCAAACCGCCGGCAGCGTCAGAAGCGGACTGAAGGAAAGGAACAGGCTTTCCCAATCCGCAGGATAAGCCGGGGTATGGAAAATGGCAATCATCAAAAGCCCGATCAGGGCCACCAATTGCCC
Source organism: Clostridia bacterium (assembly GCA_045590215.1). Taxonomy (GTDB): domain Bacteria; phylum Bacillota; class Clostridia; order Christensenellales; family Aristaeellaceae; genus RUG563. Next base: position 17,736 of record JAZNQO010000044.1, on the reverse strand, counting down.
CAAAATGGCTGCGAATTCCAGTTTCACATGCAGGGTGGCATCCAGAAGCGTGCCGGGGTTTTTGCCCAGCCCGAAAATGGCCACACGCCGCATATCTGCCTCCATCCGGCTGAGGGAACGGGTGCATACCGTGGCACCGATGGTGCAAAGACCAAGGGAAAGCATGCTCTGCCACAGAGTAGGGCTTTCCAGAATGCGAATGAACTGAATCAAGCCGCCAAGCCATATCATCAGCCCTACGCAGGTGAGGATGGATTGATCTCTCGTTTTCTTGATGCGCTTTTTTAAAAGGGCATCGGTGGCAAAAAAGGCGGCATAAGTACACAAAAGAGCCAGCACCATGCTGATGATCAAGGCATCGGCTGTAACGGCGAGGTATGTATACACAATCACCAGCGTTACCTGAATGGCAGCAGCGATGCCCACGGCGGTGTTCTGATACATCCGATAGGCGTGGATTTTGTTCAATTGGCGCAGGGTTTCCTTTTCTTCCTCCGAATAGCCCCGAAGCCGGAAGCGCACCTTGTTCAGAGACAGGCATTCCATCAAGCCGCTGATGAAATACCCCAAAAGCAGCGACCATGACGCTGCTGCGGTCACTTCGGAAAGGAACAGCATCAGGGCAATGAAGGGCAGAAACAAAAGCTGTACTGCCGTCAGCCACCATAAAATAGCCGCCGTTTTGCGGTTTTCCATGGCACTTTTTTCTAATACGAACTGCATGATTTCCGGCCGCAGGATAATGCAAAGCACAAGCCCTGTCATTTGCCAGAAATCAGCCCGGTCAATGGAAACGGGGGAGATGGTCATCATCGCCAGCGAAAGCACCGCCGCCAGCAGCACCAGTGCAATGCCTGTCCGGCGCAGTGCGGAATTGATCATTTCTTTTTTCAGCTGCCGCCGGGAGTGGAAAAACATCATGGCAGCATGGCCGGCCAAATAAAGCGCACCGCCCACGATGGGCTGCGATAACAGCACGTTGGAAGCCAGCATGCAATACAAAAAGGCGAATAATGAATCAATATTCATCAGTTCATGGCCTTTGGCCGGCTTGCGCACAGAATGGGTCACTGCACTTCCTCCTTTCCTTGGATGATATTGTATCGCCTTTTCCCTTCTTTTTCAAGCACCTGCCTTTTGCATGCCTTATTTTTGCCATGGGCATAATGCAAAAAGGGGGGATGATAATGCTGACGGTGTTTTTTCGGGTGGTTTTGTTATATGCGTTTTCCGTGATTGCCATGCGTTTGATGGGCAAGCGGCAGGTGGGGCAATTGCAGCCCTATGAACTGGTCTTGGCGTTGATGGTAGCGGAAATCGCCGCAGCCCCCATGGAGGATGTGGCAACACCGCTTTTGCAGGGCTTGGTGCCCATCTTGGGGCTGTTGGTGCTCCACGGAACATTGACGGCTTTGGCGGTAAAGAGCATGAAGGTTCGGCGCATGCTCTTTGGCGTGCCGGGGGTAGTCATCCGGGAGGGCAGTATGGATGCCCGGCAGATGAAGCGCATGGGCTATACCGTGACGGATTTGATGGAGGAATTGCGAGGGCTTGGGTATCAGGATGTTTCCCAGATCCATACCGCCATTTTGGAGACCAATGGCCGCTTGAGTGCCTTCCCCAAGGTGGCCTTTGCCCCCGTCACGACCGGGGATATGCAAATGAACCTGCCCCAGCCGGAGCCGCCCTATCTGCTGATTGTGGATGGACGGGTGCAGAAAAAGCATTTGCAGGAAAGCGGCCATGATGCCCTTTGGCTGATGGGGCAATTGAAAAAGGCGCAGATTTCCTCCGAAAAGCATGTGCTGCTGGCCAGCCTTAATTCGGAAGGGGAATTATACCTGCAGGTGAACCAGCCTTGCTCCGCCATTATTCTCAAAACGGAAGGGGAAGCATAAGATGCGAAGAGCAGTTTGGGTGGCAGTGGGAGCCATGACATTGATCCTTTGCATTTCCTTTTTCTGCGGGCATTACAGCCGGGAAGCCTCCCGGCTCTTGCTTTCGCAGGCGGCGCAGATGGAAGAAATGCTGGAAAACGGCAGGGAAGCTGATGCTCTTTTCCATGTAAAGGATATGCTGAAGGAATGGCAGGAGCGAGAGAATTTCCTTTCTTTCTTTTTGCATCATCAATTGACGGATAGAGTGACAGAGAGCCTGGAGCAATTGCAGGCGGCACTGGAAACGGCATCGCAATACGAGCTTTCTTCCGGCATGGCCTTTTTGAAGCGTTCTGCACGGGCAATCTATGAACAGGAAGCATTGATGTTGAAAAATATATGGTAAAGTGATATACTATGGAAGGTAATTTCAGGAGGCGAAACCAATGGATAAAAAACAAAAGATATGGAATGTGCCCAATATACTCACCCTGCTGCGAATGGCGTTGATCCCGGTTTTCTGGGTGCTGTTTATGCAGGGGCATCGTTGGTGGGCGTTGGCTGTGTATGTTACCGCATCTTTGACGGATCTGATCGATGGGTATATTGCCAGAAAATTTAACCTGATTACGGACTTTGGCAAGCTGATGGATCCCTTGGCCGATAAGCTGATGGTGATCAGCATGATGATGGCGTGGGTCATTGTGGGCGTTTTGCCGGTGGTGCCGCTGGTGATCCTTTTTATCAAGGAAACTATTATGGTCATCGGCAGTGCCGTAATGCTCAAAAAGCAGATTGTGGTCTATTCGGCCAAGGCCGGAAAATATGCCCAGTTCGTAACCGTGGCGGCTCTCGTGCTTTGCTATTTCCATGAATATTTTTCTTCTATCGGCTTCCCTGCGCATGTGATTTTTTTGTGGGTGGCCGTTGTGATGGCTTTGTTTGCCCTGTATTTCTACATAAGCCAAGCGATCCGCTTCGTGCGGGAAAAGGAGGAAGAGAAACATGCGTGAACCTGTCATTTTTCATGAGCATATTTTGGAAGCTGCTGCCCAGAAAGGCATTTCCGTGGCGGAAGCCTGCCTGCAGGCAAAGGAAATGGGCTACTTTGGCGTGAATATGGATTTTAACCGCCTGAAAGAGGATTTTGAGGGTACCATGCAGCCTTTGCAGAATGCAGGTCTGCAGGTGCATTGCGTGTATGTGCATAACCATTTCGGGCTGGAAGAAAACTGCGAAGAGGCAGACCTGGCTTCCGGCAAGGCTTGCGTGGAATTGGTCAAGAAATGCGGAAGCAAAAATATGCTCACCATCGCCGGCTTCCTTCGGGAACATGAAATGGATCGAAACAGCGAAGCATACCGCATTCGCCGGGAACGGGTCAAAAAATCCGTGGCGGCTCTGGCGCAGGAGTGCAAAAAGAACGGCATTCAGCTGGTGATGGAGGACTTTGACGGCAAGCAGGCTCTCTTCTGCTTTGCGGACGAACTGTTCGATTTCGTCTCCACTGTGCCGGACCTGACCTGCGCTTTCGATACCGGCAATTTTATGTATGGCTGCGAGGATGCGTGGGCATTGCTTCCCAAATTCCTGCCCTATATTACCGATATTCACCTCAAGGACCGTGGCCTTGAAAAAAACGATGGCAACCCCTGCATCGCTATCGACGGTACACCCCTCTATCCTGTGCCCGTGGGCGGCGGCGTGCTGCCTATGAAGGAAATTATGGAAACCCTGCTGCAAAACGGCTATACCGGCAATTTCGCTGCTGAGCATTTCGGCTCCGGCGATCAGATGCGGGATATGCAGAAGTCTATTGACTTTATTCGGAAAGTGGTTGGGTGACGTTTTATGGGGCTCTGCCCCAAACCCCGGCAGGGGGAAGTTCCCCCTGCACCCTCCTTTTGCGGAAAATGCTTGATTTTGCTGCATACATTGTGCCGCTGAAAGGTGAAGAAACGAAAAAAATGTATATTTCCGGGCTGGGGCGTTTTCAACGCCCTGCCGGATGCCAAGGGCATCCGGGGAAAACGGGAAAAGGCTGAGGGGGAAAATGAATTTTCCCCTCAGCTTTTTTCGTTTTCCTTTTGCCCGGAAATACCATTGCAATCGTACTCTCACAAGTTACAGGCGCACATTGCAAAGTTTGCCCGTTTCATGTGTTCGCCGGATGGAGTCCAGAGGCACAGCCTCTGGTTCAGGGGCACGGGGGCTGAAAAGCCCCCGATAGTCCTCGTGCGGCACAAATTAAACAAGTTAAATGCAGATTAAATCAATTAAAAATATTCCCAAAAAGTCAATTTAGTAGGTGACAAAAAGGGGAATATGATATATAATGAGAAAAAACGGAAAGGAATTGAAAAGAATATGCATGTTGCTTTACCGCCGCTTGGCTGGAACAGCTGGAACACGTTTGGTTCCAACATTTCGGATGAACTGATTCGCGAAACCGCCCGGATCATGAAAGAGAAGGGCTATTTGGAAGCCGGATACGAATACATTGTGATTGACGACTGCTGGAGCCTGCGTGAGCGTGACGAGAACGGCAAATTAGTGCCCGATCCCGAAAAGTTTCCGCACGGGATGAAGGACTTGGCGGATTATGTACATTCGCTGGGGTTCAAGTTTGGGATGTATAGCTGTGCCGGGGTGATGACCTGTGCCGGATATCCCAGCAGCTATGACCATGAATACGAAGATGCCAAGCAGTTTGCCCAATGGGGCGTAGACTTTTTGAAGTACGACTTCTGCTTTTTCCCGGAGAATGCGGATAACCGCCATCGGTATGCCACGATGAGCATGGCGTTGAAGGCCAGCGGCCGGGATATTCTGCTTTCCGCTTGCAACTGGGGCAGCGGCGAGCCTTGGAAATGGATGAAGAGCGTGGGTGCCGGGATGTACCGCTCCACGGGTGATATTTTTGACAATTTCCGTTCCTTCTCCGATATTTTCAAGAGCCAGATGGACAATTTCTGTATGTCCGGTGCCAGCTGCTTCAACGATATTGATATGCTGACGGTGGGCATGTATGGCAAAGGCAATGTAGGCCTTGGCAAGAAGTGTACGGACGAAGATTACCGGACACAGTTTGCCATGTGGTGCATGTTCTCGGCTCCTTTGATGCTGGGCGGCGATGTGCGGAATATGAACGAATTCTGCGAAAAGCTGGTGCTGAATAAAGATTTGCTCCGCATCAATCAGGACGAAGAATGCCGTCCGCCTTACATTTCTTACCGGGGCCGGGTAATTTGCACCGGGTTTGAAGAAAACGGCGAAAATGTGGGCTGGCGTGAATATCCTGATTGCGGCCTTGTGATGATCAAGCACATGAGCGATAACGAATTTGCCCTGGCCTATTTCAATCTGGCGGAATATCCCAGCACGATCACGGGCACGTTTGCCGATATGGGCATCCCCTATAAGAGCGGCGTTGGCTTGGAGCTGAAAGACGTGTTCACCGGGGAAAACCTTGGCGTGAAGCGTGATTATTTCAATGCCGTCGTGCCGGGGCATGGCTGCAAGGTGTATCTGGCGAAGATGCAGCATGTGTGATAAATGCAAAGTCTGCGGCGGTTCCGTTTCTTTGGACGAAGCGGCCATGACAAAAAAGCTCATCAACCGGGGTACAAGGGAATACATGTGTATTCCCTGCCTGGCCAAGCATTTTGACGTGACCTGCGATGAGATCAATGAACGCATGGCCTATTTCAAGGAAATGGGCTGCATGCTGTTTCCATGCAACCAAGAAAAGTTAAAGGAGCATCAACATGGCGAAAATCATTAACGGCTATTCCCTGCCCAATATTCCATGGCAGCCTCGGCATGAAAACGACAATTCCCCCATCTGGCGGTATGAACATAACCCCATCATCGGCCGCCACGATATTCCCAGAGCCAATTCCATTTTCAACTCCGCTGTGGTACCCTTTGAAGGGAAATTCGCCGGCGTGTTCCGCTGCGACGACCGCACGGGGCATATGGACTTGTATGTGGGCCACAGCGAGGATGGCGTGAAGTGGGAAATCAGCAACGACCCTATCGTAATGTATAACGAACAGGGCGAAGTGGTGCCCTATGAATACCGGTATGACCCCCGTGTGCTGTTCATGGAGGGCAAATGGTATGTGACCTGGTGCAACGGCTTCCACGGCCCCACTATCGGCGTTGCCTATACCACGGACTTTGTCCATTTTACCCAGCTGGAAAATGCTTTCCTGCCTTTCAACCGCAACGGTGTTCTGTTCCCCCGGAAGATTGGTGATAAATATATGATGATGAGCCGTCCTTCCGATAACGGCCATACGCCCTTTGGCGATATTTACGTCAGCCAGTCCAAGGACTTGGAATACTGGGGCCATCACCGCTGGATGATGGGCACATGGGGCGGCTGGCAGTCCACGAAGATCGGCCCCGGCCCGGTTCCTATCGAAACGGACGAAGGCTGGCTGATGATTTATCATGGCGTGATTACCACCTGCAACGGCTTTGTGTATCGCATCAGCACCGCCATCTTGGACAAGGATGAACCTTGGAAGGTGCTTTACCGCAGCCATGATTACCTGATGGGGCCGGAAACGATTTACGAATGCACCGGGGATGTGCCCAACGTGATTTTCCCCTGTGCGCTGCTTGTGGATCAGGATACGGGCCGCATCACCATGTATTACGGTTGCGCCGACACGGTGGTGGGCATGGCGTTCACCACGCTGGATGAACTGATCCGCTTCACCAAGGAACACAGCTGATCTATATCACAGCAAAATAACAGCCGGGAAGGAGGAAAATTCCTTCCCGGCTTTTTTCGTTTTGCCGGAAGGAAAGGTGTGGCGAAAGCCCGTCCGTTGCTTGAAATATGGGATAGAATATGCTATAATATAGAATTGTATTGGTATGCAGAAATGGGCATATCAACAATGACGCAAGAGCAGGCGAGGCCTGCGGAAGGAGCTTTCTTATGGCGAATGTATCCAAAGCTGTTGTTTCTGTGCTGGGCGTGGACAGGAGAGGCATTATTGCCAAGGTTTCTCATGTATTGTTTGAACGGGAAGCCAATATTCTGGATATTTCCCAGACCATCGTCAGCGGCTATTTCAATATGATTATGATCGTGGATATTGCAGATTGCGATTTTTCCGTGCTGATGGAAGATTTGCATGCGCTGGGGAAGGCCATTGGCGTGCAGATCCGTATCCAGAAAAACGAAATTTTTGAAACCATGCATCAGATTTGATCCGGAGGTAAAAAAGAATGTTTCAGACCCAAGAAATCTGGGATACCCTGCGGATGATCGATCAGGAAAAATTAGACGTGCGTACGATCACGATGGGTATTTCCCTGTTTAACTGTGTATGCGATGACGAAAAAAGGCTGGCAGACAAGGTCTATGACCGGATCACCAAGCAGGCGGAAAACCTTGTGAAAGTGGGCCGGGAAATTGAACGGGATTTTGGCGTGCCCATTGTGAACAAGCGTGTTTCCGTAACGCCCGTTTCCCTGATTACAGGGGCGATTCAAAACCCCGTAGCCATTGCCAAGGCCTTGGATAAAGCGGCCAAGATCGTGGGCGTGGACTTTATTGGTGGTTATAGTGCGTTGGTGCAAAAAGGCATGACGGCGGCGGATGAACGGCTGATTCTCTCCATTCCCGAAGCTCTTTCAGAAACGGATTTGATGTGCTCTTCCGTGAATGTGGGCTCCACCCGTGCCGGCATCAATATGGATGCGGTGAAGCTGTGCGGCGAAATGATTAAGGAACTTTCCATCCGCACGGCGGACAGGGACAGCTTTGGTTGTGCAAAGCTGGTGATTTTCTCCAATGCGGTGGAAGATAACCCCTTCATGGCCGGTGCGTTCCATGGCCCCGGCGAAGGGGATTGCGCCGTGAGCGTTGGCGTCAGCGGCCCCGGCGTGGTGAAAAAGGCACTGGAAAGCGTGAAGGGGCAGCGGTTTGACGAAGTGGCGGAAACCATCAAGCGCACTGCTTTCCGCATTACCCGTGTGGGTCAATTGGTTGCAAGGGAAGCCTCTGCCCGGTTGCAGGTGCCCTTTGGCATTGTGGATCTTTCCTTGGCTCCCACACCTGCTATTGGCGACAGTGTGGCGCATATCTTGGAAGAGATGGGCTTGGAACGCTGCGGCACCCACGGCACAACGGCAGCACTGGCCTTGCTCAATGATGCGGTGAAAAAGGGCGGCGTGATGGCTTCTTCCCATGTGGGCGGCCTCTCCGGCGCATTTATCCCCGTCAGCGAGGATATCGGCATGATTGAAGCGGCGGCCTGCGGTGCGTTGACCTTGGATAAGCTGGAGGCCATGACCTGCGTGTGCTCTGTGGGGCTGGATATGATTGCCGTGCCCGGAGATACCTCTGCTGCCACCATTTCCGCCATCATTGCGGACGAAGCGGCCATCGGCATGGTGAACAACAAAACAACCGCTGTGCGTCTGATTCCGGCGCAGGGGAAGAAGGTTGGGGATGAAGTGGAATTCGGCGGCCTGCTGGGCCGGGCTCCCATTATTGATGTGCATCCCTTCCATTCCGATGCGTTTATTGCCCGTGGCGGCCGTATTCCAGCTCCGCTGCACAGCCTGAGAAATTAAAGGATGGTTTTTGAAGATGGAAGATAATTTTGCCCTGTTGAACCTGCCGGACGAAATCTTGCATATGACCGTCATGGGCGGCATGGCGAGGGTGCTGCTTTTGCGCACCACCGGCATGACCCGGAAAGCGGCGCAGATTCATCAGCCCTCCGATACCGCCACCGCTGCCATGGGGCGGCTGATGACGGCTACGGCTATGCTGGGCTGCATGATGAAGGGGGAAGACAATTCTGTTACCGTTACCGTGGCCGGAAACGGCCCGGCAGGGAAAATTACCTGCGTTGCCAACGGCACGAAAATCAAGATTGCCCCCCAGAACCCCCAGATTGAATTGCCGCTGAAAAAGGACGGTCATCTGGACGTGGGCGGCTATATTGGCAATGAAGGCCGCTTGACGGTGATTAAGGATTTAGGGCTGAAAGAGCCTTATGTGGGGCAGTGCCAATTGGTCAGCGGCGAACTGGGCGAAGACTTTGCCAATTATTATCTGGTGAGCGAGCAGAAGCCCTCCATCGTGGCTTTGGGTGCGCTGGTGAATAACGGGTTGTGCCTGTCCAGCGGCGGTGCGCTGATTCAACCCCTGCCCGGCTGCCCGGATGATGTGCTGGATCAGTTGGAAGTGCGTGCCATGTTCTTTACCTCCATCAGCCGGGAAGTGGCCGAGGAGCCTTTGGAAGATTTGGCCAAGGCGTGGTTTGAAGGCATGGATTTGCAGATTCTGGAGAAAGAGCCGGTGTCCTATCAGTGCGATTGCAGCCGGGAGAAGATGGAAAAGGCTCTCATTGCCTTGGGGCGGCAGGATTTGCAGCAATTGATTGATGAAGACGAAGGGGCGGAGCTGACCTGTCATTTCTGCCGCACGGCGCATCAGTTTTCTAAAGAACAATTGATGGCCCTCATGGAAAGGGCTACCCGATGAATAACGGCGAAAAGGGCGTTGTGCCCTTTGAACGGCCGGCGGCGTATTGGGCGAAGAAAGCCCGGAAAGCATATACCCCTTCCCGGATGCCGGATGCGGCACTGATGATGCGTAAAGCCCTTGAAAAAAGCGGCGACAGCCGGGTGGCATTAGAGCTTGCCTCCATTTACCGCAGCATGCACTGCATCAGCGCAGCGGAACGCTATCTGATGAAGGCGGCAGCGGACAGCGGCATCACCCCGGAGCTTTGCTTTGAAACGGGTATGTGCGCCCTGGAGCGGCAGGAGGAAGCCCTTGCGGAAAATGCGCTGGACGCCTGCATTCGCTTGGCTCCGGGCAGCGCATTGGCGCACGAAGCGCAGGATATACTGGAAAACTACGCATGGGGCTTTCAAAAGCCCCAGAAGCGCACGGCGCGCAGCCTTGCCATGAGCCACTTTGCCCGTGAGCGTTTGCAAAGGGGCGACGTGAAAGGGGCAAGGGAGCGGGCGGAAGCCGCATGGCAAAGGGGAAAAACAGGCGAAGCAGCCATTTTATACGGCATGCTGCAGCCAACGCCCCACATGGCGCAGCCCTATGTGCAGCATGCGGTGGAAAAAATGCCGGGGCAGATGCAGCCCGTGCTTTTATTGGCACAGGTGTATAAGCAGCAGGGCAAGGAAGACATGGCACGGGCGTGCATGGGCATGTGTGCCGGGCTTTGCGATGTGCTGCAGCAGGCGGAAGCCTTTTGCCTGATGGCGTGGCAGATGGGCTTTTTGGAGGAAGCGTTGGCTCTTGCAGAAGAAAAGCTGAAAATGTATCCCTGCAGCGTGGATTATCTGCTGCTGAAATACCGATCCCTGAAAAAGCTGGGGGAAAGGGAAAAAGCGGAAAGGGTTTTGCAGACCATTTTGGAAATCGACCCCGACGACGCTTGTGGGTTATGGTATGCCCGGCACCCGGAAGCGGATGTGCCGTATGTGGGGCGGATGATGTTTTTACCCATCTTGGGGGTCATGACTTCCGCCATCCGCAGAAGCAGAAAAACGGGCCCTTTGAACCGGCTGCTCCACTTATTCGCTTTTGCCCTTCGGGAAGAAGCGGAGGCAGGGGATATTTACGGGGCGATTGTGCCCCTGTGGCGAAAGCTCAGCCCACGGGAAAAGAAAAAACTGGAGGAAAGGGACGGCACGGCTATATACGAAATGTATCTGTATGTGTTGTTCCGGCTGGGCATAAAGGATATTTTCCTGACGGCCTTGCAGCAAATGCCCGGCAGAAAGAGGGCAGAACGCAGGCTGGCACGGTTTATGCAGCTTACACAGGAGGAATGAAAGAATGCGGTGCATCAATTTCGATAAAGAATTTGAACGCTTTATGATGGCCTATGTGAAGGAACATGGCAAGGAATACAAAAACTACGACGCCATTGAGGCCGCCATGCCAGAAATTTATGACCTTTTCCTGGATACCCCGGCCAACTGGCTTTCCGGTGCCAAGCCCGGCGAATATTTTGAGCAGTTTGATAACGCCAAGCAATTGGTGAACTGGATGGAAGATTATATCAAGCAGCGAATTCCCGTGCCGGATATGCTGATGAACCGCATTTCGGAACTGGGCATGGCGGCAGAAACGCCATTGATGCAGCTGATGCAAAAGGAGCGGGCTCCCAGAGAAGCGGTGATGGAAGCCATGACGCTGCTTCGGGAAATTGATAGCATTGCGCCCATGGAGCTGTACATTGCCTTGCAGATTAACCGCAAAGAGGGCGAAGATGAGCTGGCAGATAATGCACTGGAAAGCCTGGCCGATATGGGTGAAAGGGCAGTGCCCAAGATGCAGGAAGCCTTGAAAGATGCCAATGCCGCCGGGAAAGTGGCGTTGCTGACGCTTTTATGCAATTATCCCGGCGATGAAACGGTGTTCCAAACGGCGCACGACCTTTTCCAGATGCTGCCGGAGCAGGTGGCCGTCTTGGCAGACTGCCTTTGCAAATTGGGCGATGAAAGAGCGTTGCCTGCTCTGAAAAAGGCGGCTGCCAGCGAAGATACGCCGTATCTGGATTATATTGAGCTACGCAATGCCATTGAAGCCTTGGGCGGCGAAGCCCCGGAAAGGGAATTTGATGCGCAGGATCCGGCCTATGAGGCCATGCGCAAGATGCAATAAAGAAACAGCCTCTTTCGTTTATTGTCAGGAAGGATGCTTCAGCGGAAAGGAGAAAGGCATGGTTTGCAAGCAGTGCGGACGTCTTTTGAAGGATGATACACTGATTTGTGAATTCTGCGGCATGGAAAACAGCGTGCCCAGAAACACAAGCGGCGTGCAGGGACGCAGGCAGGGCAGGCGGATTCGTCCGGTGTCCCCGGCAAGGGAAACCTATGTGCCCCCAGCCCAGCCTTATTTGCACATGAGCGGAAAACCGGTGCAGCCTTCCCCGGCGCAGCCTGCCGCCCAGCCTGCTGCCAAGCAGGAAGAAGCGGTAAACGGCGTGCAGCAGGATGCCCAAGAAAAGAAGGTTTACCGAGTGCGCAAGGTGATGGTAAACTGGGTGATGGTGGGGCTGATTGTGCTGGGGCTGATTTTCGTTGGCGTGGTGGGCGGATATGTGTTTTTGAAAACCACCGATGCAGGCCAATTGATTTTGGCCCGGATGGGCAAGGAAGCTAATGCCAAGGCTCTTTGGGCGTATGGCGGCGAACTGCTGGATCAGGGCTATGTGGATCGTGCCATTGCCACCTTTGAGCAGGCTTATGAAATGGATCCCGAACTGGAAGGAATGTACGGTTATTTGCTGGGCTTGGCAGACGCCTATGAAGCCGGTGGCTATATCGGCAAGGCCGAGGAAACCTATCGGAAAATGTACACCGAAGTGGATAAGGAGCGAGCCACGGCTTATCGTGCCATTATCCGCATCATGACGGATCAGGACAGAAAAATGGAGCTTTCCACCTTCCTGACCCTGGCTTATGAAAACACGGGCGAATCTTCCTTCCGCCGTCAAAGGGAAGAAATGCTGCCCTCCACCCCCACCACCGATTTGGAAGCCGGCACCCGGATGTATGAAAGAGACGTGCGGCTTTTGTCTCAAGAAGATTATGATATTTATTATATCCTTGGGGAAGAAGGCATTTTGCCGGAAGACGGCACTCTCTATCAAACCCCCATTCATCTGGCAGAGGGCATCCATACGCTGCGCGCAGTGGCTGTGAGCAATGATTTGATCAGCGATGAAATGACGGTGAAATATAATATCACCCTGCCCAAGCCTACTGCTCCCTATCCTTCCCTGGGGCCGGGCACCTATGAGCAGCGGCAGCGCATTCGCCTGCGTTATCTGGAAACGGAAGATGACAAGCTGCATCTGGATTATCTATCGGATCCGGTGGCTCGTGCGGATGCCCAAAAGAAGCAAAATGATATCACCATGTATTACACCCTGGACGGCCAGACACCCACTTCCAATTCGCCTATTTACGACCATGTGGCCAATGAGGGCATTCTGATGCCCGGCGGCCGGGTGACGCTGAAAGCCATTTGCGTGAATGGCTTTGGCAAGGTGAGCAACGTATTGGAAAGGGAATATAAGATCAATAATGTGGCTTTCAAACGCTTCTTCAGGAGCGATGATACGCTGGCGGATATCACCATCATGAAAACCAGCAAGGAAGCCTTCGTCAAGAAATATGGCCAGCCCAATGAAGAAGTGGAAATTGAGGATGCCACCCTCCGGGGCGTGAAGCTGAAGCTGACGTACAACTGGGGCGAAGCCAAGTTTGCCATGATGTCGGACGGTTATGTGCTTTACAGCCTGGACACGGGCAACGCCTCCATGGTGGGCCCCCGGAAAACCCGAATTGGTGATACGGCGCAGGAAGTGATTGACCAGTTTCGGGATGTGGGCCAGCCCCATGACCAAAACGGCGACCGCAGCCTCTACTGGAACGGGGATAACAACGGCGATGATTGGGGCAAATTATTCCATCTGGACGATACCCATGACCGCATTGATTATTCCTATGTGCGTATCGAAGACGGCGGTATCGTCACCATGAGCTATTATCTGGAAAATGGCGTGGTGCAGCGTATGAGCCTGCGCTATCGTCAGGAGCAATAATAATGACGGCAGTGTCTCGAAAGAGTGCGCTGCCGTTTTGACAGGGAGAATGTATGGAAAAAGGTAGGATTGTTTTTCTGAACGGCATCACCAGCAGTGGCAAAACCTCCATTGTGGAAGCCTTGCAGGAGCGGGATGATGTGTTTTTCTATGTGGTGGCCAATGATCTGTTTCAGGAAATGGTGGGTGATAAGTGGCTGCAGCAGGATTACTGGAAGTATTTGAGCGAAGTGATTCTGATGATGTACCATACAGCGAAGCTTTATTCGGACATGGGAAAGAACGTGCTGATTGACGGTATATTGGTGGAACGGGAAGAAATTAAACCTCATTACGAACAGCTGCTTGCTATTCTTTCGGAAAACCCGTTGGACGTGGTGGAGGTTTATTGCCCCCTGGAGGTGTGCCGCAAGCGGAACGTGGAAAGGGGCGACCGCTATGAAACCCAATCGGAGGAACAGGCAAAGTGCATGGCGCAGAACATCCGCTATACGCTGCGTGTGGATACGGAAAGGTATTCTCCCAAGGAATGTGCAGCGCAGATTGTGCAGGGACTGGGGTTTAAACAGGATACTTAAGATACGACCGAGCAGGGAACTGCTCGTTCCCTGTACCCCACGGCAGGGTTATTGACGCTGCACCCACCTTGCGAATTCAATAGACATCATAGTTTCGTTTTTTCGCACAAGGCGAAAGAAACTGATTGGAATATCACCACGGGCACATTGAATATTAAAAAGGCAGACAAGAAGAATAATATTCTCCTTGTCTGCCTTTTCCCTTTTTCCCGGATGCTAAAGCATCCAAGGGCGGCGTGCCGCTGCTTTGCCCGTTGTAAAGATAGGTTGCAATACACTTATAAAAAAGAATCTGGTTTGCCAGGTTTTCGTTATTGATATACATAGATAATATCATCATCGGCAGGAGAAATACCGCCTGCTTTTTCATAGCATCTGCAGGCTGGGGCATTTTTCTTGTTTGTTATCAGGAACATTTTTTTGCAGCCAAGGCTTTTGGTATGTGTATAGATGTATTTTACCAATTCTGTTCCATAGCCGTGATGCTGATAGCCTTTCATGATGTCAATGGCGTGCAGATAAAAATCTTTTCTTCCATCCGGTTTCACCAAAATGTATCCAAAGGCAAAACCGATGATGCTGCCGTTTTCCTTGGCGATATAGCCATAGGCATTTTTCTCTGTCATAAAGGACAGGAGCATATTTTCATCATATTGGGTGTTCTCGTCATCAACGAAGTATTTCATCAATGCGGCATCCTGCTTTTCCAATAACTTATACTCCATCATATCTCTCTCCAAACTTCAACTGTGTTTAGCCTTTACATGCTGTTCTTCCCCCCATCCCGGGCAGGGTTTCTTTGGGAGAGCGCGAGAGGGGCTTCCTTTTCCTGAAAGAAAGCCCCTCTCGCCACATAACCTCACATCATCCCTGATGCAGAGGCAATTCTACAATGAAAGATGCGCCCTTGCCTTCTTCGCTTTCCACGCGGATGGCACCGCCATGGAGCAGCACCAGCTGATGCACGATGGAAAGGCCGAGGCCTGTGCCACCCTTTTCCCGGCTGCGTGCTTTATCCACCCGATAGAAGCGGTCAAACACATGGGGCAGGTTTTCCTTGGGGATGCCGGGGCCGTTATCGGAAACGGTAAAGATGGCATCCCGCCCCTGACGCACCAGCGAAACCTTGATTTGTCCGCCTGATTGGGTATATTTCACGGCATTTTCCATCAGGTTATAAATTACCTGATTGAGCTTGGATTTATCGGCATAGATATCGCAAGGGTCAGACAGGGTGAGGGAAATCAGCTGCTGTTTCTGATCGGCAATGGGCTGGAGCCGATGGGCGTTTTCCTTAATGAGGGCGGCGATGGAGAGGTTTTCTCTGGTCAGCTTCACGTTCTGGCTGTCCATCTGCACCAAGGTCAATAGATCGCTCACCACATTGCTCAAGCGGTCGATTTCCGAATTGATATCGCTCATGAATTCGGCCCGGAGCTCCTTATCCATATCCGGCTGATAAATAAGGCTTTCCAGCATGATTTTCATGGTAGCCAAAGGGGTTTTCAGCTCGTGGCTGGCATTGGAAACGAACTGATTGCGGCTCTGATCCAAGGTTTCCAGCTTTTCGGACATGGAATTGAAGGCCTGCGCCAGCTGCTTGAATTCGCCGGAGCTTTTCATGGTGACACGGGCGGAAAAATCTCCCTTGGACATGCGCTGAATGCCTCGCATGAGGCCGCTGACGGGCTTGGTGATAAGCCGGGCGAACACAAGGGCGCACAGCAGTGCAGCCGCCGCAATGGCGATAAAAATCAGCACCATCTGATCCTGCAATTGATAGAGGTTCTGCATCATTTCCTGCACGGGGGAAACCAGCAGCAAAACGCCGATGATATCCGAGGAATGAACCACGCCGGCCGAGCAGTAGCCGACCCAGGAGGCGTTGCCCCGCCTTGTGAAAAGCAGGTTGGAAGTGTCCAGCTTATTGCCGGTTTCCAGCTCATGAATGCCGTAATCGGTGGGCACGCCCTTGAGCAGCACATTGGCCACTTCCGGGTATTGCAGCCGGATGCCGTTCATTTCGCCGTAGCTGTCAATCTGCACTTTGCCGTTTTCGTCCAGCAAAAGAATCCGGCCGCCCATTTCGCCGCTGGCCAAGGAAAGCTCGCTGCGCAGTGCCTGCACATCGCAGCGGTTTACTTGCCCTGCAATGCGCACGGCAAGGCTTTCCAGCCCCGTACGGTCAGACCGGATTCGTTGGTTGAACAAATAATCGCCTACCATGCTGCTCAGGGAGCCTGCCATGGCAAAGAAGGACAGGCCCACGATCAACAGGAAGGCGAGCAAAATTTTCCAGCGGACGCTGGTGAATGGATTGTTAATCCTTATCGGTGAAATAGTAGCCAACTCCCCACTTGGTGAAGATGAACTCCGGCTTTGCGGTGTTGCGTTCAATCTTTTCACGCAGACGACGGATATGCACGTCTACCGTCCGGGCATCGCCCATATAGTCGTACTTCCAAACGGTTTCCAGCATGGTTTCCCGGCTGAACACCTTGCCCCGGTTGGTGATGAACAGCTGCAGCAGGTCAAATTCCTTGGCTGTCAGCCGCACTTCCTTGCCGCCGAGGGTCACGGAACGGTTTACGATGTTTACTTCCATATCGTGGACGGTGATGACTTTCTTTTCTTCGTTGGCGGCAGGCTGGGCAGCACGACGAAGCACCGTCTTAATGCGTGCTTTCACTTCCAGAATATTGAAGGGCTTGGTCATATAATCGTCTGCGCCGTATTCAAGGCCCAGAATTTTATCCATATCCTCACCCTTGGCTGTGAGCATCAGAATGGGCACATTGCTGCTTTCCCGGATGCGCTGGCAAACCTGAATGCCGTCCAGCTTGGGCAGCATCACGTCCAGCAGCACCAAATCCACCTGCTGGTCAAAGAACACCTGCAGTGCTTCTTCGCCGTCAGCAGCGGTCAAAATTTCATAGCCTTCCTGCTCCAGCGTAAAACGAAGACCTTTGAGGATCAATGGTTCATCATCAACAAGCAATATTCTCTTTGCCACGATTTTTCATCCTTCCTACGATTGCAGGCTGCTTCTA
Source organism: Clostridia bacterium (assembly GCA_045590215.1). Lineage (GTDB taxonomy): Bacteria > Bacillota > Clostridia > Christensenellales > Aristaeellaceae > RUG563. The sequence goes on along the minus strand of JAZNQO010000044.1, from coordinate 613 downwards.
TTTCAGTGCAGTTGCTATCAATATCTATTGTACACGAAAATGCTACCAAAAATCAAGTGAATTGCAATAATTTCTACATATTTTTGCGAAAGAAATTTCAAAAAAGCCCGAAAACCGTAATATCAAAGGGAATGATATCCATTTTTGTGTTTCGAGAACATCCATTTCAGCCGGAAACGCATCTTCTTGATGGGGGAGAGGCCTTTGAAAAGCAGCTGATATTGGCTTTGCAGCAGGGCATATTCCCCCTTCTCCTGCCCGTAAAGATGGGCGGCGTACTGGACGATGGCCATGCCGGCTTCGGGATAGCCCATCTGCGCCGCCTGTTCTGCAAACTGGTGCAGGGTCATAGCCGGATGCCGATTGATTTGCGTAAGGTTCAGGGCCGTTTCCACAGCCGCAAAATACACATCAAAGGGGTCAGCCTTTTTCCTGCCGGCGATTGTCTGCGGCAGCGTCACATAATAGCGCAGGGCAAGGGCAGCCATCAAAAGCAGCAGAAGCAACCACGGCCAGAAAGAAGATTTGCTATCGTCTTTCCCGTCCAAGGGGGCATGAGAGCGATCGGGCGACGGCGTGGAAGTCGGATCGTAGCCATGTCGTTCTGTGTGCC
>JAZNQO010000043.1:0-117621 GCA_045590215.1 Clostridia bacterium | reverse complement strand
AGTGGCAAAGCTATGTGCTGTTTACACAATGCCTGAATACCGAGGCAAAGGGTATATGGAAAAACTGCTTACATACCTTATTGAAGAAGGCAAAAAATCTGGAATTAAAACAATACTCAATTCCGCAGATATGAAAGCAATTCCTTTGTATGAAAGAGTGGGTTTCCATACTTCATCAACAATTATGTACATAGACCTTTAAATTCAAATTGATTTGACAATAAGACAAATTCCAATTTGTTGAGCAAACCAAAGCAGATTTTCTCCCTCTTAGGAGGGCGCAATTATACGCACCATTCCGGTGCATTGCGTTTGTGGGGCGCATAAGCAAAGGTGCGTCCGAGTACCGGATGCTCCTTTGTTCGTTGCAGAATAAATTGTTCCTTAACAGTTCTCCCACCAGAGAAAGACATTTTCTTTGGCATCAGCCCTGCGGAACACGAAGAATAACACAACGGCACTGCCTGATGCAGTGCCTTGTCTTTTGTTTGACAGATACCCCGTGGGGGTATATAATGAGAGGAAAAGAAAGCCCGGAAAGAAAAATCAGAGGTGCTTATGGAAAACAAAGTTTGCGCATGCTGCATGAAAACAAAAGAGCGGTCTCAAAAGGAATACAAAAGCCTCATCCACCGGCTGAACCGCATTGAAGGGCAGGTTCGGGGCATTCGGGGGATGGTGGAGAGCAGTGCTTACTGCACGGATATTCTGATGCAGGTCAGTGCCGTGACCGCCGCCCTCAACGCCTTTAACAAAGAACTTTTGTCCAACCACATCCGCACCTGCGTATCGGATGATATCAAAGCTGGGAAAGATGAAACGGTGGAAGAATTGGTGAACACCTTGCAAAAACTGATGAAATGATGAGGGAATGCTATGAAGCAATTTGATGTCAGGGGCATGCACTGCGCCGCCTGCAGTGCCCGTGTGGAAAAGGCGGTAAACACCGTGCCGGGGGTGGAAGCGTGCGCCGTCAGCCTGCTTACCAATTCCATGGGCGTGGAGGGCGGCAAGGAGCAGGATATTATCGCCGCCGTGAAAAAGGCCGGGTATGACGCCAACGTGAAGGGCGAAAAGGCGGTTTCCGGGACGGACGAGCTGAAAGATACCGAAACGCCGAAAATGAAAAGGCGGCTTTTATGGAGCCTTGGATTTTTGCTGATGCTGATGTACATCGCCATGGGGCATAATATGCTGCGCTTGCCGCTGCCTTCTTTTTTGCAGGGGCAGCCTGCCGCTATCGCCCTGTGCCAGATGATACTGGCCGCCATCGTGATGGTGATTAACCAGAAGTTTTTTATCAACGGCTTCAAAGGGCTTTTGAACCGGGCACCCAATATGGATACGCTGGTTGCGATGGGCAGCTTTGCATCCTTTGCCTATTCCACGGCGGTATTGTTTCAGATGATTCTGCAGCCGGAAAAGGGAATGGAATTGCTCCACGGCCTCTATTTTGAATCCGCTGCCATGATCTTAACGCTGATTACCGTGGGCAAGATGCTGGAAGCACGCTCCAAGGGCAAAACCACCTCTGCCCTGCAAAGCCTGATGAGGCTGGCCCCGAAAACGGCTGCGGTCATCAAGGATGGCGAAGAAAAAACCGTGCCGGTGGAGCAGGTGCATATCGGCGATCTAATTGCCGTGCGCCCCGGCGAGAGCATCCCGGTGGACGGCATGGTGGAAAGCGGCCACACGGCGGTGAACGAAGCGGCCCTGACCGGGGAATCCATCCCCGTGGACAAGCAAAAGGGCGATCGGGTTTCCGCCGGCACCATGAACCAATCGGGCTATATTCAGTTCCGGGCGGATAAGGTGGGGGAAGATACTGCGCTTTCCCAGATCATCCGCATGGTGTCCGATGCCGCCGCAACGAAAGCCCCCATTCAGAAGATTGCGGATAAAGTCAGCGGCATTTTTGTGCCGGTGGTGATGGGGATTGCGGTTCTTGTCTGCGCCATTTGGCTGCTGCTTGGCAAAGACATTGGCTTTGCGCTGGCAAGGGGCATTTCGGTGCTGGTCATCAGCTGCCCCTGCGCTTTGGGGCTGGCCACCCCCGTTGCCATTATGGTGGGCAGCGGCGTGGGGGCGAGGAACGGCATTTTGTTCAAAACGGCCGTTTCGTTGGAAGAAACGGGCAAGGCGAACATTGTGGTTTTGGATAAGACGGGCACATTGACCCATGGCAAGCCCGTGGTGACGAATATTCTGCCCATGGGCGAGCAGATGGAAGAAGAATTTCTTTTGCTGGCGGCGTCCTTGGAAGCGAAAAGCGAGCATCCCTTGGCCAAGGCCATCCTGGAAGAAGCGGAAAGGAAGCAACTTGCGCCCCTGCCCACGGAGGACTTCGCTGCCCTGCCCGGCAACGGCCTTTCCTGCATGCTCGGCGGTGAAAAGCTTTTCGGCGGCAAGATGGACTTTGTGGCCGAGCAGGTGAAAATTCCCCTGAAAGTGAAAAAGCAGGCGAAAGAGCTGGCCGAGCAAGGCAAAACGCCGCTGTTTTTTGCCAAAGAAAATGCGCTGCTGGGCATGATTGCCGTGGCGGACACGCTGAAAGAAGACAGCCGTCAGGCTGTCCGGGAAATGCAGGGCATGGGGCTGAAAGTGGTGATGCTCACCGGCGATAATGAGCTCACTGCCAAGGCCATCGGGAAAGAGGCCGGCGTGGACGAAGTGATTGCAGGCATACTGCCGGAGGGCAAGGAAAAGGCGGTGCGTGCCCTGAAGCGGCAGGGCAAGGTCATCATGGTGGGCGACGGTGTGAACGATGCCCCTGCCCTCACCGCTGCTGATATGGGGATCGCCATCGGTGCCGGAACGGATGTGGCTGTGGATGCCGCTGATGTGGTGCTGATGAAAAATGGGCTGACGGACGTTGCTGCGGCTATCCGGTTGAGCCGAAGCGTGTTGCGAAACATCAAGGAAAACCTTTTCTGGGCGTTTATCTATAACATCATTGGCATCCCCTTGGCGGCCGGGGCGTTTATTCATCTGCTCGGCTGGGAAATGAACCCCATGTATGGGGCGGCGGCTATGAGCCTGTCCAGCTTCTTTGTGGTGAGCAATGCCTTACGGCTGAACTTTGTGAAAGTGCACGACGCCAGGCGGGATAAGAAGAAGCCCCTGCCGCCGGAAAGCCCGGCTATCGAATGGGTGATGCACCTGGAAGGTATGATGTGTAGCCATTGCGAGGCTACCGTCAAAAAAGCTCTGGAAAGCGTGCCCGGCGTTCGGGCGGTGGAGGCAGACTTTGAAAAGGGAACGGCGGTGATCGCTTTGCACTTTGAAGCGGACGAAAAAAATCTCATTGCCGCCGTAGAAAAAGAAGGCTATGCTTTCGTTTCGTTGAAAAAGGGTGCGTGAAAGGTGCAGGGGACGAGCAGTCCCCTGCCCTGTTTTTCTTTTATCAAGCAGGACAATCCCTCAAGCTTTGCGATGCCAGCTCCCTTTACAGCAGGGGTGGTGACAAGGATGGAGTTATTCTTCACTTCACATTGCGCAAATAACGAAACAGCAAGCCTTTGCTGGCTTGCGGTTTTGCGTACTGCTGTGATAGAATGAAAACGACAAACTTGTATTTAACAAACTATAGAGAGGAAAATAAAAATTGTTGACCGATATTCAAGCGGAACGATTTATAAAAAAGTTGGGTAGAGAAAACTATAACGAACGAATCAGTATTGTGGAGAAATACAAAAAACAATGGGAGCTGACTGAAATAGAATTTCAGGCAGAGCTTTCCAATAACAACCTTATTTTCTATGCGGTTTCAAAACGATACGGCAAGGTTATCCTCAAAATTCGTATTGACAATGGTTATGACAATGAAATACTGGCACTGAAATTGTTTCAAGGCAAGAACTTCTGTAAACTTTATGAGTATTCATTTGAAGATGAGGCATACATCATGGAACGAATTGTGCCTGCCCATACTTTATATGAAAGTGCTCCCCGCAACGAACGCATTCAAATTGCAGCCGAAATATTCAAAGGGCTGCACAAGGCTGACTTGCCCGATGGTACATTCCCTACATACACCGAATGGTTTGAAGAAGGCAAAGAAGGTACGAAAAATCGTGAGGATTGTGAAGATATGTATCAGTATCTTGACAGTGCAGAGCAAATGCTTGCAGACATATGCCAAAAGCATTCTCGCAATCTTCTGCTTCACGGTGATTTGCATCATGAGAATATACTTAAAAATGAACATGGAGGTTATACGGTAATTGACCCTAAAGGCGTAATAGGCGACCCTGTATTTGATTTATCGAGATTTATACTTGATGAGTTCAGAGATGATTTGACCTCAGAGTCAAAAGAGGTAATCATTGATTTCGTACAAAAGTTTGGTGATGGTGTGGGTATTCCTTGTGAGATCTTATTGCGTTGCTTGTTTATTGAAACGGTCATTTGGCTTTTCAGAGAGGAACTTGCTAACGGAGAAAGTCTTGAAGAGTGCGGGCAGCTGATTGCTAATATGAAAGTTGCGTATGAGTTGACTCACAGCTGGAAAGAAAAATAGCAGGAACAGAAACTGACAGTTTGATGGAGTGAAAGATTTCAATTTGTTGAGCAAACCCAAACAGCTTCCCACTCTCTCAAGAGGGCGCAATTATACGCACTGTGCCAGTGCATTGCGTTTGTGGGGGCACATACGCAAATGAGCATCCGGGTTTTTCACCGGATGCTCATCTGCTTTTTCGCTGCTGGATAAATTGTTCCTTTAGAATCCTCCCCCCAGGAAGGAAGCCGGCATCGTGAGCCGTTTTGGGTGTTTGTAATGCGATGGTGGTGTGTTTTGTGCGAAAAGCGTTTTGCGCAAAAAGAGGCTGCATTACAGTTCTTTGGAAAAATACAGCACCAGATCGTCGTCGTTCAGGCAGGGTTCATAGGGCGGCAGAGGTTTGTCCTGATACCAGACGCCGCTGCCGTCCGGGATATAGCCCCTTTTCACATACATGCGCTGGGCACTGCCATAGCCGTCATAGAGCCCGACGCCAAGGCACACAGCGGAAGCGATTTCTTTAGCGGCCTTTTCTGCGGCGTCCATAAGCGCAGTGCCGATGCCCTGACGGCGGTATTTTTCCAGCACGCCGAAATCCACGATGATGGGAAGGCTGCTGTTTTTGAACGGCCCTTCCTTGGCACGGAAATAGAGGTTCACATAGCCCACGGGCTGGCCGTCCATTTCGGCGACGAAGGTACGGCAGCGGCCTTCCCTCTCGTCCGTCAGGCGCATTTCATATACATCCGTCCTGGCGTCCCAGCCTTGGGCTCGTTCAGCGGCGGCGATTTTTTCAGGGTCTGTTTGCAGCATGGATCGAATGATGATATTCATACCTTACTCCTTTTCGTTCAGATAAGGGGCAAATTCTTCGCCCAGCACGTCCCGGTTGTGCTCCAGGAAGAGATTGCCCTTCATCTGGGTCAAATCGCTTTCGACGGCAGAGGGATCTTTGCCAAAGAGATGCACGTCGCAGTAGTCCAGAATATAGTGCATATCGCTTTCCAGAATGGCGTGGCCGTCCAGATGGATAATCATGTTATTTTGCTCCGGGCAGCCAAGCAGCTCCCACACGGGCTGGGCGGCGATATAGGAAAAGCACTGGCCTTCGGTGTTGTTCCAGCCTTCGGAGGTGATGCCGGTGACGATAATCATATGGCGTTCCGGGCTTGCCGCCAGGGCAGAGAGCATATATTGCTCCACAGGGATTTTTTCGGCTCCGGCGATGTTGCGGAAATTCCAGCAGAACCAATAGCCCTCGCCCCCTTGCAGGTTGGAAAGGGGCTCGTTTTGAGAGGTGTTTGTCCATGCTTTGGGGCCGCCGAGGGAAGAAAGGTCGTAGGTTTTGCCCTGATTATTGGTGCGGAAGGGGGCAAGACCGCCGCCGCCGGAGCAGGAGGGAATGACCACCTTGATGCGTTCGTCATAAATGCCGGCCACGGCTACGCTTTTGCCATAACGGGAAACGCCGCCCACCAGAGAAAGGGCAGGATGGATGTTTAATTCCGCCCCGGCGCCCTGCTCCATGGCGTCGATGATTTTGCTCACGCCCCATGCCCACGCCAGCAGCACGCCGGTTCTGTCGGCAGGGTCATCGGTGAAGAAGGGGTAGAGGGTGTAATAAGCCCCGGAAAAGGAATTGTTATCCGCGGCGCATTGGATGGGGTTATAGGCAATGCCGGCATAGCCGCGGCTGGCGGCATACTGCTGGTTCCGGGAAACAAGGGGCATCCCCGGCCACGGCCAGATGTATTCAATGAAATAGGGATAGCCGCCCTCCGGGGCTTCCGTCTTGGGCAGCGTGACGATAACGGAGAAGGAGGCCTTCTTCCCTTCCGCCTCCACGGTGATGGAAAGATCATAGCCGGTGCCGTCCGAAAGGGGCGTCAGGGCATAGGAAAGCGTTTCATTGGCAGCGTCCGGCAGATAGCCGTAAAGATAATATTCGTAAAGCCCTTTGATTTCTTCTTTGCGCTTTTGCCAGTCTTCTTTTGTGATCACTTTCGTTCCGTCCTGAAAGGTAAAAAGATCCGGCATATTTTCCAGACGGGGCAGCTGGTCAGGGGCAAGATAGGTCATTTTGTTTTCCTCCTCGGCAAAGCAATTGATTTGGGCAAACAGAATCAGGCAGGCCAATAAAAAAGAAAAAATGCGCATAAAAAATCCTCCTGAAAAAAGAAACAGAAACAAATTATTTTCTTTATTATAGCGGAAAAAGGGAAAAAAGGAAAGGGTGAATACGCCATTTCTATGGGTGAATTTTTGCCGGTACGCCATATATGGTGGTATCAGCCGGAAAAGACAACCCGCAAAAAATTTTTCAAAAAAACCGTTGACAAATGGCCTTGAATTATGTATAATAACATTCGTCGCCGCAGAAGTGGCGTAAACCTTCGGGGTGTAGCGCAGTCTGGTAGCGCACGTGCTTTGGGAGCATGGGGCCGGGGGTTCAAATCCCTTCACCCCGACCAATTTCCCCCAAACAGGCGAAGGGAACCAATCATTTGTGGCCCCGTGGTCAAGCGGCCTAAGACACCGCCCTTTCACGGCGGTAACCCGGGTTCGAGTCCCGGCGGGGTCACCATTTTCCCTTTTATAGGGAACGCCTTGGGCCTTTAGCTCAGTTGGTCAGAGCTGCCGGCTCATAACCGGTTGGTCCGGGGTTCAAGTCCCTGAAGGCCCACCATTCACGGCCCGGTAGTTCAGTCGGTTTAGAATGCCAGCCTGTCACGCTGGAGGTCGAGGGTTCGAGCCCCTTCCGGGTCGCCATTTTCCCCCGATTGGGCGATATGCTGGTGTAGCTCAATTGGCAGAGCAGCTGATTTGTAATCAGCAGGTTGCGGGTTCAAGTCCCTTCACCAGCTCCATTCTTCTTAACAGAAGAAAGTTCCTTTACAACTGATATTCTTGGGTAGGTTCCCGAGTGGCCAAAGGGAGCAGACTGTAAATCTGCCGTCACCGACTTCGGTGGTTCGAATCCACCCCTGCCCACCAATCTGCGGGAATGGCGGAATTGGCAGACGCGCATGATTCAGGTTCATGTGTTCAGACGGACATGCAGGTTCAAGTCCTGTTTCCCGCACCAAGCACTTTTGAAAAAAAGTGCTTTTTTTATATCCCTACAGCCGCTTTTGAGAACAATAGGGATTGGTTTATTTTATCGAGCGGGTTTTTGTGGTATAATCAGCTGACAGCTTGCAAGAGCAGGCTGGATAAACAAAAGATAAGGAGAAAAAACATGAAAGCATCTGTACAGACGTTGTGTGAACAGTTTATTCAAAACAGGGATACCATCAAAGAAACATTCAAGATGGGGAGCGTGTATCTCTATCCAGTGTGTGCCAATTTATTTTGCAGTAAGGGCATGACGGCAGACGGGGAAAAAATCAACCGCTGCCGGGAATTGATTAAGGAAAAGACGGGGGTGTTTTCTTCCTTCCGGGGAAATATTCAGATGGCCCTTGCCTGCATGCTTTCCATGGAGCAAGGCCCGGAAGAAAAGCTGGATAAAGCGCTTGCTTGTTATGACCTGCTGAAAAAGGAGTTTATGGTCTCGGATTATCTGCCCTTGGCGGCCTTTTTGCTGGCGGATTTTGCAGATGCGGAAGAAAAGGTGAAGCGGGGCAAGGGCCTTTATCAGCGGATGAAGGAGGAGCATCCCTTCCTGACCTCCGGGGAAGACAGCGTGTTTGCCGTGATGATGGCGTTCAGCGAAAAGACGGATGATCAGCTGATTGCGGACATGGAAGCCTGCTATGAAATTATGAAGGAAAAACGCTTCTGCGGCAGCAACTACATGCAGACCATTTCTCATATTCTGGCTCTCGCGCAGGGGCTGCCGGAAACGAAGGTGGCACGGGTGATGGAGCTTTTTGACGAAGTGGAGCGGGCTGGGCGGAAATACGGCAAATATCATGAGCTGGCGATTCTGGCCTCCATTGCCATGATGGAAGGGGACGCCCGTGAGATGACGACGGACATGATGGACGCAGATGGATTTTTAGCGGGGCAGAAGGGCTATGGCTTCTGGGGCGTGGATAAGAAAACCCGGCTGATGCACGGGGCGATGATTGTTTCCAATATTTATGGCGGAAATGAAACCGTGGCGGCGGCGACTGTGACCAGCTCTCTTTCCATGGTGATTGCTCAGCAGATGGCGGTGTATGCTTCCGTTGCGGCGGCTTCTGCGGCTAACGCTGCCGTCAACAGCAGCCATTGATGATAAATGCGGAAAAGATAACAGGCGATAAGCTTGCCTTATTGAGAAAAAACATGTATACTGCCTTGTGAGATAGCAGGGCAGTTTTTTTATTGCACTGCCTGGCAAATGAAAAAACAGGGGATCATTTTTATGCTGAAAAACCGTAAGGCACTCAGAAGCAATCTGATCGGCGATAAGGCCTTTTATCAGGCTGTGTTTGCCATCATCGTTCCTTTCATTGTGCAGAACACCATTTCTTCTTTTGTGAACCTATTGGACAATTTCATGGTGGGTCAGCTGGGCGAGCCGCAGCTCAACGGCGTGGCGGTGGCCAATCAGCTGTTCTTCGTGTTCAACATTTGCATTTTCGGCAGCATTTCCGGGGCCAGCATTTTCGGGGCACAGTTTTTCGGAGCCAAGGATTATGAAAACATGCGTGCCTCTGCCCGGTTCAAATTGTTCGCCTGTGTATCGGTGTTTGTGCTGGGTGCGGCAATCTTTTTATCCATGGGAGATAAGCTGCTGTCCATGTTCTTAAATGACGATACCAAGCCGGACGAAGTGGCTTTGACCTTGGCAGAGGGCATGAAGTATCTGCGGATTATGGTGTTTGGCCTGCTTCCCTTTGCCATCACCCAAAGCTATGCGTCTACCCTGCGTGAAGCCGGGGAAACGAAGCTGCCCATGTTTGCCGGCATTGTGGCGGTGGGCATCAATGCGGTGCTGAATTTCATTTTGATTTTCGGGCATCTGGGCTTTCCGGCTATGGGCGTGGAAGGTGCTGCACTGGCGACGGTGATCAGCCGGTATGTGGAAATGGGCATTGTGATTGTGTACGCCCACAACACCAAACGCTATCCCTTCATGCAGGGGCTGTATCGCACCATCAAGGTGCCGGCCAAGCTGGTGAAACGGATTTTGATTATGGGGGCTCCCCTGTTTATCAATGAGCTTTTGTGGTCGGTGGGCACCACGTTTATTTCCCAGCTGTATTCCGAGCGTGGACTGGACGTGGTGGCGGCCAATAATATTTCCAACACCGTCAGCAACCTCTTTACCACCGCTGTTTTCTCCATGGGCAATGCGGCGGCGGTGCTGGTTGGGCAGTCCTTGGGGGCTAACGATATGCCAAAGGCTCGCCAGACGGCATGGCGGCTTTTGACCTTCAGCCTCTTTATCAGCGTAGCAACGGGCATTATGCTGTCTGTCACCTCTCCCTTTATTCCCCGGCTTTATGATGTGCCGTTATCCACCCGGCAGCTGGCCACCCGGTTTATGCTGGTGATGTCTGCCACCATGCCGTTCATGGCCTTTGCCCATACCAGCTATTTCATCTTGCGCTCCGGCGGCAAGACGATTATGACCTTCATGTTTGACTGCCTGCCCCTGTGGGCGGTGAATATTCCCCTGTGCTATGTGCTGGTGCATTTTACGGGGTTGCATATTCTGTGGATTTTCTTCATTATCAACATGACCAATTTCCTCAAGTGCCTGTTTGGGTTCTATATGGTGAAAAAGGGCGTGTGGATCAATAATGTGGCCAAGGAAGCGCAGGAAGGGATGTAAACATGGCACTTGGATTGCGGCCTTATAAGCCCTGTGATGCGGAGAAAATTGTTTCGTGGATTCGGGACGAGGAGGCTTTGCGGCTTTGGAGCTCCGACCGGTTCGGTGCGTTTCCCATTACGGCGCAGGACATCAACGATAAATATCTGGTGCATAACGGCGATTGCCCGGAAGGGGATAATTTCTACCCCTTCATGGCGTTTGACGAAGAGGGTGCCGCAGGGCATCTGATCCTGCGGTACACGGATGGGGAAAAGAAAACGATTCGCTTCGGCTTTGTGATTGTGGATGAAAGGAAGCGGGGCAAGGGCTACGGAAAGCAGATGCTGCTCTTGGCGAAGCAATTTGCCTTTGACCTTTTCGGGGCGGAAAGGATCACCCTTGGCGTTTTCGATCAGAACCTGTCGGCGTATTATTGTTACAAAGCTGCCGGATTTCAGGAAACAGGGGAAGAGATGTTCTGCGAACTGTTTGGCGAAAAATGGCGCATCATTGAAATGGATGCAAAACGAGCATAAAAAAGACCGGGATGTTTTTGCACATCCCGGTTTTTGTTTGGATCTTTACAGGTTAGAAAGAACGCTTTCCACCTTTTTCAGCAGCTCCCGAACCTTCAGGTGCTGGGGGCACTTGCGTTCGCAATAGCCGCAGTTGATGCAGGCGTCGGAGGTGACGCCGGGATTCTTTTCGTTGTTGAGATAGCCGTTATAGGTGTTCTTGGCCAGATCTTTCAGGCCATAGACATTGAGGTATGTATAAGCCTGGAAAATCTTCGGGATATTGATGCCCTTGGGGCAGGGCTGGCAATAGGCGCAGCCGGTGCAGTAAAGCTCGGAAAACTTTTTCAGGTTTTCCAGGTTTTCGCCCACGGCCTTCCATTCCGTCTCCGTCATGGGCACTTCGAGGGAAGCCACGGCGGCGTTCTTATCCACCATGTCATAGGTCTGCATGCCGGAGAGGGCGCAGGAAACGCCGGGGTTGCCCAGCACAAAGCGCAGAGCCAGCTCATAGGTGTTGAGGCTGCCGGTGCCCAGCTTCTGGGCCAGTTCCGTGGGGGCTGCCAGACGGCCGCCGCCTACCGGGCCCATGACCACCACGCCAAGACCTTTTTCATGGGCGTAGGCGATCATTTCTTCATTGGCACGATCCAGCAGGTTATATTGCAGCAGCACGCTTTCCAGCTCCGGGCCGTTATCGATGATGTGCTTCAGGGCTTCGGGGCTATCGTGGAAGGAGAAGGAAATGTGGCGGATGAGGCCTTCTTCCTTCAGCTTCAAAGCTTCCTGAATGAGACCCAGCCCGATGATTTTTTCATCGAAACTCTTTTGATTGATGCCCCAGAAATGATAAAAATCCACATAAGGGGTGTCCAGCTTTTTCAGACTGATTTCCAGCGTTTTGCGGAAATCTTCGGGCTTATTGACCCTTTCCAGCGGGCATTTGGTGGAAATATACACCTTATCCCGAATGGGCTTCAAGGCCTTGCCCACGGCGATTTCGCTGTTTTCATGGCAATAGAACAGGGCGGTGTCGAAATAATTGACACCAAGGTCATAGGCGTGGCGCAGCATGGCGTCTGTCTTTTCCTGATCCACTTCCCAAGAGCCGTCTTCATGCTGAATTTCGGGCAGGCGCATGCAGCCAAAGCCGAGGGTGGAAATTTCAATGCCGGTTTTGCCAAAGGGACGATATTGCATCTTGCATTCCTCCATAGTACAGATTGACTTTTCTTAACCCTTGCAGTATAGCAAAAAAGGGCGGTGAAAGGCAAGGGCAAAAAAATGAGAAAATATGCAAGAATACGCTTTTTTCATGCAGGGGAAAAGGGCGAAAAAGCAGGATATACTGGCTTTCGATTGTGCTTATATTGTACGAATATACATAAATTTTACTGAAACTATTGATTTTTCGGAAAAAATGTGTATGATATACATACTGGGTGCATTTTTATGCAGCCCAATCACTTCCGGACAGGAGGAAGACTTAATGGCGAAAGTATTTATTGACGGCAGCGCAGGCACCACGGGATTGAGAATTTACGACCGGCTGCAGGAGCGAAAAGATATAGAACTTTTGATTTTGCCGGAAGACTTGCGAAAGGATACGGCGGCCCGGAAGGAAATGCTGAATAAGGCGGATATTGCCTTTCTGTGCCTGCCGGATGCGGCGGCTGTGGAAGCGGTTTCGCTCCTTGAAAACGAAAACACAGTGATTATTGATACCTCCACCGCCCACAGAACCAACCCCGATTGGGTGTACGGCATGCCGGAAATGAGCGGCCAGAAGGAGAAAATAAAGACGGCGAAGCGCATTGCCAATCCCGGCTGCCACGCCAGCGGCTTTGTGGCCCTGATAAAGCCTCTGACGGAAAAGGGCATAATTAAGAAAAGCTTGCCCCTCACCTGCTTTTCCCTCACCGGCTATTCCGGAGGCGGTAAGCAGATGATTGCCCAGTATGAAGGGGAAAACAGAGACGCCCTTTTGAAGGCCCCCCGGATGTACGGCCTCACCCAGCAGCACAAGCACCTGAAAGAGATGGCGGCGTTGTGCGAACTGGAAACGCTGCCGGTGTTCTGCCCCATCGTGGCTGATTTTTACAGCGGCATGGAAGTGACGGTATCTCTTTTCAAAGAGGACGTAAAGGGCGGCGTGGAAGCCGTCAAAGAAACCTACCGAAGCTATTATAAAAATGGCCTGATTCAGTTAAAGGAACAGGCGGATGAAAATGGTTTTCTGTCAGCCTGTGCCCTGTCCGGCCGGGATGATATGGAAATTACCGTTCATGGCAATGAAGACCGCATCCTGCTCACCGCCCGGTTTGATAACCTGGGCAAGGGTGCCAGCGGCGCAGCGGTGCAGAATATGAATATTGTGCTGGGCACGGATGAAAATGCCGGCCTTGTGATTGGAGGATAAGAAAGATGATGAAGTTGATTGAAGGCGGCGTATGTGCCGCAAAAGGCTATAAGGCAAACGGCGTGCACTGCGGTATCCGCAAGAACCGCTTAAAGAGAGACCTTTCCCTGGTGGTGAGCGATGTGCAGGCTGCTGCCGCTGCGGTGTATACGCTGAACCTTGTGAAGGGCGCACCCCTGACCGTAACGAAAAATCACTTGGCAGACGGCAAGGCGCAGGCTATCATCTGCAACAGCGGCAACGCCAACACCTGCAATGCCAATGGCATCGAAATTGCGGAGCAGATGAGTGCCCTCATCGAAAACGCCCTGAACATTAAGGCGGAAGACGTGGTGGTGGCTTCCACCGGCGTCATCGGCCAGCCTTTGGATATTTCTCCCATTGCAAGCGGCATTTCTGCCTTGGCAGAAGGCCTTTCCTATACCGGCAATCAGGCGGCGGCGGAGGGCATCATGACCACTGATACCGTGATGAAGGAAGTGGCCGTGGAGTTTGAACTGGACGGTAAGGTGTGCCGCCTTGGCGGTATGGCCAAGGGCAGCGGCATGATTCACCCCAACATGGCCACGATGCTGGTGTTCCTGACAACGGACGCCGCTATTTCCTCTCAAATGCTGCAAAAAGCCCTCAGCGGCGATATTCAGAAATCCTTCAACATGCTGTCCGTGGACGGTGATACCTCCACTAACGATATGGTGACAGTGCTGGCTAACGGTCTTGCCGGGAACAAGGAAATCACCGAAGAAAACGACGATTTTGTGGTGTTCATGCAGGCTCTCAATACCGTTACCGTGCAATTGTGCCGCATGATTGCAGGGGACGGCGAAGGGGCGACGAAGCTCTTGGAATGCAAGGTTTCCGGGGCTGCGGATTTGAAAACCGCACAGACCGTGGCAAAGAGCGTGATTTGCTCCAGCCTGCTGAAAGCCGCCATGTTCGGTTCGGATGCCAACTGGGGCCGGGTGCTGTGTGCCATCGGGTACAGCGGTGCCGATGTGGATGTGAACAAGATCGACGTTTCCTTCCGCTCCGTGAAGGGGGAAATCTTGGTTTGCAAGGATGGCAGCGGCGTGGATTTCTCGGAGGAAAAAGCCAAGGAAATCCTCTTGGAAAAAGAGATTGAAATTCTGATCGGCTTAAACAGCGGTGATATTTCCAGCTGCGCCTGGGGCTGCGATTTGACCTACGATTATGTGAAAATCAACGGCGATTACCGCACTTGAGGAGGAGAAGGGAAATGGATATGCAGCTTTCCAATAACGAACGGGCGGAAGTGCTGGTGCAGGCTCTGCCCTACATCAAGCGGTATAACAACAAAGTGGTTGTGGTGAAATATGGCGGCAACGCCATGATTAACGAGCAATTAAAGCAGCAGGTGATGGAAGATATCGTGCTGCTGTGGCTGATTGGCGTGAAGGTTGTGTTGGTCCACGGCGGCGGCCCGGAAATCAGTGATCTGATGAAACGCTTGGGCAAGGAAAGCAAGTTTGTAGATGGCCTGCGGGTGACGGACGAAGAAACGGTGGACATTGTGCAGATGGTGCTGGCCGGGAAAATCAATAAAACGTTGGTGAACTTGCTGGAGATGAAGGGCGGCAAGGCCATGGGCATTTCCGGCATGGACGGGCGGCTGATTGAAGCAAAGATGAAGGACGAGCGGCTGGGGTATGTTGGGGAAATCACCAAGGTGCACATCAGCCCCGTGCTGGATTTATTGGAAAAGGGCTATATTCCCGTGGTGTCCACCCTTGGGTGTGACCGCAGCGGCCATGCCTATAACATCAACGGCGATACGGCGGCGGCGTATATCGCCGGTGCCCTGCAGGCAGAGCGTCTGATTATGATGACGGATATCGCCGGCATTCTTCGGGACAAGGACGATCCTTCCTCCCTCATTCCCGAAATCAATCTTGCCGAGGCGGAAAGCCTGTATAAAGAGGGCGTCATTTCCGGCGGCATGATTCCCAAAGTTGATTGCTGCGTGACGGCCATCAAGCAGGGCGTGAAAAAGGTGATTATTATGGATGGCCGGGTTCCGCACTCCATTCTGATGGAGCTTTTGACGGACGAAGGCGCAGGCACCATGGTAAAGGGGGAAAACAAATGAGCTTTTTGCAGGAAATGGATAAGGCATTTGTGGCCGGTACCTATAACCGCTTCCCGGTGTCCATTGTAAAGGGCAAGGGTTCCACTGTATATGATGAAAACGGCAAGAGCTATATTGATATGGGCAGCGGCATCGGCGTGACGGCCTTTGGCATTGCGGACGAAAAATGGAACGAGGCCGTGACGGCGCAGCTTGCCAAAGTGCAGCACATGTCCAACCTCTATTACACCGAGCCCTGCGCAGAGCTGGCACAGCTCCTATGCGAAAAAACGGGCATGAAAAAGGTGTTTTTCGGCAATTCCGGGGCGGAAGCCAACGAATGTCTGATAAAGATCGCAAGGAAATATGCGGCGGAAAAGCATGGGGCTGACCATTATACCATCGTCACCTTGGAGCAGAGCTTCCATGGCCGCACGCTGACCACGTTGGCTGCCACCGGGCAGGATCATTTTCATCAGTTGTTCCAGCCCCTGACCCCCGGCTTTGCCCAAGCAAAGGCCAATGATTTGGCCGATTGCATCCGTGTGATTAAAGAAACCAAGGCTGCCGCCGTGCTGATTGAATGCGTGCAGGGTGAAGGCGGCGTGAGAGTGCTGGATAAGGATTTCGTGCAGGGGCTGTATGCCTACGCCAAGGAAAAGGATATTCTTTTCATGGTGGACGAAGTGCAGACGGGCAATGGCCGCACGGGCAAGATGTATGCCTATATGCACTATGATGTTCAGCCGGATGCTATTTCCACGGCCAAAGGTTTAGGCGGCGGATTGCCTATCGGGGCGGCGTTGATGAGCGAGAAGGTGGAAAAGGTGCTGGGCTTTGGCGACCACGGCTCCACCTTCGGCGGCAATCCCGTTTGCTGCGCCGGAGCAGTGAGCATTGTGAAGCGGCTGGATGAAGCTTTTTTGCAGTCTGTTACCGAAAAGAGCAGTTGGGTGTTTGAGCAGCTGGCCGGGGCTCCCGGCATTGAAAGCGTTTCCGGCATGGGGCTGATGATTGGCATCAAAACGGCAAAGCCTGCCGGGGAAATCGTAAAAAAGTGCATGGAAAAAGGGGTTTTGTGCCTGACGGCGAAAGAAAAGGTAAGGCTGCTCCCGGCTCTCAATATTTCCATGGATGAATTGAAAACGGCCATTGAAACGATTAAGGCTGTGTGCGCAGAATAAAAGGAGAGAGAAAAATGAACCTGAAGAACCGGCATTTTTTGACCTTATTGGATTTTACCCCCGATGAAATTCTGTATCTGTTGGATCTTTCTGCGGAACTGAAGCAGCAGAAAAAGATGGGCATTCCCCATAAAATGCACGAGGGCAAGAGCGTTGCCCTGATTTTTGAAAAGACCAGTACCCGCACCCGCTGCGCCTTTGAAGTGGCAGCGGCGGATCTGGGGATGCACCCTGTTTATCTGGATCCTTCCGCCAGCCAGATTGGCAAGAAGGAATCTATTGCCGATACCGCCCGTGTGCTTGGCCGGATGTTTGACGGCATTGAATACCGTGGCTTTGGACAGGAAAGGGTGGAGGAGCTGGCAAAATACGCCGGGGTGCCCGTCTGGAACGGCCTCACCAATGAATATCACCCCACCCAGATTCTGGCCGATATGCTCACCATCCGGGAGCATCTGGGCAGCCTGCAGGGCAAGAAGCTGGTGTATATGGGCGACGCCCGGTATAATATGGGGAACAGCCTGATGATCGGCTGCGCAAAGCTTGGGATGCAGTTTGTGGCCTGTGCGCCCAAGGCGTATTTCCCGAACGCCGAATTGATTGAAAAGTGTCAGGTCATTGCTGGCGAAACCGGGGCGACTCTCTCTTTTGAAGAAGACCCCATGAAGGCTGTCAAGGGTGCAGATGTGATTTACACAGACGTTTGGGTTTCCATGGGCGAGCCGGAAAGCGTTTGGGAAGAGCGCATCAAGGCCCTCTCCCCCTATCAGGTGAATAAGAAGCTGATGGAGGCTGCCGGCAGCCAATGCCGCTTTATGCACTGCCTGCCTGCGTTCCATGATCTGGACACCACGGTGGGCATGGATATTTACAAGAAATTCGGCATTGACTGCATGGAAGTGACGGACGAAGTGTTTGAAAGTGCGCAGTCCATCGTCTTTGACGAAGCGGAAAACAGGATGCACACCATTAAGGCGGTTATGGCCGCCACCCTCTAAAGGAGAAAGAAAAGAGGCGCAGAATCCATGGCATATCTGGTGCTGGAAAACGGCATGACATTTCCCGGAAAGCGCATTGGCGCAAGGAAGGATGCACAGGGCGAATTGGTGTTCCATACCGGCGTGGTGGGCTATGTGGAAACGCTCACAAGCCCGGAAAACGCAGGGCTGATGGTGGTGCAGACGTTTCCTGTGGCCGGGAATTACGGTGTGACGGAAGAAGACGGGGAGAGCGATTATACCCCGGCTGCTTTTGTGGTACGCTCCCTTTGCGATACGCCCTCTAATTTCCGAAGCGAAATGGGGCTGGAGGAATTTCTTGTGAAAAAGGGGATTCCCGGCCTTGCAGGGGTGGACACCCGGCGGCTGACCGCCGTTTTGCGGGCAGAGGGTACCATGCAGGCCATGATTGTGGATGAAGTGCCGGAAAAAGTGACTTTTGCACGGGAAAAGGTGCCTTTCTTGGCCGGAAAAGAAGCGTTTTTCCCATCCATCGGCGAAAAGAATGCGGATGTCGTCCTTTGGGACCTTGGCGCAAAACAGAGCCTTGTTCAGAAGCTGCGGCATAGGGGCTGGGATGTGAACGTGTTGCCCATGGAAGCAAAAGCAGCAGATATTCTGGAAAAGAACCCCGACGGCGTTGTGCTTTCCGGCGGTCCCGGCTGCCCGGAAGATTATGAAAAAATGCTGCCGGAAATCAAGAAGCTGATGGGCAATGTGCCGCTGCTTTCTGTTGGCATGGGGCATTTGCTGTGCGCACAGGCCATGGGCGCATCGCTTTATAAGATGAAAGCCGGGCATCGGGGACAGAACCAGCCTGCTTTCTGCACGCTGGACGGGCGCACCTATGTGACCGGGCAGAGCCATGGCTATGCCGTTGAAAATAGCAGCATTTCCTGCGGCAAAATGGTTTATCGAAATTTGAACGACGATACCTGCGAAGGCATTCTCTACGAAGGAAAGCAGTGCTTTTCCGTGCAGTTTGACCCGGACGAAGGGGTGCTCGGCCGTTTTGCGGCATGGATGGGAGGCGAAAAGAATGCCTAAAGACACGAATATTCGCAAAGTTCTGGTGATTGGCAGCGGCCCCATCGTGATTGGCCAGGCAGCGGAATTTGACTATGCCGGGGCGCAGGCCTGCCGGGTGCTCCGGGAAGAAAAGATCAATGTGGTGCTGGTGAACTCCAACCCGGCCACCATTATGACGGATAAAAATTTAGCGGACGAAATTTATCTGGAGCCGTTGAACGCCGCTACCCTTCGCCGCATCATTGAAAAAGAGCGGCCGGACGGCTTGCTGGCAGGCCTTGGCGGCCAGACGGGGCTGACGCTGGCCATGCAATTATCACGGGACGGCACGCTGGAAGAATTCGGCGTGCGGCTCCTTGGTACGGATATGGAAGCCATTGATAAGGCGGAGGACCGGGAGCTTTTCCGGGACACCATGCAGAAAATCGGCCAGCCCTGTGTGCCCAGCGGCATTGCAAACGATGTGGAAACGTCGCTTTCTATCGCAAATGAAATCGGCTATCCTGTCATCGTGCGCCCGGCGTTTACGCTGGGTGGCTCCGGCGGCGGCATTGCACAGGACGAAGCGGAGCTTTTGATCACGGCGAAAGCCGGGCTGGACGCTTCACCCATTCATCAGATTCTGGTGGAAAAATGTATTTCCGGCTGGAAAGAAATTGAATTTGAAACCATGCGGGACAGCCTTGGCAACGCCATCGCCATCTGCTCCATGGAAAATGTGGACCCCGTAGGCGTGCATACCGGGGACTCTATTGTGGTAGCTCCGGCGTTGACCCTTTCCCCCAAGGAATATACGATGCTGCATGATGCGGCCCTTAATATGGTGAATGCGCTGGGCATCATTGGCGGCTGCAACTGCCAGTTCGCCTTGAATCCCAATAGCTTTGAATATGCGGTGATTGAGGTGAACCCTCGTGTCAGCCGCTCATCTGCTTTGGCTTCCAAGGCAACGGGCTACCCCATCGCCAAGATGACGACAAGGCTCGCCCTTGGCTATACCTTGGATGAAATTTTCAATGATATCACCGGCTGTACCACCGCCTGCTTTGAACCGGCGGTGGACTATGTGGTGGTGAAATTCCCCAAATGGCCCTTTGATAAATTCGCCCATGCGTCACGGAAACTGGGCACCCAGATGAAGGCCACCGGCGAAGTGATGTCCATCGGGCAGACATTTGAAGAGGGCTTGATGAAGGCCGTTCGTGGGGCGGAAATTGGCTTGGATTCCCTGAACGCTCTGCCGATAGACGACGCCCCTGTGAAGGAAAGGCTTGCCCGGCAGGATGACAGGCGTATTTTCACCGTCTTTGAAGCGTTGAAGACGGGCGTTTCCGTTGAAGAAATTCACGAAATAACGAAGATTGACAAGTGGTTTTTGAATCGGATGCTGCATCTGGCGCAGTTTGAAGAGAAATTGCAGCAGCAGCCGTTCACGGATGAACTATATCAGGAAGCAAAACTCCTTGGCTATCCGGATAAGGTAATCAAACGGCTGTCCGGGGCGAAGGAAGTGCCGGAATTTTCCTTCTCCTATCAGATGGTGGATACCTGCGCTGCGGAATACGCCGCCAAGACCCCCTATTTCTATTCTTCCTTCGGCAATTTCTGCGAAAGCCGGGCGTTCAGGCGCAGCGGCAAGCCCGTGATTATGGTGCTGGGCAGCGGCCCCATCCGCATCGGGCAGGGCATTGAATTTGACTATAGCTCCGTGCACTGCGTGTGGACGCTGCAAAAGATGGGCTATGATGTGGTGATCGTCAACAACAACCCCGAAACCGTTTCCACGGACTATGATACTGCCGACCGGCTGTATTTTGAACCCCTGACGCCGGAAGATGTGATGCAGATTATTGAGGTGGAAAAGCCTGTGGGCGTGGTGGTGGCCTTTGGCGGCCAGACGGCCATTAAGCTGACGGGTTTCCTGGATGAAATGGGTATCCGCATCCTGGGAACCTCTGCCGAATCCATTGATATGGCGGAAGACCGAGCCCGGTTTGATGCCCTGCTGGAGCAGTTCGGCATTCGGCGTCCCCGAGGCATGGGCGTGAACACGGTGGAAGAAGCTTTGGCGGCAGCGGAAGAATTGGGCTATCCTGTATTGCTTCGGCCGTCTTACGTCATCGGCGGCCAGAACATGACCATCTCCCGCACCCCCGAAGTGACAAGGCGATACATGGAAACCATTCTGGCCGGGGGCATTGATAACCCGGTATTGGTTGACCAGTATATGCCCGGAACGGAACTGGAAGTGGACGCCATTTCCGACGGCGAAAGCGTATTGATTCCCGGCATTATGGAGCATATCGAGCGTGCCGGCGTCCATAGCGGCGATTCCATTTCCGTCTATCCTCCCTATAACCTCAACGACCAGCACCTGCAAAAGGTGGTGGATTGCTCCGAAAAGCTGGCTCTGGCTTTGAAAACAAAGGGACTTATCAACATCCAGTATCTGATTTATCAGGATGAACTGTATGTGATTGAGGTGAACCCCCGTGCGTCCCGGACGGTGCCCTACATCAGCAAAGTGACGGATGTGCCCATGGTGGACTTGGCCAGCCGGGTGATGCTGGGCGAAAGGCTTTGCGATATGGGTTACGGCACAGGGCTTTACCGCACGCCGCCTTATTGCGCCGTGAAAGTGCCTGTTTTCAGCTTTGAAAAGTTGAACGATGCCAATTCCATCCTTGGCCCCGAAATGAAATCCACGGGCGAAGTGCTGGGCATTGGCAAAACGGAGGAAGAAGCCCTGTTCAAGGGGCTCACCGCTGCCGGGTTCTCCGTGCCCTCCCTGCATGGCAGCCGCAAGCCCGGCGTGCTCATCAGCGTGGAAGAAAACGATTACCCGGAAATCATCGCCCTGGCCAAGCGGTTTTCCGACCTTGGCATGAGCCTCTATGCCACATCCGGCACGGCTGGTGCCATCAGGCAAATGGGCGTTCAGGTGACGGCGGTGCAAAACGCCACGGAAAGCGATGCCCTGATGCAGCTGATGGAAAGCGGCAAGCTGGACTATATTGTGTATACCGGGGCTGTGAAGGATGCCACGGTGGGGGATTATATCCTGCTCCATCGCAGAGCCATGCAGCTTGGCATTCCCTGCATCACTTCCGTTGATACAGCGGATGCCTTGGCCAAGATGCTGGAAAGCCGGTTCAATGCCGGAAACACGGAGCTTGTGGATATCAATGCCATGCGCTCCTGGCGGCAGAAAATTTCCTTTGCCAAGATGCAGTCCTGCGGCAATGACTATATTTTCATTGAGAATTTCGATGGCCGTATCACCTGCCCCGAATCTTTGTGCGTGCAGTTGTGCCAGGCACATTACGGTATCGGCGGCGACGGCATTGTGCTGATGGAAACGTCCAAGGTTGCGGACGCCAAGATGCGCTCCTTCAACCGGGACGGCAGCGAAGGCCGCATGGCTGGCAATAACATCCGCTGCATGGCTAAATATCTTTACGATAAGGGCTATGTCCGCAGCGAAAATATGACCATCGAAGTGGGCGGCCATGTGTACAGCCTGAAATTGTACCTGCGAAACGGCCTTGTGTCCTCCGTGTCGGTGAACATGGGCAAGGTGGATTTGCAGGCCCAGAACCTGCCCACCACCATCCCAGCGGAAAAGCTGATCGCCTATCCTTTGACCGTGAATGGCGAAACCTATCCGGTTACCTGCGTGTCGGTGGGCAATCCCCATTGCGTGCTGTTCCCGGAAGGTCTGAACGGCTTGGATTTGCCGCAAATCGGTCCCATGTTTGAATATGCTCCCGAATTCCCGGAACGGATCAATACGGAGTTTGTCCGGGTGGTGAACAGAACCACGCTGCGTGTCCGGGTCTGGGAGCGTGGCAGTGGCGAAACCTTCGCCTGCGGCACCGGAGCCTGCGCAGCGGTGGTGGCGGCGGTGGAAAATGGCTTTTGCGATAAGGATACCCAGATCACCGTGCACCTCAAGGGCGGCGACCTCTTCGTCACCTATGCCGACCGTGGTGTGACCCTCACCGGGCATACGACGCTTGTGTATGAGGGGATGTTTGCGTATTGATTTCAAGCGGAAGGCTTGTCAGAAAAGGCTTTCCGGCTGTTACCTTGACCAAATGAGCCGTCAGGCCGCTGAACGGAATACAAAATGTCTGCTGCTGCGAAAGTCCACTCGCAGCAGCACTTTTGTTTTGCTGTTTTTTTCTTCCCGCCCTTGCATTTTCATCCCTTCCGTGCTATACTATCAAAGCACTCAAAACACACGGGGTATTAGCGCAGTTGGTAGCGCGCGACATTCGCATTGTCGAGGCCAGGGGTTCGACTCCCCTATACTCCACCACAAATAAAGCCAAACCTTTCATGGTTTGGTTTTTTTGTAGTTATTCGCCGTAGCACATCATGATGTAATGCGAAGGACAACTCCTTCCTTTCCATCCCTTTTACTGACAGCAGCTTCTTGTTCTTTATATGCGGTACTTTATTTCAGGGAAGGGAAAACAAAGAGAATGCCAATAATATATGTAAAACTTTAGACCAGAACGAAATAAATGAAGAGGAACGGCTTGTTTGCAATGAAAATTTGGTTTGCCGTAATTGCTTGGCGTTGAAAAAACGCCACAGGATGCCGGAAAGGCAGGCACTTATTAATTTGAAAACAAAATGTGCAATAATAAATGAATACAGAATTGCAATTTTGCGAAAAGTTGATATATAATTATGATGTTACCGAAGGAAAGGAACAGGGATAAGGAGGAAGAAATGAAATGAAGGCATTGAATATTTACGCTTTTGCGGATGAGGCCAGCGGGATGATTGACGGGCAGATTGCAGCCATGCAGCGCAACGGCTTGCAGGGATTGGAAATCCGGGGTGTGGACGGGCAGAGCATCGCGGATATTACGCTGGAAAAGGCAAAGGAAGTGCGCCGCAAGATGGATGACGCCGGGCTTTGCGTGTGGAGCATGGGTTCGCCCATTGGGAAGATTGGCATTGTGGATGGCAATTTTCCGGCGCATCTGGAAAAGCTGCGGCATGTGCTGACGCTGGCGGATGTGCTGGGGGCGAAAAATGTGCGGATGTTCTCTTTCTATATGCCCGGGGATGAGATTGCGCCTTGGCGGCAGAAGGTGATTGACCAGGTGGGGCAGATGGTAAATCTGGCGGAAGGCACCGGCATCACCCTTTGCCATGAAAATGAAAAGGGCATTTATGGCGATAAGGCTGTCCCCTGCAGGGAACTGTTGGATATTTTTCCGAGCCTTGCCAATGTGTTTGACCCGGCCAATTATGTGCAGTGCGGTCAGGATACGTGGGAAGCATGGAAATTGCTGGCGGACCGCACCCGTTACCTGCACATCAAAGATGCACTGGCGGATGGCAAAGTGGTGCCTGCCGGCAGCGGCATCGGGAATGTGAAAAAGATCGTGGCGGATTTTGTGGCCCGTGGCGGCAAAGATATGACCGTCGAACCCCATTTGAGCGTCTTTGCCGGGCTGAAAGATCTGGAACGCAAGGGGGAAGAAACGAAGATCGATCCCTATTGCTATGAAAGCAGTGATGCTGCCTTTGATGCGGCTTGCGAGGCACTGAAAAACTGCCTGTGACGCAAGATAGAGAAGAAAATAAAAAACGAAGAATCCTTATGCCGATGCCAAAAACCATCCGGGCATGCACATAATCCCGCATCGAGCAGGTGATTACCCGCTTTGAAGAAAAATAACCCGGCGTGATTTATTGCTGGGATGTGGAGAACGAAGCTATGGGTGATAACGCTTCCGAAGGGAATGGTTCCGTTGCCCGGCATCTGCGCACCAAGCGCAGCGGCGGCAATAACCTGTTCAAGAAATATCTGGACGATGATTATGTGGAATTTTCTTTCCTGTGTGCCAAGGATGCTGGCGGCGTGACAAATGTGTATGGCTTTGGCGGCTGGCAGGGAGACTATTTGACCCGCTTCCTCATGTCCAACGGCACCTATGTTGCTGCAGCCGCTGCGGAAAACATCACTTCCCCCGAAGCGGCTGAAGTGCTGCAGTTTGTGCAGGGGCTGAATCTGGTGCATGGCGTTATGTAACCCATTCCCGAAGAAAATGGCTGGGATATTTTCAGGTGTTGTTTTCGGGATTGATTATTTAAGAAACGGAAGGCATAAAATATATCGTGTGACAGAAAGGGAGAAAAAGATGAAACGAATTTTTGCGATGATGTTGGCGGCGGTGATGCTGGCGTCCTGCGCATATGCGGAGGGGGAAGGGCTGATTGGCGAGCTGAAATTGAGCAAAGAGCCCAAGCAGGCCAGCGAATATACGGTGCAGGTGAATTCTGCCATGTATTCCCTTTTGGATTTTGAGGACACCAGCGAATATGACAACGCCGTGCGCAATCTGATTGATGCGCCGGAAAAGCTGGAAATCAAGGATGCGGAGGGCAATGTGATCTGGAGTCAGGCGGCATACAGCTTCCTGCACGATTACGAAAAGGCCCCGGACACCGTGAACCCCAGCCTCTGGGAAAACACACGCAACAACCATGCCTATGGCCTGTTTGAAGTGTGCGAGGGCATTTATCAGGTGCGGGGCTATGACATGGCCAATCTGACGGTGGTGAAAGGGGACACGGGCTGGATCGTGTTCGATGCTACCATGTGTGTTGAGACGGCGCAGGCCGCTATGCAGCTGATTGAAAAGAACCTTGGCTCTTTCCCTGTCAAGGCGGTGATTATTTCCCATCCCCATGCGGATCATTTCGGCGGCATTCTGGGCGTGATGAAGGAAGAAGAAGCCGCTGACCCCAGCCTCCCCATTGAGGAGCAGATTGCCAGCGGCAAAGTGCCGATCATTGTGCCGAAGGGCTTTGCGGAGCATGCCATTTCCGAAAACATTTATGCCGGCAAGGCCATGACCCGGCGCGCCAATTACCAGTACGGCGTGCTGCTGACCCCCGGCGTGACCGGGAAGATGGCGCAGGGCATCGGCATGGGCCAGTCCACGGGGCTGGTGTCCTTTCTGATGCCCACCTATGAAGTGACCCAAACCGGCGAGACCCTTGTGATTGACGGCGTGGAAATGGAATTCCAGATGACCCCCGGCACGGAAGCCCCTGCCGAAATGAATACATGGCTGCCCAAGTATAAAGCCCTTTGGATGGCGGAAAACTGCACCGGCACGCTGCATAACCTCTACACCCTGCGCGGGGCACAGGTGCGTGACGGGGCGGCATGGGCAGGCTATATTACGGAAGCTATCACCCGGTACGCCGATAAGGCGGAAGTGGTGTTCCAGTCCCATAACTGGCCGCACTGGGGCAAGGAAACGGTGGTGGAGTATATGACCAACACCGCCGCCGTGTATAAATTTATCAACGACCAGACGCTGACCTACATCAATCAGGGCTATACCTCCGACGAGATTTCCAACATGATCAAATTGCCCAAACCCCTTGAAACGGTTTGGTATACCCGGCAGTATTACGGCACGGTGGCGCACAATGCAAAGGCCGTGTATCAGAAATTCATGGGCTGGTATGACGCTAATCCCGTGAACCTGAACCCCCTCACCCCTACGGACAGCGCAAAGAAATGGGTGGAATATCTGGGAGACACGGAGACTGTGCTGCGCAAGGCAAAGGAAGACTTTGACAAGGGCGAATATCAGTGGGTGGCGGAAGTGACCAATACCCTTGTTTTCGCAGATCCTGCCAATGAAGCCGCCCGGCTTTTGTGCGCCGATGCGCTGGAGCAATTGGGCTATCAGGCGGAATCCGGTCCCTGGCGCAATGCGTATCTGACGGCGGCGATGGAGCTGCGGCACGGCAATCAATCCCAGAACATGAAGCAGACGAGAAACTCCGGCATCGTGATGCAAATGACCCCGGCGATGATCTTTGACTATATGTCCATCCTGATGGATAAGCAGGCCATGGCGGAGTATGATTTCACGATGAACGTGACGCTGACCGATATGAACGAGCAGCATATGCTGCGCATCAAAAATGGTGTGCTGCTGGTGTATGAAAACGCCCATCGGGCGGATGCGGATGTGTCCATCACCTGCCCGAAAAATGCGCTGCTCTATATTCTGCAAAATAATACGGAAGCACTGGCGGCCATCCCCGTGGAAGGCGATGCAACGCTGATTACGCTACTGGCATCCTCCATGAATCAAATTCCGATGGTTGGCTTTATGCCCTTTAATATTGTGGAGCCCTGATGATGAAGGGGTGAAACCTGTTTCATCTTTTTCGATCAATGGAGGATAACGCCATGAAAAAATCTCTGTATATCATGATGGTTGCGCTCTGCCTGTTGCTGACCGCTTTTGCCGCTTGCGCAGAAGGGGAGCCGATGGAAGTGGACGTGACGTTTGACGGCTATCAGGAAAGCGGTGGCATGCTGTATGTCACATGGACGGAGGAAGCCTATGAAACCGGCGGCTTGGGCTTGTCCGGCGTGCCGGGGCAGAAGATTGGCGAGGTGCTAAAGCAATCCGGCGTTCTTTCTGTGGAGCCGGTCATGGAGGGCGATACGTTTGAAGGCTGGATGGAAGCGGAAGTGATGATCACCGTGGACGAAGAGGGCTTTGAATGGGAGGAATACAGCCTGATCCCCGATTATCTGTATACCACGGAAGAGTTGCTGAATCTGCCGGTACCGGAAAAGAGCGTAATGTATGTGGCCAAGTGGGCCGGCATTCCTGCGGAAAGCTATTATGCCCCTTATGCGGAAGAAACCATCGTAATTCCAAGCATCACATTGCTCAGCGGTGATGGCGTTATGCAGATAGACAGCGAAGGGGAGCAATATGAATCTTCCTCCATCATCGTAACCGTTGACCCCGGCCAGACCTTCGGGGAAGCCCTGTCGCTGGAGGAGATAACGGATGTCACGCTGGATGGGAAAACGTTCACCGGCTGGACGGTTTATGATGTGGCGGCGATGGAGGCCGGCGAAACCCCGGCGGAGGAAGAAGGCGTTCTGTGCTATGAGGTGTTTCGGGGATGGTATATGATCTTACGGGAGTATACCATCTGCCAGGAACTGATTTCCACCCAGGAACTGGCGGAGCTTATCTGCGGAACAACAGATCATGTGGTGGTTGCAAATTTTAAGTGAGAAACGGCAAAAACTTCTGAAATCTGAAAGAGAAGGCTCCATAGGCTGGTTGGAATACGGAGAGAAGATGCGAACGAGCGAAACGGGCGTATATCTGGGCTGCATCGGCATAAGAGACGAGACGGCACCTGTTCCATCGAAGAGTGCAGCGCAACGGATGCCCTGACGGAAATCCCATCGTTCCCCCGGAAACAGAAGAATACAGCAAACGCCCCCGGCTTTTCGGAGGGCGTTTGTTTATGGAGATTTTACAGTCAGCGCAGGTTTTCCAGGAAATCGTTTTTCTCAATATCCGGGCCGACGCTTGTGTAATAAAGACCAAAGAGGGTGTTGTCATACATCACGCCATCTCTTTCCATGCTGAAAGATGCCAACTGGGATTTGTTTTTATCATAGCCTTCCCATGCAAGGAACATGGGGGTGATGACACCCGTTTCGTCCAACGGCACATCCCAATCCATCACAATCTGGTTTTCTTCATAGAGATGGACATAGAATTTCTTTACCTGCCATGTGCCGTATTTTTCGGCGGATTCTGGGTCGAATGAGGCATCGGCGGCCAGCTGGAAATAATCGGCGGCTGTTCGGGTGGCATATTTATGCTGGCCGTGGCCGTATTCGCCGTTGAAATCCTGGGCTAAAATGACATCCGGCTTATATTGGCGAATCAGGCGCACCAGCTTTGTGCCAAGGTCATCATTGCGCCACATGGCGGCGGCTTCGTCAATGCTCATGGTGAAATCGTCAAGCAGCCCGAAGAAAATGGGATGATGGCGAAGGCCGGCACTCCATAAGCCGTTCAGGGCTTCCCGGTAGCGATGGCGTCCGCAATCGGCCATGTAAAGCACGCCGATGGTGGCATCTTCCCTTGCGGCATAATAGGGAATGGAACCACCGAAGAAAAGAAATTCATCGTCCTGATGGGTGGATAACAATAGAATATCAATCTTTTCGGGCAGCGGTTCCCAGTTTTGCACGTCCAAGGTGGGATAGCCTTCCGCATAAACACGGAGGTTGGCCAATGCGGCCTCGGAGCCCGTGGGGGTAACAACCGCACTTCGCACCTGACTGTTCAGCGGGATGGAGTCCATATAGAAGCCCGTTTGCTTCACGATGGTCTCCAAGGTTTCCCCGGTGGCGTCTCGCAACTCCACCGTCACGGAATCGGGCAGGGTTTTCCATTCCAGATTGAGCAGGGCAGGCTGTGCATTTTCCGGCAGCTTCACGACAAGGGACGGCTCGGATTTTTTGGGCACCCATGCGGTGCTAACCTTTTCATCCGTTACAGATACGGGCAGATTGCGGCATTTATTCGTAATATGCACAGGTTCCTGTAAGCTGCCGATCACATAGAAGGGAGAACGGAAAAGCACCACCGTTTCTCCGTCCATATTGCCTTCCAGAATCAGCGTTTTTCTTCCGCCTGTATACCGGGAAAGGGGCAGAGATTTTTCAAGCTGCTTCGTATCAATCTTGTTAGAGGGGGAAGGAAAATCTTTGGTATAGACATGCTCGATGCGCTGCTGTCTCTCATCCCAGATATAGATAAACAGGGTTTTGATGGGTTTTTCGGCGGTGATGGTGCCTTCGATATAGAGGTTGGTTTCGTGGCGGTTGGGGATAGGGGTTTTGAGTTTGACGGTATCGCACAGGGCTTCGGGAACGGAAGCCTGCACCGCTTCCACAGTGAGCTTACTTTTGAGGGCGTAGCCCGTCTGGCCGTTATAGAGCACACGGTAATAATTATCCGCTGTGCCGATCACTTCGCATTGCTCCCCTTTTGCCACCTGCGCCACTGCACTCTTTTGCTTGCTGATGGCATCAAAGATGGTTACAGTGCCCTGGGACGGCTTTGCCATTTGACGGAAGGAAAGGGCAGCGTTTTCTTCGGCCATGCCGGGGCAGATAAGAACCAGCATAAGAAGAGCTGCTGCCAAGGACAAGAGCCATTTATGTTTTGATTGCATATAGGAATGAAGCATTTTTCCTTCTCCTTTTTGATAATTCGCTTTTGCGGATTCCTGTTCATTATGAACCATAAAAAGGCCGTGTGTCAAGGAGTTTTTCCGCACAGGAACGGCTGTTTCCACACCGAAAAAACGGTAGAGATTATAAATGTTAGGAAATACAATTTCTGGCTTTACTTGCAATGGAAAAAATGATAAAATATAAGGGTTAGAAACTGTCTCTCAAATGTCAACACAGGAGGAAAGGCAAATGAAAAATTTTCGCAAATTTTTAGCTCTTCTTTCGCTGATGAGTATACTGTTTTCGTTCGGCGGCACTGCACAGGCAGAGGTTCTGGAGCTGCCCATCGATTTTTCCGGCGGTATGCCCTTGCAGGAAAAATTTGAGCAGGGTAAAATGAGCTATGAAGACCCTTCCATCAAAGTGGAAAGAATGTATGCCAAGAGCGATGAATATGATTGCACCTATTATGTGGTAGACATCACCATCGCCAATGCCACCCAGCTGCGCACCGAATCCGCAGGCGGCGGCGAAAAGGGCTTCAAAACCCGGCAGAAGGTGTCCGTGCCCGTGATGGCCAAGCGTGTGAATGCCGTTGTGGCCATGGATGGGGATTATTTCGGCGAGCATCCCGATTCCTTTGTGTTGCGGCAGGGCGTGATGTTTCGGGAAATCAGCGAAACCTGGCACGACCTTCTGCTCATTGACGAAGATGGCGATTTCCATGTGATTCTGGCCGGGAACCGGGACGTGGAAGAAGGCCTTGGGAACACCTTCCCTTCCACCCCCGTCACCCACGAGCAGCTGACGCAGGTGAATGGCAAGCGAGTGATCAACGGCTTTGATTTTGGCCCCTGCATTATCTTGAACGGCGAAGAAGTGGAAGCCAACCCCCGCTCCATCGTCCATCCCCATAAATCCCAGAGCTGGAACAGGGCACAGCGCATTTGCTTGTGTCAGGTGGGGCCGCTGCAATACCGCATTGTGGCCGTTGCCCATTTCGGCCTGAGCGTGCAGGATTTTACCAAGCTGGTGTTGTCCCTTGGCCCTGTGGAAACGGCATATATGTTCGATGGCGGCAGCAGCACCCAGATTGCCTTCATGAACAAGAAAATCAATAACACTCAGGACACCAATCTCCGCACTGTGTGCGACAGCATTTATTTTGCCAGTGCTTATGTTGAGGATTGAGAAAGATGTTGAATAATACCTATTTGCTTTGGATGGCAGGCAGTGCGCTGATTGCTTGCGGCGTGCATTTCCTGACGGCAGCTTCTATGAAGAAAAGAGGGCTGCTGGCGGCGTTGACGATGCTTTTTGGCACGGTGCTGGGTGTTGTGTTTGCAAGGCTGGGCTATTGCCTTTTGCAGCTGGAATATGTGCGTGGCTACGGCTTTGCCGATACGCTGATTACGGATGATATGTCCATGATGAGCTTCTTTTGCGGTGCGCTGGGCGTGATTTTAGGAGCGGCACTGGCGGGCATATGCACGGGCAATCCGGTGATGAAGGCATTGAACGCCTATGCCCCTGCTGGTGCGCTGCTTGCCTCTCTTGCCCGGTTTGGGGAGTATTTTTTAGGGCTCATCTGCGCCGGTAACTATATCGAAAATGAAGCGTTCTTCTTTTTCCCGGCGGCGGTGGGCAATGAATGGGGCGAATGGTATATCGCCGTGCATGTTTACGCGGGGCTGCTGTACCTGATTGTTTTTATTGTTTCCCTTTTGAAATTCCGGGAAAAACGATTCCTGCGGACGGTTTTCTATCTGTGTCTGGCGCAGGTGCTTTGCGAAAGTTTGCGGAACCAGAGCCTGATCTGGAGCCAGTTTATCCGGGTGGAGCAGCTGATTTGCATGTTAACGGCGGAAGGGATTCTGATCTGGCTGGGCATCCGGGCAAAGCAGGAAAAGAAGCGGTTTTTGCCTGCCATCATCGGCGTTTTGTGCGCCGGGGTGTTTGTGGCGGTGGAATTTGCGGCAGGCGGCAAGCTGTTTAACGGCGTGCATCCCATCTTTTTCTATCTGGTGATGGCGGCAGGGCTTGCGGTGCTTGGCGTGATGGAAAGCTGGCTTATTCGCCGCCAGATGGCGTAACGCCTTGGAAAGTAAATTGATTTCACGATCGTGTGCAGACTGCACAAAATGAATGAGGAGGATGTATTCCCCATGAAAGCAAATGCGTTGCGCTGGTGTTTGGCTGTTTTGATGCTGCTGGCAATTAGCTTTTTGCTGCCCTCTCACGGCTTGGCAGAGGAATTTCCGGCGATGAACGAGCCCGGCCAGCCCTTGATAAAAAGCGGCTGGATTTCCGAAACCGAATATCAGGACGACACCATCCATGCAACCCTTACCAACAGCACCCGCAAGGCAAAAAGCAGTGCCACGAAGGTGACGACCCACTGGATTCGGATCAAGATTTCCGATCCTTCCCAGATCCGCACCACCTTCAGCAACAACAGCTATGACGATCCCACCCTGGCCCGTGCCAAGAACATGATCAAGGGCCTGAATGCTGTGGTGGCCTTGAACGACGATTTTGCCAAGTATGAATACAATACCGGCTATATTGCCCGGCATGGCGTGGAATATCGCAATGCGCCGGACGGCAGCCGGGATGTGCTGATTATTGACAACAAGGGCGATTTTTCCTATGTGATGGACGCCACGGCGGAAAGCGTGAATGCGAAGAAAGAAGCTTTGCAAGCGGAAGGCCGCTCGGTGATGCACGCCTTCTGCTTTGGCCCTGTGCTGGTGGCGGACGGCGAGGAAGTGCCGATTGATTATGATGCGAAAAAGTTCAGCCGGGTGGAATCCCATTACGCCTGCCAGCGTATTGCCATTTGCCAGCTGGGCGAGCTGGAATACGGCATCCTGGAAGTGGACGGCGGCGATGGCAGCGGCATCAACCTGCGGGAAATGGCGACGTATATCAAATCCGTTTTCCCCGAATGCACGGTAGCCTATAATCTGGACGGCGGCGGCTCCACCAATTTGTTTTTTGCCGATAAGGCCGTGCATAAGTCCACCAGAAACCATCGGGCTATTTCCGGCTTGATCTATTTCGTGTCTGACACGGTGGGGGAATAAAGAAATGACAGCATTTCAAGTGGGCTCCCTGCCCGTTTATGTGTATGGCGGCTTGGTTGCGCTGGCGGCCTTGGCAGCCCTCCTTCTGATGAACTATACGGGCAAAAAACAAGGGCTTTCTGAAGGCACGGTCAGCTGGTTTGCTGTGCTGGCGGTTCCGCTTGTTTTCCTCATGGCACGGGCGGGCTATTGCCTTGCCAATATCAAATGGGTGATGGAAAGGGGACTGGGGTTCTTTTTCCGGTTCACAAGCGGCGGTTATCTGCTGTATGGCGGCATCATCGGCGGCATTTTGGCGGCATGGCTTACGGCGAAGGTTGCAAAGCAACCCTTCAAACGGGTATTGGATGCGGCGGCGGCTCCGGCGGCGTTATTGATTGCGGCCGGACGTTTAGCGGAGACCACCATTGGTCTTGGCTATGGCTATTGCATTGAGGATTGGTTTGACCCGTGGATGGAAATCAGCATGATTCCGTGGGAAAATTATGACCTGCTGTATCGCTTCCCCTTTGCGGTGCAGGATTATTATGAAACTTGGAATTTCGCCATCTTCCTGCCGGAAGCGTTGACGGCATTGGTGATGTTGGTGCTGCTGCTTGCCATGAAAAAACGCCGGGATGGCGGAGCTGCACTGCTCCTGCTGCTTGTGTATGCCTGCTGCCAGATTGTCTTTGAATCCATGCGGCAGGATCAGGTGATTGTGTGGGGGTTCATCCGGGCGAACCAGATGTTCAGTGCCTTGATGATTGTGGGCGTTTTGCTCATCAGCTGGCAGATGACGAAGAAGGAAGAACGGAAAAACAAACGGCTGTGGCTGGCGTTTATCCAGATTTTGCTGTGCGCCGGTGTGGTGATCGTGATGGAATTTGCGCTGGAGCAGAAGATTGCTTTCCTTGCATGGATGCGGATGGACGTGTGCTATTTCGTGATGGCTCTGGCCTGCACAGGGCTGCTGCTGACGGTGCTGCCCTTCTGGCGCAAGGCGTTTCCCATCATAAGCGGAAAACAACCGGAACAGGGATAAATTAAAAGCTGTGTCACGATGGCGGGAGGGTTCTGAAGGAACCATTGATCCAACAACAAACAAACGAGCATCCGTGTTTGGATGCTCGTTTGCTTATGTGGGTTTGCAAAGGCAATGCACCGGAACGATGCGTATAATTGCGCCCTTCTGAAATGATCGGAATTTGCTTTTTGTTTGCTCAACAAATCGGAATTTGTCAATTGGTTTATTATGATGGACGATTGCTGCTTCGACGTTGCCTTGCCTGCATCATAGCGTCTCTGCTATTAAATCAATTTAGATAGTTTCTTCGTATTCACAATCACAATCAGCTTATCATCTGCTTGCAGCGGTGTATGGGGATCAATATCCACGCTGACAGAGTCTCCTTGGTGAATAGCCACTACATTGATGGAAAACTTTTTGCGCAGATTCAACTCGATCAGGTTTTTATTGACCCACTCTGGTTTTACATCCAGTTCTATCATTGATACATTTTTTGTCAGGGAAACCATGTCCACAAAACCGGAACTGAGCAAATTTTTAGCCAAACGGATACCAGATTCGTTCTCCGGGAACACAACCGTGTCCGCACCAACACGAATGAGAATCTTCTGATGCATTTCATTGGCACTCTTGGCAATAACAGTCTTTACACCGATCTCCTTGCAGAGGGTTACCGCCATAACACTGGCTTCCAGGTTATTGGCCATTGCAATGATTACCACATCCACGTTGGAAATACCCAACTGCCGGATGGCTTCGGGATCTGTAATATCAGCACATTTGCAGATCGGCAGTTCGTCTGCGGCTGCATTCACAATCCTTTCATCGGAGTCCACAGCAATTACTTCCATGCCGTTACTGACAAGTTCACGGGCTACAGCAATACCATACCGGCCCAGACCAAATACAGCATATGTCTTGTTCATAGTCATGTCAACGCTCCTTTAACCAACACTAATTTCTTCCGTGGGATTTTTGATGATGTTCTGATGCTTCTTTCTGGAATTCAATGCAAGTGCCAGAGAAATTGGCCCCACTCTGCCAAGGTACATGGTTCCGATGATAATCCCTTTCCCTGCGGTATTTAGATATGGTGTCATATCCCGAGTCAACCCCACGGTTCCAGTAGCACTGACGGTTTCGAAAAGGATATCCAAGACATCGGCATTGGAAACGGCAGAAAGCAGAATTGTGGATGTGATCATAATAGAAAAGGACATCAAGGTGACAGCCACGGCCTTGTTAACCACCTGCTTTGAAATATTGCGGCCAAACATAGATACATCCTGCTTGTTCTGAACCGTTGCAATCGCCGATACCACTAAAACAGCAACGGTCACCGTTTTAATACCGCCTGCAGTACCAACAGGAGAACCGCCAATAAACATGAGCAACAGACAAAGGATAGAGGAAGCATTCGTCAGATCTTGCTGCGGTACAGTTGCAAAACCAGCCGTTCTTGTAGTAACCGACTGGAACAGAGAGACTTGGATTTTATCGAAAACAGACAGGTTTCCAATGGTCAGCGGATTATCATACTCAAACAAGAAGATCAGTATTCCGCCGCCAAGAATAAGAATCAAAGTTGTTACAATAGTAATCTTGCTATGCAGGGAGAGCATTTGGAAACGTTTGTGTTTCTTTACGGCAGTTTTTTTGCCAAGACCCATCATATCCCACCACACAATATATCCGATGCCACCTAAAATAATCAGCAGGCTGGTGACGGCGTTAATGAGGGGATTTGTTGCATAGTTGCACAAGCTGTTCTCTGCAATGATATCAATACCGGCATTGCAAAAGGCTGAGATGGATGTAAATACGGATATCCAGACACCTTTCAGACCATACGCAGGGACAAATACGATCATATAAAGCAATGCGCCGATTCCCTCCACCAAGAGGGATCCCAGAAGCACTCGCTTAACGAAGCGTATAATACCGGAAAGGCTGTTCAGATTAAAGGCATCCTGTAGTAAAAGCCGGTCATTGATTCCCATCCGCTTTTGCAACAGAATCATTAGTGCAGACATAATCGTAATAACGCCTAAACCACCCACCTGGATCAGGATTAAGATTATAACATGCCCGAACGTGCTCCATGTTGTTACGGTGGGAAGCGTTACCAACCCAGTTACGCAGGTGGCTGTTGTGGCTGTAAACAGGGCATCCAAATAGGGGATTGCTTTGCCGCTTGCAGAACTGATTGGCAGGGATAGCAGCAGGCTTCCAACAAGAATCACCGCCAGAAAACTGAGCATAATCACATGTGTTGTGGAGAAGGAGAATTTCTTTTTTATCATAAACAACACCCTTGTTATTGTAATTGGATTTCAATTCCGGCAAACCCAGCTTATTTTCCCCTAAAGGCATAAGGGAACCAGTGGCCTCTGCCGTCAGCTGGTTCCCTTTCGTAAATATCCGTTTTGAAATTATATCGTGTTTTACATTGCTTGTCAATGCGTTTGACAAAGGGTAATGTGTTATGTTAATACAAGTTTTTTGAACAGTTATTCAAATTCAAGTTTATCGTACGCATGCTATCATAGAACAAAGAAAGCATAAGCAATGCGATCGGCAACACTTACAGTCATCATGAAGGAGAACACATTCTTTACATCACCCGCATTGGCTGGCACAGCTTTTTTGATGGGGTTTGCGGCCAAGCAGGGGCTGGCTCGTCTCCCGTACCTCAGGTTAGGGGCGTCTCTCCCCAATCTCAATCGTCGCTTTGGTTGCTGCCGCTCCCAATATCACTGCCCAAGCAAAATATTGGGAGCCTTATAGCTGCCTTTGAGGGCGATATCCTGAATTTTCTGCCATAGGTCGCCGCCGGTTACGTGCATGCGATAGGTTTCCCCGGCGGTTTCAAAATAGACCAGTGCGCCCTGGCCGTCTTTGTCGCCCAAGATATAGAGATGGCTGCCGTCGCAGATGCTGATATGCAGAGCCTTTTCCTTATTTATATAGGAAAGAAAAGGCATGGCATGATCCCGACGCAGGTAGCTCAGCAGGGATTTATAGTTTTCCGGCACGATGACGCTTTTTTGCCCTTCATAGGCGGCAATCACGGCGTTTTCTGCATCGGTAAAGGTTTCGGTGGCGTTGACGATGGTGGCGGCGTTGAAGGCAGCTCCCAGCTGCAGGGTATATTCGTTCATCTGATATTTGGCCCGGATCACATAGGTCATCCCCACGATGCAGAAAAGCAGGGTGCCGATGCCTAAAAAAATCATCAGTTTCGCATACCATTTCATTTTCATGGGGCAGTGTCTCCTTTTTCATTTCCGAGGGTGATGATGCGATTATAGCTTTCCCGGATGCGCCAAAAGCAGCCCATGGCGGCAATAGCGCAGCAGCACAGCAGCGCAAAGCCGGGCAATTCCTGCCCCCATTGCTGCTGCCCGGCAGAGAGCATGAAAATAAGATCGCCGATGCAGCCGATACCCAGCAGCATCATGCACCCGGTGGCAGAGCGCAGGATGCGGCCGGAGCTGTTTTCCTTTTGCAGCCGGGTCATTTTTTCCGGGGCACGGTACAGGGCATATAAGCCCATCAGCCAATAGGCAAGGGGAGCCAGTGCGCAAGCAGCAACGGGCAGCACATACATGCACCGGGAGCTGGGGGTATTCAGCGACAAATAAAGGAAATAAAAGGCAGCAAACAAAGCGGCGCATAGAAAAGAGAAGCGAAACACACGGCTTTTTTCCGCGCTCCCCTCCGCAAAGCGGAAATAAACGCCCTGATAAACAGGCTCCCGCTTTTCTTTGCCCTGCGCTGTGACAAAAGAGCGCAAAGAATAATCTTCTTTATACTTTCTTTCTTTCAAAATGATCCTCCTCATCAGGCATTTTTCCCTTTTTTGCAGGCCGGACGGAAACACCTGTCCGGGCAGGAAAGACGGCTTTTCCCTGCCCTATTCCCCTTTATTATAGCAGGATGAGACAAAAAAAGCAAAAAATTACATTAAAAACATGCACGAAACTATTGTATACCATAAATCTTGCAATTGACAATATGACTGGAGAATGATAAAATACAAAAATAGAACACATCTTTTTATCGAAAAGATCAAGAAGATGAAAAAATGAAGGAGGTTTCTCAATATGAAGAAACTGTTGGCTCTGTTGCTGGCGGCTTCTATGCTGCTGGGCCTGTGCGGCACTGCTTTTGCAGAAGGCACTCCCCTGGTAGTGGCTACGGACACCCTGTCCGAAAAGTTCAGCCCCTACTTCGCAGACACTGCATACGACCAGAATGTGGTTGGCATGACCCAGCTGGGCATGATGACCACCGACCGCGTGGGCGGCATCATCTACAACGCTATTGAAGGCGAAACCGTGAACTACAATGGTA
The DNA here is from genome assembly GCA_045590215.1 of Clostridia bacterium. Taxonomy (GTDB): domain Bacteria; phylum Bacillota; class Clostridia; order Christensenellales; family Aristaeellaceae; genus RUG563. The sequence continues at coordinate 79,630 of JAZNQO010000043.1, read as the reverse complement.
CTGATTACCTGTACACCGGCCCCGCCAACATCTCCGTTGTGTATGACGAAGCTGCTGATATCACCACCTACACCACCAAGATCCGCGATGACCTGAAGTTTTCCGATGGCGAACCTGTCACCGCTGATGACATCATCTTCACCTACTATGTGTATCTGGATCCCAGCTACACCGGCTCCACTACCCTGAACAGCTATGACATTCTGGGCCTGCAGGCTTATCTGACCCAGGTTCCCGAAGCTTCTCTGGAAGCTGTGACCAAGGCTCTGGAAGCCCTGAAGGCTGCCCCCGCTGGTTACACCGTTCAGGAAGGCGACCTGTTCACCCAGGAAATCTATGACGCTTATCAGGCTGACCTGACCGCTCTGTGGAAGCAGGACGTGCAGGGCATCGTTGACTATGTGTACGCCAACTATGCTGCTAGCTACGCTTCTATGCTGGGCAAGACTGCCGATGAAATCGGTGCCAGTGACGGCCTGAAGGTTGCTCTGGGCATGGCCCTGTGGGGATTCGCCAGCGTGAACGACGACGGCACTTTGACCACCTCCGATGGCAAGACCTTCGACTTGGTGGAAACCTTCCCCACCGTTGATGATTACTACGCTGCTACCTATGCTGCCTATGAAGGCGATATCGAAGCTTACCTGTCTGTGGAATCCGCCGTTGGCGCAACCACCGCTGCTGTGAACAATGCTGCTATGGGCAAGCTGGCCGCTGCTGCCGGTGTTGACATGGAAGCTGGCGTTCCCACCATCTCCGGTATCAAGAAGCTGGACAACTACACCGTTGAAGTAAAGGTGAAGGGCTTCTCCGCTCCCGCCGTTTACTCCATCTGCGGCCTGTCCATCACGCCCAAGCACTACTATGGCGATGGCACCTATGACTATGATGCCAACAACTTCGGCCATCCCTATGGCGATCTGTCCTGCGTGCAGGCCAAGAACGCTGTGCCCATGGGTGCTGGCGCCTACAAGTTCGTCAAGTACGAAAACCGTGTGGTTTACTACGAAGCCAACGAAAATTACTACAAGGGCGCTCCCGTCATTGCTACCGCTCAGTACAAGGAAACCAACTCCGCTGAAGTTGCCACTGCTGTGCAGACCGGCACCGCTGACGGCGGCGAACTGAACGGCACCAAGGCCAACTTTGAAATGCTCAAGTCCTTCAACTCCAATGGCGAAACCACTGGTGATGTTGTGACCACCTATTCCGTGGCCAACCTGGGCTACGGCTACATCGGCCTCAATGCTGACACCATGAACGTGGCTGGCGAACCCGGCTCCGATGCTTCCAAGAACCTGCGCAAGGGCTTTGCCACTGTGCTGAGTGTGTATCGTGACACCGCTTTCGACTCCTACTATGGCGATGCTGCTGCCGTGATCAACTATCCCATCTCCTCCACTTCCTGGGCTGCTCCCCAGGCTACTGACGAAGGCTATCGTGTAGCTTTCTCCGTGGACGTGGACGGCAATCCCATCTTCACTGCCGATATGACCACCGAAGACAAGTATGCCGCTGCTCTGGAAGCTGCTAAGGGCTTCTTCAAGGCTGCTGGCTTCACCTATGACGAAGCTACCGGTATGTTCACCGCTGCTCCCGAAGGTGCCAAGCTGTCCTACGAAGTGATCATCCCCGCTGATGGTATCGGCGACCATCCCTCCTTCGCTATCCTGACCGATGCCAAGGCTGCTCTGGCCACCATCGGCATCGAACTCAAGATCAATGACCCCGCTGACTCCAACGTTCTGTGGGATTCCATGGACGCCGGCACCCAGGAAATGTGGGCTGCTGCTTGGGGCTCCACCATTGATCCTGACATGTATCAGGTTTACCACTCCTCCAACATCGTTGGCCTGGGCGGCTCTGACTCCAACCACTATCACATCCAGTCTGCTGAACTGGACCAGATGATTCTGGATGCCCGTACCTCCTCCGATCAGTCCTACCGCAAGGTGATGTATCGCGCTTGCTTGGACGAAATCATGGACTGGGCTGTGGAAATTCCCGCTTACCAGCGTCAGAACATCGTGATCGCCAGCACGGAACGCGTTGATACCGCTACCGTGACCCCCGACGTTACCACCTACTGGGGCTGGCTGTCCGAAATCGAAACCATGAAGATGGTTGAGGCTGCTCAGTAATTTTAGGATAACTGAATAGCATCAACTCCCCATTTGTTGCAAATTAAATGCTCGGGACATCCCCCACTTTTGTGGGGGATGTCTTGAGCCACATTGGTAATTACGGGGAGAGAAAACCTTTGGGGAGGGAATGCACAAGTGTGGAAGTTTATTGTCAGGCGTATCAGCCTGGCGTTGGTCATTATTATATGCGGTTCCTTTATCATTTACGGCGTGATGCGCTGTATGCCTACTTCCTTTGTGGAAAGCCTTGCACGGCAGCGTGCGGCCGCCAGTGCCACCACCGGCGGTGCCAGCTATGAAGAATGGCTGGAAAAATTGAATGAAGCTTACCATATGAACGATGGCGTCATCGGCGGCTTTGTAAATTGGCTGGGCAATGTGCTCAAGGGCGATTTTGGCGAAAGCTGGAAATATGGTATGTCCGTCACGCAGAAATTCGGTGACGTTATTTGGTATTCTGTTGTTCTCAATGTGATCACTCTGGTTTTGCAGGTGGCCATTTGTATTCCGCTGGGCATTCAGGCGGCTCGCCGTCAGTACAGCGGTTTTGACTATGGCATCACCGTATTTGCCATGCTTTGTATTTCGTTGCCTACCTTCTTCCTGGCAACGGTTCTTAAATACATTTTTGCGGTAAAGCTGGGCTGGTTTGACCTGTATGGCATTGTGGGCCGTTATTATGAGCAGCTGGACGGCTGGGGCAAGGTCATGGATATGTGCAAGCATATGGTGCTGCCTGTTCTGACGCTGACCATGCTGAACATCGGTGGTCTCACCCGTTATACCCGTACCAACATGCTGGAAGTGCTCAATGCCGATTATATCCGCACGGCGCGTGCCAAGGGCCTGTCCGAAAAGGTGGTTATCAATCGCCATGCTTTCCGCAACACCCTGATTCCCCTGGTAAGCTATATGAGCTATCTGGTGCCCAGCCTCTTCAGCGGCTCCATGATTACGGAAACGCTGTATCAGATTCCCGGCATCGGCTATATTGCCTATGATGCCATGGTGGCGGGCGATTTGCCCTTTACCATGTTCTATTCCGTGTTCGGCCTTGTGCTGACGCAGATCAGCCTGATGCTGGCGGATATCATGTATGCGGTGGTTGACCCCCGGGTGCGTGTAAACTGACGGAAAGGAGGAACGTGCAACCATGTCTGAAAACAAGAAAACAACCAATCAAAATCTTGCATTGGATGACGGCCGCCGGGTGAAAGTATTATCCCCCGGAATGATGGTGTTCAAGCGGTTCATCCGCAACCGTCTGGCCATCGCCGGTATCTGCATTCTGGTGTTCATGTTTGCCTTCTCTTTTCTGGGCGGCATCGTGAGCCCCTATAAGCAGGATCAGGTGTTCTATAAAAACGACTATGCCAATAAGGAATATGCCGGTGCTGTGGTGAACACCGAATACCGGTATGTGACCAAAGACGGCAAAGAGCTGCCCACTGCTACCCGTGCCAACTTCATTCTGGCGGCCAAGAACGGCGATTCCTCCTTCAAGGCCGGCGGCACCACCTACAGCGTGGTGAAGGTGGATGACGGTTTCTATTGCATCGGCACTTCCAAGGAAGTGGCAACGATCAAGATGCTGGGCAAGATGGTGGACGTGAAAGCGGTTGCCGGAGCTGAAATCTCTGCCGAGCTCAAGCAGGCGGCCACCGCTGCCGTGCAGGCCAAGCAGAATGTGTTTGAGCTGGATGGGGTATCCTATACGCTGACTGCCGGTATGGCCAAAAGCTATACCCTGGCTGGTGCTGAAACCATTGCTTTGGCCAGCATGTTGGCCTACGACGCCTATGACCAGCAGTATAATACGCTTGTGAACAGCTTTGATTTCCGTCTGGCCAGCGAAACGGCTATGCACAAGGGCGAAACCTCCTTCGAGCTGGACGGCGTAACCTATGGCCTGGAAGTGGACAGCGAAACCACGGCTACCGTCTTTAAGGGCGAAGGCGAAAGCAAGGAAATGGTAGCCAATGTGTCTAACGTGATTGTGAACGCCGTGAATGCCGATGTGTTCCTGCCCATGGATTATAAGGCCGCCGTGACGGACGCCATTGCCAACCACCTGCCTTATTTCCATTATGTGAATGCCAACGGTGAAACCGAACGGCATAACATCGAAATGAGCGTGAACAACTACATCATCTCCACCAATCAGAAAACCTTGTTGATTGATATGTACGCTTCTCCCAGTGCCACCCATCTCCTTGGCACGGATGACCACGGCATGGACGTGCTGACCCGCCTGATGTACGGCGGCCGCATCTCCCTGATGGTAGGCTTCATCGTGGTGTTCCTGGAAATGCTGATTGGTATTATCATCGGCGGTGTTTCCGGTTATTTCGGCGGCTGGGTGGATACGCTGCTGATGCGTTTTGTGGACTTGTTCAACTCCATTCCTTACTATCCCATGATGATTATCGCCGGTGCCCTGATGGATGCCTTTGAGGTGAACCCCTATGCCCGTATCTTCATGCTGATGGGTATCATGGGTATCATGGGCTGGACGGGCATTGCCCGCACTGTCCGTGGCCAGATCCTGTCCCTGCGTGAGCAGGACTTCATGGTGGCTACCGAAGCCACCGGTATCAGGATCAGCCGCCGCATCTTCCGCCATCTGGTGCCCAACGTCATGCCCCTGCTGATTGTGCAGGCCACCATGAGCCTTGGCGGCATCATCCTGACGGAAGCGACCCTGTCCTTCCTGGGGCTCGGTATCAAATATCCGCTGGCTTCCTGGGGTACTATCATCAACTCCGCCAGCAACATCTATGTAATGAGCAACTTCTGGTTCATCTGGATTCCCGCAGGCGTTCTCATCGTGCTCACCGTGCTTGGGTTTAACTTTGTCGGTGACGGCCTGCGCGATGCCTTTGACCCGAAGATGAAGCGATAAGCGGGAGGCGATTTCATGAAGAAAGAAAAGAAAGCAACTGGCTATATTTCGGCCAGAGAATCCCGCAAAATCAGCAAAGCAAACATCAAAATCACCCGTGGCTATGAAAAGAAACGGGAAAGAAAGAATGTGCCTGAATCCGAATATCTGACCACCATGAAGAACCCCGAAAACGTGGTGGAATTCGATAACCTGCACACCTATTTCTTCACGGATATCGGCACGGTAAAGGCTGTGGACGGCGTTTCCTTCGATGTGCCCATCGGAAAGACGGTTGGCATCGTTGGCGAATCCGGCTGTGGCAAGAGCGTGACCAGCATGAGCCTGATGCAGCTGGTGCAGCGGCCCACGGGCCAGACGGTGAAGGGCGAAATGCGCCTGAACCTTGGCGATAAGGCCTATGACGTGGCCCAGATGCCCTTGGAAGCCATGCAGAAAATCCGCGGCAACGTGGTGTCCATGATTTTCCAGGAGCCCATGACCAGCCTGAACCCCGTGTTCCGCATCGGGTTCCAGCTGGACGAGGTTATCTCTCTGCATAACCCCGAAATGAGCGAAGAAGATGTGAAGGCCCGCTCCATCGAGGCCATCAAGATGGTCGGCATTGCGGACGCCGAAGGCGTTTACAACCGCTATCCCCATGAATTGTCCGGTGGTATGCGCCAGCGCATCGTGATTGCCATGGCTCTGGTGTGCAATCCCCGGCTGATTATTGCGGACGAGCCCACCACCGCCTTGGACGTAACCATTCAGGCGCAGATTCTGGAACTGCTGCGCAATTTGAAAACCCAGATCAATGCGTCCATCATGCTCATCACCCATGACCTTGGCGTGATCGCCGAAATGGCGGATTATGTGGTGGTCATGTATGCAGGCCGTGTGGTGGAAAAAGGCTTGGCGCACGAAGTGTTCCTTGATCCCCGGCATCCTTACACCATCGGCCTGATGGAATCCAAGCCCGTGATTAACAAGACCGTTGACCGGCTGTATTCCATTCCCGGTGCTGTGCCCAACCCCATCAATATGCCGGACTATTGCTATTTCCGGGATCGCTGTGAAAAGTGCGTGGAAAAGTGCAGCGGTGCTTATCCCCACGAAATGCACATCACCGATACCCATATCGTGAGCTGCTGGCGGTACTTTGACGAAGACAAGGGAGGTGCACAGAATGTCTGAAAACACGAAGAACGTGGTGGAAGTAAAAAATCTGTGTAAATACTTCCCCATTAAGGCGGGTCTCTTTGGCCGGGTGGTTGGGCATGTGCACGCCGTGGAAAATGTGTCTTTCGCCATCAAGCGGGGCACCACCATGGGCTTGGTGGGTGAATCCGGCTGCGGCAAGACCACCATCGGCAAAACCATCCTGAACCTGACGCCCAAGACCAGCGGTGAAGTGATCTTCAACGAAGAAACGGAACTGGACAAGATGTCCCATAAGGAATTGCAGGCGTTCCGGCCCAAGATTCAGATCATCTTTCAGGACCCCTATTCCAGCCTTTCTCCCCGTCTGCCCGTTGGTGAAATCATCGGCGAAGCGGTGCGTGAGCATGGCTTGGTGCCCGAAGATGAGCTGGATGCTTATGTGACTCGGATCATGAAGGCCTGCGGCCTCCACGAATATCAGAAGGATCGCTATCCCCACGAATTTTCCGGCGGCCAGCGGCAGCGCATTTGCATTGCCCGTGCCATCGCCCTGAACCCGGACTTTATCGTGTGTGACGAGCCTGTGTCCGCTCTGGACGTGTCCATTCAGGCGCAGATCATTAACCTGCTGGAAGATTTGCAGAAGGAATTTAACCTGACCTATCTTTTCATCAGCCATGACCTGTCTGTGGTACAGCACATTTCCGATACCATCGGCGTGATGTATCTGGGCAACATGGTGGAATTTGCCAGCAAGGATGAAATTTTCGCCAATCCCCTGCATCCTTACACCCAGGCTCTGTTCAGTGCCATCCCGGTGCCGGACCCCACGGTGAAAATGAACCGCATCATTCTGGAAGGCAATATTCCCTCGCCCTCCAATCCCCCCAGCGGCTGCAAGTTCCACACCCGTTGCCGCAATTGCAAGAATGTGTGCAAGAACAAGGCACCCCGCACCATGGAAGTGACCCCCGGCCATACCGTTACCTGCCATATCTACGACCCGGAGAGTGGCTACGATGCGGAATAACCGGGAAAAGCGCAGCCGCCTGCCGGAAGGCGATGACGGGCGCACCATTGCTTCCATGAACGTGGAAGGCATGCCGTGGTACACCCCGGAAAGGCCGGATTTGCCGCCGCAAACGGAAACGAATGCGGCGTACAAGGACGGGCTGAATAGAAAGCAAATGCGGATGTATACCGCCAGTGCTTTGAAGGCCGGGCTGCTGGTGGCCTTGGTGATGAGCCTTGGCATGGTGCTGTTTGTGGCGTTCTGCGTGTATATCTGGTTTCGATAATGCAATAAAAAACGGCTTGCTGCCTGTGAAGAACAGACGGCAGGCCGTTTTCATTATTGAAATCAGTGTTTATTGATTCTTATTCCTGAAACAGAAGGGGCAGGAAATTGTAAATGCAGCGACGCCACACGCTCCAATCGTGGCCGCCGGGGAAGGTCTGGCGGAGCATGTTCAGGCCCTTGTCCTTGAGCATTTCGTCGTCATCGGCAAAGCTCTGATAGAACTGATCGCCGGTGCCCATGGCACGATAGAAGACCTTGAAGCTGTCGTTAAACTTTTCTTTATCTTCCAGCAGGGCCAGATGCTTTTCGGGGCTGCCGGCATGGGGGAAGCGAAGGAAGCCGCTGAACACCCCGGCATAGCCGAAGAGATCGGGATTGGAGAGGGTGACGATGCTGGTCTGATAGCTACCCATGGAAAGGCCGGCCATTGCCCGGTTCCACTTATCGGTGAGCACGGGGAAGCGGCTTTCGATGTAGGGAATCAAATCCTTGAGCAGCACTTGGGGGAACAGCATTCTGGCCATATCCCGGCTGACGCCTTCCTTGGGCTGGGTCATGCCGTTGCCCATGACGATAATCATTTCCTTCATTTTGCCGTCGTGCAAAAGGTTATCCGCGATGCGGAGCAGATGCCCCTGATAAACCCAGCCGGTTTCGTTTTCGCCGTAGCCGTGCTGCAAATAGAGGACGGGGTATTTCTTGGCGGCATCGAAAGTAGCCGGCAGATACACAAGGCAGCTTTCCGTCTTTTCGGTGACGGTGGAGTAGTAATAGTGGCGAGCCACGGAGCCGTGGGGGATGTTATTGAGGGCGTTCCAGTCTTCGCCGGGCACGGGCACATCCACAAAGTTCATGGGACGGCAGCAGCCGTAGCCGATGGGCAGATAGGGGTTCAGCACATCCGCCCCGTCCACCTTCAGGAAGAAATACTGGAAGCCGCAGCCCATTTCCACCGTGCCTTCAAAATAGCCTTCTTCTGTCTTTTGCAAGGGGGAGATGCGGCCAAACTGATCGATGCAAACTTCCTTTGCTTGATCGGCTTTGATGCGGAAAAACACTTTGCCGTCTGCCAAGATTTCGCAGCCCTGATCGCCATCCCGGCCGGGTTCGCCGAAATAGGGATCAAAAGAAACGGTGGTATCCAAGGGCCATGAAGTGTTCATGTATACATTCCTCCTGTTGAATAAAATAGGATATCTTGCTATGTGTTATATTTATTATAGCATAAAAAACAGGACAAAGAAAATGCAAGAAAGCACGGATTGATGGACAATTATTTCTAATTTTGCTTGAGGGGCAGGGGATAGGAACTGTTTCTCTATTGACATTCGGGGGGTTTGGTGATAAGATAAATTGAAACAAATCAGGGAGGCAATCACTATGAAGCATATTAAGACCATCGAAACCCGTAACCTGTGCGAAAGCGCAAAGAACGGCGGCTGCGGCGAATGCCAGACTTCCTGCCAGTCCGCTTGCAAGACCAGCTGCGGTATCGCCAACCAGAAGTGCGAAAGCAAGAAGGAAAGCAAATAATTTTTGCAGCTGATGAATACCGCCGTGCAGGCGGTATTTTTCATGTGGACATATTTTGAAGGAGATAAATCAAATGATCCATCAATATAAGCTGGCTGGATTGAATATTGTGCTGGATGTGTGCAGCGGTGCTGTGCATGTGGTGGACGATGTGGCTTATGACATCATCGGCCTGTTTGAAGAAAAGAGCAAAGAAGAAATCATCGCCCGGATGGAAGAAAAATATCTGGGGAAAGATGATATTTCCGCTGAAGATATTCGGGAATGTTACGATCAGGTGGTGTCCCTGAAAGAGAGCGGCAAGCTTTTCGCCCCGGATACCTTTGAACCCATGGCCGGGCAGCTGAAGCAGAAAACCGCAGGCGTGGTGAAGGCTCTTTGCCTGCATATTGCCCACACCTGCAATTTGAATTGCGCTTATTGCTTCGCCAGCCAAGGCAAATACCACGGCGATCGGGCTATTATGAGCTTTGAAGTGGGTAAGCGTGCGCTGGATTTCCTGATGGAAAACAGCGGCAGCCGCCGCAATTTGGAAGTGGACTTTTTCGGCGGTGAACCGCTGATGAATTTTGACGTGGTGAAGCAGCTGGTGGCTTACGCCCGCAGCGTTGAAAAGGAAAAGGGCAAAAATTTCCGCTTTACCCTCACCACCAACGGGATGCTCATTGACGATGACGTGATTGACTTTGCCAACAAGGAATGCAGCAATGTGGTGCTTTCCTTGGACGGCCGCAAAGAAATCCACGACCGTTTCCGGGTGGACTATGCCGGCAACGGCAGCTGGGAAAAGATTGTGCCCAAGTTTCAGAAGCTGGTGGAAGCGAGAGGCGGCAAGGATTATTATATGCGGGGCACCTTCACCCACGCCAATCCTGACTTTTTGAAGGATATTCAGGTGATGCTGGATCTGGGCTTTAATGAACTTTCCATGGAACCGGTGGTGTGCGCATCCGGCGACCCTTCGGAATTGACAGCGGAAGATATGCCAATCGTCATGGAGCAGTATGAAAAGCTGGCAGAGCTGATGCTGCAAAAGGATAAAGAGGGCAAGCCCTTTACCTTCTATCACTATATGATTGACCTCACCGGCGGTCCCTGCATTTACAAGCGCATTTCCGGCTGCGGCAGCGGCACGGAATACATGGCCGTCACGCCTTGGGGGGATTTGTATCCCTGCCATCAGTTTGTGGGGGAAGAAAAGTTCAAGCTGGGCGATATCTGGCAGGGCGTTACCAATACCGAAGTGCAGGATGAATTTGCGGCGTGCAACGTGTATGCCCGTCCCGAATGCCGCACCTGCTGGGCACGGCTTTATTGCTCCGGCGGCTGCGCTGCCAATGCCTATCATGCTACAGGCAGCGTAAAGGGCGTATATAAATACGGCTGTGAGCTGTTCAAAAAGCGGATGGAATGTGCCATCATGGTAGCTGTCAGCCGGATGCTGGGTGAGGATGAATGATGAACACCCCCATCTGTGATTTTGTGCAGGCGTATAGGGAAAAAAAGATGCTGCGCTGCCATATGCCCGGCCATAAGGGCAAGCCTGTTCTGGGCGTGGAGCCGCTGGATTTGACGGAAATCTACGGGGCGGACAGCCTCTATGAAGCGGAGGGCATCATCCGGGAAAGCGAAGAAAACGCTGCCTCCCTGTTCGGCTGCCCTACCTTCTATTCCGCAGAAGGGTCCACCCAGTGCATCAAGGCGATGGTGTACCTGGCAGTGCAATGGGCAAAAATGCAGGGGAAAAAGCCTCGGATTCTGGCCGGAAGGAACGCCCATAAGGCGTTTGTGACGGCAGCGGCTCTGATGGATTTGGAGGTTACTTGGCTGTTTCCGGGCGATGGGGAAAACTATCTTTCCTGCTGCCCCAAAGCAGAAAACGTGGAAAGCGTTCTGCAAAAGGAAAAGCCTGCCGCCCTTTACCTTACCAGCCCGGATTATTTGGGGCACATGGCGGATATTGAAAAAATAGCGGCGGTGTGCAGAAAGCAGAACGTTCTTTTGATTGTGGACAACGCCCACGGGGCGTACCTAAAGTTTCTGGAAAAATCCCTGCACCCCATGGATTTGGGTGCGGATTTCTGCTGCGACTCGGCGCACAAGACATTGCCTGTTCTGACGGGCGGCGCATATCTGCACTTGAGCGAGCAAATGATGCGCTGCTTTTCCAGACAGCTGGTGAAAAAGGCCATGAGCTTTTTTGGCTCCACCAGCCCGTCCTACCTGATTTTGCAATCGCTGGATGCGGCAAACCCTTATCTGGCAAGCGATTTTCGGGATGTGTTGCGGAGCAGAACGGAAAAACTGGCCGCCCTCAAAAAGCGCATGACGGCAGAAAAGGGGTATCAGCTGACGGGGGATGAGCCGCTGAAGCTGACTATCCAAGCGAAGCCTTATGGCTATACCGGCTATGAAATGGCGCAGGCTCTTCGGGAGAAGGGCGTGGAATGTGAATTCTGCGACCCTGATCATCTGGTGCTGATGCCAGGGGCGGAGATGGATGAGGATGAAGAAGAAAGGCTGTCCAAAGCCCTGCTGACGCTGGAAAAAAGGCCAGAAATCAGGGTAGCGGCTCCTGCCTTTGCGCAGCCGGCGCAGGGGATGGGCATCCGGGAAGCGGTGATGGCAGAAAGCGAAATGCTTCCTTGTGAAAGATGCCTTGGCCGCATTTTGGCCGGGGTGACGGTGGGCTGTCCGCCGGCGGTGCCCATTCTGGTCAGCGGCGAAAAAATAGATGAAAAGGTGTTGCGCTGCTTTCAATATTACGGCATTGCGTATTGCGACGTGGTGAAAAACGGATAAAGGAGAATCTATATGCAGAAAGTGTATTCGGAAAACGCTCCGGCGGCCATCGGTCCTTATTCCCAAGGGATGAAAATCGGCAATTTGGTGTTCACCTCCGGCCAGATTCCCCTGAACCCCCAAACGGGCGAAATGGTTGGCGAAAACGTGACGGAGCAGGCGCATCAGGTTTGCAAAAACTTGAAAGCGGTTTTGGAAGCGGCAGGGTCTTGCTTGGAAAACGTGGTGAAAACCACTTGCTTCCTTGCAACGATGGATGATTTTGCGGCGTTCAATCAGGTCTATGCCCAGTATTTCACCGGGCATCCGGCTCGCTCCTGCGTGGCGGTGAAAACGCTGCCCAAGGGGGCACTGGTGGAAGTGGAAGCCATTGCGGAAATTTAACACAGCGATTGAAAACTCTGCTTCGGGCGATAGCCGGGGCAGGGTTTTTGTTTTTCGGCAAAATCAAGACAGGTGCTTTCCAGAACGGCGGTTTTCTGCTATAATACAAATGGGTCTTAAAGGTAGGATTTTCCGCTGTGTTTTAGGGAGGAAATGATGCAGACGAAATATCCCATTGTGCTGGTGCATGGCCTTGGCATGCGGGACACATTTTTCATGCGCTCCTTTGGCAAGATTGACCGCATTTTGCGCATTCAGGGCTATCAGGTGCTGGTCAGTCAGGTGGACGCTATGGGCAGCATTGAGAAGAATGCGGCCCAGCTGAAAGCGGAAATTTTGCGGTATCTGAAGGAAACCGGGGCGGAAAAGGTGAATATCATTGCCCATTCCAAGGGCGGCTTGGACGCCAAATACATGATTTCCCATCTTGATATGGCAGAAAAGACGGCGTCGCTCACCACGCTCTGCACGCCCCATAAGGGGTCGCCGGTGGCAACGGGGATTTTGAAAGTGCCCAAGGGGCTGCTAAAGCCCGTGGCCGTGGCGGTGAATGGGGTTTACCGGGTGCTGGGCGATAAGCAGCCGGACAGCATGACAGCCTGCCGGCAATTGCAGCGTGTGCAGCGGGATTTGGAGCAGGAAACGGTGAACTTCTGCCAAGGGGTGTATTGCCAGAGCTTTTCTGCCGTGATGAAAAAAGGGGAAAAGAAACAGGATTTCGTCATGCGTATTCCCCGGCTTTTCTCCCGTTACATGGAAAAGGATGCGGAGACGGACGGCCTTGTGCCCAAGGATTCGGCCATTTTCGGCATATACCGGGGGGACGCCGTGGAAGGCAGCGTGTCCCACACGGAAATGATTGATTTTATGGTGGCAGACAAAAAGCGGGATAAAATTTTTGCCTTTTATACAGCTTTGTGCGAAGAACTGGTGCAGATGGGCTTTTGATAAGGAGAAAAAGCATGGTTACGAAGCAGGATATTATTGCATTCTTGAAGGAAATGGGTTTTCGGCCGGATGATACCGTTACCATCCACGCCGCCCTGCGGCAGGTTGGCCCCATTGAAAACGGGGCGGACGGGCTGATTGACGCGCTGACGGAATATTTGAGTGAAGGGCTTTTGCTGGTGCCCACCCACACATGGGCCAACGTGAACCCCGAAAATCCGCATTTTGACGTGCGATCCACTGTGCCTTGCATTGGCACGCTGGCGAAAGTAGCGGCTTTCCGCAAGGACGGCATCCGCTCCCTGCACCCCACCCATTCCATGGCGGCCTTTGGCAAGAATGCGCGTGCGTATATCGAAGGAGAAGAAAAGAGCGGAACCCCGGCTCCCATGGGCGGTGCGCTGAGCCGCCTGTATGAAATGGACGGCAAGGTGATTTTGCTTGGCATTGGCCATGAACGGAACACCTATCTCCATGCCGTGGATGAACGGATTGACGTGAAAAACCGGCTGGCGGAAAAGGGCTTTGACGTGACCATCACCGACTGGGACGGCAAGGAATATTTGAACCGGGACTATCACCCCCATGCGGTGCAGGGCTTGCCAAAGGATGTATCCGGCTGCTCCGAATACTATCCCAATTACAACAAGGCTTTTGAAGTGTGCGGTGCTGTGAAATACGGAAAGCTGGGCAATGCCAAGGTGTATGTGTGCGACGTGAAAAAGATGAGCGATCAGATGATGAAAATCTGGAGCCGGGCAGACCGGGATATGTGCGTTTGTGATATGGAAATCCCGGAAAGCTGGTATTGCGATTGAGGAGGAGAAAGAAATGAAATACAAAAAAAGCGATTTGATCGCTATCATCGCCATTATCGGGTTTATTCTGCTTTTGTTTTTAGTGCCCCAGAACGAAGGCGGCATGATGACGCTGGCGGTGTTGGTGATTGCAGCGATTGTGCTGACGCTGCTGCTCAAGCTCTTTTATTTCGGCCGCACGCCCTATGTATCTTCCAGAAAGGCAAAGCGGGAAGCGGAAAAGGCACTGAAATTAGAGAATGTAGCCGCCCTTTCCTCCCCGGAAAAGAAGCGGGAATAAAGAGAGGCAAAAGAAAACTCCTGGAAAGAAATCTTTTTCTGGGAGTTTCAGATGATCAAAAATCCATTCTAAAGATGTATGAAGGGCCGCAGCCCCTTTATATGTAATCCGCAGGAACGTCTTTGCCGTTCCGATGAGTGCCCATGGCACTTTCTATATCAATTTATGGCTATAAAAAAAGGGTTTTCAGCATCATCCCGTGAGATGTGCCGAAAACCCTTTTTAACAGTAAAATGTGATGCTTCGATGGATGTCATTTATTCAGCGGCTTCTTCACCGGCAGCAACCATATCAAAGATATCGGTCACTTCTTTGGTGGGAGCAGCGGTGAGCTTGGTAACCACCACAGCCACAATCAGGCTGCACAGGGCACCGGGGATGATTTCATACAGGCCGAAGCTGCCAAGGAAGGCCAGCCACAGGATGTCCACGATGGCACCGGTGAGAATACCGGCCACGGCGCCCTGGAAGTTAAAGCGACGCCAGAAGAGGGAAAGCATGATGACGGGGCCGAAGGCTGCACCGAATACGCCCCATGCGTTTTCCACAAGACCCATGATGGTGCCGGAATTGGGATTGGCGGCGATAATCACGGCTACGATAGCGATAGCCATTACCACACCGCGGCTGACCCACAGCATTTCCTTATTGGAAGCCTTGTCCTTGCGGATGATGGGCTTATACACGTCCGCAGAGAAGGCGGAGGCGGAAGCCAGCAGCTGGCTGTCGGCGGTGGACATGGCGGCGGCCAGAATGGCGGAGAGCAGCAGACCGCTGATCAAAGCGGGGAAAATCTTGCGCACCATCTGGATGAACACGGTGGAGCTGTCGGCGATTTCGCCCAGGAACAGATGGCCAATGATGCCGGAAGCCACGGAGAAGATGAGGATCAGCAGCGTCCAGGTGATGCCGATCCTGGCACTCTTTTTCAGATCTTTCTGGGAGCGCAGGCTCATGAAGCGGACGATGATATGGGGCATACCAAAGTAACCCAAGCCCCAGCCGAGGCCGGAAAGCACGTCTTTCCAGTTGGTGAAGAGATTGAAATAGTTTTCGGGCAGCTGCTGCACGGTGATGGCACTTTCGGCACCGTTCATCAGAGCCAGCGCAAAGATGGGAGCGATGAGCAGGGCACCCAGCATCAGCATGCCCTGGAAGAAGTCCGTCCAGCAAACGGCAGAGAAGCCGCCAAGGAAGGTGTAGCCGATGAT
Source organism: Clostridia bacterium (assembly GCA_045590215.1). Lineage (GTDB taxonomy): Bacteria > Bacillota > Clostridia > Christensenellales > Aristaeellaceae > RUG563. Next base: position 64,165 of record JAZNQO010000043.1, on the reverse strand, counting down.
GATGATGGCGGCCACATACATGGCAAGCGTGGCATCAATGCCCAGCACGGTGTTGAACAGCGTGCCGCAGGCCTTGATGGAAGATGCGGCGTAGATGGTGTAAGCCACAAGGAAAATCACGGCGCAGATCACCTGCAGAGCCTTGGACTTGGAAAGGAAGCGATTGGTGAGATACTGGGGGATGGTGATGGAGTCCTTGGCGGCGATGGTGTAGCGGCGCAGCCGGGGAGCCTCAATCAGCCAGCTGAGGGTATAGCCGATGGCAAGGCCGATGGCGATCCATGCCTGACCCAGACCGGCGGCATAGATGGAAGCCGGCAGGCCCATCAGCACCCATGCGCTCATATCCGAAGCACCGGCAGAAAGGGCAGAAACCCAGGGACCCATCTGGCGGCCGCCCAGGAAGAAGCTCTTTTCGCTGCCGCCCTTGGAGCGCAGGAAGAAAAACACGCCGATACCCACCATGAAGAGCAGGTATACGATGAAAATGATCAGTTCCACATTCATTCAGGTCACGTCCTTTTTTACATTTGTGATACATGAGAAAAAATAATGCAATGAAATACTTGATTTCATGTATGTTGTAGATTATACTGTAACAGGAACGAAAAAGCAAGAGGTTTTTGAAAATGGCACAAACAAAATACGAAATTTTCTTAAAAGTGATAGAATTGGGCAGCTTAACCCGTGCGGCAGAGCAATTTGGCTATACCCAATCGGCGGTGAGCCATGCCATTCACGCCCTGGAAAGCGAAACGGGCATGCGGCTGATTAACCGCAGCCGTACCGGGGTGAAACTGACGCCGGATGGGGAAAAGCTGCTACCGGCCTTCCGGAAAATCAACGAAGCCATGCAATTTTATAATGAAACGCTGGATGCGCTGCATGGGCTGGAGAAGGGCTGCATCCGGGTGGGGGCGTTTAACTCGGTGGCGGTGCGCTGGCTGCCCCGGATGATTAAGGAATATCAGCAGCTCCATCCCCAGATGGAATTTCGGCTGCTGATCGGGGATTATCACGATATTGATGATTGGTTTGAGAAGGGCAATATTGATATCGGTTTCTTGAGCCGGAAGGAAAAGGAAACGGACGGGGATTATGTGAAGCTGACGGAGGATCGGCTGCTGGCCGTTTTGCCAAAGCAGCATCCCTTGGCCGGAAAAGCCTGCATTGACCCCAAAGATTTTTCCGGGGAATCTTTCATCAGCCTCATGGAGAACAGCAATCAGGATGCAAGGAGCGTATTGGATAAAGCAGGGGTTCAGGTGCATGAAAAATACACCACCAAGGACGACTATGCCATGATCGCCATGGTGGAACAGGGGCTTGGCATCAGCATCATGCCGGAACTTTTGCTGGAAGGGCGTGTCAGCGATGTGGCGGTGGCGGAAATCAGCGGTGCAAAAAAGCGTACCATCGGCCTTGCTATTTCGCCATCGGCGAAAACCAGCCCGGGGGTGAAAAACTTTGCCGCCTTTGTGCAGCAATGGGTGAAAGAGAATTACCACGAATAATCATGAAGAGCGTTTGTTTTCCCAAACGCTCTTTTCTTGCGCATGAAGGGCGAATTTGATATAATATGATGGAAAGGAGGAAGAAAACCATGACAAACGCCTGCGATTTGCACACCCATTCCATCTATTCCGATGGCACCTGCACCCCGGAAGAAATTTTGGAGCAGGCGGCGGCCATGGGCTTGTCTGCCGTGGCATTGACGGATCATAACACCGTTTCCGGGCTTCCTTCCTTTCTGAAAGCGGCTGAAAAATGGCCGGTGGAGGCTGTGCCGGGGATTGAAATTTCCGCCGGATACGGCAAAAAAGAAGTGCATATATTGGGGCTGTTTCTGCCCCGATGGGGCTGGGATATGCTGCAAGGGGAAATGACGGAAATCAACCGCCGCAAGGATGAAAGCAACCGGCAATTGGTCGCAGCTTTGCAGGAGGCAGGCTATCCTTTGGACTATGAGCAGCTGATTTCCCAAACGCCGGATCATCATATCAACAGAGGGCATATCGGTGCTGCACTGGTGGAAATGGGCAGGGCGGAAAGCATCAGGGAGGCGGTTGTTTACGGCGTGCTTTCGGAAAAGGGGGGCTTTTATCATCCGCCCCAAAGGCTAACCGCCAAAGAAACCATGGCTCTGATACTTCGTGCCGGTGGAAAGCCCGTGTTGGCGCACCCTTTCCTGAACCTTTCGGAAGGGGAATTGCGCTGCTTTTTGCAGGAAGCCAAGGGCTGGGGGTTGATTGGCATGGAAACCAGCTATCCCCTCTATGATGCGGAAACGACTGAACTGGCCGAAAAAATGGCCGGAGAATACGGCCTGCTCAGAAGCGGCGGCAGCGACTTCCACGGAGCCATCAAGCCAGATATTACGCTGGGCAAGGGCAGGGGCGATTTGCGTGTGCCGAATGAATACTTCTTGTCGCTGAAAGCGGCGGAAGCTCCGCTGCCAGGGGATTGAAAAGCGTTGTTTTTCATTTCTTACGATATTGATAATTGTTAAAAGGCCGCCTGGAATAACCGGGCGGCTTTTTTTGATGTGAAAGATACAGTTTTAACACAGGGAATTGATTGACAAAAGAGAATGGCCGCTTTATGATGAAAATGATGATGTAAAATGAAGGAAGTGCGCCTGATGCGGATGATTGAACTGCTGAAAAAGCCCAGCCTTTCTCTTTCCTTTGAGGTGTTCCCCCCCAAGACGGAAATGGGATTTGAAAGCGTGAAGGGAGCCACGGAGGAGATTGCGAGACTTCGCCCTGCCTTCATGAGCGTTACCTACGGCGCAGGCGGCGGCACCAGCCGGTATACGCTGGATATCGCCAAAAACATCAAGGAGATGTATGGTGTGCCCACGCTGGCGCATCTGACCTGCGTTTCCTCTACGCAGGAAACGGTGAAGGAAAAAATCAAGGCCATCCGGGAAGCGGGCATTGAAAACGTGATGGCGTTGCGGGGTGATATTCCCAAGGATATGGAAAACGACGACCGCGCCAACTGGCATTATCGCTATGCCATTGACTTGATTCGGGAACTGAAGGCGGAAAACCCCGATTTTTGCATCGGCGGTGCCTGCTATCCGGAAATTCATCCGGAAAGCACAAATCAGAAAGAAGATATTCAGCATCTGAAAGAGAAGGTGGACGCAGGGTGCGATTTCCTCACCACCCAGATGTTTTTCGATAATAATCTTTTGTATAATTTCCTCTATAAAATCCGGGAAGCTGGCATCACTGTGCCCATCATTCCCGGCATTATGCCCATCACCAATGCCAATCAGGTGGATAGAGCCATCAAGCTGTCCGGCTCTTTCATGCCCCAGCGGTTCAAGAGCCTGGTGGACAAATTCGGCGGCGACCCGGCGGCCATGAAGCAGGCCGGTATCGCCTATGCTACCGACCAGATCATTGATTTGTACGCCAACGGCATCACCAACGTCCACGTTTATTCCATGAATAAGCCGGATGTGGCGGAAAAGATTCAAAGCAATTTAAGCGATATTTTGGGGAAATGAGCAACATGATTCAATGCTGCCGGATGCAGATGCCACGGGTAAATGAAAAGGAAATATTGCGGTATGCAAGGTGCCCCAAGGCGGATGAACAGACGCTTTTGCTCATGTGCATCTGCGTAAACGAAGCGGCGGCCGTTTGCACGGGCAGGGTTTGCTTTACGGTATTGGATTGCGCCGTCCGGGATGATGTCTGCGATTTCGGCCTGTTTTCGGTTAAGTCCAAGGATCTGGCGAAGAACTTGACGGGCTGCAATCGGGCGGTGCTTTTTGCGGCCACGCTGGGCATGGAGATAGACCGGCTGATTGAAAAATATCAGAAATTATCCCCGGCGAAGGCCGTAATGATGCAGGCCATCGGGGCGGAGCGGATAGAGGCCGCCTGTGATGTGTTTTGCCGGGATTTGGAGAAAATCGGCAAACAAAGGCCCCGGTTCAGCCCCGGATACGGCGATGTGAAACTGGATGTGCAGAAGGATTTTTTCCGAATTTTGCAGCCGGAAAAGCATCTGGGGCTGTACTTGAGCGAGAGCCTTTTGATGAAGCCGTCCAAGTCGGTCACGGCTTTTGTGGGCCTTGAGGAATGAGGGATGAAGATGGATATCAGAACGTATATGAAAGAGCATATTGTGCTGCTGGATGGCGGCATGGGCACCCTTTTGCAGCAGAAAGGCCTCAAGCCCGGCGAGCTGCCGGAAAGGTGGAATATCTCCCACCCCGATGTGATTGAAAATATCCACCGGGCGTATTATGCTGCCGGAAGCCATGTGGTATCCACCAATACCTTCGGGGCCAACTGCCTGAAATTTGACGAGGAAGAATTGGAAAACATCATCTGTGCGGCAGTTGCAAACGCAAGGCGTGCACAGGCGGCAGCGGAAAACGGGAAAGAGCGGTTCGTGGCGTTGGACATGGGCCCCACGGGCAAGATGCTGAAGCCCTTTGGAGAACTGGATTTTGAAGAGGCCGTGCAGGTGTTTGCAAAGACGGTACGCCTTGGTGTGCAATACGGCGTGGATTTGATTTTCATCGAAACCATGAACGATAGCCTGGAAACCAAGGCAGCGGTGCTGGCGGCCAAAGAAAACAGCGATTTGCCCGTCTTTGTTTCCAATGCCTATGGGGCGGACGGCAAGCTCATGACCGGGGCGTCCCCAGCTGCCATGGTGGCCATGCTGGAAGGGCTGCATGCGGATGCGGTGGGGGCGAATTGCTCCTTGGGGCCGGGACAGCTGAAGGGCGTTATGGAAGAGATGCTGGCGGCGGCTTCCGTGCCGGTATTGTTTAAGCCCAATGCAGGCCTGCCCCGGATGGAAAACGGGGAAACGAAGTTTGACGTGACGGTGCAGGAATTTGCGGACGAAGTGAAGACGCTTGTTGAAAAGGGTGTTTGCGTAATCGGCGGTTGCTGCGGTACCACGCCGGAATATATCAGCCAGCTGAACGAGAAGACGAAGAATTTGTCCCCGCTGCCCATTTTGCCCAAAGGTCGCACCGTGGTTTCTTCCTACAGCCATGCGTTGGTCTTCGGGGAAAGGCCCGTTTTGATTGGCGAGCGCATTAACCCCACCGGTAAAAAGCGGTTCCAGCAAGCTCTCCGGGAAAAGGACATGGCGTATCTTTTAAACGAGGGCGTGCAGCAGCAGGAAAAGGGCGCACATATTCTGGATGTGAATGTGGGGCTGCCGGACATTGACGAAAAGGACATGCTGAAAAATGCGGTGCAGGAATTGCAGGCCGTTCTGAACCTGCCCCTGCAAATTGATTCTGCCAATGCCGAGGCCATGGAAGCGGCTCTGCGCTGCTATAACGGCAAGGCCATGATCAATTCCGTCAACGGCAAGGAAGAAAGCATGCAGGCGGTGTTTCCACTGGTGAAAAAATACGGCGGCGTGGTGGTGGCCTTGACGCTGGACGAACAGGGCATTCCAAAGGATGCGTCAGGGCGGGTGAAGATTGCGGAAAAGATTCTGCAAAGGGCGAAGGAATACGGCATCGAAAAGAAGGATATCATTTTCGATACCTTGGCCATGACCATCAGTGCTGACCACCGGGCGGCGTTATCCACCCTGCAGGCCATGAAGGAAATCAAAGAACGCCTTGGCTGCCATACCTCCCTTGGGGTTTCCAATGTGTCTTTCGGGTTGCCCTGCCGGGATGCGGTGAACAGCACGTTCTTTTCCCTTGCCATGGAGAACGGCCTTTCCGCCGCCATCATGAACCCCCATTCGGGAGAAATGATGAAGGCGTATTATACCTATCTGGCCTTGAAGGGCATGGATGAAAACTGCGCCATGTACATTCAGGCGGCAGAAAAGTTCCCGGCATCGCAGGCGGCCCAGCCCGTGCAGAAAGCAGTCATGGCCGCCGGAAGCGATTTGCAGTATGCCGTGATAAAAGGCATGCAGGAAAAGGCCGCCAGCTGCACCAAGACGTTATTGGAAAGGGTTCCTGCACTGGACATTGTGAACGGGGAAATCATCCCGGCTCTCAATCAAGTGGGGCAGGGGTTTGAGGAAAAGCGGGTGTATCTGCCCCAGCTGCTCATGAGCGCAGAGGCCGCCAAATGTGCCTTTGAGGTCATCAAGGCGCACCTTGCAGGCAGCGAGCAGCAAACGAAAAAAGGCCCCTTTGTGCTGGCCACGGTGAAGGGGGATATTCACGATATCGGCAAGAATATCGTTAAATTGCTCATGGAAAATTATGGCTTTCAGGTGGTGGATTTGGGCAAGGACGTGGAGCCGGAAGAAATCGCAGAGACGGTTGTGAAGCTCCATGCGCCTATGGCCGGGCTCAGTGCCCTGATGACCACCACCGTGCCTGCCATGGAGGAAACCATCCGCCTTTTGAAGGAAAGGGCTCCCTATTGCAAAACAGTTGTTGGCGGTGCCGTTCTGACCCAAGAATATGCCGACCGTATTGGGGCAGATTTCTATGCCAAGGACGCCATGGAGGGCGTGCGCTTTGCGGAAAGCGTGCTGAAATAAGCAAAGAAAATTACAACAAAAAAAGGCAGAAAAGCCTTATATTTCGGGCATTCTACCGTCGGTAGAGTGTCTTTTTTGTGTGGGTAGAGGGGGAAGGCAAAGCAGTAGGTTGCCAAAGACACGGTGCGGATGATAGGGTATGGGCAGGGAAGGAAAGCCGGGAAAAGATGCCGGGAAAGCCGCACATAAAAAGGCAGAAAACGGCAGAGAATAATTTTCGGTAAGAAAAGCCCTGACCGAAGAAGAGGAGAAACGAAAATGCAAAAAACCAAATTATTATCGGAAAAGCCCATGAAAAAATGGGGCAATATGCTGGTGCGGATCATCACCCTGCCGTCGCTGATGGCCACTGTTGCCCTTTGCATATTACGCATGCAAAGGGGATTGTTTCCTGGGGGCAGCCTGTATGCCGGCATTTTCTTTTTGACATTTCTGCCGCTTGCGGCCTACCCATTTTGTTATTTTGTTCCGAATCTTCGCAGGCAGGGAAGAAGCATGCAGAGAAAGATGGCTGTGATCTTTTCGGTGATCGGGTATCTGGGCGGTGTGCTGTATTGCTTGCAAAGAGGATTGACAGGGGTGGAACTGACGGTGTTCTTGACTTATCTGCTGTCAGGCCTTGGGATTCTGGTGATGAGCAATTGCTTTCATTTCAAGTGCAGCGGCCACGCCTGCGGCATGGCAGGGCCAGTGACACTGCTGGGGATGCAGGTGAGCCCGGTGTGCTTTTTGGGGTACGGGCTATTGGTTCCGGTGTTTGCAAGCTCGGTGAAATTAAAGCGGCACACCAAGGAAGAACTGGTGGCAGGGGCATTGACCCCGGTGATTATTTTAGTGGTTTTGCTGGTGATGTGAGAATAAGCAACAGAAAAGGCTTTCGGCGTTTTTGCCGGAAGCCTTTATCATTCAGCCCTGTAAGCCTTTGGACTGGCGCACCATATCTTCCACTACGATATCAAAAATCTCTCCGAGCCCGGCGCAGTATGCCAGCACTTCCCATGGCTTATTGGTGTGGAAATGAATTTTCATCAGCGTGTCGTCGCCCACGGCCAGCAGGCAATCGCCTTCAAAATGCTCCAGAAAATAATCCCGGATCACATCTTCGTCCAAGTTTTCTCCTTCAATCAAAAGCTGGGTGTCATACCGAAATTCCAGATTTTCGTCCATTGTTTTCTCCTTTACACAAATTTCTTCGCAAACTGAACGGCGGCTGCGATGTCCTGCGCGTTTGGGCGGCCAGGATGGCATTTCCACCATGCACCCCGGCAATGGAAATCTTCCTTTTCCAAGGAGACATGGGCGGCATCGGCAATGCGCTGCATGGGCTTGAGCATGGATTTCATCATGGCAGAGGTGCCAAAGACCACGATTTTGCCGATCTTTTCCCGGTTGTTCATGATAAATTCTTTTACCATCGGGTCGGCATCGAAGGCGTAATAGGAGGCACCGAGGAACAGAATATCCGCCTTTTCCTCAAGGGGCGTTTCGATGGTTTGAGCTGGGATATGCAGGGCTTCGGCAATGGCGAGGGCTAATTTTTCGGTGTTGCCGGAACGGGTGAAATAGCGAAGAGAGATGTTCATGCGTTTTCTCCTTCCATAGTTTTCAAAAAATCTTCAATCATCTGGCCGAAGACGCTTTCGCCCTTTTCGTCAAGGGCGGTGATATAGGCGCAATGATCGCCGTGCATCAAAACGGAATCCGCCTTTTCAAAGCCGAAATGCCGCAGGGTGGACAGCATGAGCTGGGTTTGCTCATAGCGATTTTGCAGATCGTTATCGGAAACGATGAAGCGCATTCTGGGGTAATCGAGAGCCGTGCCCACATGATAGAGGGCAGAGGTTTCGTCCACAATCAGGCGGCGAGGGTCAATGCCCATGCTTTTCAGCACCCGGAAATGGGCTGTGGGCTGGCCGGCATCGTGGAAATAGCCGGCAATATGCTGATTGCTCATGCCGTAGGCGGCCAGATATTTTTCGTCAAAGCACAGCATCATGCTGATGTACCCGCCGGCAGAGCTGCCGCCAACATACAGCCTCTTTGCGCCGTATTCCTGCAGATGATTTTTCACAAAGGACAAAGCTTCTGCCGCATCCCACAGAAAATCGGGATAGGAAAAGGCAGGGTACATCCTGTAATTGATGCAAACGACGGCATAGCCTCTTTCGGCTAAATATTCGGCTGCCCATTTGCCTTCTTCCTTGTCCCCGGCCTCCAGACCGCCGCCGTGCACATAGAAAAAGAGGGCCCCGTTGCCGCTTTGGGGCAGGTATACATCCATGGTGCGGATATCATCCGCCGGGGTAGTGTAGGGAATGTTATGGATTACGTTCATTTTGCAGCCTCCTTGTCCAGACGTTTATTTCGGAAATACAGGCATAAATCCACGCCCACCATCAGGAAATTCAGGCAATAGAAAAAGAGCACATACCATTTTTCGTGGAAAGCGGCCATGTAGACAGGGTTCAGAAGCTTGGACAGAATCCCTGCGATATAGCCAAAGAAAATGAGGCAGAGGAAAGAGAGGCTCTTGCCTTTGGTGGTGCGTGCTTTCCAGGATTTCATCACGTTCATGGGCCATGAAAAGCCAAAGCTTACAATCATGACCACTTCCAGTATTTCAGCCATTGTTCGTCCCTTCTTTCAGCCGTTTTTCAATCTGATCCCAGTAAAGGGAAATAAAATCAATATCCGTCAGGCTGTACAGCATCCGGGCTCCGGCGGCGTCCTCGATTTCGTTTACCACCCATTGCCCCTGATGCAGGATAAAATCAATGCCGATATAATCGCTGCCCAAGGCGTTTTGCAAACGGCGGATGCAGTGCATCTGTTCCTTTGTCGGTTCAAATAATGCCACCTGACCACCCAAGGAATAATTGCTGCGGAAATCCGTATTGGAGGTGCGTTTCACAGCAGCCATCAGCTGTTCGCCCATCACATAGGCACGCACATCCACCCCCGTTTCGGAGCAGAGAGCCTGTAAAAGATAAGGCTTTTTTTGCAGCTGATTTTTGATGCTTTCATAGGCCTCCGGGCTGTCTGCCAGAAACACCTCGCTGCCCCCGTGGCCGGACAGGCTTTTGACCACAAAGGGGTAATTCGGTTCATTTCCCGGCAGGAAAGTATCCATACAGGGCAGGGAAAGATGTCGCAGCAGTTCATAGGTCGCCCATTTATCGTTGGCAATGCGGATGGTTTTTTCGTTATTGATGCTGACGCAGCCCTGCGTTTGGGCGCAAGCACTGACAGAAGAAAAGCGGCTGCGGTTGAGGCAGAAATCCATGCCGGAAAAATCCGGACGACAGGATGGATCGGCCGCCAAAAAGAGGTGAAGGGCGTGCCCCCGCTTTGCCCCTTCCTGCTGCATGCGGCCAATGAACCAAGCGTTTTTTTCCGCATCGGAGGGGGTGTAAATCATTACGCCTTGCATGCTATCACCTGCCGGATATAGCGCATCATGTGCCGGGAGATATCCACGCCTGTTGCCTGCATGGTGCTTTTGAAATGGGGATTGGAATTCACTTCGCAAATGATAGGCGCATCGTTTTCGCCAAAGAGCACGTCCACCCCGGCAAAGTCCAGCCCCAAGGCTTGGCAGGCGTTCAGGGCGGCTTCCTCCTGCGCCTTTGAGACGGTATAGGGTTTCATGCTGCCGCCGTTTGAGATATTGGAACGGAAATCATGGTCGTTATAGCGGTACATGGCGCAAATCACCTGCCCCCCCACCACATTCACACGCACATCCCTGCCTTTGCTGGAAGGGATGAATTTCTGCATGATAAAGTCTTTATACCCCATCCGGGCGATGAGCTGCTCCGCTTCGCTTCTGTCTTTGGCCAGATACACCTGCTGGCCGAAGGAACCATAGGCTTCTTTGATCACCATAGGATAGCCCAGAGCCTTTTCCGGGGCATCGAAAAAAGACAGCTTTTGATAGCCGAGGTTTTCAAAAGTCTTGGGGGAAATGAAGGTTTCGGGGGTGGGCACACCATGTTCTGAAAGGCGCATGGCAGTGAGGATCTTATTATCGCAAAGGGCTACCGCTTCGGCAGAGTTGAAAAGGCGCAGGCCTGCCTTTTCCAGCCGCTTGGCCAGATAGACGTCCTTGTCCCAGAAGATGGCAAAGTCCGGCAGCTGAAAGGCGGAGAAATCATCCCCGGAAGGGCACATCAATTCAGCCGGGGTTTTGATGTCCAGCTGGATATTTTCTTCCCTTGCAGATGCGCACAGCATGCCGTATATTTCCTGAAATTTTGCGGTGTCCAGAAAAGGATTCACAATCAGCCAGCCCCGCATTTTTCCTGCCTCCCCGGTCATATAATCGAAAAAAGTATAGCACAAAGGAAGGGGAAAGTCCATAAAAACCCGTTTGCATCTGCCGGGAAATATGATACACTGGTGCTATGAATAATGTGATGGAAAGAAGGGCAGTTGCATGCTGCAAGTGATAGAAATCAGGAGCCTGACCCAAGCGGAAATCGCCCCTTATCAAAACCTTACCGGCAGGCAGCTGGAAAGAAGCGGCTTATTTATTGCGGAGAGCGAGCCGGTGATTGCAGCGGCGTTGGAAGCCGGGTGCAGGCCGCTGTCTCTGCTGATGGAAAGGCGGCATGCGGAGGGTAAGGGGAAAAGCATTGCCCTGCGCTGCGGCGTGCCCGTTTTTACGGGGGAAGACAAGCTGCTGGAACAGCTGACGGGCTTTACGCTCAGCCGGGGCATCCTCTGCGCCATGGAGCGGCCGGAACCCTTGACTGCTGAACAGGTGTTGCAAAATGCCCGGCGTATTGCTGTTTTGGAAAACGTGGTGGACGGCACCAATATCGGGGCATTGTTCCGCTCAGCGGCAGCGTTGAACATGGATGGCATTCTATTGACAAAAGATTGCTGCGACCCCTTGCGGCGGCGAGCTGCCAGAGTGAGCATGGGGGCAGTGCTCCGTATTCCCTGGGCATGGGCAGAAGAGCCTGTACAGCAGCTGAAGGAAGCAGGCTTTCTGACGGCGGCACTTGCTCTTGACGAAAGGGCTTGTTCCATCCGGGACGAAAGGCTGAAAGTGGCAGAAAAGCTGGCCTTGTTTCTTGGTGCGGAAGGGGACGGGCTCAAGCCTGAAACCATTGCCGCCTGCGATTATACGGCGATGATCCCCATGAGCCATCAGGTGAATTCCCTGAATGTGGCGGCGGCTGGAGCTGTGGCATTCTGGGAGGTATGTAACCCATAATTTTTTCTTTTATCTTGACTTTTTCGTCCTAAATTGATATGATAAACACACCGAAGAAAATTATATGAAACGATTGCTTCCGATTGATTGATGTAATCAATAGACGGCTCTTTATCCTTGTGGGAGGTGGAATGGCATGAGCAGAAAGGTGATTGGATTATTGACGGCCTCGCCTGAATCGGTTAATGCGCAGCGGATGCTGGAAGGCGTCTGCGCTCGTTGTCATGCTTACGGGTACGAACTGGCGGTTTTTTCCTCGCTGGTGTCGGTAAATTTTTCCCAGGATAAATATCTGGCCGGGGAAATGAACATCTATCAGCTGATCAATTTTGATTTGTTGGACGGGGTCATTATTGACGCCATTTCCCTGACGTTGAGCCAAGGCCGGGATGTGATCCGGCAAGTGACTGATTTATTGGAGCAAAAATGCAAAAAGCCCATCGTTGCCGTGGGCGCATCCGTAAAGAACTATCCCTATTTCATGATCAGCGACAGGCCTACCTTCCGGGAAATTGCCCGTCATGTGATGGACGTGCACGGACGGAAAAAGGTCTATTTTCTCACCGGGCCCAAAGGCAGCCCCGATTCCATGGACCGGGTGAACGGCTTTAAAGATGTATTGGAAGAAAAAGGCCTGCCCTTCCATGAAGAGCATGTTTTCTACGGCGATTTCTGGTATCCCAGCGGCAATGAGATGGCGGACAGGATCCTTTCCGGCGAAGTGGAGAGGCCGGACGCCGTCATCTGCGCCAACGACCATATGGCCATCAGCCTGGCCAAACGGCTGCATGAAAATGGCATCCGGGTGCCGGAGGATATTGTGATTACCGGCTTTGATGCCACCAATGAAGCGGCCATCAGTCCCGTTTCCATCACCACCTATTCCCCGGACTGCTCCGTGGCCACAGCAGAGGCAGTGGACGCCCTTCGCCGGGAGATGGATCCCGGTGCGCCCATCTTGCCCTGCGAATCCCAAGCACAGCAGCATATGCGTGCCGGCATGAGCTGCGGCTGCAATCATAATTTGCAGGAAGTGATTGCTACCCTGCGGGAGTCCGTCTATTATCTGGATCACGATTTTTCTTCCGGGAAGAAGCCCATGGATATCGGCATTTTACTGGACAGCAATATGCTGGAATATCTGTCCGATTCCGGCTCGCCGGAAGAATGTATCCATAATATCTATTCCTTCTCCTATCTGCTGGGGGATTATGAGGAATTTTACCTTTGTCTGGATGAAAACTGGCTCAACAGCGATCTTTGCACCAAAACGGGCTATCCCTCCAAGATTCGCAATGTGATTCACAATACCCCGGAGCTGGATTCCGGGCATTATCAGAACGGGCCCCTCTTCCACACCCGGCAGATGCTGCCGGATTTGGGCAGCGAAAGCCATGCGCCCTCTGCCTTCTATTTCATGCCGGTGCATTTCCTGGACCAGCCCATGGGCTATGCGGTGCTGCGTCATGATTTGAATAAGCCCCATCGGCTGAACTGCGTGGTGCGCAATTGGCTGAAGAATGTCAGCAGCGGCCTTGAAATTATCCGCACGGAACATAAACTGGAAACCCTCTCCACAAGGGACGGCATGACCGGCGTTTATAACCGCCGGGGGATGGAACTGCTTTTAGATCAGATGCTGCTAAAGGCCAAGGATAACGATCAGGTGCTGGCCTTCGTGATTGACATGGATAAGCTAAAATACATCAACGATACCTTCGGCCACGACGAAGGCGATCAGGCCATCGGTGCCGTTTGCCGGGCGGCCATGCGCATTACGGGCGAAAACGAATTGTGCGTCCGTGCCGGCGGCGATGAATTTTATGTGATCGGCATCGGGGATTATGAAGCCAATGCGGTGCAGGAGCGCATTGAACGTTTCCGCCGGGAAATCAGCAAAATGAACGAACGCTATCAGTGGCCGTACACCCTTTCCGCCAGCATCGGTGGTGCCCGGATTCCCCTGAACGGCGGCATGTCGGTGATGGGCATTGTGCGTATCGCTGATGCCAAGATGTACGAAAGCAAAGTGCAAAACCGCATGCAGCGGGAAAGCTGAAAAAGAAAAATGAGGCGTGCTTCCTGATTGGAAACACGCCTCAGACCGTTGACAAACCCCGCAACCGCAAAACAGTCGCCTGACGGGGAGGGAGTTCTTAAGGAACAGTTTATCCTGCAGCGAACAAACGAGCATCCGTGTTTGGATGCTCGTTTGCTTTATGTGATTGCATAAGCAATGCACCGGAACGGTGCGTATAATTGCGTCTTTCTGAAAGGGCGGAAATCTGTTTTTGTCTGCTCAACAAATGGGGAGTTGTTTAACTGTTTTCAGAAATCCATTTTTTTGACCAAGCAAACAATGTTTCGGACATCAAATTGAAATCTACTGTTCCGCCGTTTTTCAAATTCAAGAAGGTTTCGACAACGGCCCGTTCATCAGAAGATACAACTTGGAGCAATTTTTTTTGATGGCTGATATAGCTTCCGGTTTGCTTGAAAGCAATTGCCTGTACAACGAAAGAGGCAGATTTATACAGCCCCCGCAAAATATCTTCGCTCTTTTCATACAGCATATTATGTACACATCCGTGGAATATGTTGCAGACACCGATTTTGATTGCTCTCTTCACAGCACTTTCATCAATAACTGTCATCACTTCGTCAAGGCTTCCCTTGATTGGCGTGGTGTCGTGGCAAAACTGGAACAGATCAGACGGCTCCCAATTCAGTATTTCCTTTTTACCTGAAAGGAAACCACAAATCAATTCCCTGTGAGACATGGTATCCAGCATGTCATGATAAGTTTGAATGTCCATAGCAGACAATTCATCCAAAATGACAACAATATCAATGTCGCTCGTTTCAGTTGCTTCACCACGGCCATAACTGCCTTGCAAGCCAACAAACCATACACGATTTGCGAATGTCTCATTTAATGTCTGCAAAAAGTTTTGTATCCAAGTAGTAACATTTATCATTTAATCACCTCGTCAAATTCCAGCTTATCGCTTTCATTCTATCACAGCAGTACAAAAAAGCGCAAGCCAATCATGGCTTGCGGTTTCGTTGTTTGTATGATGGAAAGTGAAGGATAAATCCTTCCTTTTCATCATCCCCACTGACGCCTATTTTATTTGTGATTGCGATTGGGTCCCCGGAGGAAATCGCCTGCTTGGGCGGCGAAGGGCAAGGGGATCATCACCTGTTGCCCGGCGATGGAAACGGTGTTGACCGCTTCTTTGGTATCTTTCAGGATGATTTTTTCCACCGTGAAGGGTTTACTGCCTTCCGGGCAGAGAAGCTCCAGCGTATCGCCCACATAGAAGCGGTTTTTCAGGTGCAGGGTGGCGAGGCCATCTTCAAAATGCTCCACCCGTGCCACATATTCCATGTTCTGGCTGAAGCCGTTCGCCCCGGCGGCAGGCCTTGGATCGCCGAAGAAAAAGCCGGTGTTCATGGCACGGTGGCTGGCCTTGAGCAGGTCATTTTCCAGCTGCGGCAGGGCGGCTAAATATTTTTCTTCGCTGTCTTTCAGCAGGTCAAGCGCATGGCGGTATACGTTCACCGTGTTGGCTACATAATATTCTGTTTTCATGCGGCCTTCGATTTTCAGGCTGGAAATGCCGGCGTTTATCATTTCGGGCAGGTGATGCAGCATGCAAAGGTCATAGGCTGAAAGCAGATAAGTGCCCCGCCCATCTTCCTCAATGGGGATATATTCGCCGGGGCGTTTTTTCTCCACCAAGGCGTATTCCCAGCGGCAGGGCTGGGCGCAGGCACCCCGGTTTCCGCCCCGGCCGGTGAGATGGTCGCTGAGCATGCAGCGGCCGGAATAGCTCATGCACATGGCCCCGTGGACGAAAGTTTCAATCTCAATGCTGGAGGGCAGCTTTTTGCGCATTTCGGCTATTTTTTGCAGGGAAAGCTCTCTGGCTAACACCACTCGTTCTGCGCCCGCTTCGGCGAAGAAAAGAGCCGTTTCGCTGTTCAGGGTATTGGCTTGGGTGCTGATGTGCAAGGGAAGGGAGGGCACGTGCTTTCGCAGGGCAAGGAAGACCCCAAGATCGCTGACGATGGCGGCATTCACGCCCATTTCATGGGCTTTTTTCGCCGTGTCTATCAGCCCCTGCATTTCTTCGTCATAGGGCAGGATATTCAGCGTCAGGTAAAATTTCTTGCCTTTGGCATGGCAGAGAGAAAGGGCTTCTGCCAGCGTTTCCCATGTAAAATTTCCGGCAAAGGCACGCAAGCCATAATTTTGCAGTGCCCCATACACCGCATCGGCACCAAAGCGCAAAGCGGCTTTCAGCTGAGGCATGCCTCCGGCCGGGGCCAGCAATTCGGGTGTGTGCATAAGTGCTTCTCTCCTGTTTTCTTATAAACCCTGTTCCTTATCCCATGCCTTCCACAACGGCGCATAGATGCTGACAGCCTGCTCGTGCTCTTGCAGCGTGCGGCTGAAGTGCAATTCCCCGGTATTGGGGTCTTTGGAACAGAAGTAAAGGTAATTTTCCTGTAGGAATTGTTCGTCCGGGTAAAGGGCGGCCTGAATGGCTCCGGCGGAGGGGGAGCAGATGGGCCCTGGCGGCAAGCCCTTGTATTTATAGGAGTTATAGGGGGAATTGAGGTTCAAATCCTCATTGGTGAGGCTCATGCGCCTGACACCGGATGCGTATTTGATGGTCACATCGCTGCCCAAGGCCATATTCTGGCGCAGGCGGTTATGGAAGATGGCGGAAACCTTACTGAAATCCGCCGTTTTGGCTTCTTTTTCAATCATGGAAGCCAGCGTTATTACCTGATCCATGGTAAGCCCCAGCTCATTGGCCCTGTCGTGGTAGCCTTCCTGATAGACGGCTTCCGTCTGGGAAAGCAGTTTTTTCACGATATCCCCGGCAGAAGCGTCGGTGTAGATTTCATAGGTGTTTGGGGAAAGATACCCTTCCAGCGCATAGAGCCGCTGGCCGACAGTGGAAGTTTTCAAAACATCATTGATGTAATAATAAGCACTGTATTCCTGGCCGGTGCGGCAGAGGGCGAGGAAATCTTCCTCTGCGGAAATGATGCCTTCTTTTTTGAGATAAGCGGCGATATCATTCACCGTCCAGCCGGGGATGATGGTGATGTTCCGGGTGAGGGGGTTGCCGTCGCCGGTGGTGAGCAGGTTCATGATTTCGTGCATGCTCATATTTTTGCTGACCAGATAATCCCCGGCCTGAATCTTTTGCCCATAGCCCAGAAAGTCGGCATAGTATTTGAACACCGTGCGGTTATGGATAAGCCCCTTTTCTTCCAGATTGTTGGAAACACGGGTGAGGCTGGAGCCGGAAGCGACGGTAAAGGTGATGGGGGTTGGGTCGGTTTCGTCCACAGGGGCGAAAAAGCTGCGGTCTATCCAGTTCCACCCGGCCATGATGATGCCGCCTGCCACAATCAGCACGCACAAAAACAAGGCCACCGGGCGCAGCATGTGCCACAGCCAGCTGTACCAGAACAGGCCGTATTTCCTGTCCTGATGCAAGTCCTCGGCGGAATATTCCTCTCTGGGATCATGATAATCTTTCAAAGGCTGCCTCCCTTATCCTCACACCGGCATGGGCATATCCATCCCGGCGGCACGGGTGATTTTTTGAAATACTTCGGCCATCATCTTTTGCAGCCGCATTTCCGACAGCAAAAAGCTGGAGGTGCGCTGATCGGCAAAGAGCAGGGCACTGAGCTGCTGAAACCGGCGGCCTTCATCGTCGTCCATGCCCTGCCCGGCCAGCACACGCATCTGAACGGCGATTTGCAGCCGCTTATATTCCTTGACCAGAGCCTGAATGCCGCTGTCTGCATCGATTTCTGCCTTGTAGCGGGCATATTCCTGATATTCGGGGCTACGCTGAATGGCGTCGCATAATTGTTTTGTGGCTTCCTGCATCAGTATTCCCTCCCGATGATAGAACGATTCAACATTCGTTTCTCATGCCATTATAGCAGTTTATTTTACGAAAAGCAAAAGGGCGATAACAATTGCGGCAATAAGCACCGCAGCCCACAGGGGGAAAGGCTTTCTTTCCTTGGATGGCGGCTGCGCCCTTTGCGGCAGTTGTAAGGGAAAAGAGACGCTTTCCTTGGCATGGGGCACGTTTTCCGCCTGCTTTTTTCGGATGAAGGGCCAAAACAGCTGCTGCACCTTCTTTTCCAAGGGGTTGGTGTAATAGGCGTTGCGGCCATTAAGCAGAGCCATTCTATCCGAGCGCATTTGGGCGGCGTTTTCCGGCAAGCCGCACAGGAAAGCAATATCCCGATGGGAAGCAATGTGCAAACTGTGCAGCACGCAGGCAGGGGCCAGCAGCCGGATGGCAAACATATCGGCGTCGGTGTCGCTTTCCTTTTCCGCTTCCGGTAGAATATCCCCGGTGTTTTCTGAACCGTCAAAGGTGTATACGCCGTTTTTCAGCTTTACCGTTTTGTGCTGCAGGATCAGATGACCCAGCTCGTGCGCCACGGCAAAGCGATAGCGGCTGTATGGCAGATTGGGCTTTGTGAAAATGCGCCAAACGCCGTCAATCCGCAGGGAAGCGGCGGCGGCGTTTTCCGGCAGCAGGGCAAATAAAACGGGGGTTTGGGTTTTATCCGGCCATGGCTGAATATCAATGCGCAGTTCCTTGGCGATTCTTTCCACATCCACCGGCAGGGAAGAGATGTCAAAGCGAATCAGCGTGCGCCATGCGGCATCCCGTGCGGCTTGATAGCGGCTGTAGAGCATTTATCTGTCCCCCTTCAGGGCGGAATGAAAATGCTCCAAGGCTCCGGGAAACTTTTTCTCCAGTGCCCGGAGGGTTTCTTTCATTTCCTGTCGCTTGGTGAACCCATCCACGGGGCAGGGGTTTTTGGCAACCGGGAATTGCAGGCGGCGGGCTAACGCTTCAATGCTGCCCTCCTTCACGTCAATCAGGGGCCGGATGAGGGTGATATTGCCTTTTTCCATTGTACGCTTGGGCTGCAGGGCATAAAACCGGCCTTCAAACAGCGTGCTCATGAGATAGGTTTCCATCACGTCGTCCCGATGATGCCCAAGAGCCAGCTTATTGCAATGCAAATCTTCCGCCGCTTTCAAAAGGATGCCCCGGCGAAGCCTTGCGCACAGGGCGCAGGGGCTTTTTTCTTTTTCCAATTGCGGCAGAAAGTTTTCTTCGATCAGGGTGAAGGGAACCTCCCTTTCCCGGCAGAAAGCGTCGATTTTCTCTGTTTCAAAGGGTTCACCGATTTTCAGGCATGCTGCTTCCAGCGAAAAGGGATGCGGGGAGAAAGTGCGGTATGCGGCCAAAAGGGCAAGCAGAGCAAGAGAATCCTTGCCCCCGGAAACGCCCACCAAGACGCGGTCGTTTGCTTGAATCAGGCCGTATGCCTGATCCGCTTTTCGCATTTCGCCAAGCAGCCGCTGCATATCGATTCTCCTTTACGCCTTTTCTTCCAGCCCGGCCAATTGCAATTCGTAGAGCTTTTTATAGATGCCGTTTTTGTCCAGAAGCTCCTGATGGGTGCCTTCTTCCCGGATTTTGCCCTTGTGCATGACGATGATTTTATCCGCATGCTGGATGGTGGACAGCCGGTGCGCCACCATGATGGTGGTGCGCCCCTGCATCAGCTTTTGCAAAGCGTCCTGAATCCACTGCTCCGTTTCGGTGTCGATATTGGCGGTAGCTTCGTCTAAAATAAGGATAGCCGGGTCATAAGCCAGCGTCCTTGCGAAGGACAGCAGCTGCCGCTGGCCGGCGGAGAAGGTGCTGCCCCGCTCGGAAACGTGCTCTTTATAGCCGTTATGCAGCTTTTCAATGAAATGATTGGCGTTCACATAAACGGCGGCTTCCTGCACCTGTTCATCCGTGATTTCTTCATTGCGCAGGCGGATGTTGGAAGCGATATCCCCGGTGAAGATGAACACATCCTGCTGCACCTGGCCGATGGCACTGCGAATTTGCTCACGGGAAAGGAGGCGGATATCCACACCGTCTATTTTGATGCTGCCTCTTTGCACGTCATAATAGCGGCCAATCAGGTTCAAAATGGAGGATTTTCCGGCCCCGGTGGCCCCCACAAAGGCTACCTTCTGGCCGGGCTTGATGGTGAAAGACACATCCCGCAGCACAAAATCCACTTCGTTATAGGCAAACCACACGTTTTCAAAGGTGATTTCCCCTTTGATCTGGGGCAACGTTTGAGGCTGCTCCGGGTCGTTCACGATGGGCTTGGTATCGAGAAGCGTGAAGATTTTTTCAGCGGATGCGATGGCGGATTGCAGGGTGGTCAATTGCTCGGCCAGGTTCTGCACGGGCTCAAAGAAAGCGTTGATGTACTGCACGAATTTATACAGCACGCCGATGGTGATGGCTCCGGAAAGGACGCCGCTGCTGCCCGTGCCCAGCACGATGGCAAGGGCGATGATGCTGGTCAGATAAATGCAGGGGCGGAAGATGGCGTTCACCATCAGTTCTTTGTATCCGGCATTGTAAAGCTGGCCGCTCTTATCCCGGAAAGATTGATATTTTCTTTCTTCCTGATTGAAAATCTGGATCAGCTTCATGCCGGAAAGATGCTCGGAGAGGTAGGTATTGAGGGAGGTGATTTTGGTTTTCACCACGCTGTATGCTTTCCTTGCGATCTTCCGGAAAATGATGGTGAGGGCAATGACGATGGGGATCATGATGAACCCAAACAGCGCAATCCGCACGTTAAGAGCCAGCATGGCAACGGTAAGGCCGATAATCTTGATGAGGTTGCGGAACAGGTTTACCAGGATGTTGGAATAAAGGTCGTTGATGGCTTCCACGTCGTTGGTGACACGAGTGACGATTTTGCCAACCGGCGTGGTATCGAAAAAGCGCATGGACAGCGTTTGCACATGGGCAAACACTTCATTCCGCAAGTCATAGATGATGCTCTGGCCGGTTTTTTGCAATGTGATGTACACAACCCGGTTGCAAACGAACAAAAGCAGCAGCACTGCCAGATAAATCCCGGCAGCTTGCAAAACGCCAAGGAACCTCTCCTTCACCATTTCGCCGGGCTGATAGGGGCCGTTGATGAATTTATCAATGGCGTTGCCGATAAGCTCCGGCCGCAAAAGCTCCAGAATGGTAATCACAATCACCAAGCCGAAGCAAAGGAACATGGCCTTTTTATAGCCCTTCATATAGCCCAGCATGCGCAGCAGGGCGTTGCCCTCATAATGCACATCGTTGGTTTCGTCGATTTTCTTTTTGAACAGGCTCATTCTGCGTCACCGCCTTCCCCTTCCAGCTGCTTCTCCAGCTGTTGCTTGCGGTAGACCCCGGCATAGATGCCGTCAAGGGTCAGCAGGTCTTCATGGCTGCCCAATTCGCACAGCTTGCCGTCGTCCAGCACCATAATCTGATCGGCCTGCTGGAGGGTGGAAATGCGGTGGGCGATAAGGATGGTGGTTTTGCCTTTTCGATTCTCTTTCAGGTTTTGAAGAATCTTTTCTTCGGTGTCCGTATCAACAGCGGAAAGGGCATCGTCTAAAATCAGGATGGGGGCATCCTTCAAAAGAGCCCGTGCGATGGAAGAACGCTGCTTCTGACCGCCGGAAATGGTGGCCCCTCTTTCACCCACCACGGTCTGATACCCATCCGGGAAATCCATGATGTTGTCATGAATACAGGCATCTTTGGCCGCCTGCTCGATGTCTGCAAAGGGGCAGTTTTCCACGCCGAATGAGATGTTATTCTCGATGGTATCAGAAAAGAGAAAATTATCCTGGGGCACATAGGCGATGTTTTCCCGGAGGGTGTGCAGGGGCAATTGCCGCAGAGGAATGCCGTCCAGCAGGATGGCGTTTTCGTCGCAGTCGTAGAGGCGAAGCAGGAGATTGGCAAAGGTTGTTTTGCCGCTGCCGGTGCGCCCCATGACAGCAAGGGAGGAGCCGGCCGGTACATGCACGGAAATATCTTTCAGCACCGTTGTTTTACAGGCGTCGGGATAGGCGAAGGTGAGGTTTTTGATTGCGATTTCGCCCTGCAATGTTTTCACGTCTTTGCGCACATTTTCCCCGTCCACAATTTCCGGCTTTTCGCAGAAAATGCGGAAAATGCGGCGCAGGGAAGCCATGCCCTGGGACACGGAAGTGATACATTCGCCTACCGCCATCATAGGCCACACCAGCATGCCGATATAGGAATTGAAGGCGATGAACTGGCCAACAGAAATGGTGCCTTCTATGGCCAGATACCCGCCAAGGAGCAGCGTGATCAGCAAACTTGCCCCGATAATCAAATCCAGCACCGGCATAAACAGCGCACGCAGCCGCACCACAGCCATATTTTTATCCTTGTTTTTCAGATTGGTTTTGGCAAAGGCGTACAGCTCTTTTCTCTCCTGCACGAAGGCCTTGATGACCCTGATGCCGCTGACGGATTCCTGCACCTGATCGGTGAGGTCGGAAAAGGCTTCCTGCTTGGCAAGGAAGCGTTTGTGCATAGCCTTGCCGTAAAAATAATCGGCAAAAATGATAAGAATCAAGGGAATGACGGCGATAAGGGTCAGCTTCAGATCCACATAGGTAATCATCTTGAAAAGCACCAAAATCAGCATCACCGATGCGTCAAAAGTAGTGATCACCGTCATGCCCACCAGCATCCTGACGCTCATCAAATCATTGGTGAAATGCGCCATCAGATCGCCCGTTTTATGGGCGTTATAATAGCGCATGGACAGGCCTTCCAGATGGTGAAACATATCGTCTCTCAATTCCCTCTCGATGGAGCGGGCGGCACCGAACAAAAAGAACCGCCAGCCAAACCGCCCAAGGGCGATCACGCAGCCCATGAGCAGGATTTTCCAAACGAGGCTCATCACACTCTGCATGTTGATGGAGGCGTTGTTCAGGCCGTCGGTGATATGGCCGGTAAATTCCGGGATATAGGTGTTCACAAGATCCACGGCAAAAAGGGCGGCAATGCCCAGCACATATTGCAGCCAGTGGTTTTTGATGTATTTGCCGAGAAATTTCAGCTCCTGCATGCTGTCCTCCGGATAAAAGATGATAACTTATTTATTTTACCATGTTCTGACTAAAAAAGAAAGCCCGGCAAGGGCCTGCGGCAGAAATAAAATTCCTGCCGGGGTGCTTGCCGGAAATTAAAAGCGATTGATGATAAGATGAAAGCGCAGCCACCCGAAAAAGGCTAAAACGCATTCCTTGTATTGGGCATAGGTAAGGGGCTGACCGGGGGTGAGCACGGTATAATCCACCCCTGCTTCCCGAACCATCATGCCGATTTCGTGAAAGCCGTTATGGGCATAAAATTGCAGGCGGTTTTCACGCTCTTTTGCGTTTTCCGCCTTTTCGTCCAAAGGCTCTGCGCAAAGGAAGAAGGAAACGTTTTTGTATTCTTCCTTTACCCTGCGCAGAATTTCGCTGCCATAGCCTTTGCCCCGGTGCTTTCCTTCCACGGCCAGAAACATCAGCGTCTGCACGCTTTCCGTGCCAGTCAACAGGGCGAGCCCTACGAAAACATCCCCGTCCATTACCGCATGGAACTTGGCCTTTTTTTGCCGATGCCGCCGATACAAAAGGGAAACGGGCGGCCGCTCATCCTTGGGGAAGGCGGAGAGAAACAGGCGGTTCACTTGATCTTTGTGCAGGGCGGCGTTTTCAAAATGCAGCTGCATGATGGTTTATTTCCTTTCAGCGTTCAATCGATTTTCAGCAAATGAATCCCGTTCATTATAACGCAAAGGAAGGGGAAAAAGCAAACAAAAACGCCGCCTCTATCGAAGAAACGGCGTTTGCTGTTCAGTTGGCAATGCCCAGCCGGATTTTCCTTTCGCCGGGGGCTTTTTTGCATTGGAGGAAGCTGATGCGGATATCCCCGTCCATGCGGAGGACAATCTCCCCTTCCGGCACATCGAGGGGCAGTTCAAAATCAATATCTTCCCAGATGGGCCGGCGTTCCCGTGCCCTTGCGGCAATTTCCTTTTCGGCAAAGCGGCTCATGGGCGGTGCGCTGCGATGTTCGCAGGTTCGGGTATCGCCCTGCCAATGGCCGATTTCCACGCCGTTCAAAAGCACCGTCACACTGCCGCCCTGCACGCTCATTAAGCGCAGGGAAAGCAGGGCGCAGTCTTCGTCAAAGGCGCAGTCCCGGTAGGCAGCGATGGCATAGGGCACATCCAGCTTGGGGGCGATGCAGGCATAGCCGATGGTGCCCTGCAAAAGCGTCACGTTTTCGCAATCGTCGTAATGATTCGCCGGGGTGATTTTCTTCATATCACGTTTGCCGGTCTTTTCTCCGGGAATGAAAAGAGCAGCGGAAAGGGCATCGTCAGCACTGGAAGAGCCGGCAAAAAAGCGGTATTCCCCTGCTTCCACCATGAGAGAGCGGCTGATCACGTCATAAAACCGCAGCTCAGACACGGGCGCAGTAAGGGAAACAATGCGCTTTTCGCCGGGCTTCACAGCATGCAGCCTTTCAAAGCCCACCAATTGCCGCAGGGGCTTTTGCGCCCGGGAAGAAGGCGCAATTGCATACACCTGCGCCACTTCGTCGCTGGTAACGCTGCCGGTATTTTCCACGGCGAAGGAGAAGGAAAGGGTATCTTTGTCTTTCAGAACTACGGAAAAATCGCTGTAACGGAAAGACGTATAGGTGCAGCCAAAGCCGAAGGGGAACAGGGGCTTTCCATCATAATAGCGATAGGTGCGCTTGGTGCGGATGATGTCATAATCGTCGATGGAGGGAAGGTCGTCCGTTTCATACCATGTCATGTTCAGCCGTCCGGCCGGGGCATGGAGGCCAAAGAGGGCATTGGCGATGGCCGGGCCCATCTGCTGACTGCCGGAAGCGGAAAGCAAAATGGCAGGCACTTTTTCCTTGGCAAAGGGAATCAGATGGGGGTAATTGGCAACGAGCACAAGGGCGGTGTTGGGATTGGCAGAAAGAACGGCTTCCATCAGCTTCTGCTGATGGGGGGGCAGCACCAAGGTGTGCCGATCGTATTCTTCCTTGGCCGGGATGAGGGGTGTTTGCCCCAAGGCCACGATGGCATTCTTTGCGCTCTTTGCCATTTTAACGGCCTTTGCAATGCCGTCCTCCACGATTTCAATGGTGACAGGCGTGCCCCCATAGCCCTTGCCGGACATGAGACGCCCTTCTTCTATTTCCACCGGCCAATAGAAGCGGTTCAGAAGAATCTGCCGGCCGTCCTTTTCCTCGAAATGGAAAATTTGCACCGTGAACCAGTTGAAGGGCTTTTCCGCATCGGCGGCGATGGGGTGATAGAGCACGCCGGGGCCTTTGGGCATTTGCATGGAAAGGTATTTATTGGTGCGGACGCACTTGAACAGATAGCAGTTTTCGCCGAAATCTTCCATCACAAACACATCCGGCGTGTCGGACAGGGAAACGGAGCCGTCTTCGTTCACATACGCTCCCTTTTCCCCGAACCGCAGCATCACCCGGTTCCAGCCGTCAAAGGCGGTATAGGGGATGCCGAGGGCATCAAAGCCGTCCTTCACTGTTTTCTTGCAGGGGGGCTCGCCGCCGTACCAGTCCTGATACCAGCTGTCGGCCATGGGGCCAAGGAGGGAGACGGTTTCGTCCTTTTGCAGGGGCAAGAGATTTTCGTTTTTCAAAAGAACAAGGCTTTCTTCCGCTGCTTTCAGGGAAAGGGCGTTGGCTTTTTCGGTGCAGATATCCTGCTCGCCGTAATGGGCGAAGGGGTTCTTTTCCCCGTCAAAATGCCCAAGCCGCATGGCGACCATAGCCTTATTGCGGATGGCAGTATCCAGATCCTGCTCTGTGATTAAGCCTTGTTCAAAGGCATCCCGTGCGGCCTTTTCCACCATCACGGGGTTATCGCTCATGCCGTCGGTGCCGGCTTTCAGGGCGGCGGCAATGGCCTCGGCATGGTTACCGAAATAATGCTGGCAGGAAACCACGAGATTCAAAGCTCCGCCGTCACCCACGGCATGTGTGAGGCCATATTGCTTTTTCAGGATATTTTTCACATCATCGTTCAGGATGCCCACCTTATCGTTGATGCGGTTATAGGCGGTCATGATGCCTTGGGCGTTATGCTCCTCAATGCAGCGGCGGAAGGGCTCCAGATACAGTTCATATTTGTTCCGGGGGTCAACATCGGAGGTCTTCCACGCCCGGCCTTCTTCGGTGTTATTGGCGTAAAAATGCTTTAGGGTAGCGGCGCAGCGCAGATATTTTTCGTCATTGCCCTGCATGCCCTCGATATACGCCCCGGCCATTTTACCAATCAGGAAGGGGTCTTCGCCGTAGCCTTCCTCATTGCGCCCCCAGCGGGGATCACGCTCGATATCCACAGTGGGTGCCCATCGGCTGAGTCCCCGGCCGGGATGGCGTTTGTTGATGACTCTGGCCTCCGTTCCCACCACTTCGCCGCAAGCCCGGATCAAATCCGGATCCCATGTGGCACTCATGCCGATGGGCTGGGGGAAGGAGGTGGAATAATCCGGCTTGCCCAGGCCGTTTTGGTCGTTGCGTGCTTCTACGCCGTGGGCGGCTTCGCCCCCAAGGCCGAAGGGCAATATGCAAAGCCTCTCGCAGCCTGGCAGCCGGGAAGCCATCCAGCCTAATTTTTCGTCAACGGTCAGGTTTTTCAAAAGCCAATCAATGCGTTCCTCAAAGGAAAGGGAAGTATCAAATAAAGGATTGGACATGGAAATTCTCCTTTCGGCACAATCGTATGCAGTTTCTTCTGCCTGCATTATAAAAAAGAAAAAACGCTCCTGTCAATGGCAGCGGAAGCAAAAGGGAGGGTTTGGCGTGCATTTGCATTCTTTTGTCACCGCTGTTTGACGCAGATGGGTGATATATGATAAGATAACGTCTGAATTTTCTGTTTTTAGCGAAGGGAAAAGGATGATGCAAAAGAAGGTTTCGCCCTATGGGTATTTGGAGGGGTTCCGGGATGGATTATCCATTGGGCTTGGGTATTTATCGGTATCCTTCGGCTTTGGCATTATGGCCGTGGCTGCCGGGATTTTTTCGGCAGAAACGGTGCTGATTTCCATGCTGAATTTAACCTCTGCCGGGCAAGTGGCTGGGGTGAAGGTATTGGAAAGCGTTATAAAAGCCGGGGTGATTACCGGGGCCGGGCTGATTGAAATGGCGTTGGCGCAATTGGTGATTAACCTGCGGTATGCCCTGATGGGCGTGGCCTTGACCCAGCGGCTGGATGATGGGATGACCACCGGGAAAAGGCTGTTTTTCAGCTTTTTCATTACGGACGAGATTTTCGCCGTTTCGTCCAGCAAGCCCCATCCCGTGGGGGCACGTTATTTCAGCGGCTTGGCAACGGCTCCCTATATCGGCTGGGCGTTGGGCACGCTGCTGGGTGCCGTGGCTGGGAATATTCTGCCCCAGATGATTACACAGGCGTTGGGGCTTGCGCTGTATGCCATGTTCATTGCCATCATTTTGCCGCCCATGAAGTCAGAAAAGGGCGTGCTGCCTTGCGTGGTGCTGGCAGCCGGGGTTTCCTGCGTGCTGACGTTCGTGCCCTGCTTTTCCTTTTTGTCTGGCGGATTTGTGATTATCATCAGCTCCATTGTTGCGGCGTTTGCCTTATCTGCCGTGATGCCCATCCGGGAGGAGGAGACGCTATGCGAATGATGGTGCTTGTGTATGTAGCGGTGATGGCGGCGGTAACGTATTTGATTCGTATGCTGCCCTTTACGCTGTTTCGCAGAAAGATAACCTCCCCCTTCTGGCGGTCGTTCTTTTACTATGTGCCTTATGCCGTGCTGGCGGCCATGACCTTCCCGGCGGTGTTTTCTTCCACAGGCAGCATCTGGTCTGCCTTGGCCGGGGTGATCGTAGCGGCAGGGATGGCCTTGAAGGGCAAAAGCCTGACGGCGGTGGCTCTTTCCGCCTGCGCAGCGGTGTTTGTTGTAGAAGCGATTTTATTTGGCTTTGTGATGTGAAAAAAGCAAAATAAAAAAGCACGGTATGACGCCGTGCTTTTTTGCATACATAAAGAGCAGGGATTAAAGCTGATTTTTCATCTCTTCCAGACAATTCTTGCAGATCAGCTTGTCCTTATAGCTCACCACGTCCCGTGCATCATTGCAGAAGATGCAGGCGGGATGGAATTTACGCAGGACGATTTTGTCTTTTTCCACGAAGATTTCAAGGGAATCTCTCAAGCCGATATCCAGGTTTCTGCGCAGTTCGATCGGGATAACGATGCGACCCAGGTCATCCATCTTTCTGACTACACCTGTGGACTTCATATGTTTTGCCTCCTGAATGTGTGTTGCGATAGTGCAGTTTAACAAAGCTATTGTACAGGAAAATAGCACCGTTTGTCAAGGAATAAATACCGTTTGTCAAAAATTTTTTCAAATAAAGAGGCGGAAAATGCTGCAGATTGTGTTTTTTGTGCTGCTGGGAATGGGGCTTTTCTATGGCTTGATGACCGGCCGGGGGGACAGGGTTTTTTCAGCCCTGATGGAGGGGGCAAAGGACGGGATTGGGCTTGTGATGGATATGATGGGCGTGATGGCCATTTTCTGCGGATTGATGAAGCTTTTGTCTCTTTCCGGCGTGACGGAAAAGCTGAACCGCATCATGCGAAAGCCGCTGCGGTTTTTGATGGGGAAGGTGCCGGAAGAAGCACTTTCCTATGTGACGATGAACCTTTCTGCCAATATGCTGGGGCTTGGCAATGCGGCAACGCCCATGGGGATAGAAGCGGCCAGGCGGCTGGCAGATGGGGACAGGGCAAGCAACGCCCTTTGCATGTTTTTGGTGATTAACGCCTCTTCCGTGCAATTGATGCCATCCACGGTGGTGGCTCTTCGTATGGCGCATGGGGCGGCAAACCCGGAAGCGGTGATTTGGCCGGGGATGATAGCCACGGGGATTTCCACGCTATTTGGCATTTTATGCTGCAAATGGATGGAGAAAAAGGCATGGTTTTAAGCGTGTTCGCCCTTTTTTGTCTGGGCTATGCTTTTGTGAAAAAAGTGCCGGTGTATGAAGGCTTTGTGGATGGAGCAAGGGAAGGGGTAAGGACGGCTGCCGGGATATTGCCCTCCCTGATGGTGATGCTGGCGGCCATTCGGGTGTGGGAGGAAAGCGGGCTGAACGAAGCGTTATGCGCTTTTTTGCTGCCGGTTACGGAAAAAATCGGCCTGCCGGCGGAGGTTGTGCCGCTGATGCTGATGCGGCCCTTATCCGGTTCCGGGGCGTTGGCGATGGTGGAAAACATCATGGAAAAATGCGGTCCGGACAGCCGGGAAAGCCTCTTGGCCGGGGTGATGATGGGCTCCAGCGAAACCATCTTCTATACCACGGCGGTTTATCTGTCCGCAGCAAAGGTGAAGCATGCGAGGCACACCATTTTCTGTGCGCTGATGGCCTGCTTGGCCGGTTATATAGGGGCAATCCTCTGCTGCCCATGAAAAAGGAAGCGGAAAAAATACATTGTTTGCGTTGACAAAGGCTTTTTTCCTTGCTATGCTGTGTATATTATCCGCTGAAGGAGGCTTCTTTTTATGAGCCGCACCGTCATCCCTGCAGGGTATCAGTCTTCCCTGTCCCTTTACGAAACCCAGGAAGCCATTGCACTGATTAAAAAGCTGTTTCAGGGCAACCTTTCCCATGCGCTGCATTTGAAGAGGGTGTCTGCTCCCCTGTTTGTGGACGGGGCGTCGGGGCTGAATGACGATTTGAACGGGGTGGAGCGGCCTGTTTCCTTCGACATGCTGGAAACGGGGGAAGAAGCGCAGGTGGTGCATTCCCTGGCCAAATGGAAGCGTATGGCCCTGGCCCGGTATGATTTCCCGGTGGGGGAAGGCATCTATACCGATATGAACGCCATCCGTAGGGACGAAACACTGGATAACCTCCATTCGGTGTATGTGGATCAGTGGGACTGGGAAAAGGTCATCAGCGAAGAAGAACGCACCATGGACACCCTGAAGGATGCCATGCAGCGCATCGTGACGGCCATCTGCGTGACGCTGGATATGCTGAAGTGGCAGTACCCTCAAGTGAAAACGGAATTGAAGCGGGACATCACTTTTGTAACCACGCAGGAATTGGAAGACCTCTATCCCGATAAAACGGGCAAGGAAAGAGAAAACCTGTTTGTGAAAGAGCATAAAACCGTTGGCATTTTGCAAATCGGCGGCAAGCTGAAATCTGGCAAGCCCCACGACGGCCGGGCTCCCGACTATGACGATTGGGAAATGAACGGCGATATCATGTTCTGGGATGATGTGCTGGACTGCGCAATGGAGATTTCCTCCATGGGCGTTCGGGTATCGCCCGCATCCCTGGAAAAGCAGCTGATGCTGGCCGGAAAGGAAGAAAGGCGAAACCTGCCCTTCCATCAGGCTCTTTTGAAGGGCGAATTGCCCCTGACGCTTGGCGGCGGTATCGGCCAGAGCCGCATGTGCATGCTGTTGCTGGGCAAGGCGCATATCGGCGAAGTGCAGTCCTCTTACTGGGATCGGGAAACCAAGGAAAAATGCGAAAAGGCCGGCATTGTGCTATTATAAAAATATTTGAGAAAATGAAAGCAGCCATCCATGGAAGCCGTTGTTGGTTCAACGGCTTTTTTTCTTTCATTTTATAGCAAAAAATGCTTAACAAATTAACCAAGTTATGCTATACTTAACTTGGTATACTATGATGAAGAATTATGCTTACGGGAGGCAATTTTGCATGGATTCCTACAAGCTGCTAATCACCGGCGGTATTCCTCTGGTGGGGGAAACCTATGTTTCCGGGGGAAAGAACACTGCGGTGGCGGTTATTCCTGCGGTTTTGCTGTCTGACGAAATATGCACATTGGAAAACCTGCCCGATATTGAAGACGTTCGGGTATTGGTGGATATTCTTAAAATGCTGGGTGCCGTGGTGGAATATGATCCTGCCGCCCGGCGCATGATGATTGACCCCCGGCCGGTGGAAAACTATGTGGTGCCCTATGCGCAGACAAAGCGCATGCGTGCCAGCTATTATCTGCTGGGGGCACTGCTTGGCCGCTGCGGCCGGGCAGAGGTTGGCTATCCCGGCGGCTGCGATATCGGCAACCGTCCCTTTGACCGGCATATCAAAGCCTTCCGCACGCTGGGCGCAGAGGTGGAAGAAAAAGGCGCAGTGATTTACGCCAAGGGCAAAATGATGGGCAACGGCGTGTTTTTTGACGCCATTACTGTGGGCGGCACCATCAACGCCATGCTGGCCGCCGCCAAAGCAGAAGGCACCACCATCCTCTATAACGCCGCCAAGGAACCGCATATTGTGGACCTGGCCAACTTCTTAAACTCCATGGGGGCGAATGTAAAGGGTGCCGGGACGGATACCATCCGCATCCGGGGCGTGCAAAAGCTTCATGGCAGCGTCTATTCCGTGATTCCCGACCAGATTGAAACGGGCACGCTGATGATTGCCGCTGCCGCAACCAGGGGCGACGTGGTGATCCGCGGCTGCATTCCCACCCATATGGAAGCCCTGACAGCGAAGCTATTGGAAATGGGCGTGCAGGTGAGCGAAATGGACGATGCCATCCGGGTGCGCACCGTGCGGCAGCACCGGGCTGTGAATATCAAGACCCAGGAATATCCCGGCTTCCCCACGGATTTGCAGCAGCCCATGAGTGCCATGCTGACCAGAGCCAATGGGGACAGCGTGGTGATGGAAACCATCTTTGAAAACCGCTTGAAGCATCTGATTGAAATGCAGCGCATGGGTGCCAAGGTACGCATTCTGGATCAGACGGCTATCATCGAAGGCGTGCCAGAGCTTTATGGGGCTCCCATCACCGCGACGGATTTACGTGCCGGGGCGGCATTGGTGGTGGCCGGGCTGATGGCCAAGGGCGTTACGGAAATTTATGAGCCTGCGTTCATTGAGCGTGGCTATGAGCATATCGAAGAAAAGCTGCGGGCACTGGGTGCCGATATCCGCAGGGAGAACCTGTAAAGGGCAAGGGGATACGCTCAAAGGAGGCACGAAAAAGTGAACGCATTTGAGGTGCTGGGGCTGGAAGAGCGGGCAGATAAGGACAAGGTGCATCAGGCGTACAGAGCACTGGTGAAAGCCTGCCACCCCGATCTGTTTGAGGATAAAGAGCAGCAAAAAGCTGCCCAGAAAAAGCTGATTGCGCTGAATTTGGCCTATGAAGAGGCCCTGAAGGCTGCGCCGGATCATCCGGCAGGGTATTACACCATGCCGCTGGAGCAAGCCTTGCATACGGCAGAAAAGCTGGCCGATCAGGGACGCTATGATACGGCTCTGTTGCAGCTGGGCCGGGCGGAAATGAAGGACGACCGCTGGTATTTCACGGAAGGGAAAATTATGATGGGCATGAAGCAGTATGCCACCGCCCATCAGGCCTTCCGGGAGGCCGTGCGGCTGAACCCGGAATGCAGGGAATACCGTTCTTTTGCATTGGATGCGGCATTGCTTGTGAAAAAACATCAGAAACTGCCCTATCGCATGGCGGACTGGGCGGAGAAAACCTTCTTTTCCCGGAAGAAAAAAATCTGATTTGCACAGAAAGGGGTTTGTAAATGAACTTACCCAATAAACTGACGGTGATCCGCATTGCCATGATTCCGCTGTGCCTTGTTTGCTGGGCAGTGGGCTGGCATATTTTGGCGGCTGTGCTTTTTGCCGCCGCAGCCATTACGGATTTTTTGGACGGCTATATCGCAAGAAAGCATAATATCGTGACCACCTTCGGCAAATTTGCCGATCCTGTAGCGGATAAAATCTTGGTGCTCACGGCGATGATTTTCCTGTGCGCTGACGGGCTGCTGCCTGCTTATGCGGTGGCCATTGTGGCGGCAAGGGAACTGATGGTGGATGGCTTGAGGATGGTGGCCTCCCAGAAGGGCGTTGTGATTGCCGCCGGGTGGCTTGGGAAAATCAAGACCAACCTGCAATTGCTGTGCGTGCTGGCGGCGATGGTGCTGGGCAAGCACATCCTGACGGATATCCTGATGATTCTGATGACGGTGATGACGCTGGCCAGCGGTGTGCAGTATTTTATGGAAAGCTGGAAATTGTTAAAAGACGAAGCGTAATGAATTTGAAAATACGATAAAGGAGATAAAAAACCATGGCCAAGAAAGCAAGCGACAAAAAAGACATGAAGAACTTGGACGCAACCCTGCAGGAAAAGCAGCGTGCGCTGGAAATGACCCTCTCTTCTATCGAAAAGGAATTCGGGAAAGGCACCGTGATGAAGCTGGGCGAAAAGACCGCCATGCAGGTGGACACAGTGCCCACGGGCTGCCTTGACCTGGATATGGCTCTGGGCGTGGGCGGCATTCCCAAGGGGCGCATTATTGAAGTATTCGGGCCGGAATCTTCCGGCAAAACCACGGTTGCCCTGCATGTGGTGGCGGAAGTGCAGAAGATGGGCGGCGCAGCGGCCTTTATTGATGCCGAGCATGCGCTGGACCCTGCCTATGCCAAGAACCTTGGCGTGAACATTGACGAACTCTACGTCAGCCAGCCCAACTGCGGCGAAGATGCTTTGGAAATTGCCGAAGCTCTCTTGCGCTCCGGGGCGATTGATATTGTAGTCATTGACTCCGTGGCGGCCTTGGTTCCCCGTGCGGAAATCGACGGCGAAATGGGCGATTCCTTCGTGGGTATTCAGGCACGCCTGATGAGCCAGGCCATGCGCAAGCTCACCGGCGTTGTGGCCAAGACCAACGCCATTGCCCTGTTCATCAACCAGATCCGCGAAAAAGTGGGCGTTATGTATGGCAACCCCGAAACCACGCCCGGCGGCCGTGCCCTGAAATTCTACGCTTCCGTGCGTCTGGACGTGCGCCGGGGCGAGCAGCTGAAAAACGGCAGCGAAGTGGTGGGCAACCGCACCAAGGTGAAGGTGGTGAAAAACAAGGTGGCTCCCCCCTTCCGCTCCTGCGAATTTGACCTGATTTACGGTCAGGGCATCAGCAGGGAAGGAAGCCTGCTGGATATGGCCGTGGAAAAGGACATCATCCAAAAGAGCGGTGCATGGTTCTCCTATAACGACCAGCGCATCGGCCAGGGTCGGGATAACACCCGTCAGTTCCTGAAGGATCATCCGGAACTTGCAGACGAAATCGAAGCGGCTCTGCGTGCGGTGATGAACCCCTCCGCCGTGCCGGCTGTGGATGCGGATAACATCCCCGAAATGAACCTGGACGCAGACGATGAAGCATGAGCATGCACCGGGGCAGGGCAATTGCGCCCTGTGCCGCATTGAACTGAAAAATGTGGGGGTCACGGCCGGGGGCGAAACGCTGCTTTCGGATATCAGTTTCCATATCCACTGCGGCCAATTGACGGCCTTGGTGGGGCCCAATGGGGCCGGGAAAACCACGCTCATCAAAGCCTTGCTGCAGCAGGTGCCGCATATGGGGCAGATTCGCCATGTGGATGCGGATGGGCACGATTTTCCGGCTCCCCGGATTGGTTATGTGCCCCAGCAATTGTCCTTTGACAGGGAAATGCCCCTGACGGTGGAAGATTTGATGGTGTCAGCCATCTCCCGCCGGCCTGTGTGGCTGGGTCACGGCAAAAAGGCCAAGGAAACGGTGCTGAAAGCACTGGAAGAAACAAATGCCGCAGCTCTTGGGGAAAAGCGGCTGGGCACATTGTCCGGCGGCGAACTGCAGAGGGTGTTGCTTGCGATGGCGTTGATGCCGCTGCCGGATTTGCTTATCTTGGATGAGCCGGTTTCCGGCATGGATCAGAACGGCCTGTCCCTTTTCTTGCAGACGGTGAACGATCTGCGCCACACCCACCATCTGGGCATTCTGATGGTGAGCCACGATTGGCAGCTGGTGCAGCAGTACGCCGATTATGTGATTTTACTGAACCGGGAAATCCTGTGCGCCGGAACGCCCAAGGAAGTGTTTGCTTCCGATGCCTTCCGCAAAACCTTTCAGGTGTTTCCCATGAAAGAGGAAGAAAAATGAGTGAAAGAATATGTGCGGCAGACCGGGCGGAAAAGCTGTTCCGGGACGGCTATAACTGCGGTCAGGCCTTGGTTGGGGCGTTTGCGGAGGAAATGGACATGCCCATGGAAGTGGCCATGAAGATTTCCGCTGGTCTTGGCGGCGGCCTGTGCCGTATGCGGGAAGCCTGTGGTGCCGTGTCCGGGGCGATTGTGGTGCTGGGAACGGTCTATGGAAACGACGACCCGGAGGATTACAACAACAAGCGTTTTGTGTATGCCTTGGGGCAGCAGATGTGCTTCCGCTTTCAGGAAAAGTTCGGAACGCTCAACTGCGGAAAGCTCCTGAACCTGCCGGAGGGCAGTGTGGGTAGCCTGCCCACTCCCCGGACGCCGGATTTTTATGAAAAGCGGCCTTGCCTGAAATACATTCGAGCCATGGCCGAAATTCTGGAAGACACCCTGAAAAACAACTGACGCTCATTTGGAGGAAAAGAATTGGCTGCACTGTATGGCGTGATGGATGCGATATTGCCGTTTGATTGCTTTCGCATGACGTTCATGAAAAATGCACTGCTGGCAATGCTGCTGCTCACCCCCCTCTTGGCCTTGCTTGGCACGATGGCGGTGAACCGGCGCATGGCCTTCTTTTCCGATGCTTTGGGGCATAGCGCACTGGCCGGGGTCGGCCTTGGGATGCTGCTGGGGGTGCAGAGCGAGCTTATCAGCATGATGGTGTTCGGCATCGTCTGGGCTGTGATGATCAGCCGCATCAACCGCACGGCCGGGGAATCTGCCGATACGATTATCAGCGTGTTTTCCTCCACAGGCATTGCGGTGGGGCTTTTGATTCTTTCCAAGAACGGCAGCTTTTCCAAGTATTCTTCCCTGCTGGCAGGGGATGTGCTGGCGGTGGCTCCGGGGGATCTTATCTGGCTTTTGGTGGCATTGGTGCTGGGTATTGCGATATGGGCATTGCTTTATAATAAACTTTTGATGACGGCTGTGAACCCTGCCTTGGCGCAGAGCCGGGGCATCGGCACCAAATGGGTGGAATACGCCTTTGTTTCTTTGGTTGCGGTGGCTGTGATGCTGTCCATCCGGTGGGTTGGCGTGCTGCTGATCAACGCCCTTTTGATACTGCCGGCGGCTGCCGCCCGGAACATTGCCAGAACCTCTTTGCAGCATGCTTTGTTCAGTGTGCTGCTGGGGCTTTTTTGCGGCGTGGGCGGCCTTATTGCGGCCTTTTATCTGGATACCGGCGTGGGCGCAGCGGTGGTATTATGCGCAGCGGTTTGCTATGCCGTTACGCTGCCGATGAAGCGGTTTGTTCGGTGAACTTTGCAGAACGTGAATGTTCTGCTTTTTCATTATTGATGATTCCATTACGAGAGGAGGAGCGTTTCTGTGATCGAAGATTTTGATGGGTTGAGAGAGGTTGTTCATTTTGAAAAGGAGCTTCAGCTGCGGGTATATCGCAACTGCGAAGCGGAGGATTATCCCCGTCATTGGCACACGGATATCGAATTGATTATGCCCCTCAAGGAAGGGTATACCGTGCTGATTGACAACCGGGAGTTTGTCTTGGCAGAAGGGGATATCCTGCTGATTCCGCCGGGAGTCATTCATTCTTTGAAAGCCCCGGCAACAGGGGAGCGGCTGATTATCCAGGTGAGCTGCGCTCTGGCCAACCAGATGCACGGGTTCTATGAAGAATTGCGGCATTTTTACCCCTGCCTGCATGTGCGTGCGCTGACCCCCCGGCTGGAAGACGTGTGCGAAGAATTGCAGCAAGCCCTGCACGCCATCTATGATGAATACATCCTGCGCAATCCCTTCTTTAATTACATGATGGCGGCCAGGTGTAGCCAGATGCTGGTGACGCTGGCCCGGAACCGCAAAGCCTTTGCTACCCACGAAAGCGACCGGCGGTATGCCAAGAGCGTGGACGGCTTCCTTCGGGTGTGCGATTATATTCATAACCATTGCCATGAAAAGCTGGATGTGGAAATGCTGTCGGCAGTGGCCGGGTATTCCAAGTCCCATTTTGTGCGGATGTTCAAGGAGTTTGCCGATGTTTCCTGCGTGGACTATATCCAGCAACAGCGTGTGGCTCTGGCCAAGCAATTGCTGATGGACCCGGAAAACAGCATCATGGATATTGTGGCAAGAAGCGGCTTTGGCTCTGTGGCCTCCTTTAACCGGGTGTTCAAACAGCTGACGGATTATACGCCCACCCAGTTCCGCAAGAGCCTGCGGCAAAAACCGTAATATCTGATAAGAATTCCATTGTAAACAAGTTGCAAACAAATGCGGCTATCCCTTATAATGCCAAACAATGGGAATATGAAATATAAAGGAGAGTGGCTATGCTGTTTTGTGCGGAAAAATGCTGGCTTCCTTTTCTGAATGAAGATTGCCCTGTAACCCAAACCCCGGCGCAGACGGCCAAGGCGGAGCTTGCTGCCGCAGGCGTGGAAGCGAAATTGCTGCTGGATGCAGCCATGCAGGATGATTATCGCATTGAAAAATGCGGCGAGGCTTGGCAGATTACCGGCGGCGAAACGGGCCTTTTGTACGGTGCATACCGGCTGCTGATGAAAAATTATATGGGGCAGGATGCGGCCTGCGAGGAAGCCCCGGCTTACCGATTGCGGATGCTGAACCATTGGGATAATATGGACGGCAGCGTGGAAAGAGGCTATGCCGGAAAATCCCTCTTTTTCAAGGAAAACAAATTTTGCTATGACGAAAAGCGCATTCGTTTTTACGGCCGGATGCTGGCGAGCGTGGGCATCAATGCGGTGTCTTTGAACAATGTGAATGTGCATTATCCGGCGGACAGGCTTTGCACGGAAGAGCTTTTGCCGGAAGTGAAAAAGATTGCGGATATCCTGCGTGCCTACGGCGTGCGGCTGATTATCAGCGTGGACTATGCCTTGCCCGTTACCATGGGGCTTGACACGGCAGATCCTTTAGACGAAAGGGTGCAGGCCTTCTGGGACAAGCAGGTGAAGCTGATTTACAGCTACGTGCCTGATCTGTGCGGCTTCCTTGTGAAGGCTGACAGCGAATTCCGCCCCGGCCCCTATATGTATAAACGCAATCATGCGCAGGGGGCGCATCTGCTGGCCAAGGCCCTGAAGCCCTTTGGCGGCGTGCTCATCTGGCGGTGTTTTGTGTATAACTGCCGTCAGGACTGGCGGGATCACTCCATCGACCGTCCCAAAGCCGCCTATGAGAATTATGCGTATCTGGACGGGCAGTTTGACGATAACGTGATTTTGCAGGTGAAAAACGGCCCCTATGATTTCCAGGTCAGGGAGCCCGTTTCTCCCTTGCTGTATGCCATGCCCAAGACCACCAAAGCCATCGAATATCAGCTGGCGCAGGAATACACCGGCCAGCAGATTGACCTTTACTATATGGCTCCCATGTGGCATGAGGTGATGGAAGCTTTGCCCGATCAGCCGCCGCATATTGTGGCCGTGACCAATCTGGGCAATGATGCCAACTGGACGGGGCATGATTTGGCGCAGGCCAATCTTTACGCCTATGGCCGCATGGCATGGCAGGGCAAAAAATTCTGCGGAGTGGAAGCACTGAAAGAATGGATTGCGCTTTCCTTCGGCGCAGAATTTATGGAAAAAGAGCGGCTGGAAAAGATGATGCTGTCTTCCCGTGCAACTTATGAAAAATACACCGCCAATTTAGGGCTTGGCTGGATGGTAACCCCCCATTCCCACTATGGCCCCGACGCCGAGGGTTATGAATACGACCTGTGGGGCACTTATCACCGGGCCAACTGCCGGGAAGTGGGCATTGATCGCTCCGATAAGGGTACGGATTATATCGGCCAGTATCCGGAGCATCTGCGAAAGCTTTATAACGACCCGGCGCAATGCCCCGAAAACATGCTGCTGTTCTTCCATCGCATGCGCTATGACCATGTGATGAAAGACGGGCGCACCATGCTGCAGCGGCTCTATGATGACCATTTTGAGGGCTGCGAGGAAGCGGAAAAGCTGCTGGAAGAATGGAAAGCCATGGAAGGGGCACTGCCGGAAAAGGCATACCGCCACAGCCTGGAACGCTTTGAAAAGCAAGTAAAGAACGCAAAGAACTGGCGAGACCGGATGAACACCTATTTCTATCGCTTCACCCTGATCCCCGACCAAAAAGGTCGAAAGATTTACGACTGAACATAGATAAAAGGAGAGAAACATCATGATGGATCATCAGAAAGCCCGGCAGCTGGCAGCAAAGCTGGTTGCCCAAATGACGCTGGAAGAAAAAGCTTGCCAGCTGCGCTATGACGCCCCTGCTATTGAACGGCTGGGCATTCCCTCCTACAACTGGTGGAACGAAGGCCTTCACGGCGTGGCCCGTGCCGGTACTGCCACGGTGTTCCCCCAGGCCATCGGTATGGCCGCCATGTTTGACGACGAAGCGTTGAACGAAATTGCCAAGATCATCGCCACCGAAGGCCGTGCCAAGTATAACGCTGCCTCCTCCCACGGCGACCGGGATATCTATAAGGGGCTGACTTACTGGAGCCCCAATATCAATATTTTCCGTGATCCCCGCTGGGGCCGTGGCCATGAAACCTACGGCGAAGACCCCTATCTCACCAGCCGTCTGGGCGTGGCTTTTGTTAAGGGCCTGCAGGGCGACGGCGAATATCTGAAGATCGCTGCCTGTGCCAAGCACTATGCCGTGCACTCCGGCCCCGAAGCCATTCGTCACGAATTTGACGCCATTGCCAACGAAAAGGACATGCGGGAAACTTACCTGCCTGCCTTTGAAGCACTGGTGAAGGAAGCGGACGTGGAATCCGTCATGGGTGCCTATAACCGCACCAACGGCGAACCCTGCTGCGGTAGCAAGACCTTGCTCATGGATATCCTCCGTGAAGAATGGGGCTTTGAAGGCCATGTGGTCAGCGACTGCTGGGCCGTGCGCGATTTCCACACCCGTCACATGGTCACAGACACCGCTCCCGAATCCGCCGCCCTTGCCCTCAAGAACGGCTGCGATGTGAACTGCGGCAACACCTATATCCACATGATGGAAGCCTATCAGGAAGGCCTCGTCACCGAAGAAGACATCACCAAGGCCTGCGTGAGCCTGTTTGCCACCCGTTATCGTCTGGGTATGCTGGACGAAAACTGCGAATATAACAATATTTCTCTTCTGGAAAACGACACGGACGAGCATGATGCCGTGGCTCTGAAAGCTGCCCTTCGCAGCATGACCCTGCTCAAGAACGACGGCGTTTTGCCCATCGACACCGACAAGCAGAAGACCGTTCTGGTCATCGGCCCCAACGCCAACAGCCAGCTGGCTCTGGAAGGCAACTACAACGGCACTTCTTCCCGTTATGTCACCTTCCTGGAAGGCATCCGTCAGGCTTGCAAGGGCAAGGCACGGGTTCTGTATGCGCCCGGCTCCCAGATGTTCAAGGATAACGACAGCGTGCTGTCTCAGTACAAGGACGACCGTCTGGCAGAAGCCGTGGCTGCTGCTGAAATCGCTGATGTGGTCATCGCCTGCATGGGCCTTGACGCAACCATGGAAGGCGAAGAAGGCGATACCGGCAACCAGTACTTCTCCGGCGACAAGAACGATCTGGAACTGCCTGCCGCTCAGAAGCGGCTGCTGAACGCCGTCATCAAGACCGGCACCCCCGTGGTCACCGTTGTGGCTGCCGGCAGCAACCTGCGCGTGGAAGAAGGCAATGCTGTTGTGTGGGCATGGTATCCCGGTCAGGCCGGCGGTACTGCGCTGGCTAAGCTGCTGTTCGGCGAAGAATGCTTCTCCGGCCGTCTGCCCCTTACCTTCTATCATAACGTGGAAGACCTGCCCGAATTCACCGACTATAATATGAAGAACCGCACCTATCGTTACTACGAAGGCAAGGCTCTCTATCCCTTCGGTTTTGGCCTTTCCTACACCGATTTCGTGTATGAAAATGCCAAGCTGGCCGGCAACAAGGTGACCGTCACCTTGAAGAACGTGGGCAGCGTGGACGCCGAAGAAGTGGCGCAGGTGTATGTGAAGTGCGAAAGTGAAGATGCGCCCCTGCATCCCGTGCTGTGCGGCTTCAAGCGTGTGGCTGTCAAGGCCGGCGAAAGCGTGGATGTGGAAATCCAGCTGTCCGCCCTCACCTTCACCGTGGTTAATAACGAAGGCAAACGGTTGCCCTGCGAAAAGGCTACCCTGTTTGTGGGCGGCTATCAGCCCGATGCCCGCAGCGAAGAGCTGACAGGCAAGAAGTGCTTGGTTATCAAGAAATAAGTTATTGCAGTCCCCTGCTCGTGGAGCGGGGGACTTTTTTGTGCTGATATGACGAAGCAGGGGACTGCTCGTCCCCTGTACCCCTCGGCAGGGAGTTCCTCCCTGCACCTTCTTTGCGAAGAATCATAAATTATCTATGTGATTATTTCCGCATGAAGCTTGAGAGACGAAATTTTACAGCCACGGGCACAAAGAAAATACGCAAAACGGAAAAGGAGAAAGCAAGCTTTCTCTCTCGCCGTTTTGTGTATTTTCACCGGATGCTTTGCATCCGGCAGGCGGCTGAAAGCCGCCCAGCCCGTGGCGGCGGTGCCGCTGCCGACTCGCAAAACTACAATCTTCTTCTGTGATAGCCTTTCTGCGTGTCTCTTGCAACAGCGGCACATGGTTTGTTGGATAAAACCAACTGCATCCGCAGGATGGGTCAAGGGGCAATGCCCCTTGCCGGGGTTCGGGGGTGGAACCCCTGGCGTTCCATGCTATCACCCCTCTTGGACACTGATAAGAAACAAAAAAGAAACGAAATCGACTTGGAATCGTCTGGAATTCACCTTGACAGGGATATGTAGATATGATATAATATCTGACGGCTGATGAAGAGTTAGCTGAAATGAAATACCGGCCTTGCCTGAAAACAAGGCTTTTATTATGCAGATGCGGAGGTGAAAACGGTGCGCAGGGCCATGGAAGAAATGAAGCGAGCCAGTGAACACGCCGCATTGTTTTTTGATTCCTGCGGCGGTGGTCGTGTTT
The DNA here is from genome assembly GCA_045590215.1 of Clostridia bacterium. Taxonomy (GTDB): domain Bacteria; phylum Bacillota; class Clostridia; order Christensenellales; family Aristaeellaceae; genus RUG563. Next base: position 22,434 of record JAZNQO010000043.1, on the reverse strand, counting down.
TCCTTTCCGATGATATGGTTATTATTCCCGGCTTATGTGATGTGCATGTGCATTTCCGTGAGCCGGGTTTTTCTTATAAGGAGACCGTGAGGACGGGCAGCATGGCGGCAGCCCACGGCGGCTACACCGATGTATGTACCATGCCGAACCTGAACCCTGTGCCGGATACCAAGGAGCATCTGGAAGCGCAGCTGCGCTTGATCCGGGAAGGGGCGGTGATCCGGGTGTACCCTTACGCCGCTATCACGATGGAGGAAAAGGGCGAGCAGCTCACCGATATGGCTGCGCTGGCCGCCGATGCCATCGGCTTTTCGGACGACGGCAAGGGCGTGCAGAGGGATGAGATGATGCGGGCTGCCATGATGGAAGCCAAGCGGCTTGGTAAAATCATCGCTGCTCACTGTGAAGTGAACGACCTGCTTCGGGGCGGCTACATCCACGATGGCGTGTATGCCAAAGCCCATGGCCATCGGGGCATCTGCTCCGAAAGCGAATGGGGGCAGATTGCACGGGATCTGGAGCTGGTGAAGGAAATCGGCTGTGCCTATCATGTGTGCCATATTTCTACAAAAGAAAGTGTACAGCTGATCCGGGAAGCGAAAAAGCAGGGCGTGAACGTGACCTGCGAAACGGGGCCCCATTACCTGACCCTCTGCGACGAAGACTTGCAGGAAGACGGGCGGTTCAAGATGAACCCGCCGCTGCGCAGCCGGGATGATAGGGACGCCCTTATCGAAGGCATGCTGGACGGCACGATCGACATGATTGCCACCGACCATGCGCCCCATTCCGCCGAGGAAAAGGGCAGGGGACTGGAAAAGAGCCTGATGGGCGTGGTGGGACTGGAAACGGCGTTCCCGGTGATGTACACGAGCTTTGTGAAAACGGGGATGATGACCCTTGAAAAGCTGGTGGACATGATGTGCGTAAAGCCAAGGGAGCGGTTCGGGATTCCCTTCGGGCAGGATTTCACCGTGTTTGATCTGAGCAAAAAAGCAAAAGTAACCCCCGAAACCTTCCTCTCCATGGGGAAAGCCACGCCCTTCCAAGGGATGGAAGTGTACGGCGAATGTGTGCTGACAGTATGCGACGGCAAGGCCGTTTATCAAAAGAAATAAAGGAGCGAAAGAGACATGGCAAAGCGGACAGATTTGAAAAAAATTATGATTATCGGTTCCGGCCCCATCATCATCGGTCAGGCGGCTGAATTTGACTATGCAGGCACGCAGGCTTGCCTTGCCCTGAAAGAAGAAGGGTATGAAGTGCTCCTTTGCAACTCCAACCCGGCCACCATCATGACTGACACCACCATTGCAGACAAGGTGTATATGGAGCCCTTGACGCTGGAATACATCGCCAAGATTCTGCGCTACGAACGCCCCAACGCCATCATTCCCGGCATCGGCGGCCAGACGGGCTTGAACCTTGCCATGCAGCTGGAAAAAAAGGGCATCCTTCGGGAATGTCAGGTGGAACTGCTGGGGACTTCCAGCGATTCCATTGAAATGGCGGAAGACCGGGAGCGGTTCAAGGAGCTGTGCCAGTCGATCGGTGAGCCCACCATCCCTTCCCAAATCACCTATTCTCTGGAAGAAGCGAAAAAAGCGGCTGCCGAAATCGGCTATCCTGTGGTGCTGCGCCCGGCGTTCACCCTGGGCGGTACCGGCGGCGGCTTTGCCGATAACGAAGAAGAGCTGATGGACATTGGCCGGAATGCTTTCAAGCTCTCTCCTGTGCATCAGGTGCTGATTGAAAAGAGCGTGAAGGGCTATAAAGAAATCGAGTTTGAAATGATGCGGGACGGGGAAGACAAAGTCATCACCATCTGCGGCATGGAAAACATTGACCCCGTGGGCGTCCACACCGGCGACTCCATGGTTGTGGCTCCCATCCTGAGCCTCAATGACCACGACCTGAAAATGCTTAACGACAGTGCCGTGCGCCTGATCCGTGCACTCAAAATTGAAGGCGGCTGCAATGTGCAGTTTGCCCTGAACCCTGAAAGCAGCGAATATTACCTGATTGAAGTGAACCCCCGTGTGAGCCGCTCTTCCGCCCTTGCATCCAAGGCCAGCGGCTATCCCATTGCAAGGGTCACGGCCAAGATTGCCGTTGGTATGACGCTGGATGAAATCAAGATTGCCAACACAAATGCTGCCTTTGAACCCCGGCTTGATTATGTGGTGGCCAAGCTGCCCCGCTTCCCTTTTGATAAATTCACCAACGCTCCCAACACCCTCGGCACCCAGATGAAGGCTACCGGCGAAGTGATGGGCATCGGCTCTTCCTTGGAAGAGAGCCTGCTCAAATCCGTTCGCTGCCTGGAAATCGGCGTGAACCACTTCTATATGCCCAAGTTCGACGCCATGAGCGAAGGGGAACTGACGGAATACCTCAAAACCTTCAAGAGCGATAATGTGTTCGCCGTGATGCAGCTGATTCGCATGGGCGTGTCTTTGGAAAAGATTCATGATGTGACGAAAATCACCATGCTCTTCCTCGAAGCCTTCAAGCGCATTGTGGACATGGAAAACATCCTGAAGGAAAAGAAGATGGACGCCCGTGTTCTTCAGGCGGCCAAGCAGATGGGCTTTGCAGACCCCTACATCGCCAAGCTCTGGGGCGTGAAGGAAATGGACGTATGGAACCTGCGCAAAGCGGAAAACATGATGCCTGCTTTCCGCATGGTGGACACCTGCCACACCAACGCCTACATCCCCTACTTCTACTCCTCCTATGTGGGCAAGAATGACTCCCGGCTGACGGAAAAGAAAAAGATCATCGTGCTGGGCGCAGGCCCCATCCGCATCGGGCAGGGTGTGGAGTTTGACTATTCAACCGTCCATGCCGTCACCACCATCAAAAATTCCGGCTATGAAGCCATCATTATCAACAATAACCCTGAAACCGTGTCTACCGACTATACCACCGCCGACAAGCTGTACTTTGAACCCCTGACCCCCGAAGATGTGATGAACATCATCGAGTATGAAAAGCCGGAAGGTGTCATTGCTTCCCTTGGCGGCCAGACGGCCATCAACCTGGCCCAGCCCCTGTTTGACCGGGGCGTAAAGATCATCGGCACGGACTGCGAAGCCATCGACAAGGCCGAGAACCGGGATTTGTTTGAAAAGCTGCTCAAATCCCTGAACATTCCCCAGCCCCGTGGGAAGGCCGTTACCACCATCGAAGACGGCGTGAAGACTGCCGCTGAAATTGGCTATCCTGTGCTGGTGCGCCCCTCCTTTGTGCTGGGCGGCCGGGCTATGCAGATTGTGGCCAATGAAGACCAGCTGCGGCATTACCTGAAAACCGCCGTGGAAATTGATGCGGACAAGCCCGTGCTGGTGGACAAGTACATCAGCGGCAAGGAAGTGGAAATCGACGCCATCTGCGACGGGCGGAATGTGTTCGTGCCCGGCATTATGGAGCTGGTGGAGCGCACCGGTATCCACTCCGGCGACTCCATCTCCGTCTATCCCACTTTCTCCATCTCCGATAAAGTGAAGGGCACCATCCTGCAATACGCAAAGAAGCTGGGCCTTGGCATCGGCATCCTGGGGCTGTTCAACGTGCAGTTTATTGTGGACAAGAACGACGATGTGTACATCATCGAAGTGAACCCCCGCTCTTCCCGTACCGTGCCTTTCCTCTCCAAGGCCACGGGCTTTAGTCTGGCTGATATTGCAACAGAAGTGATTCTGGGCAAGTCCCTGAAAGAACAGGGCATATTTGATATCTATCCGGACGAAAAGAAACGCTGGTTTGTAAAAGCTCCCGTGTTCTCCTTCAACAAAATCCGGGGCTTGGATGCCTATCTCAGCCCTGAAATGAAGTCCACCGGTGAAGCCATCGGCTATGACGACAAGCTGAACCGTGCCCTCTACAAGGCCTTGCAGGCTTCCGGCATGCACCTGCAGAATTACGGCACCGTCCTTGCCACCATCGCCGACAAGGACAAGGAAGAAGCCTTGCCCCTCATCCGCCGCTTCTATGAGCTGGGCTTCAACATCGAAGCCACCAAGGGCACCGGCGAATACCTGAAAGAGCACGGCATCCGCACACGCCTGCTCAAGAAATTCAGCGAAGGCACCGATATTCAGGATGCCCTGCGGCAAGGGCATGTGGCCTATGTGATTAACACAAGCGTTGTGGGCGCACATGGCAACAACTCCGACGGCTATCGTATGCGTGCCCTCGCCACCGAAAATAACATCACCATGTTCACTGCGCTGGACACCGTCCGGGTGCTGCTGGATGTGCTGGAAGAAACCACCCTGTGCGTGTCGACCATTGACGCATAATGAGGTGGATTCTGCGAGAGGAGCTTTCTTTTTGAAAAAGAGATCCCCTCTCGCGCTCTCCCAAAGAAAACAATTCCGGGTAATACAATTTTGCATCAGGCAATCTTGTGTTCCGGTGGGCAGGGGGATGGGAAAATGGCAAACAAACCATCATTCTGCATTCCGAATTCCTCATTCCGAATGATCTACCGAGGTGTACTATGAAGCAATCCATCTTCACCATCCTTGAGAACAAGAAGCTTACAAGCGATGTTTTCCGCATGGTGCTTTCCGGCGATACATCTGCCATCACTGCCAGCGGACAGTTTGTGAACATTCGGCTGGACGGCTTTTTCTTGCGACGGCCCATTTCCGTCTGTGATTATGACGAAAGCACCCTGACTTTGGTTTACAAGGTCGTCGGCGGCGGCACAGAGAGAATGAGCGGCATGATGCCGGGCGAACAGCTGGATATCCTCACCGGCCTTGGTAATGGCTACAACCTTGCAAAAGCCGGGGACAAGCCTGTGCTGCTGGGCGGTGGTGTGGGCGTTCCGCCTTTGTACAACCTGTGCAAAAAGCTGATTGCACAGGGCGCAAAACCCACCGTGATCCTGGGCTTTAACAAGGCGCAGGAAATCTTCTATGAAGAAGAATTCAAGGCCTTGGGTGCAGAAACAATCATCACCACCGTGGACGGAAGCCGGGGCGTGAAGGGCTTTGTGACGGATGCCTTGAAGGATGTGGATTATTCCTTCTTCTACACCTGCGGCCCCGAACCCATGCTGCGTGCCATCGGCAAGGCGGCAAAAACGAAAGGCCAGTACAGCTTTGAAGAGCGCATGGGCTGCGGCTTTGGTGCCTGCATGGGCTGCAGCTGCAAGACCCTCACCGGCAACAAGCGCATCTGCAAGGAAGGCCCGGTTATGGAAAGCGAGGAGATTATCTGGTGAATACGAAAGTAAACTTATGCGGCATTCAGCTGGACAATCCCGTGATCCCGGCCAGCGGAACCTTCGGCTTTGGCTATGAATTTGCGGAAATTTACGATATCAACTGTCTGGGCACCTTCTCCTTCAAGGGAACCACATTGGAGCCCCGTTTCGGCAACCCCACCCCTCGCATTGCGGAGTGCACTGCCGGGATGATCAACGCTGTGGGCTTGCAAAACCCCGGCGTGGAAAAGGTGATTGCGGAAGAGCTGCCGAAGCTGAAAAAATGCTTCCACAAGCCCGTCATGGCCAACGTCAGCGGCTTTTCCGTGGAGCAGTATGTGGAAACCTGCCGCCTCTTGGACAAAGAGAGCCAAGTAGGCTGGCTGGAAGTGAACGTCAGCTGCCCCAACGTGCATGGAGGCGGCATGAGCTTTGGCACCAGCCCCGCAGCCGCTGCGGAAGTGACCAAGGCGGTAAAGGCCGTTACGACCAAGCCCGTCATCATCAAGCTTTCCCCCAACGTGACGGACATCGTGTCCATCGCCAAGGCCTGCGAGGACGCCGGGGCGGACGGCATCAGCCTTATTAACACGCTCCTTGGCATGCGGATTGACCTGAAACGCAGAAAGCCCATCATTGCAAACGTTATGGGCGGTTTCTCCGGCCCGGCCATCTTCCCGGTAGCGGTCAGGATGGTGTATCAGGTATCCGGGGCTGTGCAGATTCCCGTCATCGGCATGGGCGGCGTGAGCAGTGCAAAGGATGTCATCGAAATGATGATGGCCGGAGCCACCGCTGTGCAGGTGGGCGCAGCGAATCTTGTGAACCCCTTCGCCTGCAAAGAAATCATTGAGCAGCTGCCCGTGGAAATGGAAAAGCTGGGCATTGAGACTCTTTCCGATATCAAGCGCATCTGACGCTTGTTCATATAAAAACAAATTTCAAGGAGGACACCCATCATGGCAAAGGACGTCATCATCGCTCTGGACTTTGAAAACAAGGAAAAGACCCTGGCTTTTCTGGATCAGTTCACTGGCCGCAAGCCCTTCGTGAAGATCGGCATGGAGCTGTATTACGCAGAAGGCCCGGAAATTGTGAAGGAAATCAAGGCCAGGGGACACAAGATCTTCCTGGATCTGAAGCTGCATGATATTCCCAACACCGTCAAAAAGGCCATGAAGGTTCTCTCCCGTCTGGACGTGGATATGACCAATCTTCACGCTGCCGGTACCATCGCCATGATGGAAGCTGCCAAGGAAGGCCTCACCAAGGAAGACGGCACCTGCGGCGTGCTGCTGGCCGTGACCCAGCTGACCTCTACCTCCGAAGAACGCATGCAGCAGGAACTGCTGATTAACGAAACCATGGAAAATACCGTCAAGAAGTACGCCCAGAATGCCAAGGCCGCCGGGCTGCCCGGCGTGGTGTGCAGCCCCCTGGAAGCCAAGCTGGTCAAGGAAGCCTGCGGCAGCGACTTCCTCACCATCACCCCCGGCATCCGCTTTGCCGACGGTGACGTGGGCGATCAGGTGCGCATCATGACCCCCGAAAAGGCCAAGGCAGCCAGCGACTATATCGTGGTGGGCCGCCCCATCACCGCCGCAGCCGATCCCGTGGCTGCCTACGAACGCTGCGTGAAGGAATTCTTGGGGTAAGGAGAATAGCAGGGGGAACCATTCTTTTGAAGTCAAAAGAATGGTTCCCCCTGCACCCCCCTCCAAGAAAGCTGTTCCGGATGTTGCAAAGAATAGGAAAACCGGCTTGTGTGCCGGTGGAAGGAAAGGGGAATAACGAATGGCTGTTCAGCTTCTTGAGATCAAGAAAGAGCATTGCCCCGGCATGCTGCTCATTGGCAAGCGTTACACAGGTGGTCCCAACTGGGGAGAATGGTGGGCAAACGATTGGTTTTCCAAGCTGGAAGAAAACCCGCGCCATGCCATGAACGAGGATGCCTTTATCGGTGCCGTGCGCATTGTGGAAGGCAGGCCTGAATACTGGATTGGTATGTTTTTCCCCATGGGTACGAAAGTGCCGGAAGGGTTCGAAAGCGTGGAGATGGAAGAAACGGATTTTGCCGTCTGCTACCTGTATGCCAAGGAAAACAGTAGCGAATTTTATGCCATGGAAACCCATGAAATGTGTCTGAATGCACTGAAAGAACAGGGGTTCATCCGCCGGGAAGACAGCTGGTGTTTTGAACGGTATCAATGCCCCCGGTTTACCACCCCCGATGAACAGGGCAATGTGATTCTGGATTACGGCATTTCCGTTCTGTAAGGTGAAACGTTTCGGATGCCAAATCACAAAGTAACAAAAATTCTGAATTCTTCATTCTGAATTCTGCATTACCTGAAAGGAGAATATATCATGGAAGCTTATAAGCATGAGTTTATCGAATTTCTAGAAGGTGCCGGTGTTTTGAAGTTTGGCGATTTTACCGCTAAGAGCGGCCGCAAGATTCCTTACTTCATCAATGCCGGGGACATCAAGACCGGCGACCAGATTGCAAAGCTGGGCGAATTTTACGCAAGAGCGTATCTGGAAAAAGTGGGCAAGAAGCGTACCGTGCTTTACGGCCCTGCCTACAAGGGTATTTCCATCGCCGTTTCCTCTGCCGTGGCTCTGTCCAAGGAAGGCCTTGACGTGCCCTTCTTCTTCAACCGCAAAGAAGTCAAGGATCATGGCGAAGGCGGCGTGTTTGTGGGCTATGTGCCCAAGGCCGGTGAAGAAGTGGTCATCGTGGAAGACGTGATCACCGCCGGTACCGCCATCCGGGAAAGCATGGCCATCCTCTCTGGCTTGGAAAATGTGAAAGTGGCCGCCACCTTCATCATGGTGGATCGCAAGGAAAAAGGCAAAACTGAAAAGAGTGCCATGAGCGAAGTGGAAGCGGAATTCGGCTTCCCGGTCTATGCAGTGGTGGATGTGTATGATATCATCGAATATCTGGAAGAAGACGAAAAGAACGCTGAAAATGTGGCTCGCATCCGCAATTATCTGGCGGTGAACGGAGCGAAAGCATGAAACATTTAATCAATATTCTGGATCTGTCGCTGGAAGAAATCAATGAAATGATTGACTTGGCCGATGATATTCTGGCGAACCCGGAAAAGTATCAGGATTGCTGCAATCACAAGATTTTAGCGACGCTGTTTTTTGAGCCTTCCACCCGTACCCGGCTTTCTTTTGAAAGTGCTATGCTGTCGCTTGGCGGCAAGGTGCTGGGCTTTTCCGAAGCCAGCAGCAGTTCCGCTGCCAAGGGTGAAAGCGTGGCCGATACCATTGAAGTGGTTTCCGGCTATGCGGATATCATCGCCATGCGCCATCCCAAGGAAGGTGCGCCCATGGTGGCGGTGAATCACGCTTCCGTGCCCATCATCAATGCCGGGGACGGCGGCCATTTCCACCCCACCCAGACGCTGACGGATTTGATGACCATCCGCCACGAAAAAGGGCATTTTGACAACCTGACCATCGGCCTTTGCGGCGATTTGAAGTTTGGCCGCACTGTCCATTCCCTGATTGGTGCCATGAGCCGCTATCCCGGCGTGAAATTCGTGCTGGTGAGCCCGGAAGAGCTGAAGCTGCCCAGCTTCGTTAAGCAGGAATATATCAAGGACAAGGGCATTCCCTACAAGCAGTATACTTCTCTGGACGATGCCATTGGCCAGATGGATATTCTCTACATGACACGGGTGCAGCGGGAACGCTTCTTCAATGAAGAAGACTACCTGCGCCTGAAAGACAGCTACATTCTGGATGCGGAAAAGATGAAGCTGGGCAAGGAAGATTTGTGCGTGCTGCATCCCCTGCCGCGGGTGAATGAGATTACCACCGCTGTGGACAAAGACCCCCGTGCGTGCTATTTCAAGCAGGCGCGGTATGGCAAGTTTATCCGCATGGCGTTGATGATGAAGATGCTGGAGGTGCAGGCATGAACATTGATTCCATTCGCACGGGCTATGTGATTGACCATATTACCGCCGGGCAGGGCATGAAGCTGTATCAGCTGCTGGGCTTGGAAGGAAGGGATTGCCCCATTGCCATCATCCAGAACGCTACCAGCGGCAAAATGGGAAAAAAGGACATCATCAAAATTGATGCGGATATCCAATTGAACTTTGATGTGATCGGCTTTGTGGATCCCGGTGCCACGGTGAATATCATCAAAGACGGCGCGCTGGTGGAAAAGAAGATCATGGATATGCCCAAAACCCTTCGCAACGTGATTAAGTGCAAAAACCCCCGCTGCATCACCTCCGTGGAGCAGGAACTGGATCATGTGTTCCGCCTGACGGACAAGGAAAAGAAGGTTTACCGCTGCATTTATTGCGATACGAAAAATGGCTGATTGGCAGGGTATTGCGATTTGTAAAAAATGACAAAAAATAACAGAAAAAAAGGGCGATATACCCCGAACTGTTACACTTCCAAACCTTGACAGGGGTGGGGGTGAAGGAGTATAATAATATGCGTAGTGGTGTGCTTGCACAGACAAGACCTACTGCGCATCTTTCCTTTTTTTATGATTGGAAGGTACTGCTCAAAAAGGCAAGGGTCAGAGGGGAGTGCATGCGTGAGTATGCGGCAAAAGCATTCGTCTTTTTTGTTCATCCTTTTGATTGTTTTGCTGGTGCTGGTACTGGCGGCCTTGTTCATCTTTGGCGGCGAAAAGCAGGAACCCCAGCGGGGAGATCCTTCCAAACGCCTGATGATGGAAGGGGCTATGGAATGGGACGGAAAGCTCTATCGTCCCCGGAATGATGTGACCAGCGTGCTGCTCTTTGGCGTCAGCCATGGGGATGCCGGGGAAGATGCTCCGGTCTATGGGAAGGAGCGGCATATCAGCTTCATACAGCTGATGATTGTGGATCACGCAGCGCAGGCTGTGTACCGGGTGCCCGTGGACGGCGAAATTATGGCTGACATTCGGGTGCCGGGCGAAAATGGAAAAACAGTTCTTCAGCAAGGCCCCCTCTATTATGCCTTCGGGGCAGGGGACGGCAAGGAAGAAAGCTGCCTATATTTGACGGAAACGGTTTCCAAGGTTCTGCCGGTTGGGAAGATTGATTTCTATGTGTCGGTGGAAGCGGATAATTTGCAGGAGCTTTTGCAGATTGCGGCCAAGATAGCCAATGCCGCCCTGCCGGAAAAATTGGAGCAGCAAAAGACCACCAGTAATATGGCTGCTCGCCGGGCCCGTGCCCAGATGCAATCCCAGCAGATGGCACAATTGCTTTCCCTGATTACCCAGATTTCCTCCGCTGATGAGGAGCAGATCAATCGCCTCTTTGACGCCATGAAGCCCTATATCATGACGGATATGCCAAGGGGCAGGATGATCAACGAAGTGTGGAAAATGAAGCCCTATCGGCAATTGGAGGCATTGTATATGCCATTGGATGAGGGCGATAAGGTTACGGTAAAGCAGGAAGAAGCCCAAAAGCTTCTGATGGAGCTGTTTTATCAGGTGGCAGAATAAGGGATTACGTCGCAAAAATGTATGATCGGCGAAGAGCCGATGAAAATACAGAAACAAAAAGAATGGAGAAGAGCGCATGTCTGAACACGTTCAAATGCAGCAGGGTCCCGTCATGGGGGATCATGCAACGGAAACGGAGTACGAAATTGATTTAATGGAAATGCTGTACAGGCTGCTGGTGAGCTGGAAGCTGATCGTTTGTCTGGTGTTGGTGTTTGCCATTGCCTTTGGTGCATACAGCATGTTTTTGGCAACGCCCATGTATGAAGCAGAGTCCACCATCTATGTTATCAGCCGCAGCGATTCTGCTATCAACATGGCGGATATCCAGATTGGCAGTGCCTTGACCCAGGATTATATCAAGATTTTCAAGATTTGGGAAGTGCATGACAAGGTCATCACAGAATTGAATTTGCCCTATACCTATGCGGAGATTCAAAAAATGCTCACCGTGACCAATGATTCCAACACCCGTATGCTGGATATCAAGGTTTCTTCCGATAATCCCACGGAAGCGGCCAACATCGCCAATGCTTATGCCACCATTGCCAGCGAATATATCGCCGAAACTATGGTGACGGATAAGCCCACCATCGTTTCCAGCGCATTGACCCCCGTAAACCCCGTGAGCCCTAACAAAACCAAGAACGTGATTCTGGGCGCATTGCTGGGCGGCGTGCTGGCCTGTGCCATTGTGATTATCCGGATGCTATTGGATGATAAGTATCGCACGGTGGAAGACATCCGCAAGTACACCGGCCTTACCACCTTGGCCGTTGTTCCCATTGAACCCACAGATGAAAAGAACTTAAAGAACAAGAACAAGAAGAAAGCGAGGAAGCAAGCATGAAGGCCATTGAAATTCGTCGTTTTGCTCCCTTGAGCTATGCAGGGCAGGAAGCCGTTAATACCCTCTGCACAAACCTAACCTTTTCTGGGGAAAATATTAAACGAGTGATGATGACCAGTACCCATGCTTCCGAAGGCAAATCCTTCCTGACCATGAATGTTATGCGCACCATGGCCAAGAACGGCATGCGGGTTGTGCTGGTGGATGCTGACCTTCGCCGCAGCTATATGGCCTCCCGTTACGGTTTCCGCCATGAAGAAACGGAAAACCAGTGGGGCTTGGCCCATTATCTGGCCGGCATGGCATCCGAAACAGACGTGGTGTATGCCACCAATTTTGAAGGGGCTTATGTGGTGCCCGTTGGAAGAACGGTGACAAACGCCCTGCCCCTTTTGAACTCCACTCGCTTTAAGACGCTGCTGGATCATCTGGCACAGCAGTTTGACTATGTGCTGGTGGATGCGGCTCCTGTGGGCACGGTCATTGACGCTGCGCAGATTGCCAAGTCCTGCGACGGCACGCTGCTTGTTGTGAGCTACAATGCCGTGCGCCGTCAGGAACTGATTGACGTGAAGAATCAGCTGCTGCAGACGGGCTGCCCCATTCTGGGCATTGCGCTCAACATGGTGGAATTTGATACGCTGATGAGCAAGAAATATTACTATAAATCCTATTATTCCAAGGATGCCTATGTGAAGGGCAGCGGTAAGAAAAAGAAAGCCGGGAAGAAGACGGAACAATGAGCGGATTTGTGGATATCCATTCCCATTTTCTCTATGGCGTGGACGATGGCCCCAGAACCTATGAGGAAATGACCCAAATGCTGGATATGGCGTATCAAAACGGCATCCGGCAGATTATGGCGACGCCCCATGTGACGCCGGGCATTCATCCTGTGAAGGAAGAATTGATTGCGCTGCACTTGAAAGAGGCACGGGATTATTGCGAGCAGCAGGGCTATGATATGAAGCTGTTCAGCGGAGCGGAGCTTTTGTACACCCCGGCGATGGAACGCTTCATTGAAGACGGGCTGCTGACCACGCTTTCCGGGTCGGATAGCGTGCTGGTGGAGTTTTCGCCGGATGTGTCCATGCAGGAGTTGGATCATGCTGTGGAGCATATGGAGCGCATGGGCTATACGGTGATTTTAGCCCATATCGAGCGATATGATTGCCTTTGCCGGGGCAAGGCTGCCGCCCAATTTAAGGAGCGGCATCGGGTGCAGTATCAGGTGAACGGCCGAACGCTGGCGAACCTGAAGGGTTTTTTCAAAACCCGGCTGATAAAAGGCTGGCTGAATGAACGCTTGATTCATTTCGTGGCTTCGGACGCCCATAACACGGATTACCGTGGCTTTTGCATGAAGGAAGCCTATGAAAGCCTTTTGCAGCTGACGGACGAGAAATATGCCAAGCGGCTGGTGGGGCTGGTATAACAGAAAAAGACTGTCTGACAGCAGCAAGCTATGTTGATTACGTAGCTTGCTGCTTTGCTTTAACGAGGGGCTCCGCCCCTTCAAAGAGCGGGGGTTTTGTGGGGGTTTACCCCACACCCCACAAGGGATTTCATCCCTCGACTCGACAGCAGATGGGATGAATTTTAACCGACGAACAATGTGCTGGTGTTGTTTGTGACACGCAGAGATTTTCAGCAGAAGAAATGTTGTTCATTCGCAAAAAGAGTGCAGGATCAATGACCTGCCGTGGGGTACAGGGAATGAGTAGCCCCCCTACCTCGCCTATCGCAGAATAATATTCCAGTTTGTCGCTGACATTCTTTTTCCATTACATCCGTCCCTCCCCAACGGGCGGTTTTTATTGGCGTTTTTCTGATTGATAAAATACGGAAGCTTGAAAGAGGAAAGGAATTTATGGTATAATATTAAGAAGCGGATGTAAATCTGCGCTGATGAAATAACGACAGAAAAAGACAAGCCGGAAAGGAATGATTGCATGCAGGAAGATGTGGTACGCAGTGCCATTGCCCGGAATATTGCCTTTTTTCGGAAAAATGCAGGCCATACACAGGCTGAATTAGCGGAAAAGCTGAACTATTCGGATAAATCCGTTTCCAAATGGGAGCGGGGGGAAGGCGTGCCGGATATTTATGTGCTGATGCAGATTGCCCAGCTCTATCAGGTGACGGTGAATGATTTGATTCAGCAGGGTCAACCCCGGCTGCCTGTGCGAAAGCCGAAAGTTTTGATTTTGTTATTGTCCTTGGGGCTTGTGTGGCTGGCGGTGACGGTGGTGTTTTTTGCGCTGATGCTGCTGTGTCCGGGGCTGCCGGGAAAATGGCTTTGCTTTGTGTATGGTATCCCGGTCAGTGGCATTATACTGGTGGTGTTCACAGGGCTTTGGTGGCAGCTGTGGAAGCAGTGCGCCGCTGCCAGCGTCTTAATTTGGGGCTTAGCCGTGTGCGTGCATTTGACCCTCGCCCTGCCCGGCAGCTATCTGATTTATGTGGTGGCCGGGGTGTTGCAGATTCTGGTGATTCTCTGGTTTGTGCTGCAGGGGAGAATCCGGCGCATGAAGGAAAGAGAAATGGATTTGATCACCACAAATGATGAAATTACCACTTGAAAAAGCGCATAAAAACCACAAATGATGAAAAACAGCGATATAAACAACCTATAAAACCCACAATAGTAAAAATATAGAGAAAAACCAAAACAGCAAAGAATATAAAGAAAACGCAGTCTTAAGAATGTTCGAGACTGCGTTTTTATTTTGCAGTTTTACAGGGAATGCAGCAGCCGGGTGATGTTTTCCGGATGCGGCAGGATGATATCCAAATCCACTTCCGGATGGCCTTGCACATAGCCGGTGAGAAAATCATAGAGGTTTTCTTTGGAGAGCATATAGTCCTGAAGAATCACGTTTTCCCCGTAGCCCAGCCGCTGCAAAAGCAGGGCGGAGACAACACCCGTACGGTCTTTTCCTGCGGTGCAGAAATACATGGCCGGGGTTTTTGCGTGCAGAAGTGTATCCAGAATTTTTTCCATTTGCGCATCCACCATGGATTGATATACGGCGTGGAGATGCGCACGGGATTTGGGGGTATCGCCACCGCCGGTGACGGGCAGCAGATGATAGTAAAAGCGAGGGTCGCTTGCGAGGGGGCAGGGATGTCTATCCGCTTCCTCCTTGGAGCGCAGATCCACAAGGGTGAAAACTTGCCGCTCCAGCAGCCATTGCAAATCCTTTTCCGTGAGTTTCAGCGGAGCATCGCTGCGGATAAAACGCATATCCCCGGTGGGAAGGAACCGGGTGTTCTTGGTGGATTGCAGCAGAGAAGCCATGGCGTTTACCTCCTTGTATCAAAGATATTCCAATATGATAGCGGAAGCCGGGGCAAAATGCAAGGGCTTTTCTATCAAAAAACCGCCTCCGGGGCTGGGAACCCAGCGGAGGCGGTGTATTTATGGTTTTTGAGATTACTGCAGCTTGATGGCGTAGAGCTGGGCGTTCTTGCTGCAAGTGGCGATCACCAAGGTATCGCCATAGACAGCGGGAGAACCTTCCACCTTGCCGCCCAGAGCAAGCGTGCTGCACAGGGAGCCCGTCTGGGCATCCAGCATATGCAGGGTGCCTTCGCCGTCGGCCTGCACGATCCATGCCTTCCCGGCGGCGTTATACACGGCCACGGGGGAAGAGATGGTGTTTTCTGCCATGGCATAGCTCCAAGCCAAGGTGCCGTCTGCTTTATGCAGGGCGAGGATGCGGCTGCCGCCTTCATCCACCATATTGACGGGGAAGATGACCAGATCCTGAATATTGTTCTGGCCAATGACGGGGCTGGCCTTCAGGCCGGAAAGCTGGCTCTTGTTATAATCGCACTTGATGTTATAGCACCACACTTCTTCGCCGGTGAGGGCGTTCAGGCGGCGGATGCTGACGTCATTCTTGGTGCTCAAGCGGGCGTAGGCTGTATTGCCGGTGTAGAGGCTGACGCCTGTATCGCCGTCCATGTCAAGGGCGATGGCAGCGTCCGTGTTATCGCCGTTATCCACGGCCCAGACGGTCTTCATGGTGTCGCTGTCCACGCAGCGCAGCACGCCATAGGTATCGGCCATATAGATGTATTTGTCATACATGGCCACGCTGCTTTCCACGGGCACCTGAGCATCCTTTTCTTCGCCGGCCTTGGTGCGAAGATAGGTGGTGCTGGGGCTGAGGGACAGGCTGCCCACGGCATCGGGATTATCTGCCTTGGGATATTCAAAATTGGGGTTCAGGTCTACGGTATACAGCAGGCCGTTTTCGCCGGCAACCACCATGGCGTTATCGGTGTGCAGGAACAGAGCCGTGCCGTCAAATGCGCCGTTGGTGAAGTACTGGTTCTGGGTGCTGCTCTTGCGGCCGTTGATCATGAAGAAGGGCTTGCCGTCAATCAGGTTATACACATGGAGCCCGATGGCACCCGTCTTGCCGTTGGCCAGCTTGGAAATGCCCTGACCCACAGCCAGCATGGGACGGCCAACGCTGTCCACAGAAACACTGCCCTTCAGGGGGAAGCCCACGTTGATGGGATCACGGGTAGCTTCGCCGGTGGTGAGATCGAGGAAATAAATCTTGCCGTCCTGACCGGCCACGATCACTTCGCGCAGGGCAGAAATGGCTTTCTTTTCTTCGTAGAGGTTCATCATCTCACGGACTTCCTTGCTCCATTTGATGATGGCGGGCTGACCCGTCCAGCCGGCTCCCCAGAGGGTGCCGCTGTCTTCCGTGCGCAGGGAGCCCATGGGGCTCTGCCAGAGGACGGACATGGTGCCGTTTTCGATTTCCGCAGTGCCGTAAGCGGCATTGCGGCGGAAGTTATCGCCACGGAAGGTGAGCACGCCGGCGGCGGTCACTTGGCCGTATTCATCGGGATGGGGAGCCGCATAGCCGTTTTTCCGGGTGTAGCCGTCCTGCTGCTTGGCACCGATAAAGACGGTGTCGTTCAGCTTCAGCGCGATTTCGCCTTCTGCCGTCAGCCGGGGCATGGGGGTAGCCGTGGGTTCAGGCGTGGCAGTGGGGACGGGGGTAGGCACTTGCGTGGGCACAGGCGTCGGCACTTGCGTGGGCACAGCGGTGGGCACGGCGGTAGGAGCCTGTGTGGGGGCTGTGGTGGGGGCAGGAATCCAAGTGGGAATCACGGGGATAGCCGTCTGGGGCACGGCGGTAGGCACAGCCGTGGAGGCCACAATGACGGGAATCTGGGTGGGCACGGGCGTTGGCACAGCGGTAGGAACGGGCGTGGGAACTTGTGTGGGTACGGGGGTGGGAATCTGGGTGGGCACGGGCGTTGGCACCGTGACGGCCATGTAAACCATCTTATCCGTCTGGGTGCGGCCGTTTCCGTCATGATAAGCGGCAATGATATTGCCGTTAAAGGGTGCATTAAACACATAAGCAGCTTGCCAGACCTTGACATCGTCCGTGGATTCGGCCGTCAGGGCGATGGAGGCGTCCAGCTGATTGCCGTATTCCGTCACCAGATAGAGGTTATTGATGTTCTTATTGGTGGTGACCCGGAAGGTAATCATGCTGCCAGTGGTGACGGTGGTGGGGTTGGCCTCGATGGACAGTACCTGCGGCGTATTATCCTGCCGGGGAGCCACGCTGGTAATTTTATTCACCGCTCCGTTAATCATTTCCTTTACGGGCTGCAAGGGACCGGCATTGGGCACGAAATACAGCGCAATGCACATGGCCAGCAAAATGCCAAGCACTGCCAGCAATACCCTGGGCCAGATGCGGATTTCTTCATAATCGTCGTCATCGTCTTCCATGAAATCATCATTTTCAAAGGCGATGGGGGCATCCTGCCGGCGGTCACGCACGCCGAACTGGGGCACTGCAGCATTTTCTTCGACATAGGGGAGGGGAGCTTCGCCGTTTTTGGGAACTTCTTCCTCCAAAAGGTCATACCGAACAGACCGGCGATGCCGGGGTTCGGTGCCGGTGGGGGAATTGCCGCCCTCCAGAATATAGGGATTCTGCCACTCATTCGGCGTTTGCTTTACAGACTGCCGGGTGGTTTTGTCAGAAGTTTCGTTGTACTGATCCTGATAATCCGTCAAAGAAGTTGCCCTCCTTGTTTTTCTTGATAATGTAAAAACATCCACCACATAGTATAACAGAAAACAGCCGCTTTAACAAGCCCTCTGCAAGAATCTTGCGAATTTGTTACAAAGAATGTTTCTGGTGCAGGATACTTCATTTTTCTTTGCTTGTGTGTTACAATAAAGGGCGAAAAAATATGGAAGGCGGAGGGAAAATGCGTCGTTTTTATGCGGAAGAGGCAAAGGAAAATTGTGCCGTGCTTTCCAGAGAAGAAAGCATCCATGCTTTGCGTGTGCTGCGGATGGAAAAGGGCGATTCCTGCCAAGCCATTTTGAACGGAGATATTTATGAGGCCGTGATTGATGAAACGGGGGAGCAGGTGACACTGCGGCTTTTGCAGAGGCTGCCTTCCCCGGAGGCAGGGGTCAGGATCACCCTCTATCAGGGCTTGCCCAAGGGCGATAAAATGGAATATATTTTGCAAAAATGCACAGAAATCGGGGTGCATCGCTTTGTACCGGTGCTTTTTTCCCGGTGCGTGGTGAAATGGGAAAAGAAGGATAACGAAAAAAAGCTGCCAAGATGGCAGCGGATTGTAACCGAAGCGGCCAAGCAATCCGGCCGTGCCCTTGTGCCGGAAGTGGCAGAGCCTGTTTCTTTGCAGGGTTTATGTGAGGTTCTCAAGGGGCACGAAAAGGTGCTGATTCCTTGGGAAGAGGAAAGGGGCAATGGCATCCGTGCCAAATGGCAGGGGGAAAAGGATGTGGCCATCGTCATCGGTCCGGAAGGCGGCATGGACGAAAAAGAAATTCAGAAAATGATGGAGACATCCGCCGTGCCGGTGACGCTGGGCCCCCGCATTCTGCGCACGGAAACAGCCGGGCTGGCGGCGGCTGTGAGCCTTTTGACCATCAGCGGCGATATGGAATAATGGATAAAGAAGGAAGAAAGATGCGGACAGTGGCTTTTCATACCTTGGGCTGCAAGGTGAACCAATACGATGCCCAAGCCATGCTGGAATTATTTGAAAAGAAGGGCTATGTTTCCTGCGGCTTTCAGGAAAAGGCGGATGTTTACGTCATCATGACCTGCACCGTCACCGGCACCGGGGATAAAAAAAGCCTGCAGGCGGTGCGGCGAGCCCTTCGGAACAACCCGGCGGCAGATGTGGTGATTGCCGGGTGCTTGGCGCAAAGGGACGGGGAAAAACTGCTTGAAACCACGGGAGCCCGGCTGGTAATCGGCAACGCAAGGCGGTTGCAGGTGGTGGAATTATTGGAAGAAGCCATCAAAAGCGGCCAGCGCATTGCGGCGGTTGGGGATGTGCTGCGGATTCCTTATGAGCCGCTGACCATCTCCGCCCATGAAGGGCACACAAGGGCCGTTTTGAAAATTCAGGAGGGGTGCGATCGCTATTGCACCTATTGCATCATCCCCTATGTTCGGGGCGGCATTCGCTCCAGACAGGTAGAGGAAATTGCCATGGAAGCCCGGCGGCTTGCCAAGGCCGGGTTTTCCGAGCTGGTATTGACGGGGATCCATTTGACAAGCTTTGGCCGGGATTTAGGGGATGTGACCCTGCTGGACGGCATCCGGGCGTGCATGCAGGAGGGTATTCAGCGGATTCGCCTTGGGTCTTTGGAGCCGGTGATTGTAACGGAAGAATTTGTAAAAGCATTGAAAGAAACGCCGGTGTGCCCCCAGTTTCATTTAGCGTTGCAATCCGGCTGTGATAACGTGCTGCAAAGGATGCGCCGCCGCTATACCACGCAGGAGTTTCGCACCGCCTGCCGCTTGCTTCGGGATGCGTTTCCTAACTGTGCCATCACGACAGACGTGATTTGCGGCTTCCCCGGCGAAACGGAGGAGGAATTTGCGGAAACCTGTGCTTTCTGCCGGGAAATCGGCTTTGCCCGGATGCACGTTTTTCCCTACAGTGCACGTACCGGTACCAAGGCCGCCCAGATGAGCGGTCAGGTGCTGAAAAAGGTAAGGGAAGAAAGAGCACGGCAGCTGATCCTGATCGGGAACGAACTGAACCTGCAATACAGGCAGGATATGATGGGGAAGCAGGCGCAGGTTTTGTGCGAGGAAATCGTAGACGGCCTTGCCACCGGCTATACGGACAGTTATATCCCCTGTGTTTTTGAACAGGGCGAGCCGGGGAAAATGTACATGGTGCAGGTGACCGGCTTGACAGAGGATGGCGTGAAGGGCGAAATAGTACAATAAAAAATTTTGCGAAAACAAAAATTGCCGAAGGGAGTGTACCCTTCGGCAGTTACGGTTTTTGGGGAAATTATTTGAATGCCATCAGCTTGCGCATTTCTTCGTCGTTTAAGTGCCGCCATTGGCCACGGGGTAAATCGCCCAGCTGCAAGGGGCCAAATTGCACCCGGCGCAGCTGCAGCACCTTATGGCCGTAGGTTTCAAACATCCGGCGCACCTGACGGTTGCGGCCTTCATGGATGGTGACCAGCACCACGGTGGCGAAGGTTTCTTCCTTGATGATGCGCACTTTGGCCGGGGAGGTTTTATGATCGTCCAGCATCACGCCGGAGCGCAGGGCACGCACTTCCTCCATGGGCACGCTGCCCGTGACCCTTGCCAGATAGGTTTTATCCACCTGAAAAGAGGGGTGGAGCATGCGGTCGGTCAGGTCGCCGTCGTTGGTGAGCAAGAGCAGCCCTTCGCTGTCATAGTCCAGCCGTCCCACGGGATAGAGGCGCACGGGATAATCCCGGAAATGATCCAGCACGCAAATGCGGCCTTCGGGGTCGGACACGGTGGTCACTTCCCCGGCAGGCTTATGATAGACGATATAGTGTTTTTCGGCTTCCAGGTGAATTGGCGTGCCGTTGACGCACACCGTATCCCCTTCCTCCACCTGCACGCCCATTTCGGTGATGAGGGTACCGTTGACGGTCACTTGCCCGTCCAGAATCATTTTTTCTGCCGTTCGGCGGCTGGCAACGCCGCACAGAGCCATGTATTTTTGCAGTCGCATGAGTGAAAACTCCTTTGTATATCATGCCCTTTTCAGGGCGATTAGCCATAGGGAAACGCTGACAAGGGAAAAGGCGGCGGCAAGGAGGGAAAAAACGGAAGTAATTTTATCTTGCCGGCCACTGATGGAAGAGCCGGGTGAGATGGAACCGAAAGGAAACTTCCCGGACGCTTTCTGCGGCATAGAGGGGGATGGTGGAAAGCAGCTGATGTTCGTCCAGAAGGGAGGCCGTGCCGACAAGCTGGCCTTTTTCGATGGGAGCCGTCAGGCTTTCCGGCAAATCAAAGACGATATCCGGGAAGGTGCCTTTTTCCGTGGGGGCAGATAGGGCTTTTCCGGCAAGAACGGAAAGCTGCACTTTCTCCCCGTTTTCCACAGGCAGCGTGCGCACGGTTTCGCCTTTTTCCAGCAGCGTGTGCATCTGATATTTGGCGAAAGCAGCGTCCATGATTTCCCTTGCATCCTCAAACCAGTTGGGGGCGTTCAGCACGCAGCCTATGACTGTCATGCCCTCCCTTTCTGCGGCAAAGGCAAGGCAGCGGCCTGCGGCTTTGGTGTAGCCCGTTTTTACGCCGAGGGCTCCTTCATAGGTGGAAAGCAGGGCGTTTTTATTGTTCAGCACTCTGTTTTCCGTGTGCCCTGCCCAAGGGATGGTGGCCCGCTGGGTGGAAACGATCTGGCGAAAATCCGGGTTTTGCAAGGCTTCCCTTGTGATGAGAGCAAGATCATAGGCGGTGGTATGGTGATGATCGGCAGGCAGGCCGTGGGGCGTGGAAAAGATGGTGTTTTCACAGCCGATCTGCTCCGCACGCAGGGTCATGAGATGGCAAAAGCTATCCACAGACCCGGCCACATGCTCCGCAATTGCCACGGCGGCGTCATTGCCGCTGCACAGCATCAGCCCATAGAGCATCTCTTCCATGGAAAGCTGCTCGCCTTCCGCAAGATAAATGCTGGTGCCGGGCACGCCAAAGGCGTTTTTTCCAGCGGTGACGGTATCGGAAAGGGCGGCGTGCTCTAAGGCTAACAGAGCCGTCATCACTTTGGTGGTGGAGGCCATGGGCAGCGGCTCATGGGCGTTTTTTTCATAGAGGATGCGCCCCGTTTCCGCTTCCATCAAAAGGGCGGCACGGGCACTTTCTGCCTGTGCTCCTGTTCCATTATACAGGAGAAGGGCCGCAAAAAAAAGCCCTGCAAGCAATCTTTTTCTCATAAAAGGCCTTTCTGCTCCCGGTTTTCCTTTTGGGTGGCCAGAATATTTTTGATATCTTCCATCAGCTGCGGCGCGCAACCCACGGCTCTTTCCAATGCTGTTTTATTCTGGGCAGGCAAAAGGCGCACGCTCTCATCCGTCACCACCAGAAAGCCCACCGGCTGCACCGATACCCCTGCCCCGGCACCGCCGCCAAAAGGCGGCTGGCTCCCGTTACTTTCTTCGCTGCCCTGTTTCCACGCCACGTGGGTTCCGCCCGATGCAAACCCGCAGCACATTCTGGATACGGGGATAATCACTGTTCCGTTTGGGGTTTCCACCGCATCGCCAATAATGGTGTTCACCTCCACCATTTCCCGGATATTTTCCATGGCGGTTTCCATTAATCCGCCCACACAATCAGCTTTCATACGCAATCTGCTCCTTTCGGTTTCCGGCACTGGTATTCTGCTCCGACGTGTCCGCAGCGGTCAGCCGGAATACAGATATCATCATACGGATAATCTGCCCGACCCGGCAATAAATTATGCCATCGGCATACAGTTCCTGCCGGCTCTGCTGAAAATCGGGCAGATATGTTACGGTGCCATTTTGCAGCCAGGCCTGAGGTATGG
>JAZNQO010000042.1:0-45184 GCA_045590215.1 Clostridia bacterium | reverse complement strand
GGTGGAGTCCAATGGATCCACGGCCGGATAAATGCCAAGGGAAGCAATGCTGCGGCTGAGCACGGTGGTAGCATCCAAATGGGCAAAGGTGGTAGCGGGAGCAGGGTCCGTCAAGTCGTCCGCAGGCACATAAACGGCCTGCACAGAGGTGATGGAGCCTTTCTTGGTGGAGGTGATGCGCTCTTGCAGGGCACCCATTTCGGTGGCCAGCGTGGGCTGATAGCCTACGGCACTGGGCATACGGCCAAGGAGAGCGGACACTTCGGAACCGGCCTGGGTGAAACGGAAAATGTTATCAATGAACAAAAGCACGTCCTGATTTTCCCGGTCACGGAAATATTCAGCCATGGTGAGCCCGGAAAGAGCCACACGCATACGGGCTCCCGGCGGTTCGTTCATCTGGCCGTACACCAGAGCCGTCTTATTGATAACACCGCTTTCCTTCATTTCGTTGTAAAGGTCGTTGCCTTCACGGGTGCGTTCGCCAACGCCGGCGAACACGGAAAGGCCGCCGTGCTGCTTGGCAACGTTATTGATAAGCTCCATAATCAGCACCGTCTTGCCTAGGCCGGCACCGCCGAACAGGCCGATCTTACCGCCTTTTGCGTAAGGCGCAATCAGGTCAACCACCTTGATGCCCGTTTCCAGAATCTCGGTGGAGGTTTCCTGTTCTTCATAAGAGGGAGCCTGACGATGGATAGGCCAGCGTTCTTGGGCTTCTGGATCCGGCTGATCGTCAATGGCCTGACCCAGCAGATTGAAAATGCGGCCAAGGCATTCGTTGCCAACGGGCACCGTGATAGGGCTGCCGGTATCCACGGCATCCAGCCCACGCACCATGCCGTCTGTAGCGTTCATGGAAATGCAGCGAGCCACATTATCTCCCACGTGCTGCGCCACTTCGGCAACGATTTTCTTATCGCCATTCTGAATTTCAATAGCGGTCAGCAGTTCTGGCAAATGACCGTCTTCAAAACGGATATCAAGCACAGGCCCGATAACCTGAACCACTTTCCCGATGTTTTTTTCACTCAAGTTGTTCTACCCCTTTCCGATGGTCATTGCTCTGCACCGGCGACAATTTCGGTGATTTCCTGGGTGATGGCACCCTGACGGGCACGATTGAAGCGCAGCCGCAGATCGCTTATCATTTCCCCTGCGTTTTTGGTAGCACTGTCCATGGCACTGCGCCTGGAGGCCACTTCGCTGAGGAAGGAATTGCAAAGCGCAGAATACAGCATACCGGCCAGATAATCCGGCATCACCTTTTCCAGCACTTCGGCTGCACCAGGATCATAAACTGTGGTAACGGGCTTTTCCTTCTTTGCGTTTTCTTCCGTTAGGATGGGCAGCAAGGGCACAATCACCGGCTCTTGGCTCATCATGGAGAGGAAATTGGTGTGCACCAGATAAAGCTCGCCGAATTTCCCTTTACAGAAAGCTTTCAGCAGCAAATCGGCAATGCGATAGCACTGGCTCACGGAAAGCCCTTCCACCCCGGCATAGGCATCAGACAGCAGCTCTGCGCCAAGGCGTGTATATTTTTCGATAGCTTTGCGGCCAATGGGCAAAACGCAGTATTCCCTGCCTTCCGCATGGGAAAGATGCGCCTTGAAGAGGTTATTATTATATCCCCCGGCAAGGCCCCTTTCCCCAGCGATGATGATATAACAGCGCATTTTGCCATCCTGCTTTTGCAGATACGGAATGGTCATATCATCACAGCTCTTGGAGGCGGAAAGAATGGCTTCCCTTGCGATAGCGGCGAAAGGCTTGCTCATTTCCATCCGTTCCTTTGCCCGGCGCAATTTGGAGGTGGCAACAAGCTGCATGGCCTTGGTGATCTGCATGGTGCTTTCCACGCTTTTAATGCGCAGCTTGATATCCTTCATGGATGTTCCGGCCATGGATGTGCCTCCTTACTTTGTTTTTAGAAAATCCTTGAGGAATGCTTCCAGTGCATCTTTCAGCTTGCTTTCCGTTTCCTCGGACAGCTGACCCGTGGTTCGGATGGCATCCAGCACATCGCTGTGCTGTGCGCTCATGCGCTCATAGAGAGCTTCTTCAAATTCGGCAATATCCTTTACCGCCACGTCTTTCAAATAATCCTTGGTAACGGCATAGAAAATGCACACCTGATTCTCAACGGCCACGGGATGATTGCGGTTCTGCTTGAGCACTTCCACAATGCGTTCGCCCTGCGCCAGGCGTGCCTTGGTATCGGCATCAAGGTCAGAGCCGAACTGGGCAAATCCCTGCAATTCACGATACTGGCTGTACAAAAGCTTCAGGCTGCCAGCCACCTTCTTCATAGCCTTGATCTGGGCGTTGCCGCCTACACGGGAAACGGAAATGCCGGGGTTCACAGCAGGCATGATACCGGCGTGGAAAAGCTCCGTTTCGAGGAAAATCTGGCCGTCAGTAATGGAAATAACGTTGGTGGGAATATAGGCGGAAACGTCGCCGGCCTGCGTCTCGATAATGGGCAGGGCGGTAATGGAGCCGCCGCCGTATTCGGGAGCCACACGTGCAGCACGCTCAAGCAAACGGCTGTGCAGATAGAACACGTCGCCGGGATAGGCTTCACGGCCCGGAGGACGGCGAATCAAAAGGGACAAAGCACGGTAAGCCACGGCATGCTTGGAAAGATCGTCATAGATAATCAGAACATCTTTGCCCTGATCCATAAAATACTCTGCCATAGCGCAACCGGAGTAAGGCGCAATATACTGCAAAGGCGCAAGCTCCGACGCCGTAGCACTGACAACCACCGTATAATCCATAGCACCGGCGGCGGTCAGCGTGTCCACAAGCTGTGCAACCGTGGAACGCTTCTGGCCGATAGCAACATAGATGCAGATAACATCCTTGCCTTTTTGGTTGATGATGGTGTCCAGTGCAATCACGGTTTTACCCGTCTGTCGGTCGCCAATGATCAATTCACGCTGGCCCCGGCCGATGGGAATCATGCTGTCGATGGCCTTGATGCCTGTCTGCAGCGGCACGGAAACGCTCTTGCGCTGAATGATGCCGGGCGCATTGCGCTCAATGGCACGGAATTCCTTGGCTTCGATGTTGCCTTTGCCGTCAATGGGCTGGCCCAGTGCATTCACAACACGGCCAATAACCCCTTCCCCAACGGGAACGGACACAACCTTGCCTGTGCGCTCCACCGTATCACCTTCACGAACGCCTTCGTCCGTGCCCAGCATAACCAGAGCCACAGAATTTTCTTCAAGGTTCAAAGCCATGCCGTATTCCCCGTTGGAAAAGCGAACCAATTCATTGGCCATGCACTTTTCCAGGCCGGAAACACGGGCAATACCGTCGCCCACCGTGATGATGGTGCCGGTATCGTTCTGGCTGATCCGGTTTTCGTAATGTTTGATTTGCTCTTTTATGAGTTTGGATACTTCTTCAGGTTTGATCTGCATCATATCACCGCTTTCATCAGATGAGACCGGGGGCGCATTTCACTTTCAGGCGTTTTCGTTCAAAGCTTGCTGCAGCCCGTCCAGCCGGTGGCGCAGGGTGTTATCATACCGCTTGCCATCCATTTCCAACAGCACGCCGCCGATGACGGCTGTGTCCACTTTTTCTTTCAGGGTAATGGAGTGCCCTGTCATACTCCGCAGTTTTTCCATAAGCTGCTTACGCTGCGCATCGTTCAAGGGAGATGCGGTTGTAACCACCGCTTCCAGAATACTGTGTTGTTGATTATAAAGATTGCGATAGGCTTCCTCGCAGCCGTAAAACTGATGAAGAAGATTTCTTTCGCAAAGAATCTTCAAAAAATTCAGCACATAGTCATGCACCTGCCCACGCAGCGTTTTTTCGATGACGCCGCAGCGTTCTTCTTTGGGTAACGCCATATTGGAAAGGAGCATCAGAAAATCAGGCTGTTCCTTGAAACAGCTTTTCAGCATCTGCAACTGCTCAAGGCCACTTTCGGCCAAATTTTCCTCTTCGCAAAGCTCATACAGGCCTTCACCGTATTCACGAGCCAGATCCGTCATTGTTTTTCACCCACATTCTGAATGAACTGATCAACGAATTCGGCATGATCCTGCGGGTTCACTTCGCGTTCCATAATCTTAGAAGCAATGCTGACAGCCAAATCGGAAATTTCCGTTTTCACATCGGCCAGCATCTGTTTCTTTTCCAACTGAATTTCATTTTCCGCTTTCTGCTTCAAATGTGCTGCCTGCTGATTGGCTTCAGCCACAATGGCATCGCTTTTGCGCTGGGCAGTCTGCACGGCATTGCGAACAAGCCCATCGGCTTCTTCACGGGCCAAAGCCATACGGGTTTCGTATTCCTGCTTCATTTCAGCGGCAGCCTGCCTGTCATTCTGGGCATTTTCGTAAATGGAATCCACCTGCGCCTGTCTTTCGTTCATCACCTTTGTCACGGGCTTGAAGAGAAATTTTTTCAGGATCAGGAACAGAATCAGCAGATTGCAAAGAGAAATGAGAATGCTCCATATATTGACAGAAATGATGTCCAGAGACTGTATACTCATTTATTCTGCACCTTCAAATTGATGTTTAGGGTTGATTACTTGGGCAAGTAATTCATAGCTTCCAGCGTGCGCTGCAAAACGCCGGTGAAGATACCGGGAGCAACGAAGATCAGCAGGATGCCCACAACCAAGCCGTACAGACCGGTGGTTTCGGCAATGGCGCAGCCCATGATCATGGTGGAAGTAACGGCACCCTTGGATTCGGGCTGACGGCCGATGGCTTCGCAAGCCTTGGCAACGGCATTACCTTCACCAATACCGGGGCCAATACCGGCAATCAGAGCGAGACCGGCACCGATGCCGCAACCGGCGAGAATGATACCAATAGCAAGTTCGAGCATGTGAGTAACCTCCTCAAATTAAGTTCATTGAATTTATTATGCAGCAGACAAAGCTTTCTTCTTTTTCTTTGCCTGACGCTTTTCGTATTCTTCCTCCGGGAACCCGGTGGCAACGTAGAGCATGGTCAGCATAGCGAAAATAAACGCCTGCATCAGACCGCTGAACACGTCAAAGTAAACAGAGAGAACGGCAGGGAGACCAATCTGCAGGAAAGGAATATCCCCCAGGAACCCCGGCAGCCAACCCAGCACCATATTGGAAAGCCCTGCCAGCGCAGAGCCAATCAGCGTGGAGATAACCACGCCGGAAAGCACATTGCCATAATGACGGAAGGACATGGAAACGGGGGTGGAAATTTCGCCGATAATGTTAAAGGGCGCAAACACAGGAATCGGCTCAAAGAAGCCCTTCACATATGGGAACAGGCCACCCTTGAGCTTGTAATGCGTGATGATAACGAAAACCAGAATGCCCCACCCGGCCACGATGTTCATATCGGACGTGGGTGGGAAAAGGCCAAGCAAGGCAGAGAGGCTGGAGAAAGCAGAAATGCCCATGATGGCAGCAATGAACGGCGCAAAGGCCATATAACGGCTTCCCATATTATCTTTAATGAGAAAATTCACTTTTTCTACAATATATTCTGCCACCAGCTGCCGCTTGGAATTGGGCACTACGGCGATGCCGTGGGTCAGATACAGGCAAAGACAGAAAATGGAGATGATAACCGCCAGAGATGTAATCTGCGCTTCGGTAATGAAAAGATTCTGCAAAGGCATAGGGATTTCAAAGAAAACCTGTGCGCCGGAAATACTGATGCCTTCGGAGGCAGGCTTTGTGAGCACTTTGAGGAGCATGCAAAGCACAAAAGGCACAATCATCCCTGCAAGCAGGGCAATATCAATAGCACGATCCTTTTGAGATTTGGTCACTTCAATTTCTCCTCCTTTTTATTGCGAATGAGCTGAATCGCAAAAACCGCAAGCCGAGGGAACAAAAGGGGAATCAAAAATGCAACAGTATGGATGAAAGGCACATTGACAGCAATGATACAGAAAATAACAAGCAATATCAGCCGGCCTGTATAGGAAGCCTGCATGAATTTCTTGGCTTCTTTCGCTTCCGGCGAAAGGGAATTTTCGTTTTCTTCTCCCTCTTCCCCTTCTTCTCCGGTTTTTTCATCCCTTGGAATGACGGCACCGTTCATCTTTTCAGCTGACTTTTGTACGGATAATGCCATCAAAAAAAAGTTGGCAACAGCAACCGCTGCACCAAGCAATGCGCCGATGAATACAGAATAATCCAGCTGTTTCACAAAGGCAAACACAGCCAGCATAATAAGTGTCAAAACGAAAACACCAAGAGCAATGGTGCTTGTTTCTTTCCGAACAACCGGGTCAATCTTCATTTCTTCGCCCTCTTTCCCAGTTACATATACATTCTACCTCAAAAGCCGTTTTTGTCAAGAGTACATTTACCGCTTGAGGGAATGTAGCCTCCCATTTTATCGGGAGTTTTGGGTGTGGTGCTTGATATACTGGGTAGGCGTCATCTGATAGCAATTTTTGAAGGCACGATAGAAAGTACGCAGGCATTCAAAGCCCACGGCCAAGGCAATATCCAGCATGGTCATATCGCTCTCAATCAAAAGAAGGGCGGCCTGGCGGCAGCGGATATTGGACAGATATTCAATCATGGAGCAGCCAAGATGATCGTGAAACAGCCGGGAAAAACGGCTCTTGCTGTAACCGAAATGACGGGCCAGATGCTCCATGCGGATGGGCTGCTGATAATTGTTTTGCAGATAAATGAGCACGTCCCGCATCAGATTACTCTTTTGATTGCCAGGATGCTCGCAAAGACCCACACGGGAAATAAGCAGACCCAATACCATATAAGAAATGCCCTTGATGGTTTCGGGGCTGTATTCTTTCCAGTGTTTGGGCGTGATGGTGAAAATCGCCTTCAATTCTTCGTCGTTATTGGCGTCATAGATGACTTCCTTGAAGGATTTTTTGTTCATGATTTTTTGCAGGGACGGGATGGTGGACATGGGGATAATCATCACCGTTTCTTCGTTATGCTCCCCTTCCTCCGTCAGATAAACGTGCACAGAATAGCCAGCCGTTAAAACCAGCTGCCCGGCCGTTACTTCAAAATTCTGCCCGTCCATAATCACATTCAGCTTGCCGGAATGCACATAAACCATTTCAATACTGGAATGAAAATGCGCCGGAAAATTACCGTCCTGCCTGATAAAGCAGTCAGCCGTTGACATATCATCCCGTTCCAGTTCATAGCGGTCAATATCCGTTGTACGTCTCTTCATCTTCGTTTCTCCTCATTCTCATGGTGCAGCGAAGCATATACAAGCGTATTATAGCATATTAAAAAGCAAAAAGGAATAAATAAGTGACAAAAAACGAAAAATATTCAGTTTTTTTCACTATTTTCCAAATGAACTTGTCAAAAAAGAGAAAAACGCCTGCAAAACAAGCAGACGTTTGTAAGTACTGAAAGATTCAGCTTATTTGGTACCGAACAGACGGTCGCCGGCATCGCCGAGGCCAGGGATGATATAGCCATGATCATTCAGCTTTTCATCCAGCGCAGCCACATAGATATCCACATCGGGATGTTCCTTCTGCACCCGTTCAATGCCTTCGGGAGCGGCGATAAGGTTAATGAGACGGATGTTGTTGCATCCACGCTTTTTCAAAAAGCCGATGGCAGCGGCTGCACTGCCGCCGGTAGCCAGCATGGGATCCAGAACAAACAGCTCACGATGTTCCGCATCTTCAGGCAGCTTGCAGTAATATTCCACAGGCTCCAGCGTTTGGGGGTCACGATACAATCCCACATGGCCCACCTTGGCGTTGGGAATCAATTCCAAAATGCCGTCCACCATGCCAAGACCAGCACGCAGGATGGGAATGATGCCGATGGGCTTCCCGGCCAGCATCTTGAAATTAGCCTTCATGATGGGGGTTTCGATTTCCACGTCTTCCGTAGGCAAATCCCTCGTCACTTCGTAAACCATCAGCATGGAGATTTCGTCCAGCAGCTCACGGAATTCCTTGCAGCCGGTATTCTTATCACGCATAATGCTCAGCTTATGCTGAATCAGGGGATGATCAAATACGTGTACTTTGCTCATGTTCATTCGTCCTTTCGTGGAAGAAAAAATGGGATTCCTTCTTTTTTAGTTATTATAGCGCAATAAATTTCATTTTGCAAGGATTCGGAAAACAAAAATCCGTTGCCTAAATGTAAAAATATATTTATAATGATATCACATCAGGGAAAGGGAGGATGGTTTATGCAGTTTGGCATTCCGACGCTGATTGAGCATCATTCCATGGAAGACGCAGCGCAAATGGCTGCTGATTTGGGCTTTTCCTTTGTGGAACTGAACCAGAATTTCCCCTATGCCACAGTGGACGTTTTGAAAAACACTGATTTATCCTTTTTGAAAGAACGCTATCATATTGATTTTACGGTGCATGCGGATGAAAACCTGTTTATCTGCGATTTTTCTGACAGAGTTGCAAAGGCACATCTGGATAACATGCTGGATACCATTTCGATTTGCATCCGGCATCATTTGCCACTCATCAATTTCCACATGAGCCGTGGCATTTATTTCACCCTGCCGGACAGGAAAGTGTTTCAGTTTGTCCAGTATAAGGATGTATATCTGGAAAAAATCAGGCGGTTTCGGGATGCGTGTACGCAAGCCGCACAGGGCAAAGTGAAACTGTGCATTGAAAATACGGGGCTGAACTTTGATTTCGTCCACGAAGGCATTGATTTGCTTTTGCAATCCCCTGCGTTCTCCCTCACATGGGATATCGGCCATGATTTTTCGGCCAATCTCACCGATACACCGTTTCTGATGGAGCGGAAAGAAAAAATCACGCATATGCACTTCCATGATGCAAAAGAACGGGATTGTCATTTGCCGCTGGGACAGGGCGACATAAATTTGGAAAAATTCCTTCTTGCCGCTTCTCCTGAAAGAGCGGTGCTGGAAGTGAAAACAATTCAGGGCATCAAAGAATCTCTTCCCTGGCTGCAAGCGCATAATTTAATGTAAATCAAATATCATATTCGGCATCTGTCATTTTCCGTGACGGATGCCGTTTATTTTTTTGTTTTTTGTTCATAATAGGCATTGAGGTGATGCAATGATTTATTTGCAGCTGAAAAACCGGGTGATTCTATCGCCGCAAGAAGAATTAAAGGTAAGGCATATTGCCGATGTGCAATGTGAAGATAAGGCACTGGAAAGAACTATGCTCAATACTTCCATTCCTTTCACGCAATCGCCGGGTATATGGAAACTACCGGCAATTGGTGTTATTCATTCGCTCACCGCATTTGGGCAAGATATTGTGCCCCTTGGCGAACAGGAATGCTATATCCACATCATCCCGGATGAAAAGCAAAACAGAGTGAATATACCACGGTCTGTTTTCGCATTTCTGCTTCTGTTCTTCGGCAGTCTTCTGGCCATCACATGGTTTCACGCAGATGTGAATATGCAGCAGGCGCAGCAAACATTTTATCGCCTGATTACGGGAAAACAAATAGAAAATCCTCTCTTTTTAGCTGTTCCGTATGCCATCGGCGTGTTTTTTGGCGTGGCACTTTTCTATACACTTCTTGGCAAAAAAGGAACGATTTCGCCGCTTGATATTAAATTGCATGACTATCATACATCCAGCGAAAAAGCGGCAGGAAAAGAGTCATGATAGCAGCAACAGGAATTGGTCTGTTTTTCGGGTGCGTGTTGGGTTTATGTGTGGCTCCCTTATGGATGATGTTGCAAATCCCTATGCGAACCTGCGAAATGGTTCAGGGCGGCAGTATGCGGCTCTGCGCATGGGCATTGACGTTGGGAGCAAGCTGCGCTGCGCTTTCCATAGACGGCTTTATGCCTGATATCATCGGCATGATCGGCCTTTTCTTTGGCGGCATTTTCACAGGAATGATCGCAGCGGCTCTTGTAGAAGCGGTGGAAGTCATCCCGGTTTTGTCTGACAGGCTCAGTATTTCAACGGATTTGCGCTTCGCCGCATGGGCTTTGGCCTTGGGAAAAGCTGCAGGTGCATTGATTGCAGTATTTATAACGAGAGGAGGATAAACCATGAAGCGTTTTTCCGATGGTGTTTCAGTGTTTCTTCCTTTTCCAAAGCCGGGCAACAGAGAAATCTGTCACAAAGAGGTCCCATCCCTGCCTTTTTACCGAAATCAGAAAGGAAATGAAAAACGATGAAGAATAACATACCAGATTCTGTTATATCAAAATACCAGACTTTAGTTCATAAAGTAACGCCAAAGTCCGAATTAGGAAAAGGCTGCCTGCGTGCCTTCTGTGTTGGCGGCCTCATATGTATGATAGGTCAAGCCGCAACGGATCTGGCTCATACCTTTCTTAATCTAAATGCGTCTGAAGCCCTCACCTTCGGTTCTGTTTTTCTGGTTTTTGTTACGGCATTGCTTACGGGCATTGGCATCTTCGACCGCATTGCCCGCTTTGCCGGAGCCGGGACGGTTGTTCCCATTACCGGCTTTGCCAATGCCATGGTTTCCCCCGCTATGGAGTTCAAGGCCGAAGGCTGGGTGCTGGGCACAGGGGCGAAATTATTCACCATCGCCGGGCCGGTATTGGCATACGGCATCAGCACAGCAGTCCTTTGTGGCATTATTCATTGTTTGATCGGGTGAAAGATATGAAATGCGAAATAATTGGCAGGCAGACCCTGCACTTTCTCAATCAGCCTGAAATCGTCAGCTGTGCCTCTGTGGTTGGCCCCAAGGAAGGAAGAGGGCCTTTATCAAGCAGCTTTGATTTTATTATGGAGGATGCGCTGAACAATCAGAGCAGCTATGAAGCCTCCGAACAAACCATGATGGAGCAGGCTTGCCATCGTGCCATGGAAAAGGCGGAAATGCAGCCGGATGATATTTCCGTCATGCTGGGCGGTGATTTGCTGAACCAGATTATCACCACCTCCCTCACCGCCAGAAGCCTTTCCATTCCCTTTTTGGGGCTGTATGGAGCTTGCTCCACCATGGCGGAATCCTTGCTGCTTGGCAGCTGCCTTGTGAACTGCGATGCTGCAAAATTCGCCCTTTGCACGGCTGCTAGCCATTATTGCACAGCGGAAAGGCAATTCCGCTATCCGCTGGAGTACGGCAATCAGCGAACGCCGGCGGCACAATGGACGGTGACAGGCTGCGGAGCCTGTATCCTCGGAAAAAGCAGCAACAGCTGGGCAAAAGTGACCTACGGAACCATTGGCAAAGTGGTTGATTATCAAGTGACGGATGTGAACAACATGGGAGCCGCTATGGCTCCTGCAGCGGCAGATACATTATTTCAGCATTTCAAAGATACAGGCAGAACCCCAAAGGATTATGACATGATCTTTTCCGGGGATCTTGGGATGATCGGCAGTCAGCTCTTAATGGCTTTGATGCAGGAAAAGGGCATGACGCTCGAAAAGGATAAATATCAGGATTGCGGTCTTTTGATATTTGACAAAGCCGATGACGTGCACGCAGGAGCCAGCGGCTGCGGTTGCTCCGCTTCCGTACTATCTGCCTATATCCTGCCGAAAATCAGAACCGGCACTTGGAAAAGGGTGCTTTTTATGGCAACAGGAGCCTTGATGAGCACCACTTCCAGCCAGCAGGGCGAATCCATACCCGGCATCGCCCATGCAGTATCATTGGAGCACATCGAATAAAGGGAGAAAAGGTATGCTGATGTATTTGAAAGTGTTTCTGGTGGGTGGCACATTGTGTATGATTGGTGAAGCGTTAATCTTGAAAACCAAGCTAAACCCGGCCAGAATCTTGGTTTTGTATATCGTCTGTGGTGTGATTTTGAGCTTCTTGGGGCTCTACAAACCCCTTGTGCAATTTGCCGGAGCCGGAGCCACCGTGCCACTGACCGGCTTTGGGCATGCTTTGGCGCAAGGTACCATTCAGGCTATTGAGGAAAAAGGTTGGATCGGGGTCTTCACAGGCGGCCTCACCGCCCCCGCCGGCGGCATCGCAGCGGCAGTTTTCTTTGGGCTGATTACTTCTTTGTGCTTCAAGCCAAAGCCCAAGGATTACTGAAAAATCATAATATCAAAAAATTCCCGGTTATATAGCCGGGAATTTTCTCGTTTTCTCTTATTTATCTACGGTTTTTTCAAAATGATGAAGTTAGAAAAATGGGCGTGGACTGCATCCGTATGCTTCATGGCAACAAGGCCGGGCTGAATGATTTCCAGCTTCCTGCCGTATTTGCAATGCTCATAGCTTGTCCGGCACAAGGGATCCAGCACATAGAGCTTTTCTTCATCCGCATGGGCCAGGTAAATATAATGCCCCACATTGGTAAACATGCCACCGCTGCCAGACAGGGCAAACACGGCATGGTCTTCCTTTTTCAGGGCTTCCAACGCCGCATCATATTTGCTCACAAATTCATATTCCAGCCCATACACCTTGCACACCTTATCAATGTACCCTGTGCCTGTGCCTGCATTATCAGAGCGGCTGCACACATCCCATTGGTTGT
The DNA here is from genome assembly GCA_045590215.1 of Clostridia bacterium. GTDB lineage: Bacteria > Bacillota > Clostridia > Christensenellales > Aristaeellaceae > RUG563. The sequence goes on along the minus strand of JAZNQO010000042.1, from coordinate 32,741 downwards.
TCCCCGTGGCAAAATCCCCCAGCACCAAGGGCAGAAAACGCACAAAATCCTGTTCGGACGTCAGCACATATCGGGACAAATGCCTTTCGCAGGCTGCGCTGTTGATGGAGCAATTGCAAAGGGAATAAGGACGCTTGGCGTAATCGTTGATTTTCATGAGTTCTTCTTCCGGCACCAGCCTTGCAACAGCCATAGCAAGGGATGTAGGGCTGCATCCCGAATCCCGGAAGGGTCGCCATTTGGTGGATTTCTTTCGTTCATAGGTGCAGCTTGCCCATAAATCGTCGTTTTGGGCGTAATAGCGCACAGGTTCATCTACCCCCGGAACTTGAAACAGCCCGGACGGCGACTCCTGATGGGCAAAATATTTCTCCTGTGCCAAATACTGATCCGCCAATGCAAAATGCGCACTTCCTAAAAACATCATGCAAATCATAAAGAAACAGCATGTACGTTTCATGGAAATGCGCATTGTATGCCTCTTTCCGGCTCAAAGAGCCAAAGTTCAGTCTTCTTCTTCCTCTTCGGGCAGTTCTGCGTTGTGATACACTTCGCTCACGTCGTCGTTATCGTCCAGCATATCCAGCAGCTTCAACACCTTGGCAAGAGTATCGGCGTCGTTGATGGCCACGGTGTTTTGGGGAATCATCTGCTTTTCAGCAGACAGGAAAGCAAAGCCGGCAGCTTCCAGATTTTCACGGACAGCAGAGAAATCGTTGGGGGCGGTGTATACTTCAAACACATCTTCCGCAACCTTCACATCTTCTGCACCGGCTTCCAGAGCCTGCATCATCACTTCGTCTTCATCCATGCCGGGTTCTTTTTCGATCACGATAACGCCCTTGTTATCGAACATATAGTTCACAGAGCCGGGCGTGCCCAGGGAGCCGCCGTTCTTATCGAAAATATGGCGCACGTCGCTGGAGGTGCGGTTACGGTTATCCGTAACAATCTGGCAAATGATGGCCACGCCGCCGGGAGCATAGCCTTCATACATCATTTCTTCGTAGTTGGCCCCCGTGCCTTCACCGGCAGCCTTCTTGATGCTGCGCTGGATGTTGTCGTTGGGCATGTTATTGGCCTTTGCCTTGGCAATGATATCCTTCAATTTGCCGTTGGTATCTGGATTGGCACCGCCTTCACGCACTGCAATTGCAATTTCACGGCCGATCTTGGTAAAGATCTTGCCGCGGGCAGCGTCAGTCTTGCCCTTCTTCGCCTGAATATTATGCCATTTGGAATGACCGGACATAAATAACCCCTCCTGTAAGGTAATAATACAAAAATTAACGATTTATTATATCACATAAATAGCATACCGTCAAATATTGTTTCATCTTTTATGATAAATTTCATTCATTCTTCCATTCTGCCCTTGACGAATGTCCTGCCCGTTTGGTATAATATTTTTGCTTGCGAGTGTGTTGGAATAGGCAGACAACCGAGACTTAAAATCTTGTGCCCTCTGGGCGTGCGGGTTCGATTCCCGCCACTCGCACCAAACGGCCATGTTGATTCCAACAGGGCCGTTTTTCAATGAAAACACACATTATGTACCATAGTCTATATTTTCCACATTATTAGAATTTGGTCTGTACAAGGGGTGAAAACATGAAAAACATTCGCTTTGTTGCTAGCGATCTGGATGGCACGCTGCTGCTTCCCAATGGGAATCTGCCCGAAAATACGTTTTCCGTGATTCGCAAGCTGAAAGGAAAAGGCATCCTCTTTTGTGCTGCCAGCGGCCGCCAATATGCCAATTTATATCGTCTTTTTGCACCAATAGCCAAGGATATGTGCTTTATTTGCGAGAATGGTGCCTATGTGACGGCAAGCGACCAAAGCCACGCCTCCCGAATTCCTGCTGAAATGAGCGATGATATCATTCATGATATTTTAGAATCCGGTATGGAATTGCTGCTCAGCTTGCCGGAAACAAGTGTAATGCTCTCCAGTGCAAAGAAGAGTTTCACAGACGATATTTTCTATCGGCTGAAAAACACCTGTACCATCATACCAGACCATAGTCTGCACATTGACCAGTATATCAAGATTTCCGGATTCTGCGAAAATGGTGTTTCCCATCTGGCTCCTGCCCTTCAGGATAAATGGGGCTCACGTCTTCATGTGGATATTGCCGGAGCAAATTGGCTGGATTTCACCCTTACCAATAAAGGCGACGGCATTCGTAGCCTTTCTGCACTTCTCAATATTCCTACAGATGAAATGGCTGCTTTCGGCGATCAATTCAATGATTTGGCCATGCTGCAAACCGTTGGTCATCCGTATCTGATGGAAAATGCCCCGGAAGGCATGAAGAAATTCGGCTTTCCTTCCTGCAAGAATGTACTGAGTTTGCTTGAAAAACTGCTTTGATTTTTCTGCACTGCTAGCCAGAATTTTTTCGCAAACAAAGGAAACCGTAAAGTACTTCACCCCTTCACACCAGCAGGAGAATTCCCCCTGCACCCGGTAGCGGAATAACATTTCATCATTAAAACACACCTATCCCTCTGCAGCTGTACGAAATCATTCGCAATTATACTGCGCCAAAGCCGATTAAGCTATTAATATCCTCTGTCACGGGTACGGCGGCAGATATGCCACCTACCGAAGGATACATCGACATCCGGTAAATAAAAAAGGGCAGGAAGAAAGTGAGCTTTCTTTCTTGCCTTATTTCAAGTTTTCTTTGTGCCCATGGCTGCAGAATTTCTGTTCCTCGCCTTCTATGCGGAGGAAATTGCTTAAATAATCACTCATCTGCCTTGGGGTAAAGGGGCTAAAGAGTCCCCTGTTTTTTATCTTCACCGCAAAGATTATTTACAAATACCGCTGACTACAATTTGCCAAATCAGCAAAATTCTGAAGGGACATCGTTTCACCCCGTACCGTTTTATCAAGGCCACATTCCTTGAGCCAGCTTTCTGCCTTTTCCCGGTCAATACGGAAAGAAGCAATCAGGTTATTGGCCATGGTTTTGCGCCGCATGGCAAAGGCCGCCTTGGCAATCTTGAAAAACATATTTTCGTCCATTACCGAAACCACTGGGGTTTCCCTTTTCTGCATGGTCACAAAGGCACTATCCACCTTGGGCGGCGGTGTAAACATGCAGGCAGGCACATCCAGCACAATCTGCGGCTTATAGCCATACTGCGTCCTGACAGCCAGCATGCCCCATCCTTCTTCGCCGGGGCAGGCCACCATCCGTTGCGCCGCCTCCGCCTGCACCATCACGTTGATGCTGGCAATGGGCATATCGCTATTCAGCAGCATCTGCATCAAATCCGTGGTAAGATAATATGGGATGTTGGCAACCACATGGAATGGGCCCAAATCTTTTGTGATTTCTTTCAGGTTCAGCCGCATCACATCGCCGTGAACCAGCTGCACATTTTTGCAATGGGCCAGTGCCACTTTTAGGATAGGAATCAGCGTTCCGTCCACTTCCACGGTCACAACCTGCTTGCACCGCTTGGAAAGCACTTTGGTCATGCCGCCGGCACCTGTGCCGATTTCCAAGATGCTGTCTTCCTCGCCGACGCCGGATAATTCCACTAAATTGGTAAACAGCGCATCATCCGTAATGAAGTTCTGCCCCAAGCTGTGTTTATGATGAAACTCCCCTGTTTTCTTTTTCCCCTGCTTCATGCCCATTGATTCACCTTCTGCACCACTGCGCTTCTGTCCTCCGCACGGAAAAACGCCGTACCCATGACCAGCACATCAGCACCTGCTTTAATGATGCTTTCCATATTCTCCATATTCACGCCGCCATCCACAGAAATGCGTCCCTGAAAGCCCTTTTCACGCAGAAAGCGAATCTTTTCCAATTGTTCCGGCATCAGTTTCTGGCCGCCAAAGCCGGGCTCCACCGTCATAATCAAAATGCGATCCAGCACATCCAGATAAGGCAGCAGCGTTTCCGCAAGCGTTCCCGGCTTGATAGACAAGCCGCAGGCGATGCCCCGCCGCTTGATTTCATGCAAAATAGGCATGGCGTCGGCTAACACTTCCTGATGTACCGTAATGGCTGATGCGCCTGCCTGAATGAAAGCATCCATCAGCTTTTCCGGGTTATCCATCATCAGATGCACGTCCAGATAATAATTCGGAAAAGCTTGATGTACCGCCTTGCAAAGAGCCGGCCCAAAGGAAAGATTGGGAACAAAATGCGCATCCATCACATCGAAATGCAGTATTTTGATGTGATGATGCTGTAAATCCTGCAAATCCTTTTCCAGATGCAGCATATCCGCCGCCAGCATCGAAGGCGCAATTTCAATCATATCGTTCCCTCCATGTTTCCCGGCATTCTTTCAAAATCTGCCGGTACCGTTCCATTCTTTGGCCGTTCAGCTTTCCTTCCGCTTCATCCGCACGCACGGCGCAACCGGGTTCCGTGGCATGATAGCAGGGAGAAAACTTACATTTGCCCTTGTACTCCTCAAATTCGGGATAGAAATCCTGCAGCATCACAGGATCAAACACTTCATCCATTTCCAGCAGGCTGAAACCGGGCGTGTCAATCACATCCACATCACCAAAGCGGAAAAGCTCTGCGTGCCTCGTGGTATTCTTGCCACGGAGGATTTTCTGGCTGATGTCCCCCGTTTCCACCTGTAAGCCGAATAACTGATTGAGTAACGTGGATTTACCAACCCCCGATTGCCCGGAAAAGCAGCACACATGTCCTGAAAAATGCTGAAGCAGCTGCTCTTTTCCTTTCCCTGTAGCTGCGCTTACAGAAAGCACCTCCATCCTGGAGCGTCCATACATTTCCTTTGCCGCCTGATACGTTTCCCCGGATGCGTCCAAATCCGCTTTGTTCACAATCAGCAGTGGCTGCAAATTTTCCCTTGCGGCGAAAATGATCAGCTTATCCACCAGCAGCCAATCGGGAGACGGCTGCGGCGCAACCACAATGCACATCAGCGTTACATTGGCAACCGGCGGACGCAGGCATTTGCTCTTCCTGTCTAAAATCTCTTCCACCCAGCCGTGCTCATCGCTGATGTTGCCGGGAGTAAACAAAATTCTGTCTCCCACCAGCGGCGATAAGCCCATGCGGCGAAATTTCTTCTTGGCACGGAGCACATGCTCTTTGTTTTCACCGTCCAATACGGTATACAGGCCTCCTCGCCCTCTGATAATGACGCCTTCTGTCACAGTCCTAACTCCTCTGTTTCAGGTGTGTGTATAGGTGTTTCCGTTGCCACGCTACTGTTTTCCAGCACATAGATGGCCAGCGTCACCTTCGTTTGCTGCATCACTTCTTGCCCGGCTAAATATTCCACCGGCTCGTTATTTTCATATGCCACAAACTTCTGGGCGGCAACCCGGCCCGTTTGCCCCACATCGCTTACCTGCACTTCAATTACAGCTTCCAATTCCAGCCCCTGCTGGCGAATGACGGACATGGCTTCTTCCTGCGTCATGCCAATAAGGTTCGGAAGGTTCACGCTGCCGCCGCTTAAAATCACTTCCACCACAGCTCCGTTTTCCATCAGTGTTCCTTCTTCCGGCTGCTGGGAAATGACCGTGTCATAAGGCTTTGCAGAGAGCTTCTTGGACAAAGTGAACATCTTGAACCCATATTCGGAAAGCTTTGCTTCGGCTTCTTCCCGGCTCAAATCCAAAATGGAAGGTGCAGCCTGCATCTTCGGCCCGGTGGACACTGTCAATGTCACATATTCGTCCTTTTTCATGGCAGTGCCATATTCCGGGTTCTGGGAGATGACCGTGCCCAGCGGCTTAATTTCATCGCTGGTACGCTCGATGATGATCTGCAGTCCTGCCTTTTCCATGTCACGTCTTGCGCTCTCCAGCGTTTCATCCACAACATACGGCACTTCCGCAATATTGATGACCTTTTCATAAAACAGCATGCTGCCGCCAACGATAATCATCATTGTCAATACAGCCAATGCCAGCACGCCGATCCATTTGAGGATGGCCGTCTTTTTTTCTTTTTTTACGGGGATATTCATGGCGGTGGTGGTGAAGGTGTAAGTGGTATCTGTCACCTTCCCGTTGCTCTGCACTTCCTTATCCGGCAGCCGTCCCAGCCATGTGCCGTCCGGCTCCTCCAGGGCGCGCTTAATATCCTGCGCCATCTCGGTTGCGTTATGGTAACGCTTGTCCAGCTTCTTTTCCATGGCCTTTTCCACGACCCTTGCAAATGCAGGCTGCACGGAGGGGTTCAGTTCCATCACAGATTTTGCCTGTGCGCCGATTTGCTGCATGGCAATAGCTACGGGGGTTTCCCCATCAAAAGGCAGCTGCCCCGTCAGCATTTCATAAATCACAATGCCAACGCTGTATAAGTCGCTTCCGAAGCTGACCGTTTCACCCTTTGCCTGTTCCGGGGAAAAATAGTGGACGGAGCCCATCACGTTATCCGTCTTGCTGATGGTGTTGCTGCCCGCAACCCGTGCAATGCCAAAGTCTGACACTTTGATATGCCCATCGGCGTTCACCAATATATTCTGGGATTTGATGTCCCTGTGAATGATGCCATTATCATGGGCATGCTGCAGGGCGGAAAGAATTCGGATAGCAATCTGGGCGGCCACCGTAGGCGGCAGCGCACCCTTTTGCAGAATCACTTCTTTCAGCGTTCTGCCGTTCACATATTCCATCACAATATATCGTAATTCCCCTTCCTGACCCATATCCAGAAGGTTTACGATATTATGATGGCTCATTTTGCTGGCGGTGTGTGCTTCCCGGTCAAAGCGTTCCAAGAATTCTTCGTCCTCCGCAAATTCCGGCCGCAGCACCTTCACTGCCACATTATGCCCCGTGCGCAAGTCCAAAGCCCGGTAAACCAATGCCATGCCGCCCTTGCCGATAAATTCCTCCAGCTCGTAGCGGTTGTCTAATATCTTTCCTATCATAATGCCACCTCTGCAATCAACACCGTGACATTATCCTTGCCGCCGCCGTCCAATGCCTTTTCAATCATCATTTCCGCCGCATCTTCGGGGGAATAATGGGTCAGCAGCTGCTGCATTTCCTCTTTTGTCACATATTCATAAAGGCCGTCGGAGCAAATCAGGTATTTGTCTCCCCTCGCCTTTTCCAGCCTTCTTATATGCACATTCAGTTCATCCGCTGCGCCCACGGCCTGGGTTATCACATTACGATAAGGATGCTTTCTTGCCTGTTCCTCCGTCAAAACGCCGTCACGCACTAATTCAGCCACCATGGAATGATCGTCACTGATCTGAATGATCTGCCCGTTGCGCAGCAAATAAGCCCTGCTATCGCCAATATGGCCCATTAATATATGGTCCTCCGCCTCCCATATCACCGTCAGCGTCGTGCCCATGCCGGATAAAAGAGGGTTTTTCGCCTGCTCGTCATATATCATTTTGTTTACATGCCGGAAGCCGTCCTTCAGCTTTTCTTCGTCTGGCGAAACGCCTTCCAGAATGCGCCCCAGCATCAATACAGCCATCTGGCTGGCAATATCGCCGCCGTTATGCCCGCCCATGCCATCTGCAACGCCATAAAGCCCAAAGGTTCCGTCCTGCATCAGCACAGAATCCTGATTGGAAGCGCGCACATGGCCGATATGCGTTTTGGAAACAACTTTCATTGCTTTCCCTCCGCTAATACTTTCTTTCGCAGTTGTCCGCAAGCTCCTTCAATGTCATCGCCCATTTCACGGCGTCGGGTGGCGGAAATATGCCGCTTTGTCAATACATCGAGGAAAGCTTGCACCTGTTTTTGCGAAACGCCGTTAAGACTTCTTTCTTTCACCGTGTTCAGGGGAATCAGGTTCACATGGCACTGCATCCCTCTCAAAAGGTCTGCCAACTCATGGGCATGCTTTTCATCAGCGTTCATTTTATCAATCAGCGCATATTCAAATACCACCCTGCGCCCCGTCTTTTCCAGATAATATTTACAGGCACTGATGGTTTCCTCAATGGAATACCGCCTTGCGATGGGCATGATCTTTCTTCTTATTTCATCATTGGGGGCGTGAAGGGACAAAGACAGCGTCACCGGCAGATTCTCATCCGCAAATCGGCGGATTTTATCAATCAGGCCGCAAGTGGACAGGGAAATGTGACGCAAGCTGATGTTCAGCCCATCGGGATTGGACACCAGATGCAAAAAGCGAATCACTTCGTCATAATTGTCAAAAGGTTCGCCGCTGCCCATCAGCACAATATTGTGCACCTTTTCGCCATCCAGTGTGCTGTTTGCGCACATCACTTGGCCTAAAATCTCCGCAGCCGATAAATTGCGCACACAACCGTCCAGCGTGCTTGCGCAGAAAAGGCAGCCCATCCGGCAGCCAACCTGCGTGGACACGCACAGCGTACAGCCGTAATGATACCGCATCAATACGCCTTCAATGCAATTGCCGTCCCGCAGGGCAAAGAGAAATTTTTTGGTGCCATCCAGCTTGGATTCATGCACGCTCTGGATTTTTACCGGCTGATCCACGCCGCTTTCTTTCAGCTTTTCACGCAGGCCAAGGGAAATATTGCTCATTTCATCAAAGGTAGCCCCTTTATGCAGCCAGGAAAACACCTGCGCTGCCCGGAACCCCTTTTCCCCCATGGCCTCCATGGCCGCTTTCAATTCCTGCGGATACAGCCCCAAATATTCTGTCATCTTATTTCACCCTGCGAAGCTTTGCAATATAAAATCCTTCCATCTGATCCCGGTGCGGCAGAATCTGTAAGCCCAGCTCCCCATAATGCGCCTTTAATTCTTCCGGCAGGATATCAGAGGGATTGGACAATACAAATTCCGGATGCCTTTCCAAAAAGGCCTTGATTTGCATGGCGTTTTCTTCCGGCAGGATGCTGCAGGTAGAATAGACCAGATACCCGTTCCGCTTCACATATTGGCAGCAGGTGTCCAACAGCTTTTCCTGCAACTGCGTCAGTTCCTTCACGGATTCCTCCGTGGCACGATACTTGATATCCGGCTTATTATCCATCACGCCAAGCCCGGAGCAGGGCGCATCCAGCATCACAGCATCCATGCTGCTAACCAGATCTTCTTTCAACTGGGTAGCATCCCGGACAGCCGGGCGCACATTATCCAGCCGCAGCCGCTTGGCCATCGCCCGAATCAGCGTCACCCGATGCTCATGCAAATCCCACGCATAAACCCGGCCCGTGCCGCCCATCATTTCGGCCATATAAGCTGTTTTGCCGCCGGGGGCAGCGCAGCAGTCCAATACCTGCATCCCCGGTTTCACATTCATCATCTGGGCAGAGAGCATACTGCTTTCCCCCTGAATGGAGAAATTGCCGCCCATATAATCCGCATCCCGTGCAATTTCGGAGGCCATCCGCACCCGATACGCATGGGCAACCTTGCCCTTCTCCGTCTCCCAAACCTTCTTTTCCAAGAGGGCTTCAAACTCCGCATCGTTCATGCGGTTGAGATTGGGGCGAATGGTGGTAAAATGGGCATCGCTGCGATAAGCGCAGATGTTTTTCGCTTCATCCTCGCCGTACGCTTCCACCAGCCGTTCCGCCAGCCAAAGGGGCACGGAATACATGATGGAAAGGTATTTTGCACCTTCCTCGGGCTTGGGATATTGAACCCTCTCCGGCTCACGCACCATAGAGCGCAGCACCGCATTGGTGACCCCCGTCAGCCCTTCCAGCCCCAGCATCCTTGTCAGTTTCACCGCCTCGTCCACCACGGCATTGGCAGGAATCCTGTCGTGGAACAAAAGCTGACACGCACTGATGCGCAGGATATCCTTCACCTGTTCTTCCAGCTTATTTTCGTCCTTCAGATAAAAACCCAGCACATAATCGATGCGGATCAGGTTTTCGATGGTACGGTAAACAATGCTGGCGCAGAAACGTTTATCCAGCTGGGTGAGGTTAGCGTTTTTCATCTGCTCGTCCAGGGAAAGGGCGGCATAGGCGTCCTTGCGCACCACGTCCCTGAAAATCTGCAAGGCCACTTTTCTGGCATTGGTGGTGGGCAAATCTTCACGGGGCTTTTCAAGGCTGGGCTGCACAGGCATTCTTTCAGGCTTTTTGAAATCACGTTTACCGCCGTTACCTTTGCGGAACCCGTCCTTCTTAAAGCCGTCCTTCTTCTGATAGCCGCCTTTGGACGCATCCTTCTTTTGAAAGCCATCTTTCTTTTTCGCATCATAAGGCTTCTTGAAGCTGCGTTCCCCGTTTTTTTGCCCCATGGGCTTTTTTTCACTCATTTGTCATTTCCTCATTCTTATCACAGCATGTTGCTTGCATGGGGTGCCCACGCAGATAATCCGCAGCCTTCATCCGCTTGCCGCCCTGCGCCTGCAATTCCATCACACGCACAGCATTCTTTCCGGCACGGATCAAAAGACCTTTCTTCCCATCCGCTTCCAAAATATCGCCGGGATTTCCCTTTTCCGTTTCTTCTTCCGTTCCCTGCCATATTTTCAGCATTTCGCCGTTTATATAGGTATAGGTGCCCGGCCACGGGGAAAGACCACGGATGCGGCAAATGATGCCCTTCGCTTCCATTTGCCAGTCAATGAGCCCCATTTCCTTTTTCAGCATGGGATAATAGCTCATTTCCGCAGGATTCTGTGGCGTTCTCTGGCAGCAGCCGCTTTCCATCTTTTCAATGGTTTCAATCAGCAGCTCCGCACCGATTTGTGCCAAGCGTTCCGTCAGCTCCCCTGCCGTTTCCTCCGGCAGAATGTCCACTTCTTTTTGCAGCAGGATGTCACCGGTATCCATGCCCTTATCCGTCAGCATGGTTGTAACGCCGGTCATCGTTTCGCCGCAGATAATGGCCCAGTTGATGGGCGAAGAGCCTCTGTATTTAGGCAAAAGGGAGGAATGTACGTTCACCGTGCCATACTTTGGAATGTCCAATATTTCTTGGGATAAAATCTGCCCGAAGGCAGCGGTGACGCATAAATCCGGCTGCAATTTTCTCAAATCTTCTACGCTTTCCAGCCTGATTTTCACCGGCTGAAAAACAGGAATTTCATGCTGCATGGCGCAAACTTTCACCGGGCAACATTCCATTTTTTTGCCCCGGCCTTTGGGCCTGTCCGGCTGGGTAAACACCCCGACCACCTGATGCCCGGCCTTTATCAACGCTTCCAGAGAAGGAACGCCGAACTCCGGCGTGCCAAGGAACACAATACGCACCTGTTATTCCTCCTCTTTGTCTTCCGGGAAGATTTCATGATCCATCACATCCACATACACCCTGCCGTCCAGATGGTCAATTTCGTGGCAGAATGCCCTTGCCAGCAGCCCTTCCCCAGTCACTTCAAAGGGTTTGCCTTTTCTGTCCAGCGCCCGCACCGTTACCTTATTCGGGCGGCGCACAAAGCCCTGCCGGCCGGGCACACTCAGGCATCCTTCGGGGCCAGCCTGCTCGCCTTCGGTGTAAATGATTTCGGGGTTAATCAGCTCAATCAGCCCTTCCCCGACGTCAATCACCACAACCCTCCTCAAAATGCCCACCTGCGGCGCAGCAAGGCCAACGCCGTCTGCGTCATACATGGTTTCCGCCATGTCACGCAATAAAAGCCACAGCCGCAGATCGAATTTCTGCATGGGCTTACTTTCTTTCCGCAGGGTTTCATTGCCCAGTGTGATAATTTTCCGAATCATGTTTCTTCCTCCTGTCAGGCAAGGGATGAGGGGTTAATTTCCAATACGGTGTGCGCTCCCCATTCTTCCTTTGCCATCTCCTGCATGGATGCGATCAAAGCGTCCGTGTCGGGATGATTCAATAATTTCATCAATACCTGCGCCCGGCTTCTCTCCTGAATCCGATTAATGGGAGCCTCATCAGAACGCATAAACAATATCCTTCGCCATAGCGGTGTATCCTTGAATTTCCCCGTTATCGCCATACGTATTTTTTCCGCCGCCCCCATGGCTGTTTCCATATCCCCGGCATCGCATAAAAAGCGCACCATCATGGTAAAGGGCGGATAGAGGGCTTTCTTACGCCGTACAAATTCATTGTTGAAATAGGCTCTGTAATCCTGCCGCTGGGCGCATTGCAGGGCGTAATGATCCGGCTGATAGGTTTGGATCACCACTTCCCCTGGCTTTTCCCCCCGTCCTGCACGCCCGGCCACCTGCACCAGCAGCTGGAATGTGCGCTCTGCCGCCCGGTAATCGGGAAAATTCAGGCTCATATCCGCCATCACAGCCCCAACCAGCGTTACCTGCGGAAAATCCAGCCCTTTAGCAATCATCTGGGTGCCAAGGAGGATCTGCGCTTTGCCTGCCCGAAACTGATTGACCAAATCAAAGTGCGCATTCTTCCCCGTGGTAGTGTCCATATCCATGCGGATAATGCCCACGCCGGGATACATCTTTTTCAGCTCTTCTTCCACCTTCTGCGTGCCGGTGCCCATGGGCTTGATATAGCTGCTGCCGCAGGAAGGGCAGGCCTTTGGAATGGGCTCGATGGCACCGCAATAATGGCAGCGGAGCGTCCTGTCCACGCTATGATAAGTCATGGACACATCGCATCTTGAGCAGCGAATGGTTTCGCCGCATTTGCGGCAGTTGACGGAAGAGGCATAGCCACGTCTGTTGATAAACAGCATGGCCTGCTGGCCGCTTTGGATGCACTGATCCAGCTTCTGCCGGAGCAGCCCTGAAAACATGGTTTTATTCCCAAGCCGCAACTCTTCCCGCATATCTACCAACTGAATTTCCGGCAGCGGCCTGTTCAAAATGCGGTGGGGCATTTCAAGCAGCGTATAGTCCCACCGCCTTGCCATGGCATAGGAATAGATGCTGGGCGTGGCACTGGCAAGCACGCACACCGCCTTTTCCCTTTTGCACCGGGACAAAGCAATATCCCGTGCGTCATACTGGGGAAAGCTCATGGACTGATAGCTTTGCTCGTGCTCTTCATCCACGATAATCACGCCCAGGTTCTCCATCGGCGCAAACACAGCAGACCGGGCGCCGATCACAATCCTCGCCTTGCCAAAGCGAATACGCCGCCATTCGTCAAACCGCTCTCCGGCGGATAATCTGGAATGGAGCACCGCCATATCATCCCCGAACCGGGATTTGAACCAGCTGATCATTTGGGGGGTCAGCACGATTTCCGGCACCAAGATGATGGCACCCTTCCCCATTTTTACCGCTTCCTTCACAAGCCGGATGTACACTTCCGTCTTTCCGGAACCCGTCACCCCGTGCAGCAAAAAGGGCTTTCTTCTTTCTTTCAGTGCCGGGATCATTTCCTCCAGCACTTCTTTTTGTTCTGCGGTCAGCGGCTTATCCGCCCCTTCGTCTATCTTTCCCGAATAAGGCGATCGCAGCGTTTCCACCGAAACAAACTTCACCATTTCCCTGTCTTTCAAATATTCCAGCGCAGGGCGAACGTCCTTTACCATCGCACGCATTTCTTCCATGCTGTGCATTTCACCGTCTGAAAGCAGGGTCAATATCAATTTTCGCTTTTTTGAGCGAGTTTCCTTGGCAATAGCTTCATCCACCATGTCCAAGGGAATGGTCAGCTGCACATATTCTTCTGTTTTAATGTGCACTCTGTTGCCTCGCATTTCAGCCGGCAGCATGAGCCTGATGGCTTCGCACAGGGGGCAATGGTATCTCTCCCGGATTTCTTCTGCCAGCTGCATCAGTTGTGGCAGCAGCACGGGATACCCATCGGGAGCCGAAAGCACAGGCTTTATTTTTTCCGGGTCGTAATCTGCCTTTTCTTTCAGCCGAATCACAAACCCATCTTTCTTCATTCTGCCAAAGGGCACTTCCACCCGCATGCCGGGCAAAAGCTGCATCCCTTCCGGAACGGCATAGGTAAATACACGGTCCACCTGTTCGGCGGCGATATCCACAATGATTTCCGCGTACACCCATGTCCCTCCTTTATTTCTGATACAGCTTCATCGCCCTGTCCAATAGCATTTCGGCAACGTCTGCCTTGGACAGCTGGGGCATATCTTCCATACCGTCTTCCGTAATGAACGTTACGATGTTTGTGTCCACGTTGAACCCGGCACCGGGCCGTGTCACGTCATTGGCAACGATCATATCCAGATTCTTTTTGGCCAGCTTCTTCTTGGCGTGCTCCGTTACCTTTTCGGTTTCCGCAGCAAAGCCAATCAGCACCTGACCCTTTTGCTTGCGCTGGCCGACGGCCTTGGCAACATCCCGGGTCTGCTTCATCACGATGGTCAGATTGCCGTCGTCATCTTTTTTAATTTTTTCTTCGGCAAAGGTGACGGGCGTGAAATCCGCAGGGGCTGCCGCTTGAATGATGATCTGCTGCTTGTCGCAGTTTTCCATCATCCGGTCATACAAATCCTGCGTTGACAGCACGTCAATCACATGAACCCCTTCCGGGGCTTTCAATTGCACAGGGCCTGTAAGCAGCGTCACGTTTGCGCCTCGCTTCCATGCCGCTTCCGCAATGGCATAGCCCATCTTGCCGCTGGAATGATTGGTGATATACCGCACAGGGTCAAGGCTTTCTCTGGTAGGCCCAGCCGTTACAAGCACATTCAGCCCTGCCATATCCTGCTCTTTGCACAGGATATCGCAAATAGCGTTGAAGATAGCTTCCGGCTCGCTCATGCGCCCGGTTCCTTCATCGCCGCAGGCCAGATAGCCGCCTTCGGGGCCAACAAACTGAATGCCACGGCTTTTCAGCGTTTCCAGGTTCTTTTGCGTGGCCGGATTCACCCACATGCCGGTGTTCATGGCCGGTGCAATAAGCACCGGGGCTTTGGTCGCCAGCACGGTTGTGGACAGCATATCATCCGCAATGCCGCAGGCCATTTTCGCCATGATATTGGCCGTGGCCGGAGCGATGACAAACACATCCGCTTTCTTGGCCAGTGCCACATGCTCCACTTCCCATGTTTCCGGGCGAGCAAACGTATCCGTCACCACGGGATGATTGGTGAGCGTTTCAAAGGAAAGCGGCGCAACAAATTCGCAGGCGTTTTTCGTCATGATTACATAAGTTTCAGCCCCTGCCTTGCGCAGACGGGACGCCAGTTCACACGCCTTATAGGCTGCAATGCCGCCGGTGATGCCCAGCACCACCGTTTTTCCTGTCAATTTCATTTTTTACGCCTCTTCGTCTTCCAGATTGCGGTGATAGTTCAAAAGACCCCGGTCAATTTCTTCCACGGCGATGGAAACAGGCTTCTTATCCTTGGGGTCGATGAGGGGCTGGGCACCGCTGACCAGTTCACGGGCACGCTTGGCAGATTCCACAACCAAGGTATACCGGCAGTCCACCTTCTTGCACAGATCATCAATAGCAGGCTTGTTTACAGACATTTTCTTTGTCCTCCTTTATCATTCAACCACGGGAAAATACCGGGTTGTACGCTGTTTTTCGGCGGCCACGATGGCAGCAACCTGTTCATAGGCCACTTCCAATTGATCGTTCACAACCGCATATTTATACAGATGCACCTGTTCAATTTCGCCCTTGGCATTGCCAAGCCGCCGTTCAATTTCCACAGGATCATCGGTATTCCGGGTATAGAGACGCTTGCGCAGCACTTCATAGGAAGGAGGCAGGATAAAAATGGACACGCATTCCGGCCATTTTTTCATCACTTCCTTGGCCCCTTGTGGGTCAATATCCAAGACAACATTCTTCCCATTGTCCATAATTTTCTGAACCTGGGATTTCAGCGTGCCGTAGCGGTTGGCATGGACGGTGGCATGCTCTAAAAACGCATCTTCCTCCAGCAGCTTATCGTATTCCTCGTTGCTGATGAAGAAATAATCCACGCCGTCCGTTTCACCGTTTCTGGCTCCTCTCGTCGTCACGCTGACGGAGAAAGACAGGCTGTCGTCATTGGCCAGCAATTTCTTGAAGATGGTGCCTTTTCCTGCGCCGGAAGGGCCGGAGATAACAATCAGCATTCTTTTGCGTTCTTCCTTCATGGTTTCCTCTCCTTCTCATTGCCGCTTGCGTAAGTTTATTCTGCCTCAGAATCGTTCTTTGCCTTTTCCTGCACCAAGCGAATCATTTCTCTTTCGCTTACCAGATCACAGGAACGAGGATAAGTCTCTGTCATTTTCTCAAATTGTTTCAAACGCTTTTCCGCTTCTTCCGGGTTTTTGTCATGCAGCAGTGCCACGGCATACTGGGTGCGGATAACAGACGGGAAATTTTTCATCATCTTCGCAAATGCCTGCATTTCCTTTTCCTGCAGCTTTTCAACGGCTTCTCCGCCAACTCCCTTTATCAGCTCGCAATACGCTAGGTCAAAGGTAATCAGGTTCCGGCAAACCCCCGGCACTTCTTTATCCTTGGCCAGTATTTCCATCAATTCTTCCGCTTCCTCAAACCGCAGCCCGTCCATCATCCGATTGGCTTTGAACACCTGCACGGAAGAAATCATGGCATTCTTTTCACCTTCCTGCACTTGGAACCAATCTTCCGGCATATCCTTCAGCCGCACGCCATATGCTCCTTCTTCGTTGATACGCATCTGAAGCCAGAAGGCACGCCGGGAAGCCAGCGATTTTCCGATGGTGAGCGTGTTGCTGCCGTCATTATTGACGGTTTTGCTCTTGAAGGGGATGCCGTTCACAAGCCCCGTCAGAACGCCCACAAACACCATCATCCATAGGAACACTTTCATCCACGGCCCAACGGGCACAAGCAGCGCAATCGCAGCTGCCAAGGCCGCCAGCAGGAAATTCATTATCACGCCGCCAAGGTTATACAAAACGAACGGAAAATTCCCGTTGTTGTATTCCGGCGGACACATCAGGCACTGGCCGCCGGTTCCTGCGAGGGAATATTTGGAAAAGCGAATGTTGCCGTCCTTTTGCTTTTCCCACATGAAGCTGCCTATCCTAAAGCTCAAAAACTTGTAACCGGACATAAGCCCTGCAAACATATGCCCTGCTTCATGCAGGATCAGATGCAGCAAAACGGCCAGCATGAAAAATACCATAATCAACAGGATTTGCGTTAAATCTAACGCCACATCATTTTCCGCCAGCATCACGCCGATAATGCCGCCAAACACAGCGCATATCACAATATACAGAATGCTGCCCCATGCCGCTTTGCCACGCTTTTTCTTTTTGTCTGCCAATTGTATATATCCTCCGTTATTCCACGTTCTGCACCTGTTCCCGAATCTTTTCGATTTCGCTCTTGGCCTCCACCACCAATTTGGCAATTTCCGCATCGGAGCACTTGGAACCGATGGTGTTCACTTCCCGGTTCAGCTCCTGCGTCAAAAAGTCCAGCCGCCGTCCCACTTCGCCTTCCGCTTCCATGGTATCCCGCATCTGCTGTATGTGGGAAATGAGCCGGGAAAGCTCTTCATCGATGGCGCATCTGTCCGCCATCAAGGCCACTTCCTGCGCCAGCCGCTGGGGGTCAATTTCCTTGACGCCAAGCTCCGCCAGCCGCATCTGCAGCTTTTCCTGATACATCCGCGGTACTCTTGGAG
The DNA here is from genome assembly GCA_045590215.1 of Clostridia bacterium. Taxonomy (GTDB): domain Bacteria; phylum Bacillota; class Clostridia; order Christensenellales; family Aristaeellaceae; genus RUG563. Next base: position 15,304 of record JAZNQO010000042.1, on the reverse strand, counting down.
CCAGCTTTTCAATCTCATCCCGAATCCCAGCCAATAAATCCAGATGCAGTGTCAAATCCTTTTTCAGGTTTTCCCCTTCAATATCACGCATCCGGCAAACGTCTGAAAGCACATTTTCCAGTGCTGCCTGAATCAGCTTTTGCACCGCTTCCTGATCTTCCTCGCAAACGGACAGGGTAATCACATCCTGCTGCCCGGCAATGAAGGAAGGGCTGCAAGGCTGGGCGTTTCCAATCAGCTCGCCGATTTTGCAAATAGCCTGGGCATATTTGACGGCCAATGCTTCGTCCACCGTCAGCTCCCTTGCGTCAGAGCGGATGTTACGATACTGCATGGAAACATCGGCGTGTCCCCTTTTCAGGCTTTCGCCCATTTGCTTGCGAATCATCTCCTCCGCAAAAGCAAAACTTCTGGGCAACCGGAACGCAATATCCAAAAAGCGGTGGTTCACCGTCTTGATTTCAACGGTCAATTCCCTGCCGTCCACCATCATCTGCTTGCGGCCATAGCCTGTCATGCTGCGCATAGAAAACACCCCTCCTTTTAACCTTAATATTATATCACAATTCCCACCCATCTGAAAAGCCCATTTTCTATCTTTTCAGTACAAAATTTTGTCACCTTTTATCGCATGTTCTGAAAATGCCTCCTTGCCCGTTCTTCGCATTTATTGCGAAAACAAAAGCTTGATTAGCAACACAAAACCCCTTGCTTTTTTCAAAGCAAGGGGCTGGGTAATGCTGTTATTTGTCTGTCACGCCGGTGAGAAGTTTGGTGACCTTATACACCATTTCGGCTTTATCCTCTGACACCATGTCCACCTGTTCCAATGCTTTATCCAGCATCGTCTGGATCAGTTCCGTGTTCGCATTAACTTTTTGCAGTTTCAGGTCGTCATACATTTTCTCGTACAGATCCAGCATTTTCTGGTTGGTGGTTTCTCTGCACTTCACGATGTCGGCAAAGCCTCTCGCTTTCGCCTGACCCTGAATATTACCGGGTGCACCTGGTTCGCCGCTGTCGCCATCCGACATTTGGGAAAGCTTTTCAAGGGCTGTGTTCAGCAGTTCTGCCTGTTGCTGAATCTTATCAATCTGCGACAAAATGTACTCAATGCTGTATGCAATTTCCATATTTTCATCCTCCAAATCATCTTTACCCGGAGGACACGCAAGGCATATCTTATTTTCGGATATGAAGCGTGCCCTGCCGCTTTTCACAAGACCTTTCGCCCTTTTAGGCCAGGTCGCTTCATACTCATTTCCTTGCTCATCAACAACAATCACGTTTTTTTCGATGGGTGTCGCCCCCTTGTTTTGATTCGCTATGTGAATACCGTTTTTTCTGATGGGTGTCCTCCCCGATTCACAGAAAATATGATAACATACAGCACCTTTCTTGTCAATTTGCTTGCAGCAGTTTCCGGGTCAGCAGCTCTTGTTTTTGCTTTAGCATCCTTGCCAGATTTTCCAGCCATTCCGGCTTGAAATCTGGCTTGGAATCAAGGCAATGGCATAGCCGGGCGCAGGAATGCAAGTCAATAAACATTCGCATAAGCGGCAATGTCTTTTCCATTTCCTTGGTGAAAATGTGCTCTTTTCTGTAGCCTTCCAAGAAAGCCTTCTTTGCCTTCTCCAGCGGCATTTTCATCCTCATTTCGGCCATTTCTGCCAAAGCCTGTTCAACATCCAACGCATAAAAATGATACATACTGTCGTCAAAATCAATGACGCTGATGCTGCTCGTTCCCTCGTCAAAAAAGACGTTGTCCGGCTCAAAATCGTAATGCAAAAGCCCGTAATTTTCCTTGGTTTTAGGCAATTTATTCAGTTCCTTCATGGTTTTTTCAAAGACGGGCAGCAGCTCATCCGGTAAATTTCCACGGATATCCGCCGCCACTTCTTCCATGCTTGGCCGCAATATCGTGGGCTTATATTCGGCGGAAAGAGCGTGCAATTTCCCCAACGCCCTGCCGTATTCCTGTAAGCGAGAAACGGTCATTTCCGTATCTTCCAAAGAGGTGCCCTCCACGCAATAAAAGGCACTTACACGATAATCACCCCACTGCGTTTTAGCGGTAAAACATTTGTCTCCGTTCAAAGTGCAAACAGGCTTCATAGCCGGATAGCCCTTGGACAGCAGATAGTCGATAAACGCTATTTCCGCCTGCACATTTTCAAGCGTCTTTTCCTCTGCCGGGCACAGCCGCAAGAAGCATATCTGTCCCTTGCAGAAATAGGGATACACTGCATTGGAGGATATGCGGAACCATGAGAGGCTTTCATCCAGCCGTTCTTCATCGTGCCGGTAATTTTTCAGTACTTCCCTTGCCAGTTCAAAATTTTCAAAGAGATGTTCCAGTTTCAGCATTTGCTTTATTCCTTTCTGTTTTCAAAACACATAGAAAACGGCACTTCCGTAATACAGAAGTGCCGTAAATTGCCGCAAATGCAGGGTCATCAGCCGTTATGATGGCAAAGCAGTGAGCAGCGCAGCTTCTGGATTCCACACGAAATAAGCCTCATAAGCCTGCTCACCTTCCTTTCATACGTTGCCATTATTTTACCACATGCGAAAAATACTGTCAATCGTGCTATACACAGAAAAAGAGCCTTGGTTCAAAACCAAAGCTCTTCTGAAGTATGTTGATAATAATGATACGGTTTCAAAAAGGTTTCATAGAGTTTAAAATTGAAATGAAACCCTATGCTAAAATAATGAAACCACACCATAAAATGAAACCTGCTCAAACCATATGTTCTATCAGAAAAAATCAGAAACTAATACTTTTGCGTCAAAGCAGAAGGGATCGAATTAATGATTTCGTCTTGATTCCCAATATTCACGGACAGATCGAAAATAGTCTAATCTTTCGGAAATTTTAGCAATTTCCCTTGGATAGAAAATATCTAATGCATCACATAGGGACAGCATCCAGTCAACACGAGTATTGTGTCTGTTAACATCAACAATATTGGAATTGGCAATCTGAATTTGCCCCCATCCCAGTGCTCCGATTGTTAAGCAAGACCATTCCAAGTGTTCGATAGGGATAAAATGGGCGCCGGTAAATGTAAGATGTTCATTCTCTACAGAATACTCAATTAACAGAATTACAAAATAATTTCTGTCATCTTCATAGAATCGTGCTAAACGATGGACAGAAGTCAGGTTTGGCATATTGAATTGGGTCGATGTGTTATGTGTCTTAACATCAATTAAGTAATAATTGCCGTCAACATCAGTAAATGCAACATCTGCCATTGCTCTGCGCGCAAAGTCTGCACTAAAATCACCAATTAGTCCATCAGGAAAGCAACTCGGTAATAATTCGCCAATAGCTTCTTGTACTGTATCACCGATGGCTCGAGGACTATTTATAATTCTCCTGTTTTGAAAATCTTTAATACGAGAAAGTCCATCAATTATCCGATTTTCTAAAAAATGCAAAGTACAATCGTTCAGAATTCTGTTCATTTTCTTATTGCACCTTTCTTCTTTTTGCAGATTGTTCTAAAAGTGTATTCCTTTCCCAAAAGACACCATCGACATAGCCTTGAATTGACATATCGGATTCTGCCATAGCTAACCGCTGTTCTGCCCAAACACAGTATTGTTCGTTTACTTCAATGCCAATATATCTTCGGCCTAACTTTTTGGCAACAACGCTTGTTGTACCAGAACCAAGGAAAGGGTCAAATACAATATCGGAAGGGTTGGAACTGGCCAACAATATTTTTGCAATCAGTTTTTCGGATTTTTGTGTGGGGTGAGCAGTATTTTCGGGCATTGACCAAAAAGGAATGGTAATGTCGCCCCAGAAATTAGAAGGACAAGTATTACGATAATTGCCGCTTTCCGTTTCGTCCCAATCTTTTGGTTTTCCATCCACCTTATAGGGAGCGATGACCTTTTTGCGAATTTTAACTGCATCGAGATTGAATGTATAATTGTTTGATTTTGTAGCAAACCAAATGTCCTCTAAGCCATTTTTCCAGTTTGCTGTTGCACCACGACCTTTTTCTCTTTGCCAGGTGATACGACTTCTGACGGTGAAGAACTCGCCTAATACACGACCGATAATTAAGCTTGTTTCCCAATCACAACACACATAGATAGCGCCATCATCTTTCAGCAATGGATAGACCAATGACAGCCATTGGCGAGTGTAGTCCTCGTAGTCTGCAACTGTTTTTTTAGAAAATGTCGTTCCATTAAAGGCCTTGGTCAAGTTGTAGGGAGGGTCAGCGACTACCAAGTCAACTGACTTATGGGGTAACAGTGGCATAACCGTAAAAGTATCACCGATGATGGTTTTGTTAACAACAGCTTCAATAGCCTGTGCCGTATTTACAGATATGCAACGAGCAAGATATTCTTTGCCTTGCTCTACAGTTGTGTCAATAGTCTTGTTTCTTGATGATTTAGATTTTTCCATATAAACACCTTTAATCCACCAAAACGGGTGTTCAACGCAGGCACCCTAATTTATGTTGGTTACAGCAATTCATTTAGCGTTCTAATTATATCACAATTAGTTGTGTTTTTCAACTGTCATGAAACTTTTACTCCGACAATGAAACTATTTCAGTCACGATGAAACTAATTCCGAAGCAAGAGTTTCATTGTGGATTTTTTGGGCGTAGTAAAATAGGTGGGTTTAAGTCTTCCAACTCGGATGTTCGTGCATTTATTTTTGATACAACGAAACTAACACTATTATGAAAGCGGCAAAAAGTCTTGCAGTACAAGGTTTTTTAGATATAGAAAAAGCACGGTGGTTTTGTATCAAAACCATCGTGCTTTTTTGGTGCGGTTGACGGGACTTGAACCCGTACTCCGTTAAGAACACGCCCCTCAAACGTGCGCGTATGCCGATTCCGCCACAACCGCATGTGCTTTTCAGCAGCAAATAGGATTATATACGAATGTGCTGAAAATGTCAACCCGTTTTTGAATTTTTTTCATTTCAAGGAATCAGAGGCTTTCCAGCCTCATTCCTCATACATTTCCCTTTCGGCCATCAATTGATCCAGAAAGATTTTCTCTTTTTTTGAAAGGGGTGCGTTTTCCAGCATTTCCGGCCGTCTTTCCAGCGTTACCTTGATGGCCTGCTGCCTTCTCCACAGATTGATTTTTGCATGGTCGCCGTTCAAAAGAACCTCCGGCACTTCCATCCCTTCAAATTCCCTTGGCCTTGTATATTGTGGATATTCCAAGAGCCCAGCCATGGAAAAGCTCTCATCCTCTGTGCTTTCGCTGCTGCCAAGAACGCCGGGAATCAGGCGGCTCACGCAATCCGCAATCACCATCGCCCCCAGCTCTCCGCCCGTTAGCACATAATCCCCAAGGGAAATTTCCATGTCAATGTACTTATCCAATACCCTTTGATCCACGCCCTCATAATGGCCGCACAGCAGCAGCAGATGTTCTTCCTTGGCCAGTTCTTCCGCTACTCTTTGGGTGAAAGGCACGCCTTTGGGAGACAAATAAATACGCAAAATGTGCCCTGCATCGCCATTGCATACCGTAGTCTGTTTTTCGCTCGTGTTATCCACGCACACCACATCCCGTTTTTTGCACACGTCCCGGATGGCATCGGCAATGGGCTGGGGCGTCATTAGCATCCCTGCACCGCCGCCGAAGGGATAATCATCGGTATTTTTGTGTTTCATAACAGAATACGGTCTGATATCCGTTGTTTCCACGCAAATCAAGCCCTTTTCCCGGGCGCGACCCATGATGCTGGTGTTCAGGACGCTATCAAACATCTCCGGAAATACCGTCAGGATATCAATGGTCATTTTATTGCTCCCAATTCCGTTTTATTCCCAGTCGCAAACGGCCACTTCATGCAGCCTGCTTTCGTCCACCGTCACAAAGCCTTCTTCCGTCTTCACTTCAATCACGATATGCAATAAAGCCGGTAGCAGCATTTCCCCCTGCCTGCACTTGACCACATATACGTCATTACCGCCGGGCTGCAACACATCCTTGATTTTGCCCAGCACGTTTCCCTGCCTGTCCTTCACTTCGCAGCCGATCAGGTCGCAGATGAAGGTTTCGTTTTCATTCAGCTGCACAGCGTTCGCCCTGTCAATATAGAGCATCAGTCCACGCTGCTTTTCAGCCACGTCTCTGTCTGTCACGCCATTTAAGCGCAGATAAACCGCATCTTCCCGAACGCTCACTTCATCCACATCGGTTTTTGTGTAAACATCGCCGTTTTTCACAAAAACGTATGTCAAATCCAAAAAGCGTTCCGGGTCATCTGTATCCGGCCGCACCTTCACAAGCCCCTTAATGCCTTGGGGCTTCAGCACTTCACCAATCAGCAGATATTCAGACAGCATACTTTTCTCCGTTCCAAAAAAAGCGGACAGCAGTTTTTTGCCATCCGCTTTTTCTTTTTACTGAATTTCGACAAAAACGGGCTTTGCATTCTTATCCGTGGCGGCTTTGACCACCGTACGGATGGCTTTTGCAATACGGCCTTGCTTGCCGATGACCTTGCCCATATCTTCCTGTGCGACGGACAGCTCCAGAATAATAGCCTCCGGGCCTTCTGTTTCCATCACCTGCACCGCATCGGGCTGGTCAACCAGCGATTTTGCCAGAAACAGGACGAGTTCGCGCATGGAATTCCCTTTCTTCGCTTAAAGCGAGGCTTTATCAGCCTTCAATTGCGCCGCTCTTCTTGAGCAGAACACGCACGGTGTCAGTGGGCTGAGCGCCATTCTTCATCCATTCGGCGGCTTTTTCGTTGTCCACCTTGATTTCGGCGGGCTGCTTCATGGGATCATAGTAGCCGATTTCTTCGATGAAACGGCCATCACGGGGAGAGCGGCCATCAGCCACAACGATGCGGTAGAAGGGATGCTTCTTCATGCCCATTCTCTTGAGACGAATTTTCACAGCCATGGTATTTGTTCCTCCTGAAAATGAATTGTAATCTATGGTAATCATATCTTCTATGATAACCGCTATGGAAAGAAAAAATCAGCGAATGTTGAAATTGCGCATGTTGCGCATCATCGCCTTTTTGTTGCCCATCATTTGCTTCATCATTTTCTGCATTTGCTCAAACTGACGAATGAGGGCGTTCACATCCTGCACCTGCACGCCGGCACCGGCAGCAATCCGCTTACGCCGGGAAGCATTGAGAATAGCAGGATTTTTGCGTTCCTTGAGGGTCATGGAGCAGATGATGGCTTCCGGCTTTTTCAGGGCATTTTCGTCCACTTCCACGTCCTTCAGCTTCCCGCCAAGGCCGGGCAGCATGCCCAGCACATTCTTCAGCGGCCCCATTTTCTTGATCTGCTTCATCTGATCCAGGAAATCGTTGAGGTCAAAGCTGGTAGGGTCTTTCTTGGCCTTCAGCTTTTCTTCCAGCTCTGCATCGGCACTTTCCACGGCCTTTTCAATCAGCGTCAAAACGTCGCCCATGCCGAGGATACGGGAGGCCATGCGTTCGGGATGGAAAGGCTCAATATCGCCCAGTTTTTCGCCGGTACCGGAGAACTTGATGGGCTTGCCCGTCACCGCACGCACGGAAAGGGCTGCGCCGCCTCTGGTATCGCCGTCCAGCTTCGTGATAATCACACCGTCAATGGACAGCTTTTCGTCGAAAGATTTGGCCACATTCACGGCGTCCTGACCGGTCATGGCGTCCACAACCAGCAGGATTTCCTGGGGCTTAACTGCCTTTTTCACATCTTCCAGTTCCTGCATCAGCTCTTCGTCAATATGCAGGCGGCCGGCGGTGTCGATAATCAGCACATCCCGGCCATAATACCGGGCGTATTCGATGGCTTCCAAGGCGGTTTTGACAGGGCTTTGGGTGCCTTTTTCAAAGACGGGCACCTTCACCTGTTCACCCACCACCTGCAGCTGCTTGATAGCGGCAGGGCGGTAAATATCGCAGGCAGCCAGCATGGGCTTTTTGCCCTGCTTGGTCAGATATCCGGCCAGCTTTGCAGCCATGGTGGTTTTACCGGCACCCTGCAAGCCGCACAGCATATAAATCGTGGGCACGGAGGGCGACCACGTGAGCTTGGCATTGGTGCCGCCCATCAGGGCCGTCAGCTCTTCGTTAACGATCTTGATAACCTGCTGGCCTGCGTTCAGGTTTGCCAGAATTTCGGCACCCACGCAGCGTTCCGTGACTTTTTTAACAAAGTCCTTCACCACCAGATAGTTAACGTCCGCTTCCAGCAGGGCCATCCGCACTTCGCGCATGGCGTCCTTGATGTTTTGTTCGTTCAGCTTGCCCTTACCGGTCAGCTTTTTAAACGCATTTTGAAGTTTTTCGGAAAGGCCTTCAAATGCCATTTACATGTCCTCCTGTGCGAGCAATGTGTTTATCATATTCCGGGCGGCGTTGAGATGGGCTTCGCTCCCCTTTTCAGGGATCACTTTCTGCAATTCCTCTTTGCATTTCTTCAGGCCCTCTTCCAGTGTCCTGAAACGCTTGGCCAGCCCCAGCTTATTTTCCAAATCCATCAGGGTTTTTTCCACACGGTTTACGGTGTCGTGAATGCTCTGGCGGCTGACAGAGAATTGCTGGGCAATCTCCGCCAAGGAATAATCCTCTTCAAAATAGAGGATGGCAATTTCCTTCTGGTTTTCCGTCAGCATTTCGCCGTAGAACGCCAGATACCAGGAAAGCACCACTTTCCTTTCCATGCCAGTTGCTTTTTCACGTTCCATGTTTCCTCCTGTCAAGCCGTTTTGCTTGACACAGCAATTATTATACACCTTTTTCTCTCTTTGTCAAGCATTTTTCCTTTACACTTCATAAATTTTTCTTCTCTTTTTCGCAAAGAAAAAAGGCAGGTGTTTTTCTGCCTTTTTCCTTTATTTATGCGTTATTTTTGATGTACCGGCAAATGGCATCAAACGTTTCATCGGAAATATCATGCTCAATCTTGCAGGCATCTTCCCTTGCCACGTCCTCCGAAACGCCCAAGCGAATCAGCAGGGCGGAAAGCGTTTTATGCCGCTCATACATATGCCGGGCAACCTTTTCCCCAGCCACAGACAGCAGGATGTAATTATCCTTATCAAACGTGATATAGCCGTTTTCCCGCAGCTTTTTCATGGCGACACTGACAGAAGGCTTGGTCACATTCAAAGCCTGTGCCACATCAATGCTGCGCACATAGCCCTTTTGCTCCCGGATCATGAGAATCATTTCCAAGTAATCCTCTGCTGACTTATGAATCGTCATGCAAAATACACCTACTTTTCTTATTCGCAGATGCCGGGATAATGATACCCCAGGCTTTCCTCCTGCTTAAAAGGCGTCAGCTCAACGTAAATAACAGCATTCGCCATCAGTTCTTTTTCGACACAAACCCCGTTTTCTCCTGCTTCAATGGAGCATGCTTCCACATAGGGTGTATCGCTCTGCCGCAGGATTTTCAGCTGTTCATCTGTCAAAGAGGCAGGCTCGCCCATCTCATGCCAGATTTTCAGGGGATTAGCGTGATCCATGTCCACCTTCTGGCTCACCATGCCCCATTTGCCTTCCAGGCCGGGCAGCGTGACGGAAATCTTTGCATCTTCCTTTTCCAGATTCCACAAGATGCCCCGGATATTGCCTTTTTCCGTCTTCACAAACAGGCAATCGTCCGTGCGCAGAATCATTTTGCCTTCCAGCTTCTTGAAGAAAGCAAAGGTCCAGTAAGTGGGCTTTCTCACAAGGCCGTTGGCAACCAGCCCGAAACCGCCGTGGAAAATCCTGTCCGGCACGCCCATCTCTTCAAACACATCGCCAAACGTCCAATAGGAGTAGGAAGCACAGGTGTCCCCAAGCTTTGCCAGAAGCCCTGCAATCAGCGCAGCGTTATAAACCGTGTCATGGGTCGGGCAGAAGGGATTATAGGAGGTATTATACTCCGTAATGTGCATTTCAAATCCTTTGAATTCGGGGAAGCTGTCAATCAGCTCTCTTGTTTCTTCCGCTTCATGGATGCTGCGCTGAGGTTTGCACATTTCATGATACAGATACCGGCCATCCCGGTGAGGTTCCTGACCCATATAAATATGCCGGGTCACAAAATCCATGGGTATCTTGTTATCACGGCAATGCTCAAGGAACGTGCGAATCCACGGAATGCACTTATCGCCGCCGCAAACGGCCGGGCCGCCCACACGCATCTTGGGCAATGCTTCCTTCACCGCATGGGCAGAAACATCATAAAGCTTCAGATATTCGTTCAGATCCGCATGCTCCCAGAAACCGGGCAGATTGGGCTCGTTCCATACTTCAACAGGCCACGTGGCCACTTCGTCCTCTCCATACCGCTCGCACAGATGGCGGATGAGAGCCTTAATCATATTGGCCCATTTGTCATAATCCGCCGGGGGCGTGGTGTTGCCCTGCCAATAGAAGATGGTCTGTGTGCCGCTGGCCATTTTCTTGGGCATAAAGCCCAGTTCCAGGAAGGGCTTCAAGCCCACTTTCAGATAGTTGTCAAAAATTCTGTCAAGATATGTGAAATTATACCGGTCTTTCAGAACCGTCTTCCAGTCATCGCCGATCACCGGCCAATAAATTGCCACATCGTCGCAGAAAAGGCCATGGCCCCTAATATGGGAAAAGCCGATTTCTTCCTGCACCATGCGCATCTGCTGCTGATATTCCTCCTGCAAGGCAAGCCCCATACGCCCTGTGCCGACGCAGAACGTGGTGTGATTGTTGAAATTTTCTTCCACCTGCATATTGGCGGTATATTGCTGCTTCATCATCCAAAACACCTCTTTTCTCGCCAAATTATACCACATAGTCTTTTTTCTATCAACCGAAAAGTATCTTTTTGCACAAGAAACCGCCCTTTTTGCACAAAAAAACTGTGCTGCTTTTTAAGCAGCACCACAATCCCATCTAAAAAACCTTTATATGTAATCCGCAAAACGGCTTTGCCGCCCCAAGGAGTGCCCATGTCACTGCCTATATCAATTTATGCCCGAAAAAAAAGGTTTTCAGCATCATCACGTATGATGTGCTGAAAACCCATTTTTCAGTAAATGTGAGGTTCCGGTTGAAAAGCTGCTTTATCTGCTTTTCAGTCGCCCTATTTAGTACTGAGGACGGTTCTTGGCGAAGCAGTCACGGCAGTAAACGGGCTTGTCGCCGCGGGGCTGGAAGGGAACCTGGGTGGTGCAGCCGCAACCATCGCAGATCACTTCAAACATCTGGCGTTCGCCACGGTTGTTGTTGCCATTGGCACGACGGGCGGCACGGCAAGCGGGGCAGCGGCCGGGCTCATTCTGGAAGCCCTTTTCGGCGTAGAAAGCCTGTTCGGAAGCGGTGAAAGTGAATTCCTGACCGCATTCACGGCAAGTAAGCGTCTTGTCCTGATACATGGTGTAAACCCTCCAAATAATTTTCTCGCCAAACCGAAGAGATGATACGTTCTGGTAGTTTCCGAATGGCTTCTTCGCATCTGTCGGTTGACGATGAACAAAAGCAGAGGAACACCTGAAATAAATCCATAGGCTTGGTCTTCACGGGCATTATATCACATGTTATTTCGCTTGTATACCTCTTTTTGAAAATTTTTTTGCATCCAATTTCCTGCTTTTTCCCCCTCTTTTCCCCTGCTTTACAATCTTTGGAATTTGCGATATAATCAGCTTATCCTAAACAAAAGAAAGCAGGAAACCAATCATGGTCAATTATACAGCCCTGGGCAATCGCATCCGCTCCCGCCGTCAGCATCTTGGCAAAACACAAAAGCAAATTGCGCTGGAAATCAACGTAGCCCCCTCTTATTACAGCAATCTGGAAAGGGGCCTGCGTGTGCCCAGCGTGGATACTTTGGTTGCCATTGCCAATGTGCTGGATACCAGCGTGGATTTCCTGCTGGTGGATAGCCTGGCACGGGCTCTGCCCCGGCGCAGCATTGAAGAAATGCAGGTCATCAGCCGCTTTCTCCGGGAAGAAATGGAGCGCATTGACTATGACAATGTGCCGCCCTATGACCCCGAAGCCGATATCATTCGCGACATCGAACCATAAATCTTGTGTATTTGAAAAGCCGTGCATTTTGCTTATGCACGGCTTTTTCTTTTATTCAAAGGCTTTCAAATAGCGCATGTTTTCAAGGATAATCACGGATTTCCAGTGCATTTTCGATATTTCAAATTCCTTATATTCGTTCCACCACTGCCAGTTGACGGAAAAAGAACCGTCTTCCAGCTGGCTTTCCCTGATGAAGCTGCACTCATATTTTGCGATCTGCGCATTTTCCTCATAAAACATGCTGCCCGGCACAATGAAGAAAGCAGAGGGCTTGTCCACATATTCCGTCTTCCATTTCGCCGTATCCCGTTCGATGTTCTTGGACACCTGTTCTTTCAACGCCTTTGCAAAATGCTCCATGTCCACAATCTGCAAGTTCAATTCCTGCATGTACTCATACAGCGTCAAAAAGCACGCCGTTTCATGCCTGTCCACAGACGGCACCTTTTCCAGAAACCACTTAACCGCTTCCTTGGCGATCCGCAGCCCCATTTCATAAATGCCGCTTCCCTTTTCCCCATATTTCAAAATGAACCCGGCCAACATGGCGGTGGGGTTATATTTGTAATCGCTTTCCCCTTTAAACCCCCACCAGATGGCGTGAGGATAATCGTTGTTGGAAGGGATGGTGTTCATCCATTGCTGATGTGTTTCGTTAAAATGTTCACCACTTGCAAGATATTTCAATATCCCCTGCACCATCGGGTGCGCCGCATCATCCCATGCGATTTCCTTCAGGATGCAGCAGGCATTCCATGTGGTGATGGGAGAAGAATGGGGATTCCAGCTGTCCGCCTCCAGCCCATGCCCGAAACCGCCGTCTTCGTTTTGGTAAGCAGCCAATGCTTTCATAACATTCTCCCGGCTGCCCCCTTCAAAATGATATTGCCATCTGGCCAGCTCGATAGGTCTTGCGTTTCGATAGATAAACGTTTGTGCTTTTTCAAATACCTGCATTCGTTTCCGCTCCTTTTGTGTTTTTTTCCATTTTATTCGTATAACAGTCTCCTGTCTTGTAAAAATGCGACATCATCGGCGTTCTCTCGCAAAAAGCAAAGCTTCCCCCGGCGTCATCAGATGCCGCTTTTTGAAATCGTGCAAAAGATGCGCCTGATCTGAATAGCCATACTTTTCAACAGCATCCATCGCCTGAAAACGTCCGCTCCGGCAGATATCCTGCCACAACATCTGATACCGTATCAGGGAAGAAAAACTTTTCGGTGAAATACCCATATGCTTGTCAAACAGCCTTTCCATCTGGCGCACAGACAGTACATTTTCCTTGGCAATGGCTTCTATTCTCTCTCTGCCGCTGCTCTTTATCATCCCATAAATAACATTCATCACATCGCTGTTCATTTTGCGCAGATTGAGCCTGTGTAAAAGAACCATTTCCGCAATTTTGATTTTCCCATCTAAAGAAGCCACGTCAAACAAATAGGGCATCAGCTGTTTTTTGATTTCTTCCGAAAATTCCGCTGCGGATAATCGCCTGTTTCTCCATCCTATCATCCATTCGTCCGAAAAAAGAATGGCAGACCACGCATAAAACCGGATGGCAAAGCAAGCCGTTTCTGCTTCCGTTTTCCCGCCCATGGTAGCATACGATTTCTCATCAATGGCGCAGAAAGAATCATGAATCGTATTTTTTGTATAATCAATATCAAAAATCACATCCATGCAGGTATCGGGAATCACGATGCCTTTTTTCCCCGTGTTATCCCTTCCCGAAAGCGGCTTTTCCGTGCCCCAGAAGCACCGGATGTAAGGCAGAAGCGCAGCGCATGGCATCACTTCCCTGTAGGTTTCATCATTTTGGAAGGGCGTACCGGTGATAGGATAATACATCTGCAAAATCTTCTCCATTTTTGCCCCCCCTCTTTTTCTTTATTCTATCACATCTCCCCTTTTCTGTACACAAAAACAGCAGTGCTTTTTCACACTGCTGTTTGAGAAAACACGATTATTTCAGGCCAATCTTTTTCAGGGTGTCCATGCTCATCTGTGCCGCTTCCATGGGCGTGCGCTGATACCACTGATCCTGCTCGATGATGAACCATTCAGCCCCAGCATCTATGCCCGCTTCCACAACGGATACGGCATCCTGGCAGCCATGGCCGAAGGGACGGAATTCAAACGCCACGGCGTCAGCCTGCTTTTCCTGCCCGATCAGGCCGTAAGGCGTGCCCTCGCCCTTTACGCCCACATAATCCTTCAGATGCACGATGGGCGCACGGCCGGTATACTTGCGGATATATTCTGCCGGGTTCAGGCCGGAATACTTCACCCAGCAAACGTCAATTTCCGTCTGCAAAAGGGAAGTGGGAATGGCGTCATACATGAAATCCAACCCATACATGCCGGAAAATTCCACAAATTCAAAATCATGATTGTGGTAAAGCAGCCGGATGCCGGCCAGCTTGCACAGTTCGCCGAACTGATAGATGCTCTGCATCACCTTGGCAAAGGCAGGCTTTCCGGGGCGGCGTTCTTCTTCCAGATAGGGCACCACGATGGTATCGCAGCCGATGGCTTTGTGGAAAGAGATGGTGCCGAACATGTCCTTTTCAATGGAAGCCAGCGGCACATGGCTGGAAACGGCTTTGAGCCCCGTTTCATTCAGCATGGCGGCCACTTCTTCGGCGGAATACTGATAGAACCCGGCAAATTCCACGCCGTCATAGCCCATTTCTTTCAGGGAAACAAGCACGCTCTTCAGATCCTCGGCCACCATTTCACGGGCAGAATACAGCTGATATCCAACGGGTATTTTCTTCATATCGATTACCTCCGGTATATTTTTCCTTTGTTTATTTATATCATATCATATTTTACTTTGTCTTGCCAGAAGCAAATGGCATAATGACAAAAATTCTCTTTCCTTTTCACTTTTATTGCATTGAACAAAGAGCAATGCTATAATACAGAAAAGCAAAACTGAAAGGGTGATCCGCTTGGCATTGATTGAAATGACTGCCTATTCCCATACACTGGAAACGGAAGTGGACTTTTTTGTCATTCTGCCCGAAAACGCTGAAAAGCTGATCGGCATGGACGGCAAAGCCTCCGCCACCTGCCAGACCCTCTATCTCCTTCACGGCATGAGCGATGACCATACCATCTGGCTGCGCCGTACCAGCATTGACCGTTATGCTTCCGAAAAGGGCATTGCCGTCGTCATGCCTGCCGGTGATCTCAGCTTCTATACCGATATGGCATACGGTGAAAAATACTGGCAGTTCATCTCCAAAGAATTGCCCGCCATCTGCCGTTCCT
>JAZNQO010000041.1:0-7104 GCA_045590215.1 Clostridia bacterium | reverse complement strand
CGAAAGTCGGGCTTAGTGATCCGGCGGTATCGAGTGGAAGAGCCGTCGCTAAACGGATAAAAGCTACCTCGGGGATAACAGGCTGATCTCCCCCAAGAGACCACATCGACGGGGAGGTTTGGCACCTCGATGTCGGCTCGTCGCATCCTGGGGCTGAAGCAGGTCCCAAGGGTTTGGCTGTTCGCCAATTAAAGCGGCACGCGAGCTGGGTTCAGAACGTCGTGAGACAGTTCGGTCCCTATCCATCGTGGGCGTAGGAGTCATGAAAGGATCTGTTCCTAGTACGAGAGGACCGGAATGGACGCACCACTGGTGCAACTGTTGTCGTGCCAACGGCATAGCAGGGAAGCGAAGTGCGGAAGGGATAAACGCTGAAAGCATCTAAGCGTGAAACCCCCCTTAAGAATAAGGCTCCCATCTCTATAAGAGAGTAAGACCCCTGGCAGACTACCAGGTGATAGGTCAGCGCTGGAAGTGTGGTAACATATGCAGGTTGCTGATACTAATCGGTCGAGGGCTTGATTTCAAGCGAGACTGAGACTAAAAGGTCAGAAGAGACGAAGAAATCTTTCGAATATGTGCGGTTGTCAAGGTGTGCAAACCTTGAAAAATGAAACGATTTCCGGTGGCAATGGCGAAGGGGTCCCACCTGGTCCCATACCGAACACAGAAGTTAAGCCCTTCAGCGCCGAAAGTACTTGGCTGGACACGGCCCGGGAGGATAGGTCGCCGCCGGATTCCATGAAGCATCTCTTATAGGGATGCTTCTTTTTTATTGTTTATATTCAAATGGTGACGAAAAAAAGATAAGACCAGCTCACTTCATCGCAAGCTGGCCCTGGAATAGTATGTAATCTGATCAATCGAACAAGCAAGTCTGACATCTTCTACACGATTTCACTTTTCTGACAGAGATTCTATCTTCCTCAACAATTGTACCAGAAATCAATGGAGAACAGGGATCGTGTATATTGAAATTGTGAATAACAGCTTTACTGCTATGATTTGCGTAGCAATAAAGGCAACCATTTTTGCATGTGTTGTACATGCCAATATCAATACTTGCCATGCAACCACATTCTTCGCGCTGATTGGGATCTTTGTCCAAATCAAGCTTCTGACCAAGTAGTCGTTGAAATAGATTACCATCTATACAATGTCCATGAGAAATACCAAATTGTTCAAGATTGATCCTCTCAGCACAAGATTCAACAGCAAGATGATACTTATGCGCTATATCAGACAGTTTCATTGCAAGCACGAGCATTTCAGTTTCCTGAAGAGGTAAAAGGTCGGAACCTTTCAAATTGGTTTTAGTATTTCTATATATATCCAGAAAGCTAATAACGCACTTAAGAGTGTAGCCAGATAAACGTTTAGCAATTTCTTCAAAGTATTTCACATGATAATCGATGGTGTACTTTGATGTGAGCAATATCGGATCGTAACGCCAGATAACTCGTTCTGCGCCGATTTTTCTTGAAAGTTCCCTAAAGGCCGGAATGATAATATCGTTTTTGCTTGGAATATTCGCTTCAATATCTTTTCCGTACGCATTGAGCGTAAATTGAAAATAGTACACATAGTCTTTCAGTTCATCGAGTTTGGGAAGCATAGGAGTAGGATTTTTTGTCCAGAATACGATCCCGTCGACAATGTCTGGCGTAAGCGCAATTTTACTGATTTGATGGATGTTCATGGGATTACGAACATAAACAAACCCTTCTCGAATTCGGTTCAGAAACCATTCGGAATAATACGTGGGGATATCTGTTCTACGACTTGCACTTATAATCATATTATCACCCCCTACATATAGGCATATGCGTACTTGCAAAAGTTTCAAAAGATGAGTAACTGCATCATTGCTTTATGTGAAAATTTGCGTTGTATATGAACTCATCAGGTTCATAAGGATAACCTCAAAGATAGTATTCACCATAGAATTATCGTTAGGAAACGACTTTTTTATATGATGAGTTACGCATATTACATTCTGCCTGTTGGTTTTGCTGTTATCGAAGATGCGACCAATCAGCGGTGAAGACGGCTCGTTTGCGGTCGATCATTTCGGGGATACGGCTGATGTAATGGGACACATCGCTAACGTTGGGTGCACGCTCGATATGGCCGAGGGCAGGCTGGACACGCTTGCTGATGGCCCCGGCACCTACGGCGAGGACAGAGCCCGTTTCTTCCATCATGTCGATGTTATAGAGGCAGGCGTGGCCGGGCAGGGCATAGCCCACGTTTTCCTGATGACCGGCCATGTACTTTTGACGATAGAGGTAATAGGGTTTCATGCCCCTCTCTTCGGCGGCTTTGTGACCCATGCGTACCATCTGGGCGGTCATTTGCGCATCGGGAAGGGAGGCTTCCTGCAGGTGCAGAACGCTGGAACGCTTGATGGAGAGGGAATGGATAGTGAGGCTTTCGGGGGCGAGGGAGTGGCTCCATTTCAGGGTTTCTTCAAACATGCGCAGGTTCTCCCCGGGCAGGCCTGCGATCAAATCCATATTGATGTGATGGAACCCGGCTTTTCGTGCCAGTGCATAGGCGGATTCCGTCTGGGCGGTTGAGTGATGGCGGCCGATACGTTGCAGCGTAATATCGTGCCCGGTTTGGGGGTTGATGGAAATGCGGGTGGCCCCGGATTGCAGGATGACATTGAGTTTATCTTGGTCGATGGTGTCGGGGCGGCCAGCTTCCACGGTGATTTCGGAAACCCTGTCCATGAAGGGTCGGGCTGCCTTCAGGACACGCTCTAAAAGATGCGCCGGGAGAGCCGTCGGCGTGCCGCCGCCCATATAAAAGGCACGGGGGCGAAGGCCTAATTCGTCAATCAGCTGCAGTGTGGCGGCGATTTCCGCTTCCAATGCTTCCACATAAGGGGGTAGCTGCTTGCCTTTGCCCACTTCTTCGCTGAGGAAGGAGCAATAGGCGCACCGGGACACGCAAAAGGGGATGCCCACGTATAAATCCACGTCCTTCTCCGTGGGCTGGGGGTAAAGGGACTGCACGGCGATGAGGTCATGCAACAGCTGCATTTTTTCGTCCTGCACGTCGAAAGTTTTTTGCACCTGACGGCAGGCGTCTTCTAAAGACAGGCCGCCGTCCATGGCGGTATAGACGAGCCTGGAGGGGCGGATGCCGGTGAGGGCTCCCCAAGGCGGCGCAAAGCCTGTCATTTCTTTCAGGCAGTCGTAGACCAAGAGCTTCAGTTGCCGCTTGCGATAACGTTTTTCCAAGAGGGCATTTTCTTCCGGGGTGCGTATTTCTTCCCGGGCGATATCGTTCAATGAGACACGGCAAAGAACGCCCTCCGGCGTTTGGGTTTCCGTATGGCGGATGACGATTTCGCCGCCTTCTTCGTTGATAAAGAGGCTGATTTTCCCAAGAAAAACCCGGACAATATCGGCAACATCGTTGCTGAACTGGGGGGCAGGGGTGAACAAGCTGACGGAAGCCATGATGTTATTGGCCCCTTTCTTTGGCGATGGTGGAGGCTTCTCCGTGGCCGGGATAGAAGGGCGTTTCGCCGGGCAGGCGATAGAGCCTGCGGAGGGAAGAAACCAGTGCCCTGAAATCGCCGCCGATCATATCCGTGCGGCCATAGCCACGATGGAACAGGGTGTCCCCGGTGAAGAGAGTGTTTTTTATTTGATAGCAAACGCTGCCGGGGGTGTGGCCGGGGGTGTGGAGCACGGTGATGTCCATACCGGCAAGGGTCAGCTGCGAGCCTTCCATGACAAAATTCGGCTGTGCCGTTCTCGGAACAAAGGGCTCATAGGTGGGCGCAACGCTCCACTGGTGATCGGTGAGCATAATTTCATCGGCAGGGTGCATATAGACGGGCGCATGAAAGTCATTAAGAGCACCGGTATGGTCATAATGGCCGTGGGTCAGCAGGACGGCAGCGATTTCCTTGCCGCTTGCGGCGGCACGGATACGCTCTGCATCGGCACCGGGATCAATCACAAGACAGTCGTTTCTTTCGGGCAGGGAGACGATATAGCAGTTGGTTTCCAAAGAGCCCACGGGCAGGGTGATAATATCCATAATTAAGCCTTTCTTAAAACAATTTCCGGCTGTCCAGCAGAATGGTAACGGGGCCGTCGTTGATGAGGTGCACCATCATATGAGTGCGGAAAACGCCGTTTTCCACGGGCACTTGCAGCTTTCGCAGCTCGTCGCAGAGGAATTCATAGAGGCGGTTGGCTTCTTCTGGAGTTTCGGCCTGAGTGAAGCCGGGGCGGTTTTGGCCTCTGGCGTCGCCGAGCAGCGTGAACTGGCTGACAGCCAGCACCTTGCCGCCCACCTGCGTCACGGACAAGTTCATTTTTTCGTTTTCATCTTCAAAAATGCGGAGCTTGGCAATTTTTCCGGCCATGTAGAGGGCGTCCTTTTCAGTGTCGCCCTTTTCCACGCCGATCAGGGCGCAAAGCCCCTTTTCGATGCGGCCTGTTTCGCTGCCGTCTACTGTCACATAGGCTTCCGACACCCGTTGAATCACACAACGCATAATTTATTCCTCCATCATGCCTCTTTTTTTCATCAGGGCTTCGGCTACCCGCATACCGTCCGCCGCTGCACTCATGATGCCGCCGGCGTATCCGGCCCCTTCGCCGCAGGGGAACAGCCCCAGGATATTGCTTTCGTATCGCTCATCCCTGGGCAGCCTTACCGGGCAGGATGAGCGGCTTTCCACGGCAGTCATCACCGCATCGGGGTTGGCAAAGCCCTTCAAGCGGCGGTCAAAAACCGGGATAGCTTCCCGGAGGCCGTTCACGGCAAAGGAGGGCAGGACGGCCTGCAAATCGGCGCAGGTGACGCCGGGGCGATAGGTGGGGGTGACGGAGCCCAATTGCTTGGTTTCCTTGCCGGAGAGAAAATCGCCGCAAAGCTGCACCGGGGCGTGATAATGGCCGCCCCCGGCACGGAAGGCCTTTTCCTCCCACATCCGCTGGAGCACATAGCCGGCCAAGGGATGATCGTCCTCAAAATCCGCCGTGCGAACGTCAATCAGCAGGGCGGCATTGGCGTTTTCGCCGTCTCTTGCAAAGGGACTCATGCCGTTCACGCACAGGGCGTTTTCCCGGCTGGCCGCAGGCACCACCGTGCCGCCGGGGCACATGCAGAAGGTGTAGGCTCCACGGCCGTCCTTGAGCTTCGCAGACAGATGATATTCCGCCGCACCAAGGGCAGGATGGCTGGCAAATTTGCCGTACTGGGAGCGATTGATCAGGGACTGGGGATGCTCAATACGCACGCCCACGGAGAAGGGTTTTTGAATCATCTGCACGCCGCTGCGAAAGAGCATCTGCTGGGTGTCGGCGGCACTGTGACCGATGGCGACGATCAGCGCATCGGTTGAAATTTCGTGGGTTTCACCGTTTTGCTGGTAGGATACGGCGGTGATTTCGTTCTTTTGCACGGTGATACCGGAGAGCTTTGCTCCAAAGCGCACTTCGCCCCCCAGCTGGATAATCTCTTTTCGGATATTGCTGACTACAGCGGGCAATCTATCCGTTCCGATATGGGGATGGGAAAGATAGAGGATTTCTTCCGGCGCACCGTGCTGAAAAAGTTCCTGCAAGATCAACTGACAGCGTTTGTCCTTGATGCCGGTGGTGAGCTTGCCATCGGAAAAAGCCCCGGCACCGCCCTCGCCGAACTGGATGTTGCTTTCGGTGTTGAGATGACCTGTGAGGGAAAAATTCTCCACGGACTGCGCTCTCTTTTCTACCGCTTCGCCTCTTTCCAATACGATGGGGCGAAGGCCGCATCTGGCCAACGTCAGGGCGGAAAAAAGGCCGCCGGGGCCAAAACCTGCAATGACGGGGCGAGGGCCTTTGGGCGTTGCGGCTTTGGGGAAATGAGGCGCAGGGGGCAGGGGAGAGACGAGGCCGGGCTTGATGGCCTTGAGCCACTTTTCTTCATTCTTTAACTGCAAATCCAATGCGATCACGAAATGTACGTCATTTTTATCCCGTGCGTCCACACTTTTTTTACTGATACGGAAGGAAAGCACTTGATCCTTGGGGATTTTCAGCTTCTTCAGGGCAATTTGCAAGGCATCTTCCGCCGTCTGCCCCAAGGGCAGTTTCAGATTATTCATCCGCAGCAAGGAATGCGCCTCCTTCCATCAAAATATCATAACTAAATTATTATACCACCTGAACAACACGGGAGCAAGAAAAAAGGACTCAAAACAAAAAAGAAAAGCTCCGCACAACCTGCGGAGCTCTCCATACGTTGCTTATTGACGCTGCATAGCGGCGAAGCATTCGCTGCAATACACAGGGCGGTCTTCCCTGGGCAGGAAAGGCACCTTGGTTTCTGCACCGCAGTTGGCGCAGATAGCGTCGTGCATTTCACGCGGGCCATTGCCGGCATTGCGGGTAGCCTTGCGAGCCTGACGGCATTCGCGGCAACGAGTGGGCTCGTTCTGGAAGCCCTTTTCGGCGTAGAATTCTTGTTCACCGGCTGTGAACACAAATTCGTTACCACAGTCACGGCACACCAGCGTTTTGTCCTGATACATGTCTGTTTCCCCCTGATTAATATGTTGGTTGATGTCGGCTGACCTGGTTTTTGACCCCACACTCGCCGGCTGGAACATTGCTCTGCGCTTTTGCGCCCTCACGCCGTTCTCTCGTGCTTGATGCACGGCCGGGCTTACATCTAGACCGCACCATGCTCACCGGGGCTTTGCCCGGCTTACGTGGACCGTTTTGCCCGCGTCTGGCTTCGGCTTGCAACCACAGACCCGAATGCATCGCACACATTATAGACCCACTTGTTGTAAATTACAAGCATCTGGGATAGGTTTCGCCCAATTTACACTTGTGCAAGTGTATGAGAGAGACACCAGGGGTTTCTTTCTTTACTTTCGGGGCTGGTTGTGCTATGCTGTATTCTGTATCAGTATGACTAAGATGAAGTGCATGCAGGGGCATGCAGGAGGAAAAGAAGTATGAACGCAGCTATGATTCTATCGCTACTGGCCGGTTTGGGTATGTTCCTCTTCGGCATCAACCAGATGGGCGACGGCCTGGAGCAGGCCGCTGGTCCCAAGATGAAGCGCCTGCTGGAGGTGCTGAC
>JAZNQO010000040.1:0-49264 GCA_045590215.1 Clostridia bacterium | reverse complement strand
CTCCCCATCTGAACCATTATCCGGATTGGGATCGGCAGGTGCTGGAACAGTGCTACGAAACGGTGGATTACATTTCCATGCATCATTACCATTCCGCCCCCATCGATCATGTGGGCGGTTTGCTGGCAGCCTATCAGTCTTTCGAAGATTACATCCGCACGGAAATCGGCCTGTGTGACTATATCCAGACCCACAAGCGTGTCAAAAAGAAGATGCTGATCTCCTTTGATGAATACGCCGCTTCCTATCGGCCGGCCAATGGTGTGCATCTGGGCGTAGGCGGCCGTCAGCACGATCTGAACTTCTATTCCTTTGACCCCAACCGTACATATGTGCGCCATGACCCGGACGACTGGTCTACCCGGCGCATGTTCAAAAAATCCGGCGAAATGCCCCGCACGCTGGCCGCCGCTTCCATCACCCTCACCCTGCTGCGCCATGCGGACCGCATCAAAATCGGCTGCGCCACCAGCGGCCTGCACCAGCTGTGCGCCCCCAGCCGGGAACATGCATGGAAGTCCGCCGCCTACTACCCCATGACCCAGCTGATGCGCTTTGGTCAGGGCACTTCCCTGCAAACGGTGGTGGATTGCGAAACCTACGACGTGGAACCCTACGCCATTGACGATATGAACCAGTACGGCGGCTTTGAGAAGGTGGATTATATCCAATCTGCCGCTGCACTCAACGACGAAAACGGGGATCTGACCGTCTTCGTCATCAACACAGACCCCAAAGACGTCCACGCCCTCTCTCTGGATGCCCGTTCCTTCCCCGGCTGGCAGTTTGCAGGCCATACGGCTCTTTTCTCCAATGACCCCGATGCTTATAACGATTATGACCATCCGGATACCCTCCATCCCGTGCCCGTAAGCGATACCACTTGCGAAAAGGGCATGGTGGAAGCCGCTGTGCAGCCCATGAGCTGGAACATGTTGCGCTTTACAAAAAAATAAAAATTACACACACGGTTCATGGTTTTATACCATGCTTCCCAACAAAAAACTGCTGCTTCCATTTTCGGAAACAGCAGCTTTGTTTATGTGTTTTATTTTAGGTTCATGGCGTGCTTTTTCAGCTCGGCGTGGCGGCGTTTCTTTTCCTGATAGAGAATCTCGTCGCTTTCGTGGATGCACTGGCTCATTGTCAAGCCCTCACCCAGCTCAAACACCGCAGCCCCGATGGAAGCCCCCACCGTAAACCGGGCCGTTTTATTGTATTCCTTCAGATATTGTTCAAACAGGAAGCGGAATTTCTTCGCCCCTTCATCGCCGCAATCGGGCAGGAACACCCAGTATTCGTCGCCGCCAAACCGGGCAGCAATAACACCTTCCGGGCTGGCCGCCATGATGCCATTGGCGATGGTTTTCAGGGCCAGGTCGCCGCCCTCCAGATGGCCGTAGGTATCGTTGATAGCTTTGAGGTTATCCAAGTCCAGCGAAATGAAGCAGACCGTCTTTTCCTGCTGGCACATTTCCGCCCATTTGGAGGAAAGCAGCTCTTCAAATCCACGCCGGTTATAAATACCCGTCAGCACATCCGTAATGGAGGAACGCCGTCTTTCTTCATAGAGAGCTTCCAGCTTAAACTGGTTGGCCAGCGTGCGCAAAGCGATGGAAATGATGATGTTCCAGTGCATGTAGAACATGCTGGGCACTTCCCCGTCCTGCAATTGCATCACCGTATAGCCAAACATGCTTTCCCTCTGATGCAGCAGATGCACATAGAAGGCCTGGGGCTCATCCGCCCTTTCCGCAAGGGAAGGAACGATCAGGCCGCGGTCAAAGGTGATATTGGGAACACCCTTATCCTGCCTGTCCCGGATGGCAGACATCAGCCGCACATGATCCGTAATTTTTTCCGAAAAGCCGTTTTCATCTTCAAACAGGCACAGGTAGAAGTCCCGCAGTGCCGGAATATCGTTGAGCTTGCGGAAAATAGTATGGTGAATCCGGTCATAATCATCCACAGCGTTGAGCTCGATGGAGAAATAGGTCTGGCTGATTTCACGCTGGCGGATGGAACGCTGTTCCTTGTTCATCCGCATAACACGCTGTGTCAGATCTTCCGGCGGCTCATCGCTGCCGCAGCCGCAGGTATCCCGAATCTGCAAGGAGCCCGGCAGCTTATAATGTTTGGGCTTGGGCAGCTCTTCGCCCCGTTCCTTTGCCTGAATCCTCTCATGCAGAAGGTTGATGGCACCAAGCACCATGTTGTCATAATCCTGGCCAACCGTGGTCAGTGGAATCCGGCAAAGCTCGTAATCCTTGATATTATCAAAGCCCGTGACGACCACATCTTCCGGCACATTATAGCCCCGTTGATACAATTCTTCAATCAGCGCATAGGCCATATAGTCATTGGCGCAGACAACAGCTTCCGGCCAATTATCGGGGTCGCCAAAGAAGTGTTCAAAGGCCAGATCTGCGCCTTTCACCCACATGCTGCCGTAATAAATGCCGTTTTCCGGCACGGCAAGACCCCGCTTTGCCATTTCACGCTGATAGCAGGCAAGACGGGCGTTGCTGTCCGGATGTTCTTTATAGCCAGCCTGAAAGCAAACCTTGGTAAACTTATGGTCATCCAGCAGATGCGCCATCAGCGGTTCCAAAGAATTGCTGTCGTCCGTATATATGCTGTCATAGGGGTTGCCGCTGTCCCGCACGCAAACAATGGGGCATTTCGCCCTGCTTTCCAGCATGTCCAGCAGCATATCCCTGAACCCGTGCATGTCATAAGAGTCCGGCATCACCAGTGCGCCGTCCAGCTTTTCAATGGGCGCAAAGGAAAACATGCTCTTTTCCAATTCGTCGTAATGATTTTCGCTGTCACGATAGCCAACCGTGAAGAAATAGAAAATATCATAGCCCAGCTTTTTGAATTCCCGGTGGGTGATCCTTTGCACAATACCTTGGAAATCCGTATCCGCCCGGTTCATAAAAATGCCAATGGTTTTGCGGCCATCTGTAATCATCTTTTCGGTGCGCCCTCCTTCCCCATAAAATAACATCAGTTACATACGTAGTCATTTTAGCACATTTGAGTGCAATAGGGAACCCCCTAAAGGAAAAAAGTTTATATTTTTTGTAGAATTCTGATTCTTTTTTCACATTCTATCCATCCCGGCCCTATTGTCAAGGCCGGGCAGAAATGCTATACTTACAAAAGTAAGTTACTTTTGTCTCTTTTTAGGGCAAAAAACAGCTTCCTCAATAGCTTTCCAGCGTCTCCACAAAGCACTTGAGCTGGCTGGTGGCATCCAGATAGGCATATTCACCGCCGCCATCGCCGTATTTGCCCCGCTGGGTGCATTTGAAACCGAAAGCTTCCGCATTGAGCACCATCTGATCCGTGCCCTTCACGCCAAAGGCAATATGATGAATGCCTTCGCCGTGTTCATCCAGGAAATCCTGCCATGTGCTCTTTTCGCCGTTGGGCTCGATCAATTCCAGCTGGATATTTTCCAGATCAAAAAACGCCATTTTGCAATTGGCCTTGGGCGCAGGCTGTCCGTTGACGGTGGTCTGCGTCACGCTGAATTCACCGCCATCGCAAGTGGGCGGCACGGGAATCCCCAAAAAAGCAGCCATCTTTTCCTTTGTTTCTTCCACATTGCGCACAATAAAACCAATCTGGGTCACTTTCAGTGTATTCAATACCCCTGCCATTATCTTATCCTTCTTTCTTTTCAATTTTGTACAGGTATTTTCTTTGTGGTTTTTCTTATTCTTATTATACCACTTCCTCATACAACATTCAACGGCATTTTATTCCATAAAGCAACTTTTTCCTGACAAATCTGCGTGCATTGCCGCAAAAACAAAAGGAGGTTTTCCCCATGCTGCTCATCAAAAAAGGTCTGATCCACAACGCTGTTTCCCCGGAACCCTTTATAGCCGATATTCTGGTGGAAAATGGGAAAATTAAGAAAATCGCCCCCAATATTTCTTGTGAAGATGCCGAAATCTTCGACGCTTCCGGGCTGGAAATCTATCCCGGCTTTGTGGAAGCCCATTGCCATACCGGCCTGCATGGCTACGGCATCGGTTTTGAAGGCGCAGATTATAACGAAATGGGCGATATTCTGGCCTGCCAGCTGCGTGCCATTGACGCCATCGAGCCTCGTGACGAAACCTTGAAGGAAGCCCGTGAAGCCGGGGTTACCACCCTCTGCGCCGGCCCCGGCAGTGCCAATGTGCTGGGCGGCACCTTCGCTGCGTTCAAGCCCATGGGCGATCGCATTGACGATATGTGCATCAAGCAGGAAGTGGCCATGAAATGCGCTTTTGGGGAAAATCCCAAACGCTGCTATCGTGAAAAGGGCGATTCCAGCCGCATGACCACCGCAGCAAAGCTCCGTGAAATGCTGTTCAAGGCCAAGGAATATCAGCAAAAGATTGAACGGGCTGGGGATGATGCGTCCAAGCTGCCGCCCTTTGATATGAAGCTGAACGCCCTTTTACCCGTGATGCGCAAGGAAATTCCCTTGAAAGCCCACGCCCATCAGGCAGATGATATCTTTACCGCCCTGCGTATCGCCAAGGAATTTGACGTGCTGATCACCTTGGAGCATGTGACGGAAGGGCATCTGGTGCCCCATCATCTGTCGCGGGAAAATGTGATGCTGGCCGTTGGCCCTACCCTCACCCACGCCACCAAGTTTGAACTGCGCAACAAAAGCTGGGAAACCCCCGGCGTGCTGGCGAAAGCCGGATGCCATGTGTCCATCATCACCGACGCCCCGGTGATTCCCCAGAAATATCTGCCCCTTTGCGCAGGGCTGGCCGTGAAAGCCGGGATGGATCCCTTCGATGCTCTAAAAGCGATCACCATCAATCCTGCCCGGCATATCGGCGTGGCAGATCGGGTGGGCTCCCTGGAAGAAGGCAAGGATGCCGATATCGTCATCACCAACGGCTGCCCCTTTGAAGTATCCACGGAAATCAAGGCCGTGTTTATCAACGGAAAAAGCATCTGATGTTCCGAAATTATTAACGCCTGAAAGGACAGTTTCTCCCATGCGTACCGAAGCATTGCAGAATTTGTTATTCCAAATGTCTCTGGAAGAAAAAATCGGCCAGCTGGTGCAGCTTCCTTCCTATTTCCAAAATGGCGGCAATATCACAGGCCCTGCCAGCGATATGGGCATCACCCAGGAGGAATTGACCCTGGCCGGAAGTTATCTTTCCATCATCGGTGCTGAAAAAATTGCGCCGCTTCAAAAGGCTTATATGGCCGCCCATCCCCATCATATTCCCCTCATTTTCATGGCGGATATCGTCAACGGCTATCGCACCGTGTTCCCTGTTCCTCTGGCGCAGGGCTGCACCTTTGACCCCGAAATGGTGAAAGAAGGGGCTGCCATCGCTGCCAAAGAGGCCGCTGTCGCCGGGATTCACGTTACCTTCTCCCCCATGGCTGACCTGGTTCGGGATGCCAGATGGGGCCGTGTGATGGAATCCACGGGGGAAGACCCCTATTTGAACGGGCTGATGGCTGCCGCCATGGTAAAGGGCTATCAGGGCGATGATCTGAAAGAAAAAGGCTGCATCGCCGCCTGCCTCAAGCATTTTGCCGGCTATGGTGCCCCCGAAGCCGGAAAGGATTACGCCAATGTGGAGCTGTCCGAGCGCACGCTGCGAGATGATTATCTGGCGGCGTATAAGGCTGCCGTTGATGCGGATGTGGCGTTGGTAATGACCTCTTTCAACACGCTGAACCGTGTTCCCTCTACCGCCAATAAGACCCTCCTGCGCCATATCCTCCGGGATGAAATGGGCTTTGAGGGCATGGTTATTTCCGATTGGGCAGCGGTTGGCGAGATGGTGAACCACGGCGTTGCGGAAGACTTTTCGGAGGCTGCCCGTCTTGCCATTGAAGCCGGTGTGGATATGGACATGGCAAGCCCCTCCTATATCAAGCACCTGAAAAAGCTGGTGGAAGACGGCGTTGTGCCCCTTTCCCTCATTGACGAAAGCTGCCTGCGTGTGCTGGAATTAAAGAATAAACTGGGGCTTTTTGAAAACCCCTATAAGGATTTAAGCCGTGACGACGAAGCGAAATTGCTCCTTTGCGATGCGCACAAAAAGGCGGCGCAGGCCTGCGCAGAAGCGTCCTTTGTGCTTTTGAAAAACGAAAATATGCTGCCCCTGCAAAAGGACGCCGCGAAAAAAACGGCCTTTATCGGCCCCTTTGTGGATAACAAATATCTCTGCGGCTCCTGGGCCATCTTCTCCGACGATCAGGACACCACCACCCTGAAATCCGCCCTGATGGACGCCCGGCTGCCCGGGCTCACTTCCTTTGCCAAGGGCTGCCCGGTGGTTGATGAAAACGAGATTATCCACGGCTTCCAAAAGCCTGTGGAAAGAGAAGAAACGGACGTGGAAAAGGCTCTTTCAGAGGCTATCGAAGCGGCTAAAGCAGCCGATCAGGTGGTCTTGGCTCTTGGGGAGCACCGTGAGTTTACCGGCGAAGCTGCCAGCCGTGCTTTCCTGACCCTGCCGTCCTGCCAGCAACGGCTTTTTGATGAAGTAGCCAAGGTAAATGATAATATCACGGTGGTGCTTTTCTGCGGCCGTCCCATGGATATCCGTTCCATCAAGGATAAAGCCAAGGCCATTTTGGTGGCATGGCTGCCCGGCACGGAAGGCGGCCCGGCCATCGTCCGCACCCTTTACGGCGACGCCAGCCCCTCCGGCAAGCTCGCCATGTGCTTCCCCTACTGTGCTTCCCAATTGCCCATCCACTATAATCATTTAAACTCCGGCCGCCCCTTTCACGGCCATTTTGCAGACGGCCGCTTCGGTGCCAAATATCAGGATATCCCAAACGAACCACTCTACCCCTTCGGCTTTGGCCTGACCTACACCGCCTTTTCCTGCTCCCCCATCGCCATCAGCAAACACAGCCTGCAAAAAGGCGAAGCCTTGCTCGCTTCCGTCACCCTCAAAAACATCGGAAGCTGTCAGGGTACTGAAACCGTACAACTTTACATCCGGGATGTGAAGGGCAGCGTGGCTCGCCCCGTCCGGGAGTTGAAGGGTTTTGAAAAGGTGACGCTCCTGCCCGGCGAAAGCAAGGAAGTTTCCTTCAAGATCACGGAAGAAATGCTCCGCTTCTATGATATTAACATGGATTATACGTCGGAGCCCGGCCTGTTTGAATTGTTCATCGGCACGGATAGCCAAACCGATAATAAGGCTTCTTTCACCCTGCTCCCCTGACCCTACAAAGCAAAACGGATGCGTTTTATCACGCATCCGTTTTTTGTTACGGCTTTTGCCCTGCCAGATAGGGCAGCAGCCTGTTTTTCCTGTCGTGGTTCAATTCCCAGAGAATCGCCCCGGCCAGATTTTCTTTTTGAATATACTGATATTTGCCATACAGCGAAGCATCGTCATCCCCGGAAATCAGCGTATTTCCCTTCACATAATAGGCCGCCTGCGCCTTTTTATCCCATTTGCGCTGCCATGTATCGTCCAAATGGTCGGAGCCAAAATTCCTGCCCTTCTTTTGGAAGGGCTTTCCGATCGTCGCTTCTTCCACGCCCTCAAACACATGGAAATAAAACGCTGCCCCCAGCATCATCTTTTCCTTGGGCACTCCGGCTTCATAAAACGCCTGCACTGATTCTTCCACGCTGAAAGCCGCCGTCTCTGCTTTGCAAAGGTTGGTAGCATGGCCGCAATAGGCGTTGCTCTGCATATCGTAGGTCATCAGGTTCACAGTGGTTAGCACCGGCAAAACCTTCTCCCAACAATAATCCCTGGTTCTTTCTGCCCCAACCGCAATGGACTGCTCATAGCATTTCCCGGTTTCTTTTCCCAATGCTTTCAGCTTTTCGCCCATCAGCACAAGAAACAGGCTCATTTTCTCCACATCATCCGCAGCAAAAACAATTCCGGCCGCATCGCTGCCCGGATATTCCCAGTCCCAGTCGATGCCGTCCAGCTTCATTTCCCGGATCACCCGGATGGCACTTTCGGAGAGCTTTTCTCTTCCCTCTTGCGTGGCAACAGCCTCAGAAAAGCCGCCGGCACCCCAGCCGCCAACCGATAAACTCACTTTGATCTGCGGAAATTGCGCCTGAATCTTCTCCAAACGTTTTCTTTCCTGCAGATGGGCAACGCTTACTTCGCCGTCCTTTATCAGGCCAAAAGAATAATTCACATGTGTCAGGTACTGTGCCTGCTCTTTTTTCAAATCTTCATGAAAACCCCAGTCCGCAATATAAGCAGCGATCGTCATATCAGGCCTTTCCTTCCGCCCCGAACAGGGCAATCTTTTCCCTTACCACTTCTTTCATGGCCTTGATGGTATAGGGAATCAGGCCCATCAGGGTGGCAGCACCGGCCTTCAAGCCTTCTTCTGCGCCTCGTTTTCCGGCCTTATCCAAATCCGTAAAGATATTCACTTTGCAAATGCCACGCTTGGCCGCTTCCCGGAAATCTTCATCCGCAAGGCCGCTGCCGCCGTGCAATACAAGGGGCGTGCCGGTCAGGGCGGAAATCTCCGAAATCCTGTCAAAATCCAGCTTTGGCGGAAATTTGTAATCCCCATGGGCATTACCAACAGCCACCGCCAGCGCATCCACGCCCGTTCTTTTCACAAAGTCCAGTGCCGCCTGTGGGTCTGTGTAAAAATCCGCAGGGTTTTCCAGTTTCCCTGCCCCTTCGTTGTCCCCCACATGGCCCAGTTCCCCTTCCACAGTGGCTCCCATGGCGTGACAGATGTCCACCATCTGCTTTACCTTTTCCAAATTTTCTTCATAGGGCAGCGTGGAGCAATCATACATCACCGAAGAAAATCCCAGCTTCAACGCTTCCATGCACTTTTCAAAGGTCAGCCCATGGTCGTAATGCACACAAACCGGCACCTTTGCCTTCTTTGCCATAGGAATCAGATATTCTGCCACTCTTTCCAGCGGCATGGCCGGCAGCAGGATTTCCGCCGTCCCCACAATAACGGGGGCATTCATTTCCTCCGCCGTTTCGATAATGGCTCGTGCCATTTCCACATTCACCGCATTGAAAAAGCCGATGCCGTAATGGTCTTCCTTGGCCTTTTGCAGCATTTCTTTCATATTGACCAGCATCTTTTTATTCCTCCATCGTCTGCCATCCGGCATGGATTCGTTTTTTCAGTTCTTCCATGGGCAAAAGGCCGCCCAGCGCATCGTAGCTTGTGACGGACGCCGCCCCTTGCGCTGCCGCCAATGCGGCACACATTTTAGGGCTTTCCCCGTCCAATACCGCCGTCAGATACACCGCTATGCTCACATCCCCAGCCCCTGTGCCGGAAACAACCTTCTGTGCTTGATAGCAGGGTTGTCTGCCCTTTTTCTCCGTCCAGGAAGGCGTATGAATGCGTCCTCTTTCGCCCATTTCCTTGATTCTTTCTTCCGTGCCCGTTGCGTACACCAGCCCGGAAAGCCCGCATTTAATCAACGCTGCACCGCAGCCCATCTGGACGCATTGTTCAGCCAGCGGCATGGCGTATTTTTCCGTGTCCAGTCCTTCTGTCATATCGCCGCCTTTTGCCCTTTCTTCATACAGCGGCCTGTCCAGCATAAACAGAAGCTCTTCAAAGCTGGGCACAAAAAAATCCACATAGGGCAGCACATTCCCCAG
The DNA here is from genome assembly GCA_045590215.1 of Clostridia bacterium. GTDB lineage: Bacteria > Bacillota > Clostridia > Christensenellales > Aristaeellaceae > RUG563. The sequence goes on along the minus strand of JAZNQO010000040.1, from coordinate 39,632 downwards.
TATCTTTTTCCAATCCTGTTTTCCGGCGTCCCGGCTGGGGTCAATGGCCGCCATATCCAGACTTGTCACCATGCCCTTTTCCTTCATCCTTTGAAACATCTGCTTAAGTTCTTTGCCGTCTTCCGCATACATCTTTTTCATCAGCGGCGGATAGCCGAAATGGAAAAGCGCAGCATCCGTCAAAGCATCTTCCGGAATATCGGCAGCGGAAAAGGTGTTATTTGCCCCGGCATTGTGCAGAAAAATGCGATCCATACCGGGAATAGCCAGCACCACGGAATAGGAAGTGGAGCTTTCTTTATCCACAATCAGCCCTCCGGCACCGTGTTTTTGCAGCATATCACGCACCATCGCCCCAAAGGCGTCATCCCCGACCTTTCCAAGCAGCCGCACATCATTGCCCATAATCTTCAGCGCAAGCCCGGTATTGGCCACGCTGCCGCCAGTATGCACGCTCACATCGCCCATTTCAATCAGCTTCCCTGGCACTAATAAATCTCCGATATCCGAAACCTGCCGATCCCACGGGAAAACGGGCGTAATATCCAGACAAATATGCCCTGCCGCAATCACATGATGTTTTTTCATGCCGTCCTTCTCCTGTAAAAGAAGGCCTGCCGTTTTGCCGACAGGCCGTTCATTATGCCTTTCAGATGCCCAAAATGAGCCCCACCACATACATTTCCAGCTGTTCAAACTTTCTTTCGTCAATCAGCTTTTGTGCATAGGCGTAATCGTATTTCTTTACCTTTTCTTCCAAGACCTTGAAGATGGTCAGGGAGTTTTTCAGATGCTCATAGCTGTCTTCGTCACTGGTGGTGCGCATAGCCTTCACGTCCAGCCCCACATATTCCCCTTTGCTGCCATAACCGTTTTCCATCAGCACTTTCACCTGGTTGAACGCCGCCCGCAGGTTTTCCACGCCGAAGGATTTATCCTGATCATAGCGGATGCCGTTCTGGTCGTTCATATGGACGGTAAACAGCTTGTCAAAGGCCAAGGCAAAGCCGATTTCGTTGGCAGGGTCAAGGCCGGCCAGCACTGCATGGGCACTTTCCAGATTGCCGCCCACACGGGCAGGGTCAATAGTAGCAGCGGAAACCGCCATCACATGGCCGATGGTGCCGCAGAAGGAACGGTCAATGGGCTCATTGGGCTTGGGCTCAATGCAAACCCGGATGGTTTTGTCGTACTCAAGCATTGCATTGATGGCTTCCACAATCTGCTTTGTTGCTTCCACCGGGCTCTTGGCTTCGGCGCACAGAGTGCCTTCTCTTGCCAGCCACAAAACAATCAGATCGCAATCCAATTCCCTTGCAATATCAATGGAGCGGAAAGACCGCCACAGCGCAAATTCCCGGTCTTCTTTTCCGGTACTGGTATAGCCGCCGTCCTTGGTATGGGGATCCATCCACAGCCTCGGAGCCACAAATTCCGCTTTCAGCTTGTATTTATCCAGCATCGCTTTCACTTTCCGGGCTTCCGCCTTGATTTCTTCTTCGGAAAGGTCGTTCATGTTGGGCACCACATCGTCATCATGAAACTGCACGGCATCAAAGCCCAGCTCGCTGAACTTTGCAAATTTTTCTTCCAAAGCAATATCGTTACGGGTAGCCGGGCCATAGGAATCAGCACCGGTGTGAACATTCCAGGGACCAACGGAAAAACGGAATTGAGACATACAAAATTCCTCCTTGCCTGATATGAAAACTTTTTGTTGGCTTTATTATAGCATATCTTTTCCTTTTGCGCCACCCTCTTTTCCCATGAAAAGCCGCTTTTTTCTGTCTTGCAAATCCCCGATTTCATGATACAATGAAAAAGAGCAAAGCGGCTGCGTTTTACATAAGGAGGCTTTTTCATGATTTCCGGCCTGCAAAAAATGACCCTTCTGGATTTTCCCGGCAAAGTAGCCTGCACGGTGTTCCTGCAGGGCTGCAATTGGCGTTGCCCTTTTTGCCATAACAGCGAGCTGATTGCCGGAAAACCTGTGGATTTCATGGAGGAAGAAGCCTTCCTGCGCTTCCTGCAATCAAGAAAAGGGTTGCTCGACGGCGTATGTATCAGCGGTGGCGAGCCCACACTCTATCCCGGCTTGCCTGACCTTCTGGCACAAATAAAGGCCCTTGGCTACGCTGTGAAGCTGGATACCAACGGCAGCCGCCCGGACGTGATACAGCATCTTGTGCAGGAAGGGCTCATTGATTACATCGCCATGGATGTGAAAAACAGTCCGGCCCGGTATGCCGTAACCGCCGGAACAGAAAATCTGCATCTTGGGGATATTGAAAGAAGCATACAATATCTTGTGTCTTCCCCCATCCCTTACGAGCTTCGCACAACGGTGGTTTCTCCCCTGCATGATGAGGAATCTATCTTGGAAATGGGCAAATGGCTCAGCGAAATTTCCGGCTCGAAAAAGCCGGAAAAGCTGTTCCTGCAAGGGTTTGTGGACAGGGACACCGTGGCCTTTTCCGGGCTTTCTGCGCCGGATGAAGCGGCCATGGAACGCTATGTTTCTCTTCTTGCCCCCTATGTGGAGCAGGTTTCTGTCCGCAGTAAGTAAACCCTGTCCGCAGCTCGCGTACACAATATATTGTATTTTGCAAAAATATTTCTGTACAACATATTGACATTCACCCCGATATCGGCTATAATACGGATGCTGTCTCCCTGTGCAAAAACAGGAAACAGCCATCCGTTTTCTTTTTCCGTAACGGAATGAAAATAAATTCCCAATTTATTGTTTATGTTATTCATTTTTTGTTTATGTATATAGTGTTTGAAAAGATTACAGGAGGAAAAAACCATGTATCAGGTAGTAAAAAGGGACGGCGGCAAGGTAGATTTTGAGATCAGCAAGATTACCGGTGCTATGATCAAGGCTTTTGATGCGCTGGGCAAGCAATATCATCCCAGTGTGATCAATCTTTTGGCTTTGCAGGTCAGTGCCGATTTTGAAGCAAAAATCAAGGACGACTGCATCGCCGTGGAAGATATTCAGGACAGCGTGGAAAAGGTGCTGTCCGATGCCGGTTATAACGATGTAGCCAAAGCCTATATCCTCTACCGCAAGCAGCGTGAAAAGGTGCGCAATATCAATTCCACCCTGCTGAACTATAAAGATCTGGTGGATAATTATCTCCAGATCAACGATTGGCGTGTGAAGGAAAACTCCACGGTCACTTATTCCGTAGGCGGCCTGATTCTGTCCAATTCCGGTGCCATCACGGCCAATTACTGGCTCAGCGAAATTTATGATCAGGAAATCGCAGAAGCCCACCGCACTGCTGCTATCCACCTGCATGACCTTTCCATGCTCACCGGCTATTGCGCCGGCTGGAGCCTCAAGCAGCTCATTCTGGAAGGCCTTGGCGGTGTACCCGGCAAGATCACTTCCGCCCCGGCCAGCCATCTGTCCACCCTGTGCAACCAGATGGTGAATTTCCTTGGCATCATGCAGAATGAATGGGCAGGGGCGCAGGCCTTCTCCTCTTTCGATACCTATCTTGCTCCCTTTGTGAAGGTGGATAACCTGAACCAGAAGGAAGTCAAGCAGTGCATCCAGTCCTTCGTCTATGGCGTGAATACCCCCTCCCGCTGGGGCACGCAGGCTCCCTTCTCCAATATCACGCTGGACTGGACGGTGCCCAACGACCTGAAGGATCTTCCTGCCATCATCGGCGGCAAGGAAATGGACTTCACCTACGGCGACTGCAAAAAGGAAATGGACATGGTCAATAAAGCCTTCATCGAAATCATGATTGAAGGCGACGCCAATGGCCGCGGCTTCCAGTATCCTATCCCCACTTACTCCATCACCCGTGACTTTGACTGGAGCGAAACGGAAAACAATAAGCTGCTCTTTGAAATGACGGCCAAGTACGGCACGCCCTACTTCTCCAACTATATCAACTCCGATATGGAACCCTCCGACGTGCGTTCCATGTGCTGCCGGCTGCGTCTTGACCTTCGTGAACTGCGCAAAAAGAGCGGCGGCTTCTTCGGCAGCGGCGAATCCACCGGCTCCATCGGCGTGGTGACGATTAACCTGCCCCGCATTGCTTATCTGGCCAGCGACGAAGCGGACTTCTATAAGCGTCTGGATAAGCTTATGGACATCTCCGCACGCAGCCTGAAAACCAAGCGTCAGGTCATCACCCAGCTGCTTGAAAACGGCCTGTATCCTTATACCAAGCGTTACCTTGGCACCTTCGCCAACCACTTCTCCACCATCGGCCTCATCGGCATGAACGAAGTAGGCCTGAATGCCAAGTGGCTGCAGGCTGATTTGACCAACGAAAAGACCCAGAAATTTGCCCAGGAAGTGCTGGATCATATGCGTGAACGCCTGTCCGATTATCAGGAAATGTATGGCGATCTGTATAATCTGGAAGCCACCCCTGCGGAATCCACCACCTATCGCTTCGCCAAGCATGATAAGGAAGAATTCCCGGATATCATCACCGCCAACGAAAACGGCACGCCTTACTACACCAACTCTTCTCACCTGCCTGTTGGCTATACGGAAGATATCTTCTCCGCTTTGGAAGTGCAGGACGAACTGCAAACCCGCTATACCTCCGGTACGGTGTTCCATGCTTTCCTCGGCGAAAAGCTGCCGGATTGGAAAGCTGCGGCAGACTTGGTTCGCAAGATTGCTGAAAACTTTAAGCTGCCTTACTACACCATGAGCCCCACCTATTCCGTCTGCGCAGATCATGGCTATCTCACCGGCGAACAGTACACCTGCCCCCATTGCGGCCGCAAGACCGAAGTGTATAGCCGCATCACCGGCTACTATCGCCCGGTGCAGAACTGGAACGACGGCAAGAGCCAGGAATTCAAGGACCGCAAGGTGTATAATATGGGTGCCTCCACCCTGAAAACCACCGTAGCAGAAAAGCCCGTGCAGGAATGCTGCTGCTGCGAAAAAGAAGAAAAGGCAGAAGTTGCCACCAACGCCAAAGTGATGCTGTTCTCCCGTGTCACCTGCCCCAATTGCCGGGTAGCGGAAAACCTGCTGAATAAGGCTGGGGTTCCCTACGAAAAGCTGATCGCCGACGATCATAAGGATCTGTGCCTGAAGTATGGCGTGAAGGGCGCACCCACGCTGGTCATCGCCGATGACGAAAATCATGTGAACTACTATAGCGTGCCGGAAATCAAGAAATATCTGACCAAGTAAGAGCATCATCTTCCGCAGGGGAAAACCATTTGCAAGAACGGTTTTTCCCTGCGCTTTTTCAGGAAAACCCATTTCTCCCCTTTTTTGTTCAACCGGCACACAACCCTGTATTTTCATTCCCCTCCCATCCGGATTCGGTTTCTTGGGGTAGGCACGGGAGAGGCTTTCTTTTCCTGAAGAAATTCCCTCCCGAAAATCACCAGAAAGGAAACATCTCCCATGTATGATATTATCATTGTTGGCGGCGGCCCGGCTGGGCTGACGGCGGCCATTTACGCCCTGCGTGCAGGCAAGAGCGTATTGGTCATTGAAAAGAATGGCTTCGGCGGCCAGATTGCCTATTCCCCAAAGGTGGAAAACATCCCCGGCTTTCAGGAAATCAGCGGCTCCGAATTTGCGGAACAGCTGACGGAACAGGCCATGAACCTTGGAGCCGAAATGGAGATGGAAAAGGTGACAGGGCTGGAAAAGGCTGATAACTTTTTCCGTGTGTTCACCGAGGAAGAAAACACGTTTGAAGGGAAAGCGGTGATTCTGGCCACGGGCGTAAAGCACCGTATGCTGAATCTCCCGGGCGAAGAAGAGCTGATCGGCAGCGGGCTTTCCTTCTGCGCCGTGTGCGACGGTGCGTTTTACGCCGGACAGGAAGTGGCAATGATCGGTGGTGGCAATTCCGCATTGCAGGAAGCCCTGCTGTTGAGCGAAGTGTGCAAAAAAGTGACGGTAGTGCAGAACCTGAACGGATTCACCGGGGAAAAGAAGCTGGCGAATGCGCTGATGGAAAAAGAAAATGTGGAAGCGCATTTCAACACCATCGTGACGGCATACCAAAGCGAAAACGGCACGCTTTCCGGCCTGACGCTTCAAAATCAGGAAACGGGCGAAAGCTTTTCCCTGAAGGTGGACGGCGCATTTTTGGCAGTTGGCCTGGTGCCGGAAAACGACGCTTTTGCCTCGTTCGCCGCTCTCAATAGCTGGGGCTACTTCGATAGCAAGGAAGACTGCCTGACACAGACGGACGGTCTTTTCGTGGCCGGGGACTGCCGAAGCAAGAGCATCCGTCAGGTGGTAACGGCGGCGGCTGACGGCGCAGTGGCGGCAATGGCGGCCTGTCGGTATCTGGACTGAATGATATAATAAAAAACAGGGTTCCATTTGATTGGACCCTGTTTTTTGTTTGGGTTTTACGTGCCGATGGCGTTTTCCCACGTGTCTTTTCCCTTGGCCGGAACCACGTTATCTTCAATCATTTGCAGCATATAGGGCACGATCTGGGGATCGAACTGGGTGCCGCTATGCTCCTTCAATTCGGCAATGATCTTTTCTTTGGTCAAGGCCGGTCGATAACAGCGGTCACTGGACATGGCATCATAGCTGTCCGCCACGCCGATAATGCGAGCCACCAAGGGTATTTGCTCGCCCGCTTTGCCCTCGCAATAGCCGGTTCCGTCATAGCGTTCATGGTGATAACGTGCGCCGTCCGCAATGCCGTCCAAGGCCGTAAAGTCGCCCAGTACATGGCCGCCCACGTCCGGATGGGTTTGAATGACGGTTCTTTCTTCTTTGTTCAATTCGCCCTGCTTATTGAGGATATGATCCGGGATGCCGATCTTGCCAATGTCATGCAAAAGGGCAATATAGTAAATACGCTCCTGCTCTTGCTTGCTCATGCCCATGCGTGCAGCCAGCTCTCTTGAATATTGCGCCACACGCATGGAATGGCCGTTGGTATAGCGATCTTTGGCGTCGATGATCCTGGCAAAGGCCTGCAGAGACTGCACCAAAATGGCCTGCAATTCCTTCTGCCTTTCCTGCATGCGGCGAAGATGCGCTTTGTGACGCAGATGGCCGATGAAGGTAATGATGGTTGCCAGAAGAATGGTGCCGCCCATACAGATGCCCACCCAGAAGAGCACCAACTCTGTCAGCTTTTTTTCTTTCTGAATATGCACCTGATAGTGATGCTCCTGCCCTGGCACATCCGGCTCAAAAATCCGCATATGGAACACATAATCGCCACCGGGCAGGTTGGTATAGCTGATGGAGCCGCTCTTGGCATCTGTCAGCAGGCTTTCTTCCCTATCCAGCCCTTCCAGATAATAGGCCATGGCGTATTCCGCCGTATCGGTATAGGAAAGCATGGCGAAATGCAGCGTCATGCGCCGGGCATCGGCAGGCAAAGTGACATCCCCAGGATGCTCAATCATCCGGCCGTCCACTTCCAAGGCATTGATAATGCCGCTTGGCAGTTGCTGATCCATCTCATGAAAATCAAAGATGCTAATACCGTTGCGTGTGGCCAGATACAGGGAGCCGTCCGGCTCGTGAAAATGCCAGGTATTGGCGTTCAGGCTGCCCGTCAGGCCGTGCCGGAAGCTGTAGTATTCCGGCTTCACGTCTTCCCCGGCCATCAGCTTTGCCTTGTCTATGGCTAATAAGCCGCTATCCTGCATCAGCCAAACCTTGCCATCCCGCAGGAAAATATCAAAAATGCTGCCAGCGGCTTTTTCAAACCGATTCAGGCTCTGATAGGCATTCTCTTTCCAGAAATAGAGGTTGCTGCCGCCGCCCACAAAGAGACCGCCCATTTCTTTATCCCAAAGCAAGCGCAACACAATGCCCTCCGGCATGCCCTCTTCCTGCCCATGATGCACCAGCATGCCATCTTTCAGGGTATACATACCGCCGCCGTCCGTGCCGATATACAGGGTTCCCTTTTCGTCTTCCGCAAGGCTTAAAATGGTGGTGTTTGCAAGGCCATCCTCATAGCCATAGCTGGCCTTGGGCTGGCCGTCCTTGAGCAGATACAAGCCGTTGGAAGTGCCTGCAGCGATATGCCCATCCTTTAAGGGCAGCAGCGTTCTGGTCCAGCAGTTTTCCATGCCGCTATCTTCGTTATAATAGACGCAGCTTTCATCCGCCGGGTTATAGCATACCGTGCCGTGGGCGGAATAAGTGGCCAGCCAAACGCAACCGTCGGCTGTGGGCACGATATGGCGGATGCGCACGCCCTTCAGGCTTTCCGTCAGCCCGTTTTCAATGGGCTGCCAATTTTCATCGAAGATCATCAGGCCGCTGTCCAGTCCCAGATAAAACCTGCCCTGCTGCCTGGCCACCGTGTTCAGCGATACGCCCTCCAGCCCGGCCTGCTGATTGGGCGTTTCAAAGCAGCCTTTTGTGTATTTAATCACGCCGTGGGCAGAGGACGCCAGCCAGATATTGTCCTCATAATCAATCATGGCAAAATTGACAGCCGTGGCACTTTTGTCTTCTCCAAAGGTATGCAGCTTGCCGCTTGCTTCAATCAGCGCAAAGCCTACCTGGCCGCACACCATCACATCCCCTGCATCCGATACCATCAGGTGATTGTGAATGGTAATATCCCCCGTTTCTATGAAGGAAAGTTCAAAATTGTCTATGTTCCATGTTTCGTCTTTGAACTGAACCTTCGCTACCATGTTCTGATAAGTGCCAAGATAGATATTGCCGTCCTTATCGGATGCCACGGCATAAATCTGCTGCCCTTCCGGGAAAATATCGCCGGATGAAACAATAGCTATCTTCTCATTGCCCTGCACTACGGCGCATTTCCAATCGTTCAATGCCGCCCAGACCCTGCCAAATTTGTCTGCCCCCAGGGTATACACAATCTGCCCGGAAAGCAGCGGATCTTCAACCGGGAGAAGCACGCCCCCTTCCACATAAGCCAACCCGGAAGAAGAGGCCGCATAGATGACCCCATCGCTGCTCTGCACTAAATCCCGAATGCCTAAAAACTGGCGTTCGCCCTGTTCCGGAATGGAAACGAAAGCATCCCCTTCCAACAAAAACAAGCCGGAATCATTGGTACCAACCCACAGCCTGCCTTCCCTGTCCTCCAAAATGGAACGGATGGAGGCAGAAGCAATTTTGCCTTCCTGGCTGTAATTGCGGAAGGTGGTGCCGTCATAACGCACTAGGCCGCCATAGCTGCCAATCCACACATAATGATCCCGCGTCTGGCAAACCACATTGGCTTCCCCTGTTGGCAGGCCGTTTTGTTCGCTGTAAACGGTGGTTACATATTGCTGCTCAATAGCCCCGGCTTCAAGGGGCGTGACGAATAAAAGAATTAAAGCCAAAAAAATCAGGAGTTTCCCCTGCTTCATTTTCTCCAACCCCGCATTTCGGAATAATATATAAAATTATAGCATGTTTTTTCGTAAATTACAAATATTTCATTCGTGTAACCGTTCAAAAACTATTACCTTTTCGTGACATTTTATGAAAATAGCTTGCCTTTCTAAAAAGCAAGCCATTTTCTATCTTTTTCTTACGGCATACGGAGGATTCTGTCCTCCAAAACGCCGGAAATAATGGTGGTTTCGCAGGCATCTCCCATAAGCATCAGCCGGGCTTCAGGGTTTGTAAACACCGCATTCACAACCATATTCCCACGCCCTTCAATGCGGATGTTGCCGTCCACAATGTTGTTCATCAGCACATTCCTGTCCCCCTGAACCCGGATGGCATCATCGGAAGCGTGGAGCACGGTGTTATCCGTAATGCGGTTTTCGTTGCCGATGATGTAAATCGCCACGGTTTTTCTGTATGAGGGCTTTCGCATATCGTTTTTTCCGGCGTTTTTGTCGAAAAACCAGAACGTCCCCGGATCATCAAACAGATTATGATCCACGGAGCTCATGTTCACATGGTCATAGAAAAGTGCCGCCGGGGTCAGCCCGTCGCCGTCCCGGAAGCCGCCGCCCGTGCGCACGAAAATATTCTCCTGCACTTCCAGATTGTGCATGTTCCTGTCCTTGCCGCAGGCATAGAAACCATAGAAAGGATTATCGGCAATGATGCAGCTGCGGAAGCGGTTATAATACGCCGCCCTCGGCGCAAAATAAAATCCATTGCCGCAACCATCCACGTTCAGCCGCTCAAACAGGCAGGCGTCCACTTCGGCATTATCCGCAATGCAAACCCCATTGGCAAGGCCGCAAAAGGACAGTTTGGAAAACTCGCACTGGTCGGTACGCACACTGTCAAGGCACAGGCCGGACATGTTCGTGGGATGAAGAAAATCCGCAAAAGGCCGGGTGTCCATACCCTCAATATCCCCCTGCACGCCAAGGTTCTGCACCATAGCACCGCTGATGGGGTCAGCCTTCTTGCCCATTTTAATGGCCGCAAAATCCCTTCCCCGCATGCGCAGCTTGGTGCCGTGATCTGTTTCAAAGACGCCGTTGGGATCCGTGTTGCAGGCCCACATTTCGCCGCTGAAGCACAAAGAAGAGGCATCCACCACCACGGAAGAACAGATATTGTATTCCCCATTTTCAATCGTCACCCTGCCCCCGTGGGCTTCTTTTTCCGCAAGCATTCTTTGGATCTCCAAAGCGGCATCCTGTTTCCTGTATTCCTGTTCCGTCATATATCCTCTTCCTCTCTGGCCTTTCTGCCCACAGGATAGCACAGCCTCCTTCAAAAAGCAACGCACTTTCTGGACAAAACAGCACTTCCTTATGTATTCCCATCCTATGTTTTTATGCCAACAAAAAACCGGAAAGCTTTTCCGCTTCCCGGATGCAAAAACTATTTAGCCAAAGATAATCATCAGGCCCACCAGCATGCCGCCAATGGCAGAAAAGGCCGGCAGCTTGCTGTGGTGCAACAAAAACGCCTGGGGCAGAATTTCGCCGAACACCACATACAGCATGGCACCGCTGGCAAAGCCAAGGCTCAACGCCAGCCCCATGGGACCCATATCGCCAATCACATACCCAAGCAACGCCCCAAGAATGGTGGGCACGCCGGAAAGGGCGGTAATCAGCACAGCTTTCCATTTTGGCATGCCGCCGATAATCAAAGGAACGGAAACGGCCATGCCTTCGGGAATATTATGCAGGCCGATCAATACCGCCAGCGTCAGGGCGGATTTGCCCATCGCCCCCTCATTGCTGGCATAGGAAGCCCCGATGGTCATGCCTTCGGGCACATTATGCAGCGCAATGGCACAGGCCATAATCACGCCCGCCAGAAACAGGGCGAACTTGTTATCGTTGCTGATGGTGTGCTGATGCAGATGGTTGGAATGAATCAATTCGTCCAAGTCGTCCGCCGTTTTGGGGTGATCCTTATCAATGTGCGGCACTTCCGGATTAGTCTTCTGGTCAATCCAGTAGTTCAACAGATAAATAATGCCAACGCCAAGGGCAATGGCTCCCATCACCACATAAATGCCCACATTGGTTTCAATGGCTTCCGTCACCAGATCAAAGCATACCACGCTCACCATCACACCAGCGGCAAAGCTGAGCAGTAGGCTCACAATCTTATTGGATTCCTTCTGCAAAAGCGCACCCACTGCGCCGCCAACCCCTGTACCCACTACGCCGGCTATAGCCGTTGCAGCTATCAGCGTTCCAATAATCTCCATCAAAACACTTCCGTTTCGTCATTTGAATCGCTTTGGTTCTTCCCGGTTTCCAATGCTGTATGATACCACATTCCCTGCGCAAAAGCAATCTTTCCCCTCTGCACAATCCATCACAACACAAAATTCCAGCTTACTGCCCACTGTCCGGCAGTTTTCATGTCTTATACTTCTTTTTTCTTTACCTTGATGGTGGCGGCATAGGCACTGTTGAAAAGCCCCAGCACAGCCGAAACAATAAACAACAGCTCAATCCCCAGCGTCTGCCAGATCCATCCGCCAAACAGGGCGATGAAAATGGTAATCACATGATTGATGGAAACGCCGGTGGAGATGGTGGCCTTTACTTCATCGCTGTTTTCGGAAAGATCCTGCACATAGAGATTGGATGCCATGGACGCCAGCGAAATCACCGCATCCAACACATAATTCACGCAGCAGATGATGAACGCCACATCCTTGGAAAACACATGATGGGCAAAGCCATAGCACAGGCAAACCGCCACCAGAATCACCGTGTCCGCCACCATCACCACTTTGTAGCCCAGTTTGTCAATGATGCGCCCCACAATCGGCGAAGCAAAGAAGCAAGCCACCGCCGAAATGGCAAACAATAGGCTGATGGTAGCCGCATCAGCCCCGTAAAAGAGAATCAGCACATACGGGCCGAAGGTCAAAAACACCTGCTTTCGTGCCCCGTAAAACATTTCCAGCATGTAGTATTTGCTATACTTTTTATGCAGGTAAAACCGCCGTTTGGTGCTGTCCGTTTCGCTTTTGCCAGAAATGCCGAAAGATAACAGGGCACTCACCCCGGCCAATGCTGCCGCCAGCACGAAAAAGAGGTGATACGGCTGGTTTTTCGTCACTGCGCCAAAGACCGCCACCACCGCCAGATACCCAATCAATGTGCCAATCTGGCCGCTGGCATTCTGCACCCCAAGGGCTGCGCCGCCCTTGCCGGGATTGGCATATTTCAGTCCCAGCGTGCTCTTCATCCCCAGCTGAATATGCTCGCCCAGGGAATACACGCAAATGGCCATGGTCATCAGCACTTTGGTGGCAGGCAGGGCGGCCATCATGGTCATGCCCCCCAGCATAATCAACGCCCCAGCCTTATAGAGCGTTTCGGCCGACAGCATATAGAACACCGCTAAAATGAACACCAGCATGATGCCCGGCAGCTCCCGGAAAAACTCCGTCACGCCCCGGTCCATTTCCCCCATGCCGACAACCTCTGCCAGAAAATTATCCAGCACGCCCTTGTATAAGCCGCAGGAAAGCCCGGTAATCAATACCGAAAGCAGCAGCATCTTCACGCCCTTTTCCCTGCGGAAAGCGTCCCGGCTGAAAAACGATTGCATCTTACCCCATCCCATCCTTTGTGATGGCCTTATTGTACATCCAGCTTTCTTTTTGCACAATACAAGAAACCGCCAAAATGCTGACAAGCGTTGCCGTTATATCAAAATTCCGTCGCAATGATCCACTTCATGCTGAATAATCTGCGCCGTCCAGCCGGAAAAGGTTTTGATGCGTGTCTGGAAATTTTCTGTTTCCCATTTCACCTTGATTTGCTGATATCGCTTGCATTTCTTTGGCCCGCCCAGCAGGGAAAGGCAGCTTTCTTCCGTTTCATAGCCGCCGGATTTCTTGATAATTTCCGGGTTGAACATCACCATATAGCTACCCGCATTATCAAAGGCAATGATCCTCTTTTGCACGCCGATCATGTTGGCCGCCATGCCCACGCAAGTGTCCTTGTGCGCCGTCAGGGTGTCCAGCAAATCCTGCGCCGTCTGTATATCTGCCTTGGTGGCCTTCTCTGCCCGGATACCAAGCAGCACCGGGTCGTGCACCAGTTCTTTTATCATCTGTCAAATTCCTTTCCGCATGGGGCAGCGAAGGCGAATATCTGCCTCATCCGCAACGGGGGTAAAGCATTTTCCGCAGCCGATACAGCCGGAGGATACGCCTTCCATGATCTTCTTCACCACGCCGGGATCCTGAATCAACGGCCGGGAAAAGGATACCGCCGAAGCTCCGGCAGCAAAGAGATTCTCCACATCTTCCCCCGTCCGTACGCCGCCAACGGCAATCAGCGGCAAATCGCAATCCTGATGCAGAGCCCGTATACGCTCGATGAAATACGGTCCATTCCCCTTCCCTTTCTGGATGGCCGCCATGCCGGAAATCTCCGCCGCTTCCATGCCCATATCATCGCACAGCCGCAGGGCATTCGCCAAGTCCTTGTGATATTCCAAGGTGTTATGGTAATCATCGCCGTTGATTTTCATGAAAACAGGCGTCCTATCGCCGCAGGCCGCTTTGATTCCCTCATATACTTCCCGGATGATCCGAAACCTGTTTTCGCCGCTTCCGCCATACGCATCGGAGCGGTGGTTCATATCGGGATAGAAAAACGCAGACAGCAAAAAGGTATGCGCCGCATGAATCATCACGCCGTTAAAGCCAGCCTGCATGGCACGCCTGGCAGCGGCGGCAAAATCTGCAACCACTTCCTTGATTTCCGTAACGGTCATATTATCCGGCGTGAGCACCTTCCTTCCGCCGTTATGCCCCTGCGCCTGATGACCGCCGTGCCCCAGCTGCATGATAACTTTCGTCCCGCCGGCAGAAGCTGCCTTCGCAATCTCTGCCGATTCTTCGATGTATGTATCGTCCCAAATGGCCGTCTGATAATCGTTGCTTCTGCCGCCCTCTGATATGCAGGTATTGGCCGTCACAATCATCCCAAGACCCTGACTGGCAAGCTCCTGATACACATTGATTTCCGTCTGCCGCACATGACCGTCTTTCGTTGCGCAAAACATCTCCGTGGCCGAGCGCACCGCCCGTCCCGGCAGCGTGATATTTTTCAGTTTCAGCGTTTCCTGCAGCGGATGCATCCTCTTTTCTCCCCTTCCGTCAATCACCAATGGTGATCTGAACATTGCCCGTATTGGTTTTGATTTCACACTTGCCGCCGCTTACCGTTTTAGGCACATCGGTTTTCCCCGTGTCGGTTTCAACATGGAATATTCTTTCACTGCGCAAAGAACCCTTCACAGCCCCTGTACCGGTTTCCACGTTCATCTCTGCGGCATCAACGTTTTCAAATGTCACATTCCCTGTGCTTCTTTCAATGGAAAGCTTTCCTTCCGCTCACACATTGGTCAAATTGATTTTGCCTGTGCCGCCGTCTGACATGAGGTTTTTACAGGTAACATCCATCATTTCCGTCCTGCCGGTGGTCACCTCTATGTTAATCTTTTACCTCGTCAAATATAAGTTTATTGCTATCATTCTATCACAACAATGCACGAAACCGCAAGCCAGTCAAGGCTTGCAGTTTCGATATTTGCATGATGCAATGCGAAGGATAACTCCTTCCTTTTCACCACTCCTACTGCCAGGCGTTTTTTCTTACAAGCTTTCGTAGTATTTCCTGATCTTTTGAGCCATTCTCTTTCTGCGTTCAGTAAGGAATTCATCATATTGTGAATAATCCATTCCACAGGTTTCAAAAGGAATGCAGTTTGCTTCAAGGTTCTGCTTCAGCAATTCAATATCATTCACTTGAATATTGGTTGTTCTTTTCTTCAGTGTCCCTGCATTTCAAACATAACAAAAGACCGCCTGAAAACAGACGATCTTTTACTTTTTTGATTATTCCATTAGCATTGATTCACGATATTGCTGCGCTTCAGCCGATTCAAAAAATTCTACTGTTTTATCATGGTTTTCTTTCACTACTGCTTTTATTTCATCCAGGCTTACTCTAAAATACTCGCGCCGTGTGTTCACTTTGTTTACACGCTTATTTGCAAATGCCTGATGTAATGCAGCCTCTAATTGAGGTGCATCATCAGAAAAAATCATTGCATGAACATCAAACATAAACGGCACAGATGCATCTCCAAGTTCATACACTCTCTCCATTGGATCAAGTCTTCTAGTCATACCAATTTTATATACATTTTCGCCAAATGAACCAATGTTGGAAATTACATACACATAACCAGCTCGTTGATTTGACTGCCGATAATCAATATCATCCATCTTTTGTGTCAATTCGTCCAAATGATCGATCATCTCGTTTTGCTTTATCAACAGTTGCTCACGCTCATTAACATCTTTGCATTCACTAATCTGGAGTTTAATTCTTTCCAAAGCCTGTTGAAAGTGCTTCTTTTCTTTTTCTGTTTCTTTTCTTGCCGCTTCAATTTCCTTTGCCAATTTCGCTTCTTCTCTTTGCTGCTCTCGAAGAACTCGTAATGCTTCTTTTTCTTCTTGCTTCTTACTCTGATATTCATGCGCCAATGATAATTCATCCAACTTAAGTTGTCTATACTGAAAAGATATTGACATGCTATTAATACTACCCAATTTATTTATTGTCTCAAAAGCTTTTAATATACGTTCACGACACTTGTCATAATTAGAAAACTTAACTTCAGATATAGCCATATCACATTCATTATTAAATGAACGAATGAACAATTTGCTCATATCAGAAAGAAGTTTTTTTCCTTCTGCTTTACTTCCGTTAACAGTCCAATTATCATTAAAAATTACTGCCGACTTATCACGAAGCATTTGTTTTTGCTGGTTTCGAATATCATCAAGAGCATTCCTAAATTCCTCACTATTTTTCATTTCATAACGTGGAACATATAGTGAAAAACTTTCTAATTCAACCGCATCAGTCACAGAAAGCAGTTGTTTATCAAGAATGGCTATTTGCTCTTTAAGCTGATCTATTCTATTCTTAGTGGCCAATTCCTCATCAAGCACCTGCTTCAAGGTATTGCGCCCTTTCATGATTAACTCTGGCAATTTTTCCGCTTCTTCAAACTCTGGAGTAATTCGTGCTTGCAAGGCTTCACATTGCTTTGATAAACATTCAATGCACAAACCATGCGCATCAACTTTGAGCATCATTCCTGATTTTCCGCATTGATTACATTTCGCCATTAACTTATATCTCCCCTCTTGATTCATCTTGAAGCATTTGAATTCTCTGTTCCATAGTGTATTTTCCAGCATTAACTATTCCCATTTCAAGCGCATCTTTGCACACCTGAATTGCTCGTTGCTTATCGCCAGCTCGTTCGTATGCTTCAGACAACAGTAAATAGCCATTTAATGCTGGATACTTTGGAGAATTTCCTTCAATGAGCGCGTTTCTGGTTGCAAAATCGTAAAGCATAGGATAAAGACGAATGTCTTCTTTGCACAATTCAATGAATAACATATTATCATCTATACATGTTCGCATTTTTTCGATCTCTTCATGCCGCTTAATAGCGTATGCATAACGATCATTCAATGATGCATAAGCAACAGCCAAGCGTGCTTTTTCCGCTTCTTCACGCGCTCTCTGTTTTGCTTCTTCTTTTTCTCTTTTTAGTTTCTCTCGTTCTATTCGCGCTCTTTCAGCTTCTGCACGTTTTAATTCTCTAATTCGTTGGTTCTCGCGTTGTATTGCCAGACGTTCTTGTCTTTCCCTTTCCTTTACTGCTGCTTTGTGAGCTGCACTGATTGCCTTTCCTGTATCAACAACAAGACCCATCAATAAGGAACCACCAGATTTTTTCCTCGCCACCGGCTCATACCTCCAATATGATAAGCATTTTTACACACTATAATTACTTTCATGAATCAGTACATGTCTTCTGTATACCATGAATGTAACATTTTGTCAATTCCTGTTAATGTATTTCTCATAATATATAATGATACTGTTTCAACATTAAATCAAAACCCCGAAAAACCTTTTTCAAGGATTTCCGGGGTTTTTCTATTCAAGTTACTCCCACTCGATCGTACCGATGGGCTTGGGCGTCAGGTCAAACACGACACGGTTGATGCCTTCCACTTCGTGGGTGATGCGATCGGTGATATGGTGCAGGAGGGGGTAAGGGATTTCTTCAATGGTGGCGGTCATGGCGTCTTTTGTGTTGACGGCACGGATGATGGCCGGCCAGCCTTCATAACGCTTGCCATCCCGAACGCCGACAGATTTGAAATCGGGCACGGAGATGAAATACTGCCAGACCTTACCGGCCAAGCCATTCTTGGCAAATTCTTCCCGAAGGATAGCGTCGGCTTCCCGCAGGGCATGCAGGCGATCCCTGGTGATGGCACCAAGGCAGCGACCACCCAGACCGGGGCCGGGGAAGGGCTGACGATAGACCATTTCATGGGGCAGGCCAAGGGCTTCGCCCACCACGCGCACTTCGTCCTTATACAGCAGCATCACAGGTTCCACCAGCTTGAAGGTCATGCCGTTGGGCAGGCCGCCCACGTTATGATGTGCCTTCACGCCGTCCTTGCTTTCCAGAATGTCGGGGTAGATGGTGCCCTGCGCCAGGAATTCCACGCCTTCCAGCTTTTCTGCTTCTTCGGCAAACACTTCGATAAATTCGCCGCCGATGATCTTGCGCTTCTTTTCGGGCTCGGCCACGTCCACCAGCTTATCGAGGAAGCGGTCCGTAGCGTCGATATAGATCAGGTTAGCATCCAGCTGCTTGCCGAACACTTCAATCACCTGTTCGCTTTCGCCTTTACGCATCAGGCCGTGGTTCACATGCACGCAAACCAGCTGCTTGCCAATGGCTTTAATCAAAAGAGCGGCCACAACGGAAGAATCCACGCCGCCGGACAAGGCCAGCAGCACCTTCTTATCGCCAACCTGTTCTTGAATCAGCTTTACTTGTTCATCAATAAAGGCATTTGCCAGTTCGGGGGTAGTAATTCGCTTCATAGTATCGGGACGTACATCAGTCTGCATTGTGTTTCCCCTCCATCCGTCATTTAATTAGAAAATTTTACAGCAGCTGCGCCAATTTGTCAATATCTTCTTTTTTCGTAGCCCAGCTGGCAGCAAAGCGAACAACCGTGTGATTTTCATCCAGCTTTTCCCAGAAAGAAAAATCCACTTTCTCGCCAAGTTCCTGCATTTTTCCGTTTTCCAGCACGATAAACTGCTGGTTCGTGGGCGAATCGATAAAGAAGCGATAGCCCTTTTCCCGGAAAACTTTTTTCAGTTCCTCTGCCATATCAATGGCATGGCGACTGATATCGAAATAGAGATTATCAGTAAACAATGCGTCAAACTGCGCCCCCATCAGCCTTCCTTTGGCCAACAGTGCGCCGTTTTGCTTCACGATAGTCAGAAAATGCTTTGGCATATTCTTCTTCGTAAACACCACCGCTTCGCCGCACAGAGCCCCCACCTTCGTACCGCCAATATAAAACACATCGCAGAGCTTCGCAATATCCGCAAGGGTCACGTCCGTCTGATAGCTCATCAGCCCGTAGCCCATCCGTGCGCCGTCCATAAACAGGGGAATTTCATACGCCCGGCAAAGGTCGCTAATGGCGGTCAGCTCCTCTTTGGTATAGAGCGTTCCGTACTCCGTGGGATGAGAAATGTATACCATGCCGGGAAACACCATATGCTCATGATTGGCGTCGGCATAGAAGGTTTCAAGATACGCTTTCAATTCGCAGGCGCAGATTTTCCCTTCGTGCTGAGGCAAAGCCAATACCTTCCGTCCCAGATGCTCAATGGCTCCGGCTTCATGGCCGTGGATATGGCCTGTCACGGCAGAAATGACCCCTTCATAGCTTTGCAGCATGGAAGAAATGACAATCACATTGGTCTGCGTGCCGCCGGAAATGAAAAAAATCTCGGCATCCGGGCAATCACAGGCCGCCCTGATTTTCTCCTTCGCCCCTTCGCAAAGCCCATCCGTGCCATAGCCGGGCAAATGCAGCATATTGGTTTCCATCAGCTTTTCCAATACCTTCGGATGCGCCCCTTCGCCATAATCATTGACGAAAAACAGTTTCTGTTCCATAATATCTCCTTCCCCATTTAGCCGGGAAAAATTTCGTTCAAATTATAGCATAGAAGCCTGCTTTTCGCAACGAAAATACTTGTTTTGTCGCTGGTTTTTCGTTGCGTTTTTTCGGCATTTCCGCTATAATAATATGGTTATCAACTAAGGGGGAAATGATCTGTGGCAAATGAACGCTTAAACCACATTCGCAATTTCTGCATTATCGCCCATATTGACCATGGCAAGTCCACTTTGGCGGACAGACTTTTGGAAAAAACGGGTGTTTTTGAGCTGCGTCAGATGACGGAGCAGATTCTGGACTCCATGGAGCTGGAACGGGAAAGAGGTATCACCATTAAGAGTAAGGCCGTCCGCATGAACTATACCGCCAAGGACGGCGAACAGTATACCCTGAACCTCATCGACACCCCCGGCCATGTGGACTTTTCCTATGAAGTGAGCCGAGCTCTGGCCGCCTGCGAAGGGGCTCTATTGGTGGTGGACGCAACGCAGGGCGTGGAAGCCCAGACGCTAGCCAATGTCTATATGGCTTTGGAGCACGACCTGGAAACCGTGCCTGTCATCAATAAGATTGACCTGCCCTCCGCCCAACCCGAAGAAACCAAGGCTGAAATCGAAGAAGATATCGGCTTGGACTGCGAAAATGCGCCGCTTATCTCCGCCAAGATGGGCCTTGGCATTGAGGATGTTTTGGAAGCGGTGGTCACGCAGATGCCTGCCCCCGAAGGGGATGAAGATGCTCCCTTGCAGGCTCTGGTTTTCGACGCCACCTATGATAACTATCGTGGAGCCATCTGCTTTATCCGCGTGATGCACGGCAGAGCATACCCCGGCATGCGTATGCGTATGATGGCCACGGGAGCGGAATTTGACGTGGTGGAAGTGGGCACTTTCTCCCCCACCTATACCCCCTGCAAGGAACTGCTGCCCGGCGATGTGGGCTATATTTCTGCCTCCATCAAGGATGTGCGAGATACAAGAGTCGGCGATACCATCACAAACGCCGCTGCCCCTGCCGCCCAGCCCCTGCCCGGCTATAAGGAAGTGCAGCCGGTGGTGTTCTGCGGCATTTATCCCGCCGACGGTGCCGATTATGAAAACCTGAAGGACGCTTTGGATAAGCTGCGGATGAACGACGCCTCCCTCACCTTCGAGCCCGAAACCAGCGTTGCATTGGGCTATGGCTTCCGCTGCGGTTTCCTTGGGCTTTTGCACATGGAAATCATTCAGGAACGCTTGGAGCGTGAATTTGATTTAGGGCTCGTTACCACTGCCCCCAGCGTTATCTATGAGGTCATCAAAACAGACGGCGAAACCGTGCGCATTGATAACCCCACCAATCTCCCTTCCCCCAACGAAATTCAGGAAATGCGGGAGCCCTTCTGCCGGGCTACTATCTATACACCCCAGGAATTTGTGGGCACGCTGATGGATTTGTGTCAGGATAAACGGGGCACCTTCATTGATATGCAGTATGAGGGCAAGCGTGTGAAGCTGCTGTATGACGTGCCCCTCAACGAAATGATCTTCGATTTCTTCGACCAGCTGAAAAGCCGCTCCAAGGGCTATGCCTCCTACGATTACGAAATCACCGGCTATCGGCAGAGCGACCTTGTGAAAATGGATATGCTCTTAAACGGCGATATCTGCGACGCCTTCACCATGATCGTCCATCGGGACAAAGCCTACGGCCGTGGCCGTGCCATTGCGGAAAAGCTGAAGGACGTCATTCCGCGCCAACAGTTTGAAATTCCCATTCAGGCTGCCATCGGCGGCAAGATTATCGCCCGTGAAACGGTAAAGGCCGTACGGAAAGACGTTTTGGCCAAGTGCTACGGCGGCGATATCACCCGGAAAAAGAAGCTGCTGGAAAAGCAGAAGGAAGGCAAAAAGCGTATGCGCCAGTTTGGCACGGTGGAGCTTCCCGGCGAAGCCTTCATGGCCGTTCTCAAAATGGGCGACGACTGATGCAAGAATCCCCTTTCCCTGTTCGTTTATTCATTGCAGAAGGAGGTATCATCTGAATGAATATCATCGATATTGTTGTGCTGGTCATTCTGGGGGTCAGCGTGGTATATGGGCTGTATAAGGGCTTTGTTCATTCCCTTTTGTCCCTTGCCTGTGGCCTCATTTCGCTACTGCTGGCGTTCAGCTTCTCCCCCAAGCTGGCGGCATATCTCAGCGGCAGTGCCGGCGTTTCCTCCACCCTCGCCACCTATACCGACGCCGTTGCCCGTGTGGGCGATTACAGCCTCGCTTC
Organism: Clostridia bacterium; assembly: GCA_045590215.1. GTDB lineage: Bacteria > Bacillota > Clostridia > Christensenellales > Aristaeellaceae > RUG563. Next base: position 17,895 of record JAZNQO010000040.1, on the reverse strand, counting down.
CTCCTCGGTGGAGTTTTTGTCCGATGATACCATCAATCAGATTCTGGCCAATGTGAATTTGCCCGATGAAATTGAAACGGTGCTGGAAAAGAATCTGCAAAACCGCTCCTTCCAAAATAGCGGCCTCACCACGGTGAACGATTATGTGTCCAACACCATCGTCAGCATTGCAGTGAATGTACTGTGTTTCATTGTGTGCTATGCAGTGGCCTATCTTTTGCTTTCGCTGGTTGTCAATCTCATCCATCATGTGTTCCGGCTGCCGCTGCTCAAGCAATTGGACTGGCTTGCCGGCGGTGTGTTCGGGCTTTTGCGCGGAGCTGTGCTTTTATACATCATCTTCCTCGCCCTGCCGCTGATTAACACCATCATCTCCTTGGAAGCACTGGATACCCTCATTGCGGAAAGCACGCTGGCTCCCATCTTCCAAAGCGGCGGCCTGTTTGCAAAGGTCATTTCCGGCATCAAATAACATCTGATTTTTCCCTTTTCGGAGGCATATCAATTTATGGTTAGAAACCTCACAACGGGCAATCCCGGCAAGCAGATTCTGCTGTTTTCCCTGCCCATCCTTATCGGCAACGTTTTTCAGCAATTTTACGCCATGGTGGATACCATCATCGTAGGCAAGTTCCTGGGCAATGATGCGCTGGGTGCCGTGGGGGCAACGGGGGCTGTTTCCTTTTTCATTATCGGGTTAGTAAACGGCTCCTCCACCGGCCTGACCATCATCACTGCCAAGCGTTTTGGTGCCGGGGATCATGCCGGGGTGAAACGCTCCATTCTCAATTGCTGGCAAGTGGCTATCGTGCTGGCCGTGGTGATGACCATCCTGAGCCTTCTTGGCATTGGGCCGCTGATGCGCCTCCTCAAAACCCCGGAAGATATTTTTCAGCAGTCGCTGGCTTATATCTCCATCATCTGCGGCGGCCTTGGGGCTACCATCTTCTATAACCTGAACGCCGCCATCATGCGTGCGCTGGGCGACAGCCGCACGCCGCTGATTTTCCTCATCGTTTCTTCCCTGCTAAATGTGGTGCTGGATTTGCTGTGCATTGCCGTGTTCCATATGGGCGTAGCAGGGGCGGCGTGGGCCACAGTGGTTTCCCAGTTTATCGCTGGTTCCCTGTGCCTTTTCTATGGCCTGCGCCATAATGAATATCTGCATACCGGCTCCCTCTTCAAAAAACCGGATTTCCGGGAATGGGCGGCTCATTTGCAGGTTGGCCTGCCCATGGGGCTTCAGTTTTCTGTGACGGCCATCGGCTCCATGGTGTTGCAGCGTGCGTTTAACCTCTTTGGCACTGCCGGTGTTACCGCCTTTGCCGCAGCTTCCAAGGTGGATAATCTGCTCACCCAGCCCATGATGGCTATCGGCACCACCATGGCCACCTACGCCGGCCAGAACCGGGGAGCCGGGGATTATAAGCGGCTGATGAAGGGCGTGCGGATTTCCTTCCTGTTTGTGATGGCTGCCGCCGGCCTTGCCATGCTCATCAAGTTCATAACGGGCGACGGGTTCCTGATGCTATTCCTGGACGAAAAAACGCCGCAGATCATGGAATACGCCGATATTTATATGCTCTGGACGTTGGTGTTTTATCCCTTCCTTGGGGCATTGTTCGTTTTCCGCAATACTTTGCAGGGAATCGGCGAAACGCTGTTCCCTATGCTGGGCGGCGTGAGCGAGCTTGTGGCCCGTTCCGTCATCAGCCTCACCCTCCCTGCCATGATCGGGTATCTGGGCGTGTGCCTCGCTTCCCCTATCGCATGGATTGCCGCCGCTGTGCTGACAGGCATCCGCTATCTCTATATCGCCGGTCAATGGCGCAAGGATCCTGCTCTCATGCAATCCCCTTCTTCTGTCTGATTCACGTCTTCCAAATCACGCCCGTGTCCTTTGGGACGGGGCGTTTTTTCTTTTCGGAAAAGGACATTTTTCCTTGAAATCTTGCCAATTTCGCCCCTCCTACGGTTGACAGTTTCCGTGAAAAAAGGTATCATATTTAGTGGATAAAAAATCTGAATAACAGGCAGGGATCAATGATGACCATTCAGGATATTGTAAATGTATTGCATGCAAAAGTGCTGTGCGGAGAGGAAAAGCTCTCCCTCCCGGCAAAAACGGCCTGCTGCTCCGATCTGATGAGCGATGTGCTGGCTTTCGTGAACGAAAAGACGGTGCTGATTACCGGGCTTACCAACCCTCATGTCATGCGCACCGCCGATATGCTTGACCTCAAATGTATCGTCTTCGCTCGCGGCAAGGTGCCTACGGATGATATGCTTGAACAGGCGGAAGAGCAAGGCTTGGTTGTGATGACTACGCCTGTTACCGCTTTCACCGCCTGCGGCATGCTGTATGAAGCAGGCCTCCGGGGCGTGCCCATTGAATGGCCCAAGGAGGAAACGACATGAGCACCATGATTCATGCCGTTTATCCTGTGGATGCGGATGATTATACCCGTGCCGGGGAAGCCTCGGCGGATATCAAGCGCAAATTAAAACAGCTGGGTGTCAGCAGCATGGTGCTGCGCCGGGTGGCCGTTGCCAGCTATGAAGTGGAGCTGAATCTGGTGATCCACTCCGACGGCGGCGAATTGATTATGGACGTGGATGAAGGGGGCATCACCCTCATTTCCAAGGACATCGGCCCTGGCATTCCCGATATCCAGATGGCCATGCGGGAAGGCTATTCCACCGCCGATGAAGAAGCCCGTTCTTTAGGCTTTGGTGCCGGTATGGGTCTTCCCAATATGAAAAGAAACGCCGATGGCTTTTCCATCGAAAGCGAAGTGGGCAAAGGCACCCGCATTGAAATGCGCTTTAACCTTGCCTGACAGAAAGCAGGAAGTTTTATATCATGGATAAAGTAATCCGTTATCATTCGGTGCGGCTGGATAAAACCCGCTGCAAGGGCTGCACCAATTGCCTCAAGCATTGCCCCACGGAAGCCATCCGGGTGCGCAACGGCCGGGCGCATATCATTGATGAAAGATGTATTGACTGCGGTGAGTGCATCCGCATCTGTGATTATCATGCCAAAATTGCCGTGACGGACGATATCGCCGCCATCCACGGCTATCCCCACGCCATTGCCTTACCGGCTCCTTCCCTGTATGGTCAGTTCCGCAACCTCAAATCCGTCAGCCCCATTCTGGACGCTTTGAAGCTGATTGGCTTTGATGAAGTGTTTGAAGTGGCAAGGGGGGCGGATATCGTCAGCCGCGCCATCCATCAAAAGCTACGGGAGCCGGGGTTGCCCCGTCCCCTGATTTCTTCTGCGTGCCCGGCGGTGGTGCGCCTCATTCAGGTACGCTTCCCGGATTTGATTCCCCATATTGTGGATATCCGCCAGCCCATGGAAGTGGCCGCCATGATTGCGCGGCAGGAGTATTGCAAGGCGCACGATTGCCTGCCGGAAGATGTAGGTATCTTCTTCATCACCCCCTGCCCGGCCAAAATGACGGCCATCCGCAATCCTCTGGGGCAGGAAAAGTCCGCCGTGGACGGTGCTATTTCCATGGTGGAGATTTACGGTGCCCTGCGCTCCTACATCAATAAAAATGTCATTACTCCCACCAAGCCCCAAGCTACCGGCTTCGGCCTTGGCTGGGCGGCCTCCAGCGGTGAATCCTCTGCTGTCTGCCCGGAAAACAGCTTGGCCGTGGACGGCATCCAGAACGTGATCCGTGTATTGGAGGAAATCGAAAACGACAAGCTCAACGATCTGGTGTTCTTTGAAGGCAATGCCTGCTCCGGCGGCTGCGTGGGCGGCCCGCTGACCTTTGAAAACAATTATGTGGCGAAAAACACCATCCGAAAGCTGGTGGACATCTCCGATAAAACCCACCCCATCGAAAGCGTGCCTCCCTCCATGATGACCAAATATCCCCTCTATTTCGATGCGGATATCAAGCCCAACAGCGTCATGAAGCTGGACGATAATATGGCCGTTGCCATGGAGAAGATGGAACGGATGAACAAGATTCTGGACGACCTGCCCGGCTATGACTGCGGCTCCTGCGGCTCCCCAACCTGCCGCACCTTCGCCGAAGATATCGTCCGGGACTTCGCTGGCGAAATGGACTGCATCCATAAATTGAGAGATCAATTAAAGGTCATGGCACAGCAGATGGTAGAGCTGGCCCAGACCAAACGAGAATAAGAAGGAGGAATCCCCCTTGAAAGTTACAGAGCTCATTCCCCTCATTGATGCCGAATATATGACCCCCACCGTCTCCGCCGATAAGGAAATCACCTGCGGCTACACCTGCGATTTGCTCTCTTGGGTCATGGCGCACGGCGACGAAGGCATGGCGTGGGTCACGGTGCAGACGCATATGAACGTGGTAGCCGTTGCCATGCTTTCCGAAATGGCTTGCGTCATCCTGCCCGAAAACATTGATATGGATCAGGACAGCTTGGAAAAGGCCAAGGAAGAAGGCCTTTGCGTGCTCAAGAGCCCCCTGTCCGCCTATGCCATCTGCGGCAAAATGGCCGCTGCCGGCATCCCTGCCGAAAATTAAGATGGAACAGCTCTTTGCCGATCTGCATATCCACTCCTGCCTTTCCCCCTGCGGCGATGATATGATGACACCGGGGAATATCCTGGGCATGGCGCATCTGAAAGGCTTGGATATGATTGCCATTGCGGATCACAACTCGGCCCGGAACCTCCCGGCAGCGAAAACAATCGCCGATGCGTACGGCATATTGCTGGTGCCTGCCATGGAAATCACAACGAGGGAAGAAGTGCATATGCTCGCCTATTTCCCCGATGTGGAAGCGGCACTTTCTGCCAGTGAGGAATTGCGCCTGCATCTGCCGAAGAAGAAAAACAAGCCCTCCTTTTTCGGCCATCAGCAGGTGATGAACGACGACGACGAAGTGATCGACGAGGAAGAAGCATTGCTCATTGGTGCAACGGATTTGCCTCTTTCTGACTGCCGGGATTTCATCCATTCCTTCACCGGCGTGGCCGTTCCGGCGCATATTAACCGGGGCTCCAACGGCCTGCTTGTGAATCTTGGCCTGATGCCGGAAGAACCGTTTTTCCCCTCCGTTGAAATCTGGCCCAAGCTCCCCTGCCCCATGGAAGCGGCGGAAGGCAAGCATGTATTGCACTCTTCCGACGCACACTATCTGGAGGACATTCTGGAACAGGAATTCTCTCTCAAGCTTAAAGACCGTTCCGTGGCCGCCTTCCTCCATTGGCTCACGGAAAAGAAATAAAAGAAAGAAGGAACCCCTCTATGGATATGACTCTCCGTTGGTATGGCCGTGGCTTTGACAGCGTTTCTTTGCAGAAAATCCGCCAGATTCCCATGGTAAAGGGCGTTATCACCACGCTTTATGACACCACCCCCGGCGAAGTATGGGAACAGGCTCGCATCCATGCCGTAAAGGAGGACGTGGAAAACCACGGCCTCAAGCTCTCCGGCATCGAAAGCGTGAATATTCACGACGATATCAAGGTCGGCCTGCCCAGCCGTGACCAGTATATCGAAAACTATATCAAAACCCTCTCCCGTCTTGGCGAAGAGGACATCCACATGGTGTGCTATAACTTCATGCCCGTCTTCGACTGGACTCGCTCTGACCTGAAAAAAATGCTGCCCGACGGCTCCACCTGCCTTTCCTACGATCAGGAGCTGGTAGATAAAATCAACGTGGAAAACATGCTCTCCAGCATGGAAGAAAAGGCCGACGGCTTTGTGCTTCCCGGCTGGGAGCCGGAACGCATGGCAAGGGTAAAAGAGCTTTTTGAAATGTACAAGGATGTGGACGAAGAAAAGCTGTTTGATAACCTTGTCTATTTCCTCAAGGCCATTATGCCCACCTGCAAAAAGTACGATATCCGCATGGCCATCCACCCCGATGACCCTGCCTGGCCGGTCTTTAACCTGCCCCGTATCATCACCGGCAAGGAAAAGATTCAAAAAATGCTGAACGCCGTGCCGGATATGGAAAACGGCCTCACGCTGTGCACAGGCTCCCTCGGCTCCAATCCCGATAACGATATCATTGATATGATCCATGCCTTCAAAGGCCGCATCCATTTCGCCCATGTGCGTAATGTGAACCATCTGGCCCCTGGCAAGTTTGACGAAGCACCCCATCCCACGGAACTAGGCTCCCTTGACATCTACGGCATCATGAAAGCACTCCACGATACCGGCTTTGACGGCCCCATCCGCCCGGACCATGGCCGCATGATCTGGGACGAAGTGGCCATGCCCGGCTATGGCCTCTACGACCGTGCTCTCGGTGCCTGCTACCTCTCCGGCCTGTGGGAAGCCATCAGCAAGAGCAAGTAATTCATCGAATATGATTTATGCGAGAGGGGGATTTTGAGCCAAAACCCCCCTCTCCCGCTCTCCCCAAAACCCATTCGGGAAATAACATATCCTTCTGCTTTATGCCTTCCCCGTGTTGCATAATGAGAATAACAAAACCACTGTTGTTCATCACAACAGCGGTTTTTTCATTTCCCAATATTCGGCTTTCGGGAGGGTGGGGGAGGGTGCTTTGGCCTCCAAAGCACCCTCCCGCAAATTTCCCATCAAATCTTTTCGAAGAAAGCTTCTTTCTCCTCATTCCGCAGCACGCCCATATCATCAAATTTCAGATAAGTGGGATTGCTTTCCGTGTACCGGCGAATTTCGTCCAGCCGGACGGATTCGGTGAAGGTAAGCAGCGTGAACGCCACGCCATGCTTCCGAGCCCTTCCAGTGCGGCCAATGCGATGAACGTAGTATTCGTTTTCGGTGGGCAGGTCGAAGTTGATCACCGCTTCCACATCATCCACGTCAATGCCACGGGCAGCCACATCGGTGCAAACCAGGATGGGGAACCTGCCCTTCTTGAACCCAGTCATCACCTGATTGCGCTTCCCTTGCGGAATATCGCCGTGCAGGGCTTCGGTGTCATAGCCCGCCTTGTTCAGCCGCTCGCTAAGCCGACGAGCCATGTCCTTGGTGTTGGTGAAAATCATCATCCGGCCATACACATCGGCGTCCAACAGATACAAAAGATGCTCATATTTTTCTTCCCTCGTAGTAGGAATCACATACTGGGCAATCTTTGGTTTATTTTCTTTAGTGGCCTCCACAGTGATATTCACCGGATCATGCTGATATTTCCAGGAAATCGTTAGCACATCCTGATTGGTGGTAGCGGAAAACATGACGAACTGCCGCCCCGTGGGCACATTTTCGATAATCTTGCACACGTCCTTCACAAAGCCCATTTTCAGCATTTCGTCCGCTTCGTCAATCACCAGTGTATGCACGGCGTTTAATTTCACATTGCCCCTTTGCATATGATCCAGCATGCGGCCGGGCGTCGCCACCACGATCTGCGGCTTGCGCTTCAATTGGTTCAGCTGCTTCACGATGGGCTGGCCGCCGTAAAGCACCGCAATGCGCACTTCGGGGATGAATTTCGCTAGCTTCTGCAATTCTTCCCCAATCTGCACCGCCAGTTCTCTCGTGGGAGCCAGCACCAATTCCTGAATACGGTTATCGGTGAGGCTGATGTATTCCAGCATGGGAATGCCAAAGGCGCAGGTTTTGCCGGTGCCGGTAGGGGCAATGGCAATCACGTCATGCCCCTCCATCATCACCGGGATGGTTTTTTCCTGCACAGGAGTGATGCTGGTAAACCCCATGGCGGAAACTGCCTGCATAATCTCTTTGCTTAAATCCAAGTTTTCAAAACCGGTTTCTCTTGTTTCGGGTGTCAATGTTTCAAAGTCCTTTCTTTCGGTGCTCATCCTGCTAAAAAACGCACATCTTTGGAAGTATAGCATATCCCATCCTTTCGGTCAACTTTTTCCGCAAGGTTTTTCATATGCTGAAAGGAAAGGTTGTGTTTTTGATGTCAAACTGCCTGCTGCTATTCTCTGCTTTCTTTTCGCCCAAGGTTACTGGCGGCCTTTTCGCTGCCTCTGTTTGGGAAGCGTTTTTTTCCCTTGCCCTTCTCCTGCTTCTGCTTTTGTCGCGCCCAAGACACTCCCTTCCCGGAAAAGTCCTTTCATCCCTTCTTCTGTGCTATTATTTTGGCAAGCTCCTTGCCTTTTCCGGCCATCTCTTTGCTTTATCGCTACCCATTTCCGACGCTCGGCTCATAGGCATTCTCTTTACGCTGCTCTTTTCCATTGTTTTGGGCAAATGCTTCTATTCCTTCGTGCCCATTCTGCTGCTTCCCATCATCACGGCCTATTTGCTGCTCTTTCTCCGGCAACAGCCGCAGCCCTTCGCCCTTCCTTCTGTTGATTTCTGGCCGTTTCTTTTGCTTTCCGGTATTAAAAAAACGCTGCCAGAGGAGAAGCATCCCCTTCTTTCGGCAGCGTTTGCTTTTCTTCTCTTTTTGCTTTTGCAGAGCGTTGTTTTGTCTTCCTCCGCTTCCGGCAAGCCCTGCCCCTTGGTGCACTTATTGCAAGCCGACGGCAAGCAAGGCTATTTTATCAGCGTTCTTTGCCTGTACTGCGCCGCTCTGACGCAGTGCGCCCATATTGTGCATATCCAAACCGCCCATAAAAACGCTTTCTTTCCCGGCGAAGGGCACGCCGGTCTTCCCCGACGCAGGAAGGATGGGCCAAAGTCAGAGCCGTGTACAGGCTTTCCATTTCATTCTTTATGATATAAGTGTATGCCGGGATGGTTTTCCCATAGCTTTCCTTCATGCGCATCCGATGGGGTATGCCCATCACTTGCATCAGATTTTTCATAAACCCTCTGGCTCCAAGCCGCCCCATTTCCTGCCCGATGCTCTTTTTCAGCCCTTCCAGCCGGGGCAGTGGCAGCTTCCTTTCCCCTGTGGTGTGGAAATAATTCCGCTCCACAAACCGCCGCATCATCCGGATGCCCTCGTCCATCCTGCCGCCCAGCAGTATCGTCATTTTTTCCGGCAGCATGCGCCCAAGCAGTTCCGATACCGCCTGAACAGCCGCTCCGTCAGAAAGCTCCTCAATGGCTCGAAGCAACGCCAGTATAAACAGCATAGCGTCTTCATTGTTCCTGACCCCCTGCACCATGGAAAACACACGCCGGAAGCCTTCCTCCTGCCATGCGGAGCCATAGCAAATATTCCGCATTTCCTCCGTGGGGTCATAGCATAAGCAGCGGCCAATATGCAGCCTCGCCCCCAGCCGTGGGGTCAAATCATCCCGGTTCATGATGTGGAAGAGGGGTACGCTGCGAAGGTTAATTTCCCCTGCATCATACATCACGCTGGGTGAAGCAAACCCATAGCCAATCAGGTTTTTCCGAAGCACCCCCTGCAACAGTGCCCGATAAGCAAAAATCTGCATCACCGCACCGCCCTGGCTGTGCCCGGCCAGCCATAATTTGAACCGGCTGTCGCCCTTTTTGCATTCCTGCACGATATCAAAAAGCGTCAGCTTTTCCAGCCCCAATTCCTTGGCCGTCTCCAAAAAAACAATGTCCTGCTCGTTTTCTTCAAAGCTTCTTGCCAGCTGCAAGCAGCCTTTGTGCATTTTTTCCTCTTCTTCGATGCGGAAATTGGCCAGCCAGTCATACACCCTTTTTCCCGTACCCATAAACCCAATGGCCACCAGATATCTGCCGCCTACGTCTTTATGGATCATCACAATGGCCTTGCAGGTATCGCTTTCGTCCTTGTTCCGCACAGTGCCCAGCACCTGATTGATAATATTAGTGGATTTCGCCCGGAAACGCGCCATGAATTGCCTGTATTCGCTCATCACACCGCCAAAATTGGAGCCGTCGCCGCCGTTAGCGTCTTCCCCTGTAAGCAGCGTATGGTCAATGTGATAGGACACATCCTTCCATCCGCTTTCGCGCCAAGGGGTCATTTGCTGGGTATAGGCAACGGAAGCCAATTGCAAAGAAAGCATGGCCGCCTTTTGATCCAAAATAGGCCGCTGCAAGCCGTTTTCTGTTTTCATAGGCTGCATCAACGCCTTAATCTCCCCAAGGCTTCCCTGCATTTCCATCATGGCTTTTCCTCCTTTTGGTTCTCCTATTGTAGCATCATTCTATGCTGTATACAAGAGGCAGCTTTTGCCAGATTTTACTTCTGTAATATTTCCGTAATTTTGTTTACATTTTCGTTATACTATGTTATACTACATTTGTATTATTGTAAACGCAGGAGGATTTTATTTTGAAACAGAAGCTGTTGCGCCTGCTTTGCCTCATGCTGACCCTTATTATCTGCATGAGCAGTGCCCTGGCCTATACCAAATTGTCCCAAGGGTCTTCCGGCAGTGATGTGAAACAAATGCAAAAAGCCCTCAACAAGCTGGGATATAATTTAACAGAAGACGGCAAATTCGGCTCCGGCACCAAGCTGGCCGTGCAGAGCTTCCAAAGAGCCCACGGCCTGAAGGTGGACGGCATCGCCGGGGATCAGACATTGTCTCTCCTCTATTCCCTCACAGCCGCTACCCCCACCCCCACCCCCACCAAAGCCCCTACCGCTGCCCCTTCCGGCAGCTATTCAAAATTGCAGCAGGGCGATAGCGGAAACGACGTGCGACAGATGCAGCAGGCATTACGCAAGCTGGGCTTTTCCCTCTCCGTGGACGGCAAATTCGGCTCCGGCACGCTATCCGCCGTGAAGGCCTTCCAGCAGAAATATGGCCTGAAAGTCGACGGCATCGCCGGCAGCCAGACCCTTTCCCTGCTCTATTCCCTCACCGCCGCTACTCCCACCCCCACCAAAGCCCCTGCGGCTAATGTGCCCCCAAGCAACGTTTCCTCCATTGCACGGGTCACAACCACCGGTGGCACGCTGAACCTGCGTGAAAATGCCAATGATAGAGCCGATGTGCTCACAACCATTCCCAATAATACCCTGATTTCCGTTTATTCAAAAGGCAGCACATGGTGCTCCGTTTCTTATCAAAACACCTTCGGCTATGTGATGACCAAGTATTTGACCTTTATTTCCTCCCCCACACAGGCCCCGGCTGCTACGCCCACGCCTGCCCCCGAAATCAACGAAACGCCCATCGGAGCCGCCATGGTGTCCACCTCCGGCGGCACGCTGAACCTGCGTGACGATGACTCCGAAAATGGCTCCATCATCGCCAGAATCCCCAATAGAGCCGTACTGCAATTATATGCCAAGGGCAGCTCTTGGTGCCGGGTGTCTTATCAGGGGCAGATGGGCTATGTGATGACAAAGTATATCACCATCGTGGGCTCCAACCCCACGCCCACGCCCACCCCCAAGCCCTCCTCCGGCTCCACCGCCTCTTCCGGCTCCGCCATCGTGACCACAACCGGCGGCACGCTGAATTTCCGGGCCAACCCCTCTACCTCTGCCACCGTCCTGATGGAAATCCCCAATGGCTCTGCCCTGAAATTATTGACCAAGGGCAGCGACTGGTGCATGGTGTCCTATCAAGGGGTGGAAGGCTATGTGATGACCAAGTTCATCACCATCCTCACCTATTCCGGTGGTTCCGCCGTGCCGCCTTCCTCGGGCAATACGCCCCCTTCCGACGCCACCGATGAAGAGGAAAACGACCCCTCTTCCTATTCCCGGACACTGCGCTCCGGCATGTATGGCGAGGACGTTCGCTGGGTGCAGGAAAGGCTGAAAGAGCTGAAATATAACGTGAACGTAACCGGCACCTATGACAGCACCACCATCGCCGCCGTGAAGTTCTTCCAAAGCCAGAATAGCCTCACGTCCGACGGCCTGGCAGGCCAGCAGACCTTTGCCATGCTCAAGAGCAGCAATGCCCGCACCGCAGACGATGCGCCGCTTGCCTTCACTACCCTGCGCATTGACGACGAATCTTCCGCCGTCAAATCCATGCAGACCCGGCTGAAAGCCCTTGGCTATCCCGTCACCGTCAACGGCGAATACGATTGCGACACCCATAACGCTGTGGTGGCCTTCCAAGTGCGCAATGACCTTGTTATCAGCGGTATCGCCGATGCCCTGACCCAACAGATCATCTTCGCCGGCAATGCCAAGCCCTATTCCACCCCCGTCCGGGAGCTGGAAGCCAATGCAGGCCTCATTTCCGGCCCTGCCCTTTCCCAAGTGCAGCTGCTCCACTGGTTTGACGATATCAAGCCCACCATTTCCTCCGGGCAGACTGTGGTTATTTTCGATCCGGCCACGTCCCTCTCTTGGAACATCAAGCTCTATTCTCTGGGCCGCCATGCGGACAGCCAGCCTGCCTCTTGGCGTGACACCCAGATCATGAACCGCTCCTTCGGCAAAACCAACTGGACCTGCCATCCCGTCTATGTGCAGCTGCCCGACGGCAGATGGACGCTGGCCTCCATGCACAATCGTCCGCACCTCTACGGCAGCATCAATAACAACGGCTTCGGCGGCCATCTGTGCATCCATTTCCTGCGTGACATGGACGAATGTAAGCGGAATGACCCCGATTACGGCGTGCAGAACCAAAACACCATCCGCAACACTTGGAAAGCCCTGACGGGCATCACCGTGAATTAACCAATCCTTTCATGAAGGGAAATGTGCATGAAAATTGCTATTATGGGATATGCAGGCAGCGGCAAAACGTGCCTTGCAAAGTTCCTCTCCGAAACCCAGCGCATCCCCGTCATGCACTTGGATGAAGTGAAGTACACCAAGGAATGGAAGCCCATCCCGGACGAACAGGTCTACCCCATCGTTTCGGATTTCCTGCAAAAGGACAGCTGGATCATGGACGGTAATTACACTTACCTTTTCCAGAAAGAGCGGCTGGATGCGGCAAATTTGATTATCCTCATCATGCTGCCAAGGCTTCACTGCCTCTATCGCTGTATCCGTCGCCGGAAAAGCCGCCGGGCAGAAGGCTACACAAACGATACCAACCTCTGGTTCATCTGGTTCGTCCTCTTTGAAGGCCGCAATAAAATGCGGCAGCAAAATTACGCCAGCATTTTGAAAGCCTATCGGGAGAAGGTTGTCCTGCTCCGCTCCCAGAAGGAAATAGACGCCTTTATGGAACGGGTCGAAGCTGAAGGCTTGTGAACGAAGCAGAGGGCTATTCGTCCCCTGTACCCCACGGCAGGAAGTTCCTTCCTGCACCTTCCTTGCGAACAAGAAACACGCTCTAACAAACACCGTCCGCATGAAACTTAAAACAAACACAATTTTCGTCACGGGCAATGCGGCGACGCGCCACCACCGGATACATAAGCAGACGGGAAAATAAGAAAAAGCGTTGGGGGAAACTTATTTCCATCCAACGCTTTTCTTGTTTTCGTTGTGTCTGTGGCAATATTATCAATCGTTTCTCCTGCTTTATGCGGAAAAAGAGCCATTGATAAGTTTGTAAAAATTCGCAGAGTGGGTACAGGGAACGAGCAGTCCCCTGATCCGTGCTCCCTGCCCCATCTTTTATTACTTCTGTCCGTAATAGGCATTGGCACCGTGCTTGCGCAGATAGTGCTTGTCCAGCAGTTCCTGCTGCATGGACCCCTGCTTGGGATTAAGCATCATAGCGTGCCAGTCCATAAACGCCACTTCTTCCAGCACCACGGCGTTATGAACCGCCTCCATGGCGTTTTCGCCCCATGCGAAGGGGCCGTGGCTGTAAACCACCACAGCAGGCACGTCCATGGGATCCTTGCCCTTAAAGGCCTCGATAATCACATTCCCTGTTTCCTTTTCATATTCGCCCTTGATTTCCACTTCGGTCATGGGCCGGGTGCAGGGAATTTCGCCGTAGAAATAGTCGCCTTGGGTGGTGCCCATGGCAGGAATGCCCATACCGGCCTGGGCAAAGGTGGTGGCCCAGCGGGAATGGGTGTGCACGATACCGCCCATTTTGGGGAATGCCTTATAGAGAGCAAGATGGGTGGGTGTATCGGAGGAAGGCTTCCATTTGCCCTCCACCACCTTGCCATCCAAATCCACAACCACCATATCATCCTTCGTCATGCCATTGTAGGACACGCCGGAGGGCTTAATCACCACAAGGCCCGTTTCCCGGTCAATGCCGCTGACGTTGCCCCATGTGAAAGTGACGAGATTATATTCGGGCAGCAGGAGATTGGCCTGCAATACCTGCACTTTCAAATTTTCAAGCATCTTTTATTCCTCCTTCATCGCTTCGATGGCCGCCTTTTCAATGGCCAGTGCTTTCACATAACCGTTCAAGAAGCGGTCAAAACCGTCCACATCATCCTTTTCCGCCATGAGGGTCACGGTCGCCGCATCCTTGAATACCTTTTCGTCCAGATAATCTTCCAGCGTTTCTTTTTCTGCCTTGTTCAGCCGGTAAGCCGCCAGCAGGGCCATGCCGTAGGGGCCGCCTTCCCCGGCGGTTTCCATCACGGATACGGGAGCCTGCACCGCTGCGGATAGCATGGTCTGCCCCACCTTCGGGGTCTTAAAGAAGCCGCCGTGGCCATACAGCTTGTCAATCTTCACCTGTTCTTCTTTTGTCAGAATATCCAGGCCGATTTTCAGCGTAGCCAGTGCGCTCATCAGGTGCGCACGCATGAAATTAGCCAGCGTGAAATGGGCGTTGGGGGTTCTGGCAAAGAAGGGCCGCCCTTCGTCCAAATCCGTCACGCCTTCGCCGGAGAAATAGTTATTGGCCATCAAGCCGCCGCAGTCCTTATCCCCTTCCATAGCTTTCTGGAACAGCAGGGTGTACAAATCGCCCTTGTTCACATTTGCGCCGATAGCCCCGGCAAATTCGTGAAGCAGGTTCACCCATGCGTTGATATCGCTGGTGCAGTTGTTGCAATGCACCATGGCAACGGGCTTGCCGGAGGGCGTAGTCACCATATCAATCTCCCGGTGCACTTTGGGCATCTTTTCCACAACCACCATAGCAAAATCGCTGGTGCCGGCGGATACATTGCCCGTGCGCACCCGGACGGAGTTGGTGGCCGCCATGCCTGTGCCTGCATCACCTTCGCAGGGGCAAACGGCAATGCCTGCCTTCAAATCCCCGGCAGGGTCAAGGAACTTTGCTCCGCTTTCCGTAAGCACCCCGGCGTCTGCCCCGGCAGGCAGCACTTCCGGCAGAATGCCCTTCAGCGTCCAGCCAAGGTTTTCTTTTTCAATCATCGCGTCAAAGGAAGCCAGCATTTTGGCGTCATAGTCCATCGCATCGCTGTCCACCGGGAACATGCCGCTGGCTTCGCCAACGCCCATCACGTGCAGCCCGGTCATCAGATAATGGATATAACCGGCCAGCGTGGTCAGCCGGGCAATCTGCCCAATATGCGCTTCGCCGTTCAAAATGGCCTGATAGAGATGGGCGATGCTCCACCGCTGGGGAATGTTGAAATCAAACAATGCGCTCAACTTTTCCGCCGCTTCGCCGGTGATGGTATTGCGCCAGGTGCGGAAGGGGGTCAACAGGTTATCGTCCTTGTCAAAGGGCAGATACCCGTGCATCATGGCGGAAACGCCGATGGCACCAACGGTCGTCAGCGTCTCGCCAAACTTCGCCTGCACATCCTTTTTCAAATCCGCATAACAGCTCTGCACACCGCTGATGATTTCATCCTGATGATAGGTCCATACGCCGTTTTCCAGCCTGTTTTCCCATTCAAAACTGCCGGAGGCAATTGGCAGATGCTTTTCGTCGATCAATACCGCCTTAATCCGTGTGGAGCCCAGTTCAATCCCCAATGCACATTTAAGAAAATCCATATCTTTTTCCTCCTTAATCTTTTCTTATCCAAACCCGCATTTCGCCCTTGCCCCGGTTGCCCCATGCAAAATACGGCACAAAGGTTAATTCCTGCGGCGTTTTTGTCGTTTCTTCATCGGTGTAAAGGGTATCTGTCCCCTCGTCCCGAAGCCCCTGCGCTGTCAGCGTCATCACGCCGTCCAGAAGGTTTTCCTGCCATTTTTCTGTGACAGGGCTATCTGTCAGCGTAATGTTCCACAGCTCATCGCCGTTATCCTTTTCTTCCAGACAATACACCATGGGTCCACGCATCAAAGCCACCTTCCCGGCATATTCCGGAATGTGCTGATGGGCACGCATTTTTTTGATGCTCATGGGGAATGTAAACGCAATCACATCCCCATCCTTCACCTGATGCAGATATTCATAGCCGCTCCATTCGTCCTGTTGCTGTTCCTCGCCGTTCACCGACCAATGATAGCTTTCCTTGGCCCAGATGGGAATACGGAAGGCCAGTTCCTTCTTTCCGGCTTTTTCCACCGTGATTTTCACATCGCCCTGCCACGGAAAGCCAGATGCTATCGTCAGCTTTGTTCCTTCCGTTTCCACACACCCGGAAACATACTGATCCACATACAGATACCGCTCGTTTTCCGTGTACAGATACATCCCAAGCCCTGTCAGCGTCCGAAGCACATTCGGCGGGCAGCAAGCGCAGCCAAACCAGCCCTGTCGCTCATCGTCGATGTGGATATCATTGCGCTTTTCACATCTTTCCGGCCACGTTTCCAAGGGGTTCATGTAAAAATATTTCGTCCCGTCCAGGCTCACGCCGGACAAAATGCCGTTATACAGCGTTCTTTCAATAATATCGCCGAAGCGGCTGTCCGGATACGCCCTTTGCAGGCGAATGGCGGTCATGATCAGTGCGATGGAAGCGCAGGTTTCGTTATAGCATCTGTCCGGCGGCAGATCATAATCAAAGGTAAAGGCTTCCCCAACGTTTGTTGCGCCCACACCGCCGGTGATATACATTTGCTTGTCCACGATGTTCTGATACACACGCAGTGCCGCATCCAATAGCGTATCATCCCCGGCTGCATAGCCTGCTTCCGCCATTCCGGCCAAAAGATACAATTGCCTTACCGCATGGCCTCTTGCCACCGTCTGCTCTCTTACCGGAATTTCGCACTGGCTGTATTCATATTTCTGCCAGGGCTGACGGGTATGCTCTTCGATGGAATCCCCCCGGCGGGTGATTTCCCCGTCATAATAATGGGGCGTTTGCCCACGCACGTCCAGAAAATACACAGCCAAGTCCAGATATTTTTTCACGCCCGTTGCCTGATACAGCCTGGCCAGCCCCATTTCCACTTCCTCATGCCCCGGAAAGCCGTGGCATTTGTTTTCTTCAGGGCCAAATTGATTGCACAGGCAATCGGCAAACCGGCAAGCGATGTCCAGCACCTTTCTCTTGCCCGTGGCATTATAATAGGCGCAGGCCGCTTCAAACATATGCCCGGCCACATACAGCTCGTGATGATCTTTCAGGTTGGTAAACCGCTTCTCCAGCCCGTTGATGATATAATAAGTATCCAGATAGCCGTCCGCCTGCTGGGCCTTTTCGGCTAAATCAATGGCACTGTCTGCCTGCGCTTCCAGCTCCTCATCCCTTTGCTGGCTCAGGGCATAGCCCACCCCTTCCAGCCATTTCCACAAATCGCTGTCCTGAAACCACCAGCCGTGGAATTCTCCTTCCTGCAGCCCGGCTGCAATCCGGAAATTTTCGATACAATGGCTGGGAGCCACGCCGGGCACCTTATCATGCAGCGTATCCCACATATAGGGAATCATTTTTTCCCGCACCATTTTGATCCGGGAAGCGAAAAACCGATCTTGAATTTTCACCTGATGAATAGGTACATGACGGGACATACACGCATTCCCCCATCTTTCAATTCTCGTTATTTCTATCTTACCATGACAGGTAATTTGCGTCAAGATTGGAAAGGCAGTTTGTCTGCCATTTGGGAGGATATCACCTGCTTTTTGCATAAAAAATTAGCCTGCCGAAATTACTTTCAGCAGGCTAAAGTGTTAACAGAAATTATTCAGCAACACGAGCCACAGCGCCGGCACCCACGGTACGGCCGCCTTCACGGATAGCGAAGCGGAGACCCTGTTCGATGGCGATGGGGGTGATGATTTCTACTTCCATTTCCACGTTGTCGCCGGGCATAACCATTTCAACGCCTTCGGGCAGCTTGATGGAG
>JAZNQO010000039.1:0-71274 GCA_045590215.1 Clostridia bacterium | reverse complement strand
GGCCTTCCTGTTTTCCTGGTCGAAGCGGAATACGTCCACCAGAGAACCGGGCAGCAGGTCGGTATCGTTGGCTTCCTCGATCTTTACCTTACGCAGCATCTGACGTACGATAACTTCGATATGCTTGTCGGCGATCTCGATACCCTGACGGCGGGAGACCGACTGGACTTCCTTTACGAGGTAGTCCTGTACGGGCTTGATGCCCAGGATACGCAGCAGGTCGGAGGGGTTGACGGAACCTTCGATCAGCTCGTCGCCGGCGTTTACGAATGCGCCTTCCTCAACCTTGATCTTTGCGCCGTAATTGATCTGATACTTCTTGAATTCGGCGTCGCCGTTCTGAGAAGTAATGATGATCTCGCGCCTCTTCTTCGCATCGGTAGCGATGTGTACGATACCGGAGATCTCAGCCAGCGCAGCCTCAGACTTGGGCCTGCGGGCTTCGAACAGCTCCTCAACTCGGGGAAGACCCTGAGTGATGTCAGCGCCGGTAGCAACGCCGCCGGTATGGAAGGTACGCATGGTCAGCTGGGTACCGGGTTCACCGATGGCCTGGGCAGCGATGATACCGATGGCTTCACCGATATCCACCACATCGCCATGCGCCATGTTCATGCCGTAGCAGCGGGCGCAAACGCCGTTTTCACTGCAGCAGGTAAGCACGGAGCGCACATTCATCTTCTGAACACCGGCCTGACGAATCTTGAGAGCCTTGTCATAGTCGATCAGCTCATTCACATGCACCAGCAGTTCACCAGTGATGGGATGATACACATCTTCTGCGGCGAAACGGCCACGGATGCGGTCGTCAATCTGCTCGATTTCGCCGATGGGCTTGACTGTGATACCACGCACCATTTCGCCGTGGGACTCGAAGCAGTCGGTCTCCCGGACGATGACTTCCTGGGCCACGTCCACCAGACGGCGGGTGAGGTAACCGGAGTCAGCAGTACGCAGAGCGGTATCAGCCAGAGATTTACGGGAACCGTGAGAGGACATGAAGAATTCCAGCACGTTCAGGCCTTCACGGAAGTTTGCACGGATAGGCACTTCGATGGCCTTACCGGAAGGAGAAGCCATCATGCCGCGCATACCGGCCAGCTGGGCAACCTGGCTGGCACTACCACGAGCACCGGAACCGGTCATCATGCTGATGGGGTTAAAGGGCGGCAGCACTTCCATCACCCGGCCGCGAAGGCGGGCGGTCACTTCGCTCCATGCGTCGGTAACACGGCGATAGCGTTCGTCTTCGGTCAATTCGCCGCGGCGATACTTCTTGTTGATGGTGGCCACCAGTTCGTCAGTTTCCTTGAGCCACTGCTTCTTTTCAGCAGGTACGATAATGTCGCTGACGGAAACGGTGATAGCGCCACGGGTGGAGTAGCGATAGCCCAGACTCTTGATAGCATCCAGCACCTTCGCCGTTTCGCTTTCGCCATGAATGCGGAAGCAGCGTTCCACGATGGCACCCAAATCCTTCTTCACAACACGGTGGTCGATTTCCAGGGCGAACATATCTTCCAGACAGGTGCGGGGCTTGAAGCCCAGATCCTGCGGAATTTCATCGTTGAAAATCAAAAGACCCAGCGTGGTGTCGATGATCTTGTGCGCAGTTTCGCCGTTGAACGTGCGTTCAATGCGCACCTTGATGGGAGCCTGCAGGGCAATCTGCTTGCACTGGTAAGCCATGAGGGCTTCATCCTGAGAGCAGAAGATGCGGCCTGCGCCCTTGGCATCATCCCGGCGGATGGTGAGGTAATGGCAGCCGATAACCATGTCCTGAGAAGGAGAGATAACGGGCATGCCGTCCTGGGGCTTCATGATGTTGTTGGCGCACAGCATCAGGAAACGGGCTTCAGCCTGCGCTTCCATGGAGAGCGGTACGTGCACGGCCATCTGGTCGCCGTCAAAGTCGGCGTTGAAGGCGGTGCAGGCCAAGGGATGGAGCTTAATAGCCTTGCCTTCCACCAATACCGGTTCAAAGGCCTGAATGCCCAGACGGTGCAAAGTGGGAGCACGGTTGAGGAGCACGGGATGTTCTTTGATAACGCCTTCCAAGATGTCCCACACTTCGGGGCGCACCTTTTCCACCATGCGCTTGGCGTTCTTCACGTTATGGGCCAGTTTCTGGGAAACCAGCTTTTCCATCACGAAGGGCTTGAACAGCTCCAGTGCCATATCCTTGGGCAGGCCGCACTGATACAGCTTCAGTTCGGGGCCAACCACGATAACGCTGCGGCCGGAATAGTCAACACGCTTGCCCAGCAGGTTCTGACGGAAGCGTCCCTGCTTACCACGCAGCAGGTCAGAAAGGCTCTTCAGGGGACGGTTGCCGGGGCCCGTTACGGGGCGGCCGCGGCGGCCGTTATCGATCAGGGCGTCAACGGCTTCCTGCAGCATGCGCTTTTCGTTGCGCACGATGATATCAGGCGTTCCTAGCTCCAGCATACGCTTTAAGCGGTTGTTGCGGTTGATAACCCTGCGGTAGAGGTCATTGAGGTCAGAGGTGGCAAAACGGCCGCCATCCAGCTGCACCATGGGGCGCAGATCCGGAGGAATGACGGGCACCACGTCCATAATCATCCATTCGGGCTTGTTATTGGACAGACGGAAAGCTTCCACCACTTCCAGCCGTTTGATGGCATGGGTGCGCTTCTGGCCTTCCACGTCACGATCCCGTTCTTTTTCCACAAGCTCGGCAATTTCTTTCTTCAAAGAAACGCTCAATGCTTCCAGATCCAGTTCCTGCAGCATGATCTTAACCGCTTCGGCACCGATACCGGCCTTGAATTCGCCGCGCTCTTCTTCGGGCATGGCCATGATGGCACGGTATTTACCGTCGGTAATCAGCTCATTCTTTGCAACCTTGGTGTTGGCTTCGATACCGGGATTGAGCACGATATAGGATGCGAAATACAGCACCTTTTCCAAGGCACGGGGGCTCACATCCAGCAGCATACCCATCCGGGAAGGCAGGCCCTTGAAATACCAGATGTGGCTCACGGGAGCCGCCAGCTGGATATGACCCATGCGCTCACGGCGGACTTTCGCTCTTGTAATCTGCACGCCGCACTTATCGCAAACCTTATCCTTGCCCTTGAACTTGATGCGCTTATATTTCCCGCAAGCGCATTCCCAGTCCTTCTGCGGCCCAAAGATGCGCTCGCAATACAGACCGTCACGTTCAGGCTTGAGGGTACGGTAGTTGATGGTCTCCGGTTTGCTGACCTCGCCGTAGCTCCAGGCGAGAATCTGCTCGGAAGAGGCCATGCCGATTTGGATGGAATCTAAATTGGTCAATTCAAACATGTATAATAACTCCCTCCGCTTTGGCCGTTCCGGGGATAAACATCCTAAATGAGGCTGTTCCCGGATTATTCAATGTCGTCATCATCATCCAGGCTGATGTCATCCAGCATATCATCCATGCCGAATTCATCAAAATCATCGTCCAGGCTGATGTCGGTATCCACGTCAAAGTCCGCCACTTCTTCGTCTTCATCGCCGGAAGCGGTATCTTCATCGGCAAAGGGCTCGTCGAAGTCGATTTCCTTGGTGGTGGTGCCGGTATCGTCATCATCATCGTCATCCAGTTCACGGATTTCGATTTCCTGATGATCCTCGCCCAGAACACGCACATCCAGTGCCAGAGCCTGCAATTCCTTAATGAGCACCTTGAAAGATTCGGGAATGCCGGGGGTGGGAATATTCTGACCCTTGACGATGGCTTCGTAAGTCTTCACACGGCCCACGATATCGTCGGATTTCACGGTCAGGATTTCCTGCAGGGTATGGGCTGCGCCGTAAGCTTCCAGAGCCCAAACTTCCATTTCACCAAAACGCTGGCCGCCGAACTGGGCTTTACCGCCCAGAGGCTGCTGGGTGACCAGAGAGTAGGGGCCGGTGGAACGGGCGTGCATCTTGTCGTCCACCAGATGGTGGAGCTTCAGGAAGTACATATAGCCCACCGTAACGGGATTCTCAAAGGGTTCACCGGTGCGGCCATCATAGAGGATGGTTTTGCCATCGGCAGGCAGGCCGGCCATGTTGAGGCAGTTGTCAATATCTTCCTTGGAGGCACCGTCAAACACGGGGGTGGCCACATGCCAGCCCAGTGCCTTGGCCGCACGGCCCAGATGCACTTCCAGCACCTGACCGATGTTCATACGGCTGGGAACGCCAAGGGGGTTCAGCACGATATCAAGGGGCGTGCCATCGGGCAGGAAGGGCATATCCTCTTCACGCAGAATGCGGGATACAACGCCCTTGTTGCCGTGACGGCCGGACATCTTGTCACCCACGGAGATCTTGCGCTTCTGGGCGATATACACACGCACCATTTCGTTCACGCCGGGAGAAAGCTCGTCCTTGTTTTCACGGTTGAAGGTCTTCACATCAACCACGATGCCGCCTTCACCATGGGGCACCTTCAAAGAGGTGTCACGCACTTCACGGGCTTTTTCGCCGAAGATGGCACGGAGCAGGCGTTCTTCCGCCGTGAGTTCCGTTTCGCCCTTGGGCGTTACCTTACCCACCAGAATATCGCCGCTGCGCACTTCGGCACCGATGCGGATGATGCCCTTTTCGTCCAGATCCTTGATGGCATCTTCGCCCACATTGGGGATGTCTCTTGTAATTTCTTCCGGGCCCAGCTTGGTTTCACGGGCTTCGGATTCGTATTCTTCGATGTGGATGGAAGTGTATTTATCTTCCTTTACAAGGCGTTCACTGATGAGAACGGCGTCTTCGTAGTTATAGCCTTCCCAGGTCATGAAACCGATGAGCATATTGCGGCCCAGAGCGATTTCGCCGTTTTCCGTGGAAGGACCATCGGCCAGCAGATCGCCCACTTCGATCTTTTCACCCTTTTCCACACGAGGACGCTGGTTGATGCAGGTGCCCTGATTGGAACGGGTGAACTTGGTGAGGCGATAGCTGTGCTTTTCACCAATTTCGTCTTCGATGATAATTTCATCAGCGGAAACGGAATGGACAATACCGGCATGCTTGGACAGCAGCACAACACCGGAGTCATGGGCGGCCTTGAATTCCATCCCGGTGCCAACATAGGGGGCTTCGGGAACCAGAAGCGGCACGGCCTGACGCTGCATGTTACAGCCCATCAATGCACGGGCGGCGTCGTCGTTTTCAAGGAAGGGGATCATGGCCGTGGAAACGGACACAACCTGCTTGGGAGAAACGTCGATGTAGTCCACCTGAGAGGCAGGCACTTCGATGGTTTCTTCACGCCAGCGCACGATAATGCGGGAGTTGACGAAGGTGCCGTCTTCATTGACGGGCTCCTTGGCCTGACCCACCTTGTATTTATCTTCTTCATCGGCGGTCATGTAAACGATCTTGTCGGTTACCTTGCCGGTTTCCTTATCCACATAGCGGTAAGGAGCTTCGATGAAGCCGTATTCATTGATACGGGCATAAGTGGCCAGAGAACCGATGAGGCCGATGTTGGGGCCTTCAGGGGTTTCAATGGGGCAGATACGAGCATAATGAGAATAGTGAACGTCGCGTACTTCCATGCTGGCACGGTCACGGTTGAGACCGCCGGGGCCCAGAGCGGAAAGACGACGCTTATGGGTCAGTTCGGACAGGGGGTTGGGCTGGTCCATGAACTGGCTCAACTGGGAGGACCCAAAGAACTCCTTGATGGCAGCGGACACGGGACGGATGTTGATCAGGTCATTGGGCTTGACGTCATTGGAGTCCTGAATGGCCATCCGTTCACGAACCACGCGCTCCAAGCGGGAAAGGCCGATGCGCACCTGATTCTGAAGCAGTTCGCCCACGCTGCGCAGGCGGCGGTTGCCAAGGTGGTCGATATCATCGGTCACGCCAACGCCGTAGGGCAGGCCCAGCAGGTAGCTCACAGAAGCCACGATATCGTCAATAATAATATGCTTGGGCACCAGATCATGCACGTTTTCGGAAATGACCTGCTTGAGATCTTCCTCTGCAACGCCTTCCATGACCTTCATCAAAGTGGGCATATGCACCATTTCCAGAATGCCGGCTTCCTTGGGGTCAAAGGGCAGGAAATTGGAAGCATCCACGAAGTTATTGCCAAGAACCTTATGCACGATATCGCCGCACTGCAGCATGACAACGTTCACGCCGGCAGCCTGCACTTCCTTGGCTGTCTTTTCTGTGAACACTTCGCCCTTCTTTACCAGCACTTCACCGCTGATGGGGCTTACCACATCTTCTGCGGCCACCTGACCGGCAATACGGGCGGCAACGCCCAGCTTCTTATTGAACTTATAACGGCCGACCCGCATCAGGTCATACCGCTTGGGATCAAAGAAGAGGCTGCGAAGCAGGGCACGGGCACCGTCTTCAGTGGGCGGTTCGCCGGGCTTCTGCCGCTTGTACACTTCCAGGAGACCCTGGGTCTGGGTCTTGGTGGTATCGGAACGGGCAATGGTAGTAAGCAGACGCTCGTCATCGCCCAACAGGTCAGTGATTTCCTGATCCGTGCCATAGCCCAGGGCACGCAGCAGCACTGTGATAGGCAATTTACGGGCACGGTCAATACGAACCCACAATACGTCATTGGAGTCCGTTTCGTATTCCAGCCAGGCACCCCGGTTGGGGATGATCTGGGAGGAGAAAAGGCGTTTGCCGGCCTTATCAATCTGCATGTCAAAATAGGCACCGGGGGAACGCACCAGCTGGCTGACGATAACACGTTCTGCGCCGTTGATGATGAAGGTGCCATGTTCGGTCATCAGGGGGAAGTCACCCATGAAGACTTCGGATTCTTTGATTTCACCGGTTTCCCTGTTCTTGAGGCGTACAAACACCCGCAGGGGAGCGGCGTAGGTAAGATCTCTTTCTTTGCAACGCTCAACGGAATTCTTGGGCGTGCCGTCCAGCGAGTAGTCGACGAATTCCAGCACCAGATTTTCGCTATAATCGGTGATGGGGGACACATCCGCCAGAACCTCTTTCAGATCGTCCGTCAGAAAACGCTTATAGGAATTTTTCTGAACTTCGATCAGGTTCGGCATATCCAGAACCTCGTCGATGCGCGAGAAGCTCATACGTTTGCGCAGCTTCCCAATTTGAACCTCGTGCACCATAAAAGCTATCACCCCTTTATTGCTCCCAATACCGCTAAAAAAGCGCAAATTGCCCCTACCCCATGGGCCCCTTTCCCAAGCCTTTCGGCCAGGATTGGAAACGGCACAAAATACGCATCTTAACGATACTGATGCAATCATAGAGTATAGCACAATGATATTGCAATGTCAACAGCAAAATCGGAGATATTTCCCAGTTTCTTTACAAAATTTACATTTCTTTTGCAGTTTTTACAGTCAAACAAGCAAAAAAGCCACCCTTTCGGATGGCTTTTGAAAACTGATTACAGGTTTGCAAGCACAGCGTCGCCAAAGGCCTGACAAGTATTCTCCGGGATGGAAGCGTCCACGGGCTTTTGCGTCCGGGCAGCAGCGATGGCGGCAGTAAGCTTCTCTGCCTTATCCCCCATGCCAATGTGGCGCAGCAGCATGCAGGCCGCCGTCAGGATGGATTCGGGGTTGGCGTAATTGCCAAGGCCCTCCGCAATCAGCCGGGGAGCAGAGCCATGAATGGCTTCAAACATGGCGTATTCCGTGCCGGTATTGGCACTGCCGGCGGTGCCCACGCCGCCCTGAATCTGGGCTGCTTCATCGGTGATGATATCGCCGTAAAGGTTGGGCAGCACAAACACCTGGAAATTGGAGCGAATGGCCGGGTTCACCAGATTGGCACTCATGATGTCGATATAATATTCATCTGCCTGAATGTCCGGATATTCGGCGGCGATTTCGTGGCAAATCTGGGAGAAAAGGCCGTCGGTCTTTTTCATGATGTTGGACTTGGTGACGATGGACACATGGGTTTTGCCGTTCTTCTTGGCAAATTCAAAGGCGGAACGGGCAATACGCTTTGTTCCTTCCACCGTAGTCACTTTGAAATCCATGGTCAGCAGGCCGGGAATTTCAATGCCCTTGCTGCCGAGGGTATATTCGCCTTCGGTGTTTTCCCGAAAGAACGTCCAGTCAATGCCCTCTTCCGGCACGCACACAGGCCGCACATTGGCATACAAATCCAACGCTCTGCGCAAAGCCACATTGGCACTTTCCATCTTGCCGCCGGAGGGTGTGGTGGTGGGGCCTTTGAGCAAAACGTCGCATTCCTTGATGGCCGCCATCACCGCATCCGGCACGGGCTGATTGAGAGCCAGCCGGTTTTCGATGGTCAGCCCTTCAATCACACGCAGCTCGATAGAACCTGCGTTTATTTCTTCCGGCAGCAGCTTTTCCAAGGCTTTCTTGGCTTCCGCCATGATGATGGGGCCGATGCCGTCGCCGTCGATGAGGCCGATGACGGTTTTATTTTCATTCTTCTGCTTTTTCGCAGCGTTCAGGTTCTGCGCCCGTTCAATCTGCTGGCGCAAAAGCTGTTCATAATGCTGCACCGCATGTTTGATTGCCTGTTCCATTATTCACCCATCTCCTTTGTGTAGGCAAGCAAGCCGCCCTTTTTCAGCATATCCCCCTGCCGTTCCGTCAGGCTGCAAACCAAGGGGATTTCCTTGCCGGTGGTGAAGGAGCGCAGGGTCATTTCGCCGCTTGCAAGGCCTGCGTAAATGTTTTCAATGACCAAGTCTTCATCCTGATTCAAAAGGTCGTAATCCTCGGCATTTTTGAAAGTCAGGGGCAGAATACCGGCGTTGATCAGGTTCGCCACATGGATTCGGGCGAAGGACTTGGCAATCACCGCCCGGACGCCGAGGTACAGGGGCACCAGTGCCGCATGTTCTCGGGAAGAGCCTTGGCCGTAGTTGGCACCACCGATGATGAAGCTGCGGTTATTTTGCTTGGCACGTTCCGGGAACTGCTCATCGCAGACGGTGAAGCAGAATTCGGAGAGTTTCGGCACATTGGAGCGGAAGGGCAGTATCTTCGCCCCAGCCGGCATGATATGGTCGGTTGTAATATTGTCCCCAACTTTCAGGGTGAGCTTGGCTTTCAGCGTATCCGGCAGGGGCTCGCCCTTGGGGAAGGGCTTGATGTTGGGGCCCCGCTGCACGGTAAGGGTCTTGGCTTCTTCGGGATCGGCAGGCAGAAGCACGCCGCTGTCGTCCGCTGCGAAGATTTCCGGCATGGCAATGGCCGGGGCTTCGCCCAGCGTAGAAGGATCGGTAATGAAGCCGGTGAGGGCACTGGCAGCCGCCGTTTCGGGGGAAGCCAGATACACCTGGGCATCCCTCGTACCGCTGCGACCTTCAAAATTGCGGTTGAAAGTGCGCACGGAAACCCCGGCGGAAGAGGGCGAAAAGCCCATACCGATGCAGGGGCCGCAGGCACATTCCAGAATGCGAGCCCCGGCGGCAATCATATCTTCCAATGCGCCGCAGCGGCTGAGCATGGTGAGCACCTGACGGGAGCCGGGAGAAATGGACAGGGACACGGTGTCCTTGATTTTCTTGCCCTTGAGGATCGCCGCCACACGCAGCATATCAGCCAGGGAAGAATTGGTGCAGCTTCCGATGCACACCTGCGTCACCGGGATATGGGAAAGCACGGCGGCTTCCTTCACATTATCCGGGGAATGGGGGCAGGCGAGCAAGGGCTTTACGTCTGCGAGGTCAATATCAATCACTTTATCATATGTAGCATCCGCATCTGCGCAAAGGGGCTGCCAGTCCCCTTCCCTGCCCTGTGCGGCAAGGAACGCCCTGGTCACATTGTCAGAGGGGAAGACAGAGGTTGTCGCCCCCAGCTCTGCGCCCATATTGGTGATGGTGGCACGCTGGGGCACGGAAAGGCCTTGGATGCCTTCGCCGCTCCATTCCATCACAGCCCCCACGCCGCCCTTGACGGACAGGATGCGAAGCAGATACAACGCCACATCCTTGGCAGAAGCCCAAGGATTCAGTTTGCCCGTCAGGCGGATGTTATACACCTTCGGCATGGGAATATGATACGCTCCGCCGCCCATGGCAACCGCCACGTCCATGCCGCCTGCGCCCATGGCCAGCATGGCCAAAGCACCGCCGGTAGGGGTATGGCTGTCGGAGCCGATGAGGGTTTTGCCGGGCTTGCCAAAGCGTTCCAGATGCACCTGATGGCAGATGCCGTTGCCGGGACGGGAATAGCGCACGCCGTACTTGCGGGCTACGGACTGGATGAACTGATGGTCGTCCGGGTTTTCAAAGCCGCACTGCAGGGTGTTATGGTCAATATAGGCCACGGAAAGCTCCGTCCGCACTCTGGGAATATCCATAGCTTCCAAGGCCAGATACGCCATGGTGCCGGTGGCATCCTGGGTCAGCGTCTGGTCAATGCGCAGGGCAATATCCTGCCCCTGAATCATATCGCCTTCCAACAAATGCGAAGCAATCAGCTTCTGTGTTAAATTCATGCCCATTATGCCTTTCCCCCCAAAATATTATCTCTTGCGTTTTCAATGTGCAGCCGAAGCAGCCTTTCCGCCTCATCGCCGTCATGGTTCAAAATGGCCTGAAAGAGAGCCTTATGCTCGTCATAGGATTGCTCCGCACGCTGCTGGCCGGAAAGGGACGCCCGACGGTATTTCACAATGCGGCGGTGCAAAGGAGCCAGCGTATCCAGCAGGGCATTGCTGCCGCTTGCCGCATACAGGATTTCATGGAAGCGGCTGTCGGTGTTCTTCAATTGCTCCGGTGCTGCTTTGCTGGTGTAAAATTCCTGCAATTCCAGCACTTCACGCATGGCATTGATGGCTTCATCGGTGGCCTTTTCCGCCGCCCAGCGGGCTGCCAAGCCTTCAATGCGCAGCCGGATTTCGTAAATATCCCGGATGTCATCCTGGCTGATGCCAATTACTTTCGCCCCTTTGGGCGTGATTTCAATCAGATGCTCCTGATCCAGACGGCGCAGGGCTTCCCGGATGGGCGTGCGGCTGACGCCCATTTTTTCGCTGAGCTTGATTTCCGTCAGCAGTTCATCTCTCGAAAAATTGCCAACCAGAATTTCCTTTTCCAGTTCTTCAAAAACCTGATCCGCAATGGATACCATTTTATGTTCCACAGGATATCCTCCTTACTTTTCCGTTAAGCTGCCAATGGTAAGCTCCGCAATCTTCTTTTCCAGTTCCTTGGTGGAAAGGGAGGTGGTGCGCCCGGCAGCATACAGTTCGTCGATCCACTTTTTCAGTTCCAAAACCAAGGGATCCTGCTTGTTCACCACATGCTCGTTTTTCAGGTCATAATGCTGATTGATCCAATAGGCAATCCCGGCAAGGCCGGAGGTATTGCTGATCATCACGGAAACCGGGCGTTTGAGCAGCTTATTGGTGTCGAAAATATTATAAATCTCTTCGTCCTTCAGCAGGCCGTCTGCGTGGATGCCGGCTCTTGTCATGTTAAAGGCAGAGCCCACAAAGGGGGTCATGGGGGGAATGGTATAGCCCATTTCGTGTTCAAAGTACTGGGCAATTTCGGTAATCACCGTGGGATCCATGCCGTCCATAGAACCGCGCAGGGAAGCATATTCAAAAATCATGGCTTCCAAGGGGATATTGCCCGTGCGCTCGCCAATGCCAAGCAGGGAGCAGTTCACCGCACTTGCCCCATACAGCCACGCCGTGGAAGCATTGGCCACAGCCTTATAAAAGTCGTTATGGCCGTGCCATTCCAGATATTCGCTTTCCACGTCGGAATAATGCTGCAGGCCGTAGATGATGCCCGGCACGCTGCGGGGCAAAGCCACTTCGGTGTAGGGCACACCGTAGCCCATGGTATCGCATGCACGGATGCGCACGGGGATGCCGGCATCCTGGCTCATCTTCATCAGCTCGTTTACGAAAGGCACCACAAAGCCGTAAAAATCCGCTCTCGTGATATCTTCCAGATGGCACCGGGGCATAACCCCGGCTTCAAAGGCATCGGCCACTGTGGCCAGATATTTTTTCATCACCTGGGCACGGGTCATTTTCATTTTCTTGAAAATGTGATAGTCGCTGCAGCTGACCAGAATGCCCGTCTCCCGGATACCCAAGTCCTTCACCAACTTGAAATCTTCCCGGCTGGCACGAATCCAAGTGGTAATTTCCGGGAATTGCAGCCCCAAGGCCTGACACCGGGCCACGGCTTCCCTGTCCTTTTCGCTGTAAATAAAAAATTCCGTCTGGCGAATGAGGCCATAGGGGCCGCCCAGCTTGCTCATCAGCTTAAACAAATCTTCAATCTGCTTGGGGGTATAAGGATCCACCGATTGCTGCCCATCCCGAAAGGAGGTATCCGTAATCCAGATTTCCTCCGGCATGTTCATGGGCACCCGGCGATGGTTAAAGGGAATCTTGGGTACCGTTTCATAATTATAAATGTCCCGGTATAAATTGGGATCCGGAATATCCTGCAGGGTATAGCGATAGTTCTTCTGTTCCAATAAATTGGTTTTCCGGGAAACTTCCAGCATGGGTTGCACCTCCGCTCCATATATGTATACAAGTATATCTCAATAGCGATAGGTTGTAAACCGAAATACAATAAAAAAACCGCCCGGCAGCGAGAAGGATGAAAAGGAAGGAGTTATCCTTCCCTTTGCACCAAAGAAATACAGAAACAGCAAGCCCGTCCAGGCTTGCTGTTTCTTGTTCTGCGTGATAGAATGAAAGCGACAAATAAGAATTTGACGACGAGGTGGTTTATATTATGGCTTATGTAAATATTTGTGGCAAAATGATATATTATGAAGAATATGGTGTGGGGAATAATCCTACTTTGTTATATTTGCATGGTGGGCCAGGTGAAAGTTGTTTAACCTATACTTATCAAGCACAAATGTTGGGAGAGCATTTTCACATCATCAGTTTTGACCAATATGGTGTATTTCGTTCGGAGGCCATTCCTAAAGAACAAAAAACAGATGTAAATTATCATGTCAACATGATAGAGCAAATGCGAGTTGCACTTAACATTAAAACTTGGATTCCTCTTGGACACTCTTTTGGTGGAATGCTCGCACTTTTATATGCACACAATTATCCTGATAGGATTGATGCCGTAATATATGATTGTCCATTATGGAGTGCACTGCATACTGCAAGAGCAATTGCCGAGGCAACCTTACCTTATTTTGAACAAAATAATGTTACGGAACAGATAGAACTTGTTAGTAAGATATTTGAAAAAGATATTTCTCCACAGGATGCTTTTGACAGGGCCATGAGCATTGAGTGGGATGAAAAACTTGAGGATTACTGTCATGTTATTGAATTGAGTAGATACCGAGATTATAAAAACAAGTATATTCCTGTGCCTAAAGTGTCAAACGATTGCTGGGAAAAGCACATTATCTTCAGAAAGAAAATCTATGAATCAGAAGACTTTTATTTTAATTATCTGCCTTTTCTTGCAGATATATGCAAGCCTCAACTTTTGATTGTGGGCGAATATGACATCACCTGTGGAAAGTTTGAACAGGAGTGGTTTGACAAATATGCTCCAAATGGCACAACTAATGTACTTGCTAATAGTGCACATTTATCGTGGTTCGAACATCCTCAAAAATATACTAATCTGGTAAAAAAATTTGTTTTGTCATGTAATTGATAAATTCCAATTTGTTGAGCAAACCAAAGCAGCTTTTCTCCCTCTTAGGAGGGCGCAATTATACGCACCGTTCCGGTGCATTGCGTTTGGGTACCACATAGGCAAACGAGCATCCGAATGTCGGATGCCCGTTTGTTTGTTGTTGGATAAATGGTTCCTTAAGAATCCTCCCGCCAGCACAAAGCTGTTTTTTCTTAACAAAAACAGCTGCCCTTTGAAAGACAGCTGTTTTGAAATAACGTCTGCAATTATTCTTCCGTGTTCTTTTTGTCCTTGGTGGCCTTTTCCAAGACGACCAGCACCAAGATAATCATGCCCGTCACCACAAAGATGCCCACCAGCCCTTTGGCCATATAGCCAAGGGATTCCATCATGGTGAGGGGGGCTTCCTTTTCGGGGGCGGCTTCGGCATCAGTGGTTTCTTCCGCCGGTTCCGCAACGATAATGGACGTGGGGCCGTCCGCACCGCCAATGATGCCCACGGAAACATCTTCCGCCAGCGCAAGGCCGGGCATCATAAACAGCATCAAAGCCAGCATCAGAGCCCAAATTTTCTGCATTTTCATTTCTATTACCTCCTTGCACCGCTTACAGGAAGAAGCTGAGGATCAAGCCGCCGGCGATAACGGAAGCAATCTGGCCGGAAACATTGACACCAACCGTGTGCATCAAAAGGAAGTTCTGGGGATCTTCCTTGAGGCCCATCTTATGCACCACACGGCTCGACATGGGGAAAGCACTGATGCCGCAGGCACCGATCATGGGGTTCATCTTGTTTTTGCTGAAGATGTTCAAAACCTTGGCAAACAATACACCGCCGGCAGTATCCACAATGAACGCAACCAAGCCAAGAGCCATAATCAACAGCGTATCTGCGGACAGGAACTGATACCACTGCATCCGGAAAGCAATGGTGAGGCCAAGGAAGAGGGTAATGAGATTCGCCAGCACCTTCTGCGCCGTTTCGGAAAGAGAGTTCAGCACGCCGCATTCACGCAAAAGGTTGCCAAACATCAGGAAGCCAATCAGAGCCACAGCACCGGGGGCAATGAGACCCACCAACATGGTGACGATGATGGGGAACAGAATCCTGGTGGTTTTGGTGACGGTTTTCTGCTCGTAAGGCATACGGATAAGCCGTTCCTTCTTGGTGGTGAGCAATTTGATCACCGGGGGCTGCACAATGGGCACCAATGCCATGTAAGAATAGGCGGCCACCATGATGGCACCCAGATAATCGCTCTTCAGGGCATTGGCCACCACGATGGAAGTGGGGCCGTCAGCAGCACCGATCACGGCGATGGAAGCGGCGTCATTGGGCGAGAAGCCAAAGATGCTGGCCAGCATCAGCGTAAAGAAAATGCCGAACTGGGCCGCCGCACCAAAGAGCATAAGCTTGGGGTTATTCAGCACCGGGCCAAAGTCAATCATAGCACCGATACCAATGAACAGAAGCAGGGGGAATAATTCGTTATCAATGCCGGCGTTGAACAGCGTTTCCAGCGTTTCAATGGCACCGGAATTGGGCAGGTTCACTAAAATTGCACCAAAGCCCATGGGGAGCAGCAGGCTGGGCTCCATATCTTTTTTGATGGCCAGATAAATCAACACAGCACCGATCACCCACATGACCGCCATCTGCCACCTGAAATCGCTGAAGTTGCCAAACAGGCTTTGAATCAAATCAGCCATAACAAGAAAACCTCCTCAAAAATCATACATATTGTATCATATCAGAAATAAAACGGACTTGCAAGATGATTCCATCTGTTCTGTGAATATTTTCCCTGTTACGCCCCCTTCTTTTCGGGGCTTGTGGAAAAAGGGTTTCTTATGATAAAATAGGAAAAACAATGAATGCAAAGGAAGTGCTTTTATGGCGCAAGGGCTGCAGGGAATGACGGTTGGCATGGTCAGCCTTGGCTGTGTGAAAAACCGGGTGGACTCGGAACAGATGCTGGGCATGCTGACAAAGGCCGGCTGCCAGCTGACGGACGAGCCTGTATTGGCGGATATCCTGATTGTGAACACCTGCGGCTTTATCGCCCCGGCCAAGGAGGAAGCCATTGATACCATCCTGGAAATGGCGGCCTTCAAGCAGACGGGCAAGTGCAAGGTGCTGTGCGTCACCGGCTGCCTCACCCAACGCTACGGAGCGGATTTATTGGAAGAAATGCCGGAAATCGACGTAATGCTGGGCGTAAACCAGTACAACACGCTGATAGATGCGCTGGAAAAAGCACTGGGCGGCAAAAAATACGCCAATACAAAAGAAAGCCTTTCTTTCCTTGAGTGCGGCCGCAT
Source organism: Clostridia bacterium (assembly GCA_045590215.1). Taxonomy (GTDB): domain Bacteria; phylum Bacillota; class Clostridia; order Christensenellales; family Aristaeellaceae; genus RUG563. The sequence goes on along the minus strand of JAZNQO010000039.1, from coordinate 55,370 downwards.
CCTTACCACGCCTCCCTATTCCGCATACATTAAAACAGGCGACGGCTGCGATAACCGCTGCGCATATTGCGCCATTCCGCTGATCCGGGGCAAATACCGCTCCAGAAGCCGGGAAGCCATCCTGCAGGAAATGCAGCAGCTTTCAAAGCAGGGCGTGAAGGAGCATATCCTCATTGCGCAGGACACCACCCGCTACGGCATTGACACAAACGACAGCCTGGCTTCCCTGCTGGAAGCCGCCGCCAAGGTGGAAGGGGTGGAATGGCTGCGCGCCCTGTATATGTACCCCGATGAGCTGGACGAAAAAACGCTGGATGTGATGGCGAAATACCAAAACATCTGCAAATATCTGGATCTGCCCCTGCAGCATGCTTCCCCCAGCCTTTTGAAAGCCATGAACCGCCGGGGCACCATGGAGCACACAAGAAAAATGCTCCGCGGTGCACGGGAAAGGGGCTTTTGCCTGCGCACCACCTTCATCGTGGGCTTCCCTGGCGAAACGGAGGATGACTTCAGGCAGCTGATGGATTTCACGGAAGAAATGCAGTTTGACCGCATGGGAGCCTTCACCTTCTCCCCGGAAGACGATACCCCGGCCTTTGATATGCCCGGCCAGCTGCCGGAAGAAATCAAGGAAGAACGGCTGGAAAAGCTCATGACGCTGCAAGCCCGCATCAGCAAAGAGCGCAACGAACTGCGCATCGGGCAAAAAGAAAAGCTGCTGGTTACAGGCTGGCAGGGGGGCACCTACACCGCCCGTTCCCACTGGGAAGCCCCGGATGCCGATGGAGAAATCATGCTGCTTTGCAATGAGGAACTGACGCCCGGCACCTTCCTGCAGGCGGAAATCATCGCCGCCGATGTGTATGACCTGACGGCAAAAGCCACCACAAAATGAGCAGAACGTCTCAAAACGTTTCATCGCCTCTTAAATTAAATTAAATGGTTATTTAATCACAAAGCGTGCTTAAATAACCATTTCTTTCACTTCTTTTTGCAATTTTGGTCTAATTTCTGCCACATTTCACAGCTTGCACCCTTGCAATGACAAAAAACCGGGTGTATAATAAAATTGCACAATAATGAAAACGATTGCAATTTTCGTTTGATATTATTTCGTGCAAAAAGGGAGGATGCAAAGCATGTACAAAGGACAAACGGAGTTAGACAGCTTAACCGGGCTGCTTTCCTATACTGCTTTCCAAAAAGCAGTGGCCTTGTATGCAGATGTAGACGCCAAGGGCATGGAGAACGGACGATATGCCATGCTCTGTTTCAATATTCTTCGTTTTAAGGTCATCAACGATTTATTCGGTTCCAACGGTGGGGATGACCTTTTGATTTTCGTGGCCAAACAGATCAAAAAAATCGGCGGTGAAGATTGTCTGGCCACCCGTACCCATTCAGATCATTTCTGCCTTTTCCTTCCTTTGGATCAAATCAATCTGAACGAAAAACTGGATCAGTTTACCAACGTCATTGAAAACTGCGCACCCGATTTTGAAGTGATCTGCCACATCGGCATTTATGTGACCAACCGGGCGGATATCCGCCCCGACGGCATGATTGCAAGGGCTCTGCTTGCCTGCTCCTTTGTGAAAGAATCGCTGAATAAACGCTATATCTACTATAACACCTCCATGCGCACCCAGCTCCTTCTGGAACAGGAAATCATCAATAACATGGGCAAGGCTCTGGAAGAAGAGCATTTCATCGTCTATTATCAGCCCCAGTATAACCACACCAACGGTCAATTGGTGGGTGCGGAAGCGTTGGTTCGCTGGCAGCATCCCAAAAAAGGCCTCATTTCCCCGGCGGTGTTCATTCCCGTACTGGAAAAGAATAATTTCATTGTGAAGCTGGATTTGTTCGTCTTTGAAAAAACCTGTGCCCTCATCCGGCGAATGCTTGACGAAAAGATGAATATGGTACCCATTTCCGTAAACGTGAGCCGTCTGGATATCCTCTATCCCGATATGCCCGAACAAATGGAAGCCATCCGGCAAAAATACGATGTGCCCGTGGAATGGCTGCGGGTGGAAATTACCGAATCCGCCATCATCGACGGCATCGAAAAATTGACCCAGTTCATCGAAAAAATGCACAAGCTGGGCTTCAATATCGAAATGGACGATTTCGGCAGCGGCTATTCTTCCCTGAACATGCTGAAAAACCTGGATCTGGACACGCTGAAGCTGGATATGCGCCTGCTTTCCGATGAAGGAAGCAGCAAAAATAACGGTGCCGTGATTCTGACGGGGCTTGTGCGCATGGCCAAATGGCTGGGGCTGCCCATCATCGGTGAGGGCGTGGAGCATAAAGAACAGGCAGACTTCCTTGCCTCCATCGGCTGTAGCTATGTTCAGGGCTTCCTCTATTCCCGTCCCATTCCCGAAAAGGATTTCATCGAACTGCTGAAGCGGCAGTCCACCGGGGAAATCAAGGCCCCCATGCAGTTCATCGAAAACCTGAACACTGCCCAGTTCTGGAACCCCATGAGCCTTGAAACCCTGATTTTCAACAATTACGCCGGCGGTGCCGCCGTGATGGAATACCGCAATGGGCGGGTTGACCTTGTGCGTGTCAATAAAAAGTTCATCCGGGAGCTGGGCGAAAACCTCACCGAAGAGGACGTGCTCAAATGGCAGCCCTTTGACCATATGGATGAGGAAAACAAAAAACTGTTCATCGAAACAGCACATAAGGCCATCGAAACGGATACCGAGCAGGAATGTGAAACATGGAGCGAAACGCCCCTGTATCATAAGCCCATCTGCATGCGTGTATCCATGCGGATGATTGCCCATAGCTCCGATAATGTGATGTTCTATATCCTCACCCGGAATATCACCAATGAGAAAAATAGCATGTGCGATATCGCCCGCCGGGAAAAGCTGTTCCGTGCGGCCAGCGAGCAGATCAACGTCTATTATTGGGAATATGACATAAAAACCAAGCAGATGGCTCCCTGCTTCCGCTGTATGCGTGATTTGGGCCTGCCGGAGCTTCTGCATAACTACCCCGAATCTGCCATCGAATGCGGCGTCATTCCCCCGGAAGCAGCGGACAAATACCGCATGCTGATGCGCAGCATTGATGCAGGGCTGGCACAGGCGGAAATTGTCATTCCCCTGACGATGGATCGTGTGCCGTTCCGGGTTCGGTATACCACGGAGTTTGATGAACAGGGCAATCCCGTCAAGGCCTATGGTTCTGCTGTTCCTGCGGAGTAAAACAGATCAGCGTTCACACAATTCCGCCCTGTTATGCTGCAGGGCGGTTTTTCAACGAAAAAGGAGGTTCCCCATGAAAAAACTCTTTTCTCTTTTGCTGGCCGGCAGCATGCTGCTGGGGATTGCTCTGCCTGCCGCTATGGCTGACGCTTCCCTCTTTACCGATGAAATGGTGCAGCGGAGCCTGCTTTCCATCGGCAATACGGAGCGTTTGCACAAGGCTATCGAAAAGGCCAAAAACGGCGAAGATGTGACGCTGGTGTATCTTGGCGGCTCCATTACAGAAGGTGCTTCCGCCGTGCCCCAGAAAACCCATTGCTACGCCGCAAAATCCGCTAACCTTTTCACCGAAAAATTCGCATCTGATCCCGAAAAGGTGCATTTCGTCAACGCCGGCATTTCCGGCACACCGTCCAAGCTGGGCATTGTGCGCCTGGAGCAGGATGTGCTTTCCAAAACGCCGGATGTGGTGTTCATTGAATTTGCCGTCAACGATTCCAACGACAAGCAAAGCCAGATGGTGTATGAAAGCCTTGTGCGCAGGCTTTTGCAAAGTGAAACGGCTCCGGCTGTTATCCTGATTTTCACCCTGCTCAATACCGGCTATTCCTGCCAGCCCCATATGAGCAAGATCGGCTCCTATTATGACCTTGGCATGATCAGCGTCAAGGACGCCCTACAGCCGGAATTCACCGCCGGCAGAATGAGCTTTTCTGATTATTCCAAGGATTATGCCCACCCCACCACCGAAGGCCACGACTTCATCGCCCGGATGATCGGCCATTATTTCGATCAGGCCGCAAAGACGGAAGCGGTTCCCTACACCATGCCGGAAACGCCCGTTATCGGCAATTTCTGTGAAAAGCTGGTGAATATCCGTCGGGATTCTCCGCAGATTCTCTTAGAAGGTAGCTTCCCGGCCTCCATTACCCCCTGCTATACCTACATCCGGGGCTGGAAGCACACCGCTTTCACCCAGACCGAGCCCATGGTGCTGGAAGTGACGGGCGGGCCGCTGTTCATCGTCTTCCGGCAGGAGAATAATGCAGGCACCGGCAAAATGCAGGTATGGGTGGATGGCGTGCTGAAAATGACCCTCAACGGCAACAGTTCTTCCGCTTGGGGCAATCCCGTTACCGAAATCATCGGCATCGGCTCTCCCCAGGAAACCCATAAGATTGAGCTGAAAATGGCCGAAGGCGACGAAGCAAAGAACTTCACCCTGCTGGATCTGGCCTATGTAGACCCCACCAAATAAGAAAATATACCCAAATAATCGGCTTTCCCGACGGAAGGCCGATTTTTTTATGAAAATTTTTCAAAAGATGCAAAAAAATCCATTGCTGTTTCGTCAATAGATATGGAAGGAGGTGAAAACGCTGATGGAAGTTGTCAAGGATCCGGACAACGGCTATGCACAGGCCTTCACCCGTTTGGTGGAAGAACACCAAAGAAGCCTGCTTCATATCAGCTATATGTACCTGAAAGACCGCACACTGGCAGAAGATGCCGTGCAGGAAACCTTTATCAAGGCCTATAAGGCCATGGGGCAATTCCGGGGGGAATGCACAGAAAAAACGTGGCTTTGCCGCATTCTCATCAACACCTGCCGGGATTTCAACAAAAGCGCATGGTTCAAAAACATAAACCGCTCTTTGCAGCCGGAGGATATCAAGGAACCCCCTGCACCGCCGGAAGATGTGCAAACCGTAGCACTTTCCGACGCCATCTGGCGTTTGCCCCGGAAACACCGGGAAATCATTCTGCTCTATTTCTATCAGGAATTAACCATGTCGGAGGTGGCGCAGACGCTGCACATCAGCGTGGCCACCGTCTCCAGACGCATGAAAACTGCCTGCAACGCCCTTGGCATTATCTTGAGGGAGGAGGGGATCGTATGGACGAAAAGCATGTAAAGAGAGCCATTCAGGCGGCCGTTGACAGCCGTTGCCGCTCCCTGCAGCCAAACCCCTTCCTTGCCCAGAAAATCATGGGGCAGATACAGGAGAAAGGCGAAATAAAAATGAAAAAGAAATTATCATTCGGTCTGATACTGACCATTATCCTGCTGCTCCTTTCCATCTCGGCTCTGGCTGTCAGCCTGCTTTCCGGCACGGAAATCGTGGAGCAAAAGGCCGTCCCCATGGCCTTGGAAAATGACGGAGACGTGATTCCAACCGAAACCTTCTCGCAGGCAGAATTGGAACAGCTGGTGCAATTTGCCACAGAAAACGGCCTGCAATTGAAGGACGACAGCAACATCATGCAAGCCCTTCGCAACGGCGAAGGCTACTGGGAAGAAGAAGCCATCATGGATATCTGCCGGGAAGCCTTTGGCGGCCTCTACTATGAATGGACGGTGGAGCAGCGGCATTGGTATGGCGATATGATGGTGGAAATCGGCTTCTGGAGCGAAAACCGTAATTCCCTGCCCGGCGACGGCCAGATGCCCTCGGAAGAAGCCCGAGCCTTGGCTCTTCAGCTGCTGCAGGCGGAAAGCGAAACGCCCCTGCCCTTGGAAGATGAAGCCATTTACCGCACCACCGAGGAATTTGACGAAAGCGGATGGCGTTTCTCCTTCCTGCCCAAGAACCTTATCCACCCCGAATGTCATGTAGCCTTTGACCATCAGGGCAAGGCCAGTGCGCCCTGCACCATCACGCCGCAGGTTTGGGAAACCTATACAGAGCAAGACCTCATCAATGCCATCTCCAATCGCTACAGCTATCGGGTTGGCACCCAGAACGGATGGGATCAGGAAGCATGGCATGTGCTTTCCGAAATGCTGCCCAAGGCGGAAAAGAGCGCGTACTGGAACGAGCAGCACGACGCTTTCCTTTTAAGCTCCTATCCCCTGCCCACAGAAAGCGATCTTGCCATGGAAGAAGCTGCCCGGATTGCCCTTGAGAAAGCCAATCTGAAAACGGTGTATGAAAACTATGTGCTGATGCTGGCAAAGGATGGGCAAAACATTTGGAAAGCTACTGTTTACGGCCAGGATGCGCAGGAAAAATCCAGACGCATCACCTATGAAATGGATGCAAAGACCGGGGAAATCCTGCTAGAAAAGGATGTGTCCGGCGCATTCATCAACAACTGGTTCAAATATGTGCTGCTGGAAACCTATGAAAAGGCACTGGAAGGCACCATGACCGCCGATGACGCCATGCAGCTTGCCAAAGAAGCCCTGTACAGCAAAATGCAGGATAATACCGTGCCTTTCGATGACGAAAACTGCTACACCGCTGATATTTCTTATCTGCCCAATCAGAGCCGCTACACCATCCGCTTCCGTGCGAAAACACTGGAATACGGGGATGCCATGGTTTGGGTGAACGGCGATAAAACCTGCGATGTGCGCTCTTTCAGTGCGCCCGGCCTTACCGCCGATAACGCCTATACACGCTTCCAGCAGGTGTACGGCTCCGCCAATGACTGGGATCAGTCCATCTGGCAGAAGCTGGGCGACGCAGTGGATGCGCTGGAAGCTACCACCATGGAAGGAAAGCTGCTCAAAATCACCCGTTATCCTGCCGCCGATTCCGTAAAGCTCACCCGGCAGGATGCCATGGAAGTGATTCATCAAAACAGTCAGGGCGTGACAGACATCATCCGCATGGTGCTGATTGACGCCCAGCCCAATCCTGTCTGGAAAGCCTATATGTGGGACGATACCGGGGTGTATCTTGTGGAAGTGGATGCCAATACCGGCACAATCACCGATAAAATGGCTTATAAATCCGACAATTATGCCTTTGATAATCCTTTGCAGATTTACACCCTGCACAGAGATTACGCACCCATGGCCGTGCAGGAAATGGGCATTGCACACATGGCAGATATCGCCATCACCAAGGAATACGGTGATATGACGCTGGATGAGCCCTTTGTGCCCATGACGGACGAATCGCTGTACGAAAAGACCGTGGAAGGCGACAGCGTCACCTATACGCCAAAGAATGCCGCCGCCCCCGCCTATACCCTCACCTTCACCGATGGCTATACCCGCTATACCATCGAATCAACCCCCGGCGACCCCAATCAAGGCGGTCTGGGGTAAGGCAATGGCCGTATGTGCGAATAACGGGAGTATCGGGGGTTCCACCCCCGAACCCCGGCAAGGGGCATTCATGGACAGAAAAAATTCCTGCGGCAGTATAGGCAGAGTGCCTTGCCCTGCACATCCATTTCCTTTTCCCTCTGATTAGTGCCAAAAACCGGTAATGGCATCACCGAAAATGGCCATATCGTCATGGCAGATTTCATGGCTGAATACGTTCACATAGGCCATATTTTTCAGCACAAAATCCACCTTTTTTCGCCCTTTGCCACCAGGATAATGCCCCGGAGGCATTCCGTTTCTTTATATTCCATCTTGCTGACCCCTTTGCGCATCAGGGAGCTTTTCTTCATTTAACATAAATAAGCCATACATCAAAAAAAGTATAGCATGAACATGTTCTGCTTTCAGCAAAAAATAGCAGATATACAACGGTTTGTGACACGAACAAGGCTTGTCAATGCCAAAGCAGATATGATAAGATGAAACTGAATCAATCAATTCATGCAAGGAGATAGGCTTATGCGTATTTTATTGAAGCTCAGCCGGGAAGCACTGAAGTATAAGCACCTGTATGTACTGGCCATTTTAGGCACGCTGGGGCTCACTGGGGTGAATCTGGCCGCTCCCAAGGCCCTTTCCGCCATGACGGGCATTGTGGAAAAAGGGGTGGATCAGGCTGCCCTGTCCCAGATCGGCTATCTTACCGTTATTTTGGTGGTGCTGTATCTTTTACGCATCCTCTTTCGGTTCATGAGCAATTATTTGGCGCATAAGGCTGCATGGTATCTGGTGGGCGATCTGCGCACCAAAACCTATGACAAAATGGAACGGTTACATCTGGGCTTTTTCCATGACAAGCAAACGGGCGATCTGATGAGCCGGGTAGTGAACGATACCCGTGATTTTGAACTTCTGTATGCCCATATCATCCCCGATATGATTACCAATGTGGTCACGTTCGTGGGGGTTCTAACGGTGCTTTTGACCATCAATTGGAAACTGGCTCTCATCACTTGCTTCCCCATCCCCCTGATTCTCCTTTCCGGCATCATCTTTGCCAAGAAGGTGCGCCCCTTCTTCCGCATTTCCCAGAAAAAGATGGGCGAACTGAACGGCAAATTGCAGGATAATCTTTCCGGCGTGCATGAAATTCAGTCCTTCGGCCGGGAAAGCTATGAAACGGCGCAGGTGAACGAAAAGAATTTTGACCATGTAAAGGCCATGCTCCACGCCCTGAAAATCAGTGCCGTGTTCCATCCTTCGGTGGAGTTCATTTCCTCCATCGGCACCATTTTGGTGGTGGGGTTTGGCGGCTTGCTTGCCTATCACGAGGGGTTGAGCGTGGCGGATATCGTGGCTTTCATGCTGTATTTGGGGCTTTTTTATGCCCCCATCGCCGGGCTTGCCAATCTATTGGAAAGCACCCAGCAATCCCTTGCCGGAGCCGAGCGTGTGATAGCCATTTTAGATACCCCCTGCGAAATCGTGGATAAGGAAAACGCAGTGGACGCAGGGCGTGTGCAAGGCAGCATCACCTTTGAAAACGTGAGTTTTTCCTATCAGGAAGATATGCCCGTCCTTCAGGATGTTTCCTTCCATTGCAAGCCTGGGCAGATGCTGGCCTTGGTGGGCCCCACCGGCGTTGGCAAAACCACCCTCACCCAGCTCATTTCCCGTTTTTATGAACCCTCCGGCGGCTGCATCCGCATCGACGGCCATGATATTCAGGATATCACCGTGGAAAGCCTGCGCCGTAATATCTCCCCCGTTTTGCAGGATACCTTCCTCTTTAACGGCACCATTGCCGAAAATATCGGCTATGCCGTGCCCAAGGCCAGCCAGCAGGAAATCGTGGAAGCGGCCAAGGCGGCCAATATCCATTCAGATATCATGCAGATGCCGGACGGCTATCAAACGCAAGTTGGCGAAAGAGGCCTGCGCCTCTCCGGCGGCCAGAAGCAGCGTGTGGCCATTGCAAGGGCTATCTTGCGCAAATCCCCCATCATCATTCTGGACGAAGCCACCGCCTCCGTGGACGTGGAAACAGAACAGCAGATTCAGCAGGCCATCGGCCAGATTGCCGGAAAATGCACCATCGTGGCCATCGCCCATCGGCTGTCCACCATCCGCCACGCCGACCAGATTTTAGTCATCGACGAAGGCAAAGTAGCCGAGCAGGGCACCCACGAAGAGCTGGTCGCCCTCGGCGGCATCTACGCCCGGATGCACCGCATCCAATCTGCATCACAGGTGAATTAAACGTTCTTCCTAACATCACAAAAAACCGACGCAGTTCCCTTTCTGCGCCGGTTTTCTTTTATTTTCAGCCTTATTCAAAAATTTCTGTTCTATAGGATTCGATATACACCTGATCCCCCTGCGCCGTCATGGGAATATACCGCTGATACGGCACGGAAACGGTGTACTCCGTCATTTCCAGTTGCACAGGAATCTCCGTATCGTCAATCATCAGCGTGCCGCTACCGGCTGCCCGGATATGCAGCGTCACTTTGCCGTCCCGGATGCGGTTTTCGTCCAATACCGTGATATAGCCCTTTTCCTCCGGGTACAGCCAGCACCTGTCCAGCCCGTACATCATGGAATCCACCCATCTTTCCCCGGGGATAATCTGCGCCAAGGTGAAATAACCATTTTTCGTTACCTGCGTTTTTACGCTTTCATTCAGCTCCAGATGCTGGCTGATATACAGCCCCAGCAGGAATTTATCCGTATCCGTCGTTTCGTGGTTAAAGGCATTGGGGGCCTGCTCTTCCGGCACGAAGGGCACATACACCCCATCCGTTTCCAGTACTTTCACATACATCTGGTCAATGGTCACCTGCTGCATGGGCGGGTTCAGCCGGCTGTCCAGCCAATAGGAAAACACATCGTCATAATACCGCTGGGTAATCCCCAGACATTCCTGATCCCCAACCATTTCCCCCGCTTCCTTCACATCGGCAATCAGCGTCGGGTCATCCTTGGAATGATACCCAATATAGGCGCAAACCGCATGGAAAAGCAAGGAAAAAGCTAAAAAAGCGGCCCCATATTTTTGCACTTTATCGCCCCAGCCCTTCCGATGCTGGGTAACCAGATATAGGCAAACCCCGGCCACAATCGCCGTGATCACCCATCCCGCCGCCGTGGGCTTTTCAAAGCCGTATTTGCAAAACGCAGACAAAAGAACCGAATCGGCGATGGTGGTTTCCCCCGGTACAAAGCCAATGCGAACACCGGGGAAAACGCACAAAACCGCAAAGAGAAGGAGTGCTGTCATCGTGGCCTTGCTCATCTTGCCACTGGGCTTTTCCATCCCTAAAAAGAACACCATAAAGGCCGGCACAAACATGGCGCAATACCGCATATGCACCGGAATCTGCCCCAGTGCACCCGTCCATTTATAGGGCACCACAAAAATGGCCGTGCCGATGATGGAAACAAGAACGCCAATGGATGTGCCAATGATGAAATGCCGTTTTTTCGCATCATAGTGCTTTATCCGCATCAGCGGCAGCAGGCCACCAATGCCGCCGCAACCGAACAGGAACAAAAACGCCATCACAAATACGCCTTCCAGAGCCACCAGCAAATCGCCGCTTTTCCATTCGGAGGTCTGCTTGGCATATAAGCCCATCAGGGATTTATCATAGGGGAACAGCAGGTGATACAGCCCGAAAACAGCGGCCGCCATGCCAAGGAGCAAAAGCAGGGCAACCACAGCCTGCTTTCTGTTTTCCTTTTCCCGGAAAAAGGCATGGAACAAATAGAAAACCAGCAGCCCTGCCCCCATCACCACAGCCCCTGGCTTGGCAAAGAACAACAGGCCGGAAAAAAAGGCAGTCAGCAAAGCGTTTTTCCAACCGCCGTCCCGGTACAGCCGATACGCAAACACAAACATCCATATCGTCAGCGGCCATATCAGGCATTCCGCCATTTCGTAGCCGCCCATAATCATATCCGGCATCAGCGATACCAAGACCGCCGCTATCTTTGCTTTCTTTTGATCCTGCGTGAAATCCTTGGCAAACAGATACGCAGGAAACACAGAAGAAGTGATCACCAGCGTGCCGAAAAACTGCACATAGCGATACACATCGCCCCCCAGCAGCCTGTTCAGCCAGTAAAGCGGCACCAGCGTCAGGGAATACAGTAAATAGGGATAATCCACCGGCTGCCCCCGGAAAGCCAATTCCCCTTCCCATGCAAGCGACCGGGCAATATTGGTATACAGCCCTTCGTCAATCACAATGGAGGGGCCGTTCATCAAGGCAAAATGCAGCACGCAGCGAATCACAAACGACACAAGGAACAAAACGAGCACAGAAAACCGCATGGTTTTTTTCTGCTTGACGGCACGAGGCATCGGCTTTTCCTCCTTTGGCAAAATCACTGGGGAATCAGTTCATACTGGAACAATTCAATATCGGCGGTATCTGCGGAGAAATTATAGGCCATCTGGGGGTTATCCAGCACCACTTCATACCACGCCCTGCCGGGATTCACGGTGAAAGTCTTCACTTCCGCTTCGGAAAAAATCTTGAACGTCTGTTCCACGCTGCTTTGAATATCAAAGCGAATTCTCAATGGCTGCGTGAGATAATCTTCATTATGAATCATCAGAATGGCAAACTCTCCGGCATTCAGAATCCGCCGGTTCACATTGGCAATGATGGCATCGGCCAGCGGCTTATCTTTCTCAAAGCGCACCACATAATATTTGGTAGCAACAGGCGTCACTTCAGCATATTCGCTGAATTTCATCATGGGATAAGCCGTGGTGTCAAACACCATGGTTTCGGTATCCGGCGTTTCGTATTTGGGCCGGGTGCCGCGGGCTTCCTCCGGCACAAAGGGCGCATACACGCCACCGTTTTCATACAAGCGGTTGAACAAATCATTGAGCAACACATAGGGCGTGTTTTTCCGTGTGTTTACGTCAAACATATTATCCAGCGTCGCTTCGCTTGAATACACATAAACATAATCATCATCCCCCACAAGCCGCTTCGCTTCCGCCGCATAGCCGGGGGTGGTAGGCTTGATTTTCTTCTGGAAAACGGCCATGCCCTCAATGGCATTCACAATCATGAACACCGCCAGAAAGCCCGTGCAAATCTGCAAAAAATGCTTATTCTTTTTCGGCTTTGCCAGCTGCACATATGTGAGCACGCAGCCCGCAATAATCAGCAGATTAAACACCCATTTCATCGCTGTGGACTTGGCTGCGTTCATCAGAATGAACGCTACCGGCATGAAGGGATAGCAGTCCGTTGTACTGGCCATATCACAACCGAATACCAGTGTGAACACCGCCACATACCCAAGCAAAATGATGGGCAGAATCATCTTTTCCTTCTTCACGGCAGCCTTCTTCCCACGGGCTTTAGGCTGGGTTTCTTCCACCACCGGCAAATGGCAAAACAACAGCATCAGCGGAATATACATGGCCATATAGCGCAGATGCGCCTTGGTTACAGAATATTCATAGCGGTTGACGCTCCATGCAGTGCCCACAATCATGCCAAGCAGACACAGAAGAATCATCAGTGCAAACCACTTGTGCTCTTTGGCCCACTTGCGCCAGACGGTGAAGGGATACACGGCGCAGATAATACCGCCAGACAAAATCAGATAATAAGGATAGAGTGCCAGACCCTTCAAAAATGCACCCATCTGCAAGCCCCGGCCACCGCCGATTTGCTGCTCATACAGGGACAGCAAGCTGCTCTCGTAATGGAAGCCATACCGGACGAGGCATTGCAGCAAAACAAATACCGCCGCCAATGCCGCTATGCCCAAAGCAGAAAACAATATCTGCTTTTTCTCCTTGTTCAAAATGCCAAAGAGCAGGAAGAAGCAAAGAAACACCGCCGCCGGTACCACGGCACCCGGCTTTGCAAAATAGGAAAGCGCACCCAAAACGCCGATGAACACGGGCAGCAGCCCTTCCCTGCTGCGCATATAGCGGAAAGCGCAATACAGCATGGCAAAAAACATGGGATAAATGATCGATTCGCTGAAAATCATCTGCCCCAGCACAAAATCCGGCAGCAGCATGGAAACGCCCGTCAGCCAGAAGGCCTTCTTTTCGTCCCCCAGCATCATCTTATACAGCCCAAACATGGGGAAAAGGGACAGGGACATCAGAAGAATATTCCACAGCTGAATCAGCCGGAAATAATGCGCCCCATCCTGAAAGATCCAATAAATCGGCGCAATCACCAACGGATACGTGATAAAAGAATAATCCGCCGGCTGTCCCCGGAACAAGAGCTCGCCTTCCGTGGCGATGGAGCGGCCAAGGCTGTAATACAAAAATTCGTCAATGGACACGGTGGGATAAGCACTGGTCAAAAGTGCCAGCAAAAACCGCACCAGCACCACCGCTGCATACATTATCGCCAGAGACCATGCCGTGCCCAGCCTGATTTGCAGTTTCTTATTCATCAATCCTCAACCCTTCCGACGATTATTCCTGCTCGCTGCTGCCTGCAGCTGCGTATCCTGATCCACGGCAATCACAAGGCCGCAAATGAGAAAAAACAGGCAGGCAATCACGGCGTAATAGAACAGTAAAAACGCCTCAAACATATTCACAACCAGTACCGCCGCCAGCATAACGGGCAATATCCATCCGCCCTGCAACGCCTGCTGTGCCCGGCCGAATACCACCCGAATGCACCGCACAAGCATCATCACAAGAAACGCCACAACCCCCAGCATGCCGGGCACGCCCAGTATCAGGCCCGTCTGCAAAATGGCGTTATGGGCATGGGCATACATGCCGCCCCTTCCCTGCAGCTGAATCAGCGTTTCGTTGATGGCTTCCGGAATCAGGCTGCTGGGAGTGCCAAAGAAGAAGGTGTAGGGGGAGGAAACCATATGTTTCAACGCCGCTTTCCATATCCTCAGCCGAGCCGCATCCATTTCGATATCCCGGACGGACGCCGCCGCCGCATCGCCATAGGACGCCGCTGCCTCTGCCGTACCGGCTGAAGCAGGGTGCAGCAGCTCACCGAAATGCGTTACCCCTTCAAACAGCCGGAATGCGCCGCTGCGCACAAAGGAAAAGGCCACGCCGCAAACAACCGCCGCCATCACGCTACCGGCAATTCGCAGAGCCAACACCTTTTTCCCCATCAGATTCCACACACAGCCAAAGCCCACCAGCGCAAAGGCAACAAGCAAGGCCAGATAGCTGCCACGGGAGTTGGTCATCAGCACCGCAAATACATGGGGCACCAGAAAAACGCCATAAACAATTTTCAGAATTTTCCCTTGCGTGGCCACCATATACAGGCAAATCATCGCCATCGTAACGCCGATAGCCGCCCCGATATTCTGGTTCACGCCGGGATAGAAGGAATAAGACGCCATCATGCCGCTTTGCAGGCCGTTTGGCAAATCGACAGGCTTGAGGGAGAACAAATGCCAAAGAGCCCAGCAGACAAAGGCTGTGGAAAAGAGCATCACGCCATGCAGCACGGCGTCCACCAGCTTCTTGCCCTTTTCCTTCCCCAACACCACAGAAAGCGGCACCATCAGCAGCATGCACAACACCGTATCAAACAAAAGCATATCATTGGCACGGAAAATATTGGTATATCGACCGGTATGCACCATGCAGCCCACCACATAATAGGCCACCACAAAAAGCAGCATCCCCATTTCCCGGCACCGCAGCCTGCGGAAAAAGGCCTTCACCCGATGCCACGTTTGCGGATAGCAAAGCACCGTCACGGCCAAATACCCAACCACCGCCAAAAACAGCACAAACCCCAGCCATTTATCTACTTTCAGCAGGGCTTTAGCAAGTTCCGAATAGGCAAAATTATTTTCCGGAGCAAAAAAATGCCGGGCAAAAGTGAACCACATATGAAAGAAAATCACAACCCCTGCCCCGATCATCAACGCCTTTTCCCACATCAATTGGAGGGCACTTGCTTCTGCCTGTCTTTTCCGTGCCATGCGCATCCATCCCTTTCAAGGTAAACTTCGCGTCTGCATACATATACAGTTTATTATATCATCCCCTTGCCTATTTATCAATGAAAACATCAAGAGAAAAACATTTTTTGACAGTTTTTTGTACATAAAAAAGCCTCTGGTTTTTGAACAGAGGCTTTATAAAGGTTCACTTTCTTTGCAGGAAGCCGTGCAGGTCAATACTACCGTCCGGCAGGCGATCCGCCCCGGTAAAGGTGAGGGATTCAAAGAAGTCCTCCGTCACGGTTTCGCCGCTTGCGTTCCGGGCTTCCGTTCCCGTCCAATAATAGCAGCTGTCGTTCAGGTAATCAGCAGGGTTTTGCGCCCCCTTGGGCTTGAAATGATCCCCTTCCGAAGCATCGCCCCCCGGGATGGTATCATCCTTGAAGGAAACAAGCCCCTGGGCACGATAGGCCGTGTCCTGCTGGATATTGGTGTAAAACGCCACGTTATAGCGCAGGTTGTTATAGCTGACGCAGTTTTCCGCCACCATATCCGGGCAGGAATTGGAATCAATTCCCTTACTCTTGTTGAAGAAAGCATAGCTGTCTATCAGTTGATGACCGCCGGGAATATTGGAGCCGCCCATCTTGAAGCCGTTGCCGTTGCCGCCCTCGGAGCCGTCCTCCAAGAAGCCGTTGGCATAGGCCACGCTGCTTTCGATACGCACCTTGCCGATGGGACCCGTTTCAATTTTGGCATACAGGTCATAGCCGTCGTCGGCATTATGATGGGCGATGCAGCCCCGGAAAACGTTCCCTTCGCCGCAGGTGAGCTTGGCCGCAAAACCGTCCGCATCCTCATACCCGGCATCCGCATTGCCATAGGAAGTGCAATTGAGAATCAAATTATGGCTGGGCCATTCGGACACGGGATCCGTTCCGGCATAGCGGCTGATCTGGATGCCCGTATTGCCGTTATGATAGGCGTCGATTCTTTCCAGCGTGTTATAATGCCCCGAAACCTGAAAGCCCTTCTGCCCGTTCCGGGTATTGGTCACGTCAAAACCGAAAAAATGCCAATAATCGCCGCCGTGGATCACGCCGGCTGTCAGGCCCTTGAAATCCAGCACCGGGCGGCTCTCCGCCATCGGGTCCACCATCATGCGGATGGGAGCGTCCGCCGTACCGTCAATGCCATGGGGAATCCGCAGCGGCTCCACGAAGTTATAGGTGCCGCCGGCCAGCAGGATGGTCTGCCCCGACTGGGCGTAATTCACCGCCGTCTGCACGTTCAAGGGCGATTCCTTGGTGCCCTTTCCGCTTGATGTGCCGCTCGGAGACACATAGATGGTTTCCAGAGCAGCATAGGCGTTGGTGTAAACCACCGCATGCTCTACCGTGGTGGAACGGACGGATTTCAGCACCCGGTCCTCGCCCAAGTCCTGCTCTTTATCCGGGGTAAACTTCACTTCCATCAGCGTTTCCCCGGCTCTGGGCAATGTAAGGAGATAATCATTGCGGATTTCCGGCAAAAGAGGCTGCCCTTCCAGCACCTTTTCCCCCTGAATCGAAACATTGACACTGCCCTTCACATTGGAAACGCAGGAAAGCACATAATCCTGCTTGCCGCTGGTAGCCGCCGAAACGATGGTGAAGGTGGGCTGCACTTCTTCCACGGGGCGTTCCTCCGCAGCCGCATCCTCCAAGGGGTCAATGGTCACAAATTCCACATCCGAAAAGGTGGCTCTGGCTCGCCGGGCAGCAAAGAACCCGGCATAGATATAATCGGCGTCCATCACGCTCAATGCCTGCGTGTCGTAGTTTTTATGCTGGCCGATGATCTTGCCGTTTTCGTCATAATAGGTCACGAAATAGCCGGTATTGTTCTTTTGGATTTCCAGCACAAAATCCGTCTTTTCTTCCAGCGTATAGGCAGTTTTGTCCAAGGTTTCCCGGTTGGTATTATTACCGATGATGTTGTAATTCGTGACCCCTTCCTGCGGCATCCGGGCTGCTGCGTTTTCCAAGGTGTAAATGCGCCCGAAGACAGGCGTGGTGCTGCCCGGTGCATGACCCAACTTTTCCAACACGCCCAGCCCCAACCGCATGGTGTATTTGGTGCCGGATTCGCTCACCTTGCCGCCCTGCCAATAGTACTCAATCTTGGTAGCTACAGCCATCAGCTGATTGGTGAAGAAGCTTTCCGTGCCCATGGGCGGCACGCTGTCCATCGCCATCAGGCCGAAGCCTTCCTGCCCGTTGGAATAATCCCAGTTGTCCACATGCACTTTCGCCCGCAGGGTGAAGTTCTGGCTGGTGGGGATTTTGGTGTAGTAGAACGCCACGCCATCATCGGCATTGGGCTGAATTTTGCCCTTGCCGTTTTCCGAATACACGGTCACGAAGCCGTCTTCGTTCAGGCTGCCGATATAGCCGTTATCTTTTTCATTCGTGGACGGGCCAAAGACAGTGAAAAACCACGCCTGCTGGGCGTCCTTCGTTGCCACGGCGGAGAAAGGCTGGCTCATTTCGCCCTTTTCCTCGCCCCGCAAAGCACGCACCGTGAAAGCATGTGTCTCCTCCATCGTCAGCCCCGATACGGCCGCCGCTGTCTTCCTGACCGTCTTTGCCGGCACGCCATCCGCATACACTTCATAGTAATCCGCTTCCGGCACCTGCGTCCATGTGACCTCCACGCTGCCACCGCCAAGGCTGGCCACACCACTGATGACCGGCACCCCAAGGGGCAGCCGGAAAGTCATTGCGCCTGTGTATTCCGCCTGCTTGTCCGCTTCATTTTCCCGGTAAAGTACCGCCCGGCAGGTGTATTCCCCGGAAGACGGCAGCACAAACGCTATCGTGTGCGCATCTTTTTCCGCTAAGGAAGAACGGCTGGCCACTTCCTTGCCTTTCGCATCCAGCACAAACACCGTCACGCCGTCTGCGCCGTCATAGCCCACCGTGCCTGTCACCTGCACCTGCAACGTTCCATCACCCAGATCCTGCACCGCAAGAATTTCCGGGCCGTTTACCTGCGCCCAATCCGCCCGGGGGGCTTTCTCCTGCTCGGCAGGGATTTCCGTCACCTGCAATTTGAACAGATAATTGCTGCCCTGCGGCACGCCAAGGTAATAAGTGCCTGCATCTGGCACATCAAACTGGGAAATATACAGCGAATTCTTGATGGAATCCACCCTCGTCTGCTGCAACATGTCCCCCTCGGCATCATACAGGGCAAACTGCCGCCCGTCACCGCCGGAAACCCACCAGAACTTCACCTGAGCACTGCCTTCCGTGGTAAACCGCACGGAATTGATCATGCCGCTGCCCGGCTGGGTTTTGCCGCCGAAGTTCAGCCGCTGGGTGGCCGTATAGCCATCGTCAAATTTCTTGTTGCTGCCGTCTATCTTGTTTTTCTGGCTGTACATGATAGTGAAATAATCCTTCACCATTTCCGTATCGCCGTTGTTTCTTTCCCCTTGCTCCATGGCTGTCAAATCCGCCGTGGCATCCAATACATACGCCTTTTCTTCTGCACCTGCCCCTGCAAACAACAGCAACAAAGCAAGCATCAGGCTTCCCAAAATCACAAACCGCCCCATCTTTCGCTTCATAAAAAACACCTGTCCTTCATTGATTTTTCGTGTCCACGCTGCGAAATCGTATATTTTTGTCTTTTCTTTGTCACTGAAATGATACCACGAACCGCCCGAGAACACAACACTTTCCTGCCGGAAAACCCTGCCCCGGCTATTGACAATCAACAAATGCGCCCTGTATAATGAAGCAACAAATGTTTCACGAGAGGAAGATGTCCATGAATCGCCGTACAAAAATCACCGTCTTTCTGATGGTTCTTATGTTATTTCTGTCTTTTTTGCCCATTACAAATGCAGAAGAAGTAATCATTCACAACAAAATCAAAAATCCCGAGGACGACTTTGCTTTCCCGGAAGATGCCAAGCTGTTGGAAATTTATTTCCCAGAAATTTACGATGTGGATGCCAATTTCATCCGCTACGGCGATTACACAATGCTGCTGGACTGCGCAGGAAATCAATGGCAACAGGTGGATGCCCTGCTGACCAAGCTGGGCGTGGAAGAATTGACCTATGGCTTCCTTTCCCATCCCCATTCGGATCATATGTACGGCATGCAGCATATATTTGCCAAAATCCGTCCAAGCGAATTCATCCATACATTCCCCGAAGACTACCGTTATAACGATATCCCCGCCGCCAAAATATACACTGCCCTGCACGAACTGGAGCTTCCATTCCGCTATGCTACGGACGGCGAGAAAATTCCTTTTGGTGATGTGGATATCACCATCATGCAACGGCCCGAAGAAAACCTCACTGGAAATAATGCTTCCGCAATGCTGAAAGTAACTTTCGGCGAGCGCAGCATCCTCTTTACCGCCGATATTCAGATGGATGCCCAGCGGCTGTTTGCTGCCAATGTGCCGGATGCCTTGAAAGCAGACATCATGAAGGCACCTCATCACGGCTATAACCCGGTACAACCGGTCTTCTTGAATGCAGTGGATCCAGAAATGGTGATCATCACCAGTTATCCTGCCACCGCTGGCTTTATCCCCCAGCTGAAAGATCTGAAAATCCCCTATCACCACACTCATCTGGGCATGATGAAACTGACAACAGACGGTCACGTCTGGATGTTGGAGCGCAGCCGATAAATCCTGTCAAAAACATCTCCCCCTTTTCCCTGCAAAGGATGAAAAGGGGGAGTTTTTGTATAAAAAAGCCATCCATTGTTTCCAATGGATGGCTGTAAATACGGTTTCGATTAGGCCAGTTCAGCGAAGTACTTGATGGTGCGGACCATCTGGCTGGTGTAGGAATTTTCGTTGTCGTACCAGGACACGACCTGCACCTGATAGGTATCATCGGCGATCTTGGCAACCATGGTCTGGGTGGCATCGAACAGGGAGCCGAACTTCATGCCGATCACGTCAGAGGACACGATTTCTTCGGTGTTGTAGCCGAAGGAAGCGGAAGCCTGGGCCTTCATAGCGGCGTTGACGGATTCCTTGGTCACGTTTTCGCCCTTCACAACGGCAACCAGCAGCGTGGTGGAACCGGTGCAAACGGGAACGCGCTGGGCAGAGCCGATCAGCTTGCCGTTCAGTTCAGGGATAACCAGACCGATGGCCTTGGCGGCACCGGTGGAGTTGGGCACGATGTTCTGGGCACCGGCACGGGCACGGCGCAGGTCACCCTTGCGATGGGGGCCATCCAGGATCATCTGGTCGCCGGTGTAAGCATGCACGGTGGTCATGATGCCGCTCTGGATGGGATAAGCATCATTCAGAGCCTTGGCCATGGGAGCCAGGCAGTTGGTGGTGCAGGAAGCAGCGGAGATGATCTGATCGTCAGCGGTCAGAGTATCTTCGTTCACGGAGAACACGATGGTCTTCAGATCGTTACCGGCGGGAGCGGAAATAACAACCTTCTTGGCACCGGCGTTGATGTGAGCCATGGACTTATCCTTGGAGCAGTAGAAACCGGTGCATTCCAGAACTACGTCCACGTCCAGCTTGCCCCAGGGGCAGTTGGCAGCATCTTTTTCGGCATAGATCTTGATTTCCTTGCCGTCAACGATGATGGAATCGTCGGTAGCTTCCACAGTGTGCACGTTTTCGCCGATGGCACCGCAGTAAGCACCCTGAGCGGTATCATACTTCAGCAGATGAGCCAGCATCTTGGGGCTGGTCAGGTCGTTGATAGCCACGACTTCGTAGCCTTCAGCACCGAACATCTGACGGAAAGCAAGACGGCCAATGCGACCGAAACCATTGATAGCAACCTTCACCATAGGAATCTCCTCCTTAAAGTAAATCAATGTGTTGGCGGCTGCATTGCCAGCCTGCCTCAATGTATTATATCCTGTTTCCCACCATTTGACAAGCCCCCGAATGGGACAAATTCTGCCCGCTGTGCGTTTTTTCGCCCACCCGAAGATAGAAAAAGTGCCGCCCCCTGTGCATGCAGGAGGCAGCACCGTTTTGTTCTATGAATTTCGATTTCGTTTCAGCAGCTTATTCCACAATCGCCTTCACGCAAACCTTGTCACCGCAAGCCGGAACAACCTGACCCTCGAAGGGCTGGCCGTTCACTTCCAAGGTTACCTTCTTCACTTCGCCGCCAGCCTTGTTTTCGATTTCCACATCATAGGTGCAGCCGCGGAAAACACGGGTGATCTTCACGTTTTCGATGTGGCCGGGCAGGCAGGGATCAATCTTCAGGCCGTCATAATCGGGCTTGATGCCCAGAATGGCCTGGGAGATGGCGTGGAAGGTCCATGCGGCAGTGCCGGTGAGCCAGGAGTTCTTGGCCTGACCGGAACGGGGCGCATAGGGACCGGCCACCATCTGGCTGTACACATAGGGCTCGGTGAGGTGCAGTTCCTGATCCTCGATATAGGCAGGAGCAGTGCGGCAGTAGATATCAAAGGCTTCGTTGCCATGACCCAGCACGGTGTTGGCAATGACGCACCAGGGATTGTTATGGCAGAAGATGCCGCCGTTTTCCTTGTATCCGGGAGGATAGGAGCTGATTTCGCCCAGTTCTTCATGATAGACGGTGTAAGGAGGCGTGAGGATGGCGATGCCGTGCTTGGAAAGCAGATGCTTATGCACGCTGTCCATGGCCTTCTGGGCATAGCCTTCCTTGATACCGATACCTGCCATCACGCAGAAGCCTTGCGGCTCGATGAAGATCTTGCCTTCTTCACATTCGTTGCTGCCCACCTTCTTGGAGAAGGCGTCATAAGCACGCAGGAACCATTCGCCGTCCCAGCCGTCTTTCAAGACAGCCTGTTCCATTTCGGCCTTGGCTTTGGCGGCGATTTCCGCTTCTTCGGGATGCCCGGCCAGCTCGGAGAGCTTGGCATAGTCATCGCTGACGGCCACGAACATACCGGCAATGAAAACGGATTCGGCCACACCACTGTCATAGTTCTGCACGGTCTGGAAGCTTTCACCGGGTTCCAGAGAGAAGCAGTTCAGGTTCAGGCAGTCGTTCCAGTCCGCACGGCCGATGAGAGGCAGCTTATGGGGGCCCAGATGTTCCATGGTAAAGTGGAAAGAGCGGCGGAGATGCTCATACAAAGGAGCAGCCAGAGAATCGTCATTATCAAAGGCGCACATTTCGTTCAGGATGCTCACATCGCCGGATTCCTTGATGTAGGCAGCGGTGCCGAAGATGAGCCAGAGGGGGTCATCATTGAAGCCGGAGCCGATATCGGAATTGCCACGCTTGGTGAGGGGCTGATACTGGTGGTAAGCACTGCCGTCGGGCTTCTGGGTGGCAGCGATGTCCAGAATGCGCTGACGGGCACGATCGGGAATCAGGTGCACAAAGCCCATCAGGTCCTGAGAGGAGTCACGGAAGCCCATGCCGCGGCCGATACCGCTTTCAAAATAGGAAGCAGAGCGGCTCATGCAGAAGGTGACCATGCACTGATACTGGTTCCAGATGTTCACCATGCGGTCCATCTTCTCGTCGGAAGATTTCACCTGATAGGTGGAGAGCAGGCCGTTCCAATAGGCTTTGAGCTCGGCCAGAGCTGCTTCAAACTGCTCGTCCTTCTCATATTTCTTGAGCAGGGCATAGGCAGGAGCCTTGTTGATCACGTTATGGGCGATGAACTTTTCTTCCCGCTTGTTTTCGCAATAGCCCAGCACGAAGATCATGCTCACTTCTTCGCCGGCCTTCAAGGTATACTTCAGGAAATGGCTGCCGATGGGAGACCAGCCGCTGGCCATTTCGTTCATAGCAATATCTTCCTTGACGAGCTTGGGCATCTGCAGATCGCCCCAGGGGCCAAGGAAAGTAGCCCGGTCGGTATCGAAGCCGTCCAAGGGCTTATTCACGGCATAAACGGCAAAATGATTGCGGCGTTCACGATATTCGGTCTTATGATAGATGGCACTGCCTTCCACTTCCACTTCGCCGGTGGAATAGTTACGCTGGAAGTTGGTGGAGTCGTCCTGCGCATTCCACAGGCAGAATTCGATGAAGGAATGCACGGAAACCTGCTTTTCTTCATTGCTTTCGTTCTTCAGCTTCAGCTGGGTCACCAGCGCATTTTCGCCACGGGGAACAAAAGCCGTTTGCTGGGCCTTCAAGCCGTTCAGGGAAGAAGTCAACCGAGTATAGCCAAGGCCATGAGCACATTCATAGCTGTCCAGCTTGGTCTGCATGGGCATCCAGCCGGGAGCCCAGATGTTTTCGCCTTCTTTGATGAAGAAATACTGACCGCCCAGATCGCTGGGGATGTTATTGTAGCGATAACGGGTGAGGCGCAGCAGGCGGGCGTCCTTATAGAAGGTGTAGCCGCCGGAGGTGTTGCTCATCAGGGTGAAGAAATCTTCGCTGCCCAGATAGTTGATCCAAGGGCTGGGGGTGTCCGGCCGGGTGATGATAAACTCACGGCGAGCATCATCGAAATAACCGTAGCTCATGTTGGTTCCTCCTCATTTATGGTATGCTTTTATAGCAAATATTGCCGTCTTTGCTATTATATACTATTTTTCTCAAACTGACAATTCTTTTCTTTCCTGAAAGTAACGAAAAGGTGACAGATGATGCTGCTTCATGCTATAATAGAAAAGGAAAGCGGTTTTGCGGAAAGGAGCATGATAAAAATGGATCAGGCCCTGCTGAAAAAGACGGCATTGTTTTCCTCCCTTTCAAACGAGGAGTTATCCATCGCCCTGTCCTTTTTCAATGCACAGGAAAACACCTATCAGAAAGGGGACACGGTAAAGCCCATCCTTTCCCCTTTCACAAGGTTCGGCCTTATTTTGCAGGGCAGCGTGCAAGTCTATACAGACGACCTTTCCGGAAACCAAATGATGATGGCCCATGTGGAAAAGGGCGGCATGTTCGGCGAATCACTGGCCTATCTGCAAAAGGAAGAGGCGGTCTATGTCCTGGCCGCTTCCCCCTGCCGCATTTTATGGCTGCATCCTGAAAACGTGCGGAAATTGCAGCCCAAAACGCCTCTGGAAACGCTGCTCATTCATCGCTTCATTGCAAACCTTGCTTCCCGTGCCCTGCAAATGAACGATCGTATCCAGATTCTTTCTAAAAGCACACTGGAAGAAAAGATGAAAGCCTTTCTTTCCATTTATCAAAAGCACCACGGCATGGCTTTTGATATCCCCTTTTCCCGGACGGAGCTGGCCGCTTACCTTGGAGCCAACCGCTCCGCTCTTGCCAGAACCATCACCCGGATGCAGAAAATGGGGCTCTTTTCCTGTAACAAACGCCATTTTGTGCTGCATCAACCCATGGAAGAATAAAGATTTTTCATTTTGTTGCAATTGCAACAACTTATGTTCTCCTTTCCCTGTATACTGAACGTGGCTGAAATGCAGCCGGAAAAGAGGAAAACGACAATGATGAAAAAAATGATGGCTCTGATGATGCTGCTGGCAATGGTACTTTCTTTCACTGCCGTTGCAGAAGATGATGTTACTTTGCGCCTTGGCGGCCTGAAGGGTGCCACCTCCATCGGCATGGTGAAATTACTGGACGATGCCGAAAAGGGCGAAACCAATGTAAACTATGATTTCACCATGGCCGCCGCAGCGGACGAGCTTTCTCCCCTGATGATTCAGGGTAAAATGGACGTGCTGGCCGTGCCTGCCAATCTGGCCGCCGTTCTGTATAACAAAACCGAAGGCAAAGTGCAGTTTGCCGCCATCAATACCCTCGGCGTTGTGTACATCGTGGAAAAGGGCGGCGAAAGCATCCAGTCCGTTTCCGATCTGAAGGGCAAAACCATCTACGCCACCGGCAAGGGCACCACCCCTGAATACGCCCTGCGCTATCTGCTTGGCCAGTATGGGCTGGACATCGAAAAAGACGTGACCATGGAATGGAAGAGCGAGCCCACAGAAACTGTGCTTGCCATGAAAACCCAGGAAAACGCCGTAGCCATGATTCCCCAGCCTTTCGTTACGGTGGCGCAGGGGCAGGTGGAAAACCTGCGTGTGGCACTGGATTTAACAGCTGAATGGAATGCCCTCGATAATGGCAGCCAGTTCATTACCGCCGGGCTCATCGTGCGCAAGGAGTTTGCAGAGCAGAACCCCGAAGCGTTCAAGGCCTTCCTGGAAGAATACAAGGCATCCACCGAATATGTAAATAACAACGTGGCAGAGGCTGCAAAGCTGGTTGAAAAATACGGCATTGTGAAGGCTGCCGTGGCTGAAAAAGCCATCCCGCACTGCAACATCACTTACATCGACGGCGACGAAATGCAGACGGCCTTGGAAGGCTATCTGACAGTGCTGTTTGATATGAACCCTGCTGCCCTTGGCGGCAAGCTGCCCGGCGAAGATTTCTACTATGGAGAATAAACTGCTTCAAAACAAAACAAAATTCCACAAAGCATTGGCGGTGCTGTTTGCCCTGTGTGTGTGGCAAACAGCCGCCATACTGGTGAACGAAAGTTTGCTGCTGGCCTCCCCTGTTCAGGTGGCAGGCCGGCTTTTTTCGCTCATGCAAACAGTATCCTTCTGGGAAACCATCGTGTACACAAGCCTGCGCATCATACTGGGCTTTTTGCTGGGGTTTATAGCCAGCATCGTGCTTGCCATGCTCTCCGGCCGCTTCCATGCGGCGGAAATGCTGATGTGGCCGTTTGTGGTGACGGTGAAAAGTATCCCGGTAGCATCCTTTGTGATTCTGGTTTTGATTTTGGCCTCCGCCCAGAAATTATCGGTGGTGATTTCTTTTCTGATGGTGTTCCCGGTGATATATCTGAACACCCTGCAAGGCCTCAAATCCACCGACAGAAAAATGCTGGAAATGGCGAAGGTTTTCAAATTTTCTTGGAAGCAAAAGCTGCGCTTCATTCACCTGCCCCACCTGCGCCCCTTCCTCTATTCCGCCTGCTCGGTAGCCCTTGGGCTTTCGTGGAAAAGCGGCATTGCGGCGGAGCTCATCGGCCGGCCGGAAGGGTCGCTGGGGGATATGCTGTATATGGCGAAAGTGTATTTCGATACGGCAGATCTATTTGCATGGACGGTGGTGATTGTGCTGCTGAGCCAGGCGTTTGAAAAGCTATTCCTGTTTTTGATGAAGAAAGGCTTTGACGGGGTGATGAAATGAACGATATTCAGATACAACATCTTTCCAAGGCCTTTGGGGGCAAACAGGTTTTGCAGGATTTTTCCTGCACCCTGCCTGCCGGAAAGTGTACTGCCCTGATGGGGCCTTCCGGCAGCGGCAAAACAACGCTGATTAACACCCTGCTGGGACTTGTGGAAAAAGACAGCGGCGAAATCACAGGCCTGCCGGAGCGCATCAGCGTGGTCTTTCAGGAAAACCGGCTGTGCGAGAACTTTACTGCCTTGGAAAATGTAGCCATGGTAAACCAGAAAAGCATGGAGCACGCCCGGCTTCTGCTGGAAAAAATGGGGCTGAAAGACAGCCTTCATCAGCCCGTGTCCGCCCTCTCCGGCGGCATGAAGCGCAGAGTGGCTATCGCAAGGGCGTTGCATTTTGACGCCCCCTTCCTCATCATGGACGAGCCCTTCAAAGGCCTGGACGAAGAAACAAAAGAAACCGTCATCCAAGCCGTGCTGGAAGAAACGAAGGGCAAAACCCTGCTCCTCATCACCCACGATGAGCAGGAAGCCAAGAAGTGCGCCGGCCAGACGATAATGCTTGCGTAATCGAAATAAAGAATTAGGAATTCACCAATAAAGAGAAATTCGGAATAAGGAATGCGGAATTTTTTATTGTTGGAAAAGTAGGGGCGATCATTGATCGCCCTTTTTACAATTAAATAAAAAAGGTGCCGCAGCAGCAGGGGAGATGAAAAGGATGGAGTTATCCTCCTCTTCTCATCTTGCAAATAACGGAACCGCAGGCCTTGGCTGGCTTGCAGTTTTGTGCACTACTGTGATAGAATAAAAGCGATAAACTTGAATTTATAGGGGTGAACGATGAATATGTGTGAATGGTGTGATTATAAAGAAAACGAATGGCTCCTGCACAGATCATTACATTGGTCTGTTTATTTAGCGGATGTGCAGGACTATGTAGGCAGATGTATTTTGGTGCTGAATAGGCATTGCGGAAGTCTGTCAGAACTGAATATTTCCGAGTGGATTGAATTAAAAACAATCATAGATAGATTAGAGTTCGTCTATAAGGAAGTATTGGGAGCTGAACTGAGTAACTGGAGTTGTTTATTAAACAACTTTTATAAAGAAACCACACCCAATCCTCATTTGCATATTCATGTGAGACCGAGATACAAAAATGCTATTGTAATTAACGATCACTCGTATGAAGATACAGAGTTTGCTCACCACTACGCTCTGAAAAAAGAGAGTTTATTACTTGATGATGATAGGCAAACTTTGTATGCGCTAATGAAGAAAAATTTTACTTGACAACTTCCAATTTATTGAGTTCCCAAAAATCCATAGGAGGGCGCAATTATACGCACCGTTCCTGTGCATTGCGTTTGAGGACTACATAAACAAACGAGCATCCAAACACGGATGCTCGTTTGTTCGTTGCAGGATAAATTGTTCCTTAACAACCCTCCCACCACCTTTTTTCACATTTTCCCCGTCATCTTTTTCCATGCGTTGATGACGGCGTTCATCACATCGGAGCGGAACGCCCCATTTTCCAGCGTGCGCACCCCTTCGATGGTGCTGCCGCCGGGGCTGCACACGGCATCCTTCAAGGCTCCGGGGTGCATGCCGGATTGTTTCAGCATTTCTCCTGCGCCAATGAGCATCTGGGCTGCGCACTGCATGGCCTGCTCCCTGGGCACGCCGCAGTATACGCCGCCGTCAGAAAGGGCTTCCATGAACATATAGGCAAAGGCCGGGCCACAGCTGGACACCGTGCCTGCCCCATCAAACACCTTTTCGTCAATCCACTGGGTTTCGCCGCTCATTTCCATGGCGTCAAGGTAACAGGAACGCATTTCCTCCGTCACCTTTTCGTTTTTCACGGCCAAGGTAAGCCCAGCCCCCACCGCCACCGGCGTATTGGGCAGGATGCGGATGATGGGCAAATCAATCATCTTCTGCAAATCTGCCAAGGCAATCCCAGCCATCATGCTCACAATTACAGGTGTCTTCCCCTGCAACGCCGCTTTCACATCCGCAAGCACGGTCTCGGCCAGATAAGGCTTCACGCCAATGAAGAGATAATCGCTCTTTTGAACCGTTTCTTCAAAGGAAGCCGCCTGCGCTCCGGTTTCGCTGGCCAAGGCGTCCGCTTTTTCCATCATTTTATCATACAAAAGCACATTGGCGGCGTATTTCTTCGCCACTGCCTTTGCCAACGAACCGCCCATATTGCCGGTGCCGATAAAGCCGTATTTCATCTGTATTGCTCCTTTCCGTTCAACGAATGTGACCATCGCCGGTGATGATATATTTATACGCCGTCATTTCCTTTAAGCCCATGGGGCCGCGGGCGTGCATCTTTTGCGTGGAAATGCCCAATTCGCATCCGAGGCCGAATTCACCACCGTCGGTAAACCGGGTGGACGCATTCACATACACCGCTGCGCTATCCACCGCTTTGGTGAAGAGGGCGGCGGCTTCAGCATCTTCCGTCAGGATGGCTTCGCTGTGGTGGGTGGAATGTTCGGCAATATGGAAAACGGCTTCCTCCACGCTCCCTACCACCTTCACCGCCAGCACATAATCCAAAAACTCGGTGTCAAAGTCTGCCTCTCCGGCCAATGTCCCTTTCATATACCGGGCAGCCTTTTCGCACAGCCGGAAAGCGCATTTCTTCTGGCGGCTTTCTGCTGTCAGCAGTTGTTCCAGCCGGGGCAAGAACGCCGCTGCCACCTCTTCATGCACCAGCAATACTTCCGCCGCATTGCAAACGCTGGGCCGGCTCATCTTGGCGTTTTCCACAATCTTCAATGCCTTTTCCAAATCCGCCGCCTTATCCACATAGATATGGCAGATGCCGGTGCCGGTATGGATGCAGGGCACCAGCGCATTTTGCACGCAGGCGTTAATCAGCCCGGCTCCGCCACGGGGAATGAGCAAATCCACATAGCCCACAGCACGCATCAAATCCGTGGCACTTTGCCGTGTGGTATCCTCAATCAGGTTTACCGCCGTTTCCGGAAGGCCTGCTTTTTTCAAGCCTTCACGCAAGGCCTGCACGATGGCGTATGCACTTTGAAAGGCTTCCTTGCCCCCCCGAAGCACGCACACATTGCCGCTTTTGAGGGCAAGAGCCGCCGCATCGCTGGTCACATTGGGGCGGCTTTCATAAATGATGGCCACAACCCCCAGCGGCACGGATACTTTCTGAATCACAAGGCCGTTGGGACGCTTACTTTCGCTTAAAACATTCCCCACAGGGTCGGGCAGCTTTTCCACGTCCAGAATGCCCTGCGCCATAGCGGCAATGCGCTCTTGGGTCAGCAGCAGCCTGTCCAGCATCACAGGAGCAATGACCCTCTTGGCCTTTTCCATGTCCAAAGCATTGGCCTGCAGAATTTTATCGGCACCCAAAAGCAAGGCCTCCGCCATATATTGCAAGGCCGTGTTTTTCTGCGCTTCCGTCACGCTGTTCATCAGCCGTGCCGCTTCTTTTGCTTCCTGCAAAATAACCTGTGTTTCCTTCATTGCTTTTCACCTGCTAAAAAACGTGTGCCGATTTCCTTCCCGGCCACAATCTCGTAAAGGTCTTCGGGATGGCTGCCGTTGGTAATCACCATATCGATCCCGGCTGCCGTGGCAATTTTTGCCGCATGGAGCTTGGTGTGCATGCCGCCGGTGCCCAGCGCACTGCCTGCACCGCCCACCATGGCCTCAATTTCCGGCGTGATTTCCTTCACCGTTTTCAGCATTTTGGCGTCCGGATTCTTGTGGGGATCGGCGGTGCAAAGGCCGTCGATGTCCGTCAGCAATATCAATAAATCCGCCTTGGCACTGACGGCCACCACCGCTGCCAAGGTGTCGTTATCCCCAATCAAGATTTCATCCGTTGCCACGGTATCGTTTTCGTTGATGATGGGCAGGGCTCCCAACTCCAGCAGCCTATGCAGCGTGTTTTCAAAATTATGACGGCGTTTTTCAATTTCGATATCTTCGCCGGTCAAAAGAATTTGCGCCACGGTATGATTATAGATAGAAAAAAGCCGGTCATAGGTATACATCAGTTCACACTGGCCCACCGCTGCTGCCGCCTGCTTGGAAGGAATATCCGTAGGCCGCTCTTTTAGCAGCAGCTTGCCCACGCCCATGCCAATGGCACCGGAAGAAACCATGATGATTTCATGGCCTGCGTTTTTCAAATCGCTCAATACCTTGCAAAGCATTTCCACCCGCTGAATATTAAGCCTTCCCGTGGCGTAAGCCAAGGTGGACGTGCCCAGTTTTACAACAAATCGCATAATTGCCTTGCCTCCCTATATGTATACAGATATAGCATACACATAAATGCAAAGCATTTCAACCGTTGAACACCAAAAGAACAGCTTTTTTATTTTCCTTCCCGGATGCGCTTCCATCTCGCCTTGGTGGCTTCGCCGCCCCGCAGATGACGCACCTGATGATGAAAGTTCATCACCTGCTGCACTTCCTCAAAAAGCCCCGGATGCACATATTTCAGCCGTTCATGCACATCCTTGTGTACGCTGGATTTGCTCAGCTGAAAGCGTTTGGCCGCCTGCCGCACCGTATCGCCCGTTTCAAGGATGTGGCGAGCCAGCATGATGCAGCGACGCTGAATTTCCTGATTCATTTTTCCCTCCCCTTTCGGCACAGAATATGCCGCAAAGAAGGGCTTCATGCCTGCCCCTGCACCCTGCGAAATATGCGGAATTTTGGCTTGAAAGAAAGCCGTTTTTCCGATATACTATAAAAGTACCCAAATACCATAAAGAAAGAGGATACACCCATGAAAAAGCTGATGTTTGCGCTGCTGATTTGCCTGATGGTCTTTTCCGCATGCGCTTATTCCTCTGCGGAAGATATTACCTATACCGGCACTGTCCGGGGCGGCAAGCTGAATATGCGTGAATCCAATTCCTCGGACAGTAAGTCCCTCGGCTCTTTTAAGGTAGGCAGCACTGTGACCATCCTGGAAAACGACGGCGAATGGTGCAAAGTGCAGTCCGGTAACAAAATCGGCTATATGATGACCCAGTATCTCAATATCACCGCCAATTACACCCACCTTGACTGGGTGGAAACAAAAAATGACGGCACCATCCTGACCCTTCGGGAAAAGGCCGACACGGAAAGCAAAATCCTTTTGCAGATGATGAGCGGCGTGAAGGCCGAGCGCATCCAAACGGAAGGGGCTTTCAGCCGCATCCGCATCGGCCATGTGTTCGGCTGGGTGGAAAGCAGCCGTCTCACCCCCCTTTCCGGTGCATTTGAAACCCTGCTCACCAGCGAAGACACCCATTACGCCTTTAACTTTGCTTCCTTGGAAAATGCCCCCAAGGATGTGGGCAGCCCTCGCATGCGCCAGCGTGAAGGCGGCTTCCCCTACACTTTCCATTACCCCATCACCAGAATTTCAGAAGCGGATGAAACAATTGACGCTTGGCTGAATGATACCCTGAAACTATTTGAAGAAGACTTTACCAAAAACCATCCCGGCGAAGAAGGGCAGTATACCGTCAATTACCGGGCTGTAAAAATCGACGACCGCTATCAGTCCATCTTGCTGGCAGGCCGCTATACCGCAGGGGACACCGCCTTGCAGGTGTTCCTGCCCCTGAACCTGGACACGCAAAATCAAAAGGTGCTTTCTGCGCAGGAGCTTTTCCCCCAGACCACCCGGCTGCTTTTCTGTCTGGACAGCCGGATGGAAAATATCCTGGATGACCCCACGGACGGATACCTGATTGAGCCTGACGATCATGCCCTTTCCTATGGCATCATGAACCAGGAAGGCTATGAAATTTATCTCCCGGCCGGCACCTATATGCCCCATATCTACGGCGATATCCTGCTCACCCTGCCCTATACCCAAGTGGCGGAAATCATGAACGTGGAAAGCTCCATCATCAAAAGCAAGGTGCGCACCATCGACCCCAATAAGCCCATGATCGCCCTCACCTTTGACGACGGCCCTTCGGAGCACACCATCCGCATCCTGAAAGTGCTGGCGCAGTATGATGCCCGTGCCACCTTCTGCGTACAGGGCGTCAATGTGCGCCCCTATGCGGAAATTGTGAAGCTGGCCGTGGCCCAGGGCAACGAAATTGCCTCCCATACATGGAATCATCCCGATCTGGAAAAGGCCTCCGAAAGCAAAATCCGCCAGCAACTGGAAGACACCAATAACGTGGTGGCGGAAGTGACGGGCGGCTATCAGGTGAAGGTACTGCGTCCCCCCTATGGCAATACCAATAAACGGGTGCGAAACATCTGCGCCGAAATGGATATGATTATCGCCCATTGGGAACTGGATACGCTGGACTGGGCCACCCGCAGCACCAGCAAAACCTACAGCAAAGTGATGAAAAACGTAGAAAACGGCGTGATTGTGCTGTGTCATGACGTTTACGAAACCACTGCCGCCGCCATGGAAAAAGCCATCCCTGAATTGATTGCCGAAGGGTATCAATTGGTAACGGTGAGCGAGCTGATGTCCTTCCATAAGGACGGGGTGCAGCCCGGCACGGTGTACAGCCATCTGAAAGAAGAAAACATTAAAAAGGACTGAGCCATTGGCTCGGCGATTGAAAAACAGCCGCTGCACAGCAAGCATGGTGTCAAGGAATGTTATGTCCTGCATAATACACCACGATTATAGCCAATTTGTAGTGAACAATCAGAAACAAATTGATTCAGTAAGCCCTCCAAGGCCTGCTATTTCTTGTACTGCTTTGATAAAATGAAAGCGATAAACTGGAATAGGTCGAAGAGACAGAATACGATGATATGATGGAGGAATCATGTTAAAAGATTATGAGATAGATAAACCTGTCCTTGAAACTGATAGGCTTATTATTAGAACGCTTAACGAAGCAGATGTACCAGATTTAAAGGAATGGTTGGGGAGAGATGAAATTTATACCTATTGGGGACGAAAAGCTAGCAAGGGTGAAAAAAATCCAGAATTGATGTTCATTGACCCCCGTCCTTGGGTGAAAAGGAAGCCTTCACTAGATTTTGACTGGGGGATTGTCTTGAAAGAAACAAATACTGTTATTGGAATGATTGCAGTATTTAATATACAGAATTTTAGGATGGGTGATGTTGCGTATCGTATTCATCCTGAATATTGGAATATGGGAATTACTACAGAAGCACTAAAGGAAGTGGTACGGTTCATATTTGAAAATACAGAAATAGAGCGGCTGAATGGGCGTGCTGATGTCAGGAATATTGCTTCAAATAAGGTCCTTGAGCGGTGTGGTTTCATAAAAGAGGGGACAATCCGACAAGGCAAAATGGTTTCGGTCTATTGTGACTATAATATTTACGGTATGTTGAGAGAAGATTACGCAAAGATAGACTAAATGAGTTCATTGTCAAATTCCAATTTGTCGAGCAGCCATAGATCCACAGGAAGACGCAATTATTCGCACCATTCCGGTGCATTGCGTTTGTACTCCTGCATAAACAAGACGAGCATCCGCCGGATGCTCGTCTTCCTCATTACTGGACAAATTGTTTCTTAATAATCCTCCAGCCATTGCAACGGCTGTTTTTGATTTGACTTATTTCAGTTTTTCCAACACATAGGGGATGATCTGATCCCGTGCGATGCGGTCCTTGTGCAGGATGGGCTTTTGCCGCAAACTGGCCAAATTTTTGGGCACCGGCACGCCCGTCACTTCGTTCAGCTTTTCGGCGTCGGCAAATTCATCCTCGCCGCCCGCAATGTTCAGGGCGTTCAGCACCGGGCCGGGGAACTTATAGGGAGATGCCGTGGAAAGCACCACCTGCGGCCTGCCCTCTGCCTGCGCCTTCCCCTCGGCCATCACATGCCACGCCACAGCGGTGTGGGGATCCAGCAAATACTTCTCCTCCTGCCAGACCTTGCCGATGGCAGCCATGGTTTCTGCTTCATTGCAGCATCCGGCCTCGAAACTTTCCTGAATGTTTTTCAGCGTCGCTTCATCCACCTGATAGAAGCCCTCTTTGTTCAGCTGCTCCATCCATGCTTTCACCTTGTTCTGGTCGCCGCTGGCGTAATAGAGCAACCGCTCCAAGTTGGAGGAAACCAGAATATCCATGGAAGGAGAAGCAGTCTTATAGAATTCCCGGCGGCGGTCATACAGCCCCGTCTTCAGGAAATCCGTCAGCACATTATTGGCATTGGAGGCGCAAACCAGCCTGCCCACGGGCAAGCCCATCATCTTCGCATAGTAACCGGCCAGAATATCGCCGAAATTGCCAGTAGGCACGATGTAATCCACCTGCTCGCCAAAGGCAATGCGCCCCATTGCCACCAGCTTTGCATAGGCGATGAAATAATAAGTCACCTGCGGTGCCAGACGGCCAATATTGATGGAATTGGCGGATGAAAGCTGAACGCCGCTGCCCTCCAGCTGGCCGGACAGGGTGGCAAAGGCCTCCTTCACGCCACGCTGACAATCGTCAAAATTTCCTTCCACGGAGCATACCACCACGTTATTTCCCTCTTGCGTGGCCATCTGCCGCTGCTGCATGGGAGAAACGCCTTCTGCCGGGTAGAACACGATGATACTGGTGCCCTCCACATCCTGAAAGCCGTTGAGGGCAGCCTTGCCCGTATCGCCGGAAGTGGCGGTGAGAATCACCGTTTTGCCTTGCATGTTTTCCTGTTTCCGGGCGGCAGTCATCAGCTGGGGCAGCATGGACAGAGCCACATCCTTAAAGGCAGAGGTGGGTCCCCGGAACAGCTCCAATACATAATCCTCTCCAACGGGCACAAGGGGCGTCAGATCTTCCGTTTCAAATTTGCCAATGTAGGCTTTTTCCACCAGCTCTTTCATGTTTTCAAAGCCGGGCATCAGATAGGAAAGAATCATTTCCGCCATACCGAGGCTGTCTTTTTTCAGGCACGCCTGCACATCAAAAGGCTTCTCCCCCAAATTTTTATCAATAAATAATCCGCCGTCCGGGGCCAGCCCCTGCAAAACGGCATAGGTGTCGGAACCGGATAGGTTGCTTCTGGTGCTTTGATACTGCATAATCTGTTTCCTCCGTTTATTCAATGGCGATCAGGCGCGGGTTTTCCGCCCCCGATACGCTTTTCATGCTGTCCAATAGGTTTTGAATGTCCCCGTTCAATTGGCTCACGTCCAAGGCGATGGTCACCCCGGCTTTTCCGTGGATGGGCAGGTTTTGGGTGATGGTGAGCACGCTGCAATGCAAGGCCGAAATACAGGAAAGCAGGGCGCTGAGCACCCCCGGCTCATGGCTGAGCGTTATGCTGAAAATGGCCTTGCGCCCAGCAGACTCCCGATTGGGTTCTAAAATGAAGTCCTTATATTTGTAATAAGTGCTTCTGGAAATGCCGGCCATCTTCGCCGCCTGGCTCACTTCCTTTACTACGCCTGCCTCCAACAGCCGCTTGGCCGTCAACACTTTATCGTAATAATCCGGCAGGATGCTTTTATGGATAATCAGATAATCGTCCAGCATGGCTGTTTCTCCTTTGTTTTTTCCGCTTTCTGCCCTTGCAAAAGGGTTGCCCCTATGATACACTGTTTTTGTCGGAAAAACAAGTGTTTTTCAGAAACGGACAAAAAGAAAACATTTTCCCGGAGGGACAGACATGAAAGTTGCATTGGTAGGCTTCGGCACAGTTGGCAAGAGCGTGTATAAATTGCTTCAGCAGGCGGAGGGCATCACCCCCGGTCTGGTGCTGGTGCTGCCGGAGTTTTACACTGCCCCCTATCAGACGACGGATTATAACGATATTTTGAACGACGCCGAAACGGATGCCGTGGTGGAGTGCATCACGGACGCCGAATGCGCCTATGAATATGCCAAGAAAGCCATTTTGGCCGGAAAGCATGTGGTTTCTTCCAGCAAGGCCATGGTTGCCATCTACGGCCCAAAATTAAATCAGTTAGCCCGTGAAAAAGGTGTTTCCTTCCTCTTTGGGGCTGCCTGCGGCGGCAGTATGCCCATCCTTCACGCCTTGAGCCAGTCTCGCCAGCTGGACGAAGTGCAAGCCGTCAGTGGTATCCTCAACGGCACCACCAATTACATGCTGGACGCTATGCAGCGCAAGGGCTGCACCTACGAAGCCGCCCTGAAAGCAGCACAGGAGCTGGGCTACGCCGAGGCTGACCCCACGGCAGATGTTTCCGGCCAGGACGCCCTGCGCAAGATTATGCTGGCTTGCGCCGTTTCCTATGGCGTGCTGCCCACGCAAGGGCTGAACCGGGAAGGCATTGAAAACCTCACCGCCGAAGATGTGCAGCATTTCGCCCCCAAAGGGCTGGTTTGCCGCCTGATTGCCAAGGGCGGCAAGAACGAAGACGGCAGCATCTACGCCTGTGTGGAGCCCGTGCTGTTCCCCAAGAACGCCCCGGAATGTTCCGTCTTGGATAACAATAATTTGGCCAAGAGCGTTTGCCGCTATAACGGCTCACTGGTAATGATCGGTCAAGGTGCCGGCGGCGATCCCACCGCCTCCAACGTGCTGCGTGATCTGATCCTGATTCGGAACGGCTGCCAGCATTTCCTGCCAGCCGATTGCAAAGAAGGCGAAGCCAATAACGAAAACGGCGTCAACCGCTATTATGTGCGCATGGAAGCGGAAGATTATCAGCTCTTCCCAACGGAAGAAGTGGAATTGAAGGATGGCGTTTATCGCCTCATCACCACGCCCCTCTCCGTCAGCCGCATGCACCAGCTGGCCGTCGATATCCGCAAGGCCGGTCGGAAGATTTTCTTCGCCGCCTTGGAAGCATAAAACACCAAACAAAAAGGGCTCAGCATAGTGAGAGTGATGGAAAGGAAAGAATTATCCTTCGCTCTACACCAATGAAATACCGAAACAGCAAGCCCGCCAAGGCTTGCTGTTTTTTGTATTGCTGTGATAGAATGAACGCATAAACTTGAATTTGACGAGGTAATAAATATGAAGCATCCTGAAAAATGGAGAGATACGGAAGACCCTTATTCTTTGCCGTATAAGAACTTTTCTTTATTGGAGGTAATCGGTTACCCTCATGCTGGCAACGATGTTTTTCAAGTAAAAGGTATATATGAACAAAGAGAAATTGAAGCTTATGTAAAAGTGGCACGGCAGTTAGGGGCAGATATAGAAAATGAAATTAACACCATAAATGCTATTAATTGCGAACTTGCTCCTTTAATTATCGATTACGATGAGGAAAAGAAACACTTTTGTGTTTCTGTTGCAAAGCAAGGAGAGCGATTGTCTATTATCGTGGGAGATAATTCGAACTATACTTCTTTAGACTATCTCTATGAATATGGGCAGACGCTTGCTAAGTTACATGCACAAGAGGGAACATTTTCCGATGTCAAAGACCGTAGATTTTTTCATATACCAGAAAAACAATATTTTTCAGAACTCGACATAGAATTTGTTTATGACTATTTAATTTCAAATCAACCCCAGATAATTAATAAGTGTTTCTGTCATGGAGATTTTCACTATGCCAATATTCTTTGGCAGGAAAAACATATATCTGCGATATTAGATTTTGAATTATCTGGATGGGGAAACAAGGAATTTGATATTGCTTGGGCATTGATTCTTCGCCCAGGTCAAAAATTTATGAACACAGAGAAAGAAATTTCTTTATTTGTGGAGGGTTACCTGTCCGTTGGTAAATGCAATTGGGATAATGTGAAATATTATATGGTTCTCATATACTCATACTTTTACCGAATCAGCCGAGATGACGCAACATATCAGTCTTATATAAAGAGTGTGTTTCTGAATTATTGCACCACATAACAAACATACAAATTCCAGTTTGTTGAGCAAACGAAAACAGATTTACACCCGTTCAGGAGGGCGCAATTATACGCACTGTACCTGTGCATTGCGTTTGTACACCTACATAAGCAAACGAGCATCCGAACGCCGGATGCTCGTTTGTTTGTTACAGGATAAATTGTTCCTTAAGAACGCTCCCACCACTTCGCCGAGCCCTTTTCATTTGCTCAATTTTCTTCAAACGGTGTGAACCGAATCCATTCATATTCCGCCGTCAGGGGAATATTGGAAGCATCAAAGGCGTTGATCCAATGATCGGCATTGATGCCGCACCAAGCATTCACCATGATTTTGCCCTTGGTCGTTGGAATATTCTCCGTCACCCGGTGCGCCTCCACCCCGTCCACATACCAGACAATTTCATCCGGATACCATTCAAACGTATAGGTGTGGAAACCTTCCGAAGCATCAAACCCCAGATCATACATATATTCATGATTACCCACACCGTTGGTGAAATAATTGAACTGCACTTTGGTGGTGTCTTTCCCCAGAATTTCCACGTCAACTTCATCCCACGGATTATTATCCGAAGGGCCGGTATACATAAAGAACGAAGAAACAACCCCGTCATTTTTGATAGCCTTCATGCTCACTTCATATTTCCCGTAGCCAAAGAAAGAACGACTGCGGAATTCGCCGCTGGAATAGGGAATACCATTGGTGGAATGAGCATCCCGGTCAATGGTCACACGCATGATGCCGTCTTCAATGGTGATATTCTTCCTGCGCCAGTTCACATTGAATACACCGCCGTTGGTCCATCCGTTGGCACATTCCCAGCCTTTGGGCATCCCATCCTCAAACGTCACATACACGCTGCCCTCCGGCAATTCCTCGGCCGCCAAGGCCTGCATTGCGCCTGCCAAGAGCAACAGAAGAGCCAGCGTCGCAAAAAGCATGATTCTTTTGCATAATTTCATAATAATTCACTCCTGATTTCAATGGATAAGATTACTATACCATAAATCGCCCCTAAAAGAAAGTTTCTTTGAAACTTCTTCTAATTGACGCATTCTTTTTCCTTTCTGTCTTTTAAGAAAAAGAAAAGTATGATATGATAATATCAGGAAAATATGAAATGAATGGGAGGTCATGCCTTTATGCGCCTTGGCGGCAGTATTATGCGTCCCTATCACAGCCCCGAAGAATGGCTGAAAGAAGTGAAAAACCTCACCTACAGTGCCGTGATTTTCCCTGTGGATTCCTTTGCCCCCCTTTCCGTTCAGGAGGAATATGCCCAGTGCATCCGGGAAAACGATCTGGTGATCGGCGAAGTGGGCGTGTGGAAAAACGTGCTCTCTTCCGATGAAAATGAACGCCGCATGGCCATTGACTATGCCAAAGCCCAGCTGCATATGGCCGAGCGCATCGGAGCCAACTGCTGCGTGAACATTGTGGGCTCCCTCAGCACCACCATCTGGGACGGCTATGCCCCCGGCAACTATGCCAAAGAAACCTATGACGAAATCATCCGCATCACAAGGGAAATCATTGATGATGTGAACCCCAAAACGTCCAGCTATTCTCTGGAGCCTATGCCTTGGATGGTGCCCGATTCTCCGGAACAGTATCTGCAGCTGCTCAAGGATATTGACCGTCCCGGTTTCTCCGTGCATCTGGATTTTGCCAATATGGTCAGCAGCGTGGAACGCTATCATAACGCCGAAAGCTTCATCCGCCATTGCTTCAATCTCCTGGGTCCCCATATCCGCTCCATTCATCTCAAAGACGTCAAGCTGGGCGACGAGCTACCCTGCTGCATCCGGGAAGTAATGCCGGGAAATGGCGGCCTGCCCATGAACGTGGCCTTGGAAGAAGCGGAAAAACTGGGCGAAGACACCACCGTTTTCACCGAGCATTTTGACCGGCATGAGCAGTATGTGGAAGCCACCGCTTTCCTGCGCAAGCTGGGCAAGGAAATGAACATCAATATCAAATAAGGAGGAATACCCGTTATGAACAATTTTGAATTTTATTCTCCGGCGCACCTTGTTTTCGGCAAAGGTGCGGAAAACAAAGTGGGCGAAATGCTGAAGGAAAAAGCCACGAAAGTGCTCTTGCACTTTGGCGGCGGCAGCGTGAAAAAAAGCGGCTTGTATGACCGCATTGTAGCCTCTCTGGAAAAGGCTAATATCTCCTATTGCGCTCTTGGCGGCGTGGTGCCCAACCCCCGTCTGTCCCTCGTGCATGAAGGCATTGCTCTTTGCCGCAAGGAAAATGTGGATCTGATTCTGGCCGTTGGCGGCGGCAGCGTTATCGACTCCGCCAAGGCCATCGCCATGGGCTATTACTACGACGGCGATGTGTGGGATATGTATGAAAAGGGTCTGCCCATCAAGAAGGCCCTGCCCGTTGTCACCGTGCTCACCATCCCTGCCGCCGGCAGCGAAGCCAGCGGCGATACCGTCATCACCAACGAAGAAAAGCAGCTCAAATACGGCTACGGCAGCAATTATCTGCGCCCCCTCATGAGCTTCATGAACCCCGAACTTTTCTACACCCTGCCCTCCAATCAGGTGGCCAACGGCATTTCCGACATGATGAGCCACGTTTTTGAACGCTATTTCACCAATACCACCCATGTGGAGCTGACTGACCGTCTCTGCGAAGCTACCCTCAAAACCATCATGCACAATGCCCACAAGGTGCTGGACAATAACGAAGATTACGACGCATGGTGTGAAATCGGCTTTGCCGGTACTGTGGCGCACAACGGCCTCGTGGGTTGCGGCCGGGATCAGGACTGGGGCTGCCATAACATGGAACACGAGCTCTCCGCCATCTATGACGTGGCACACGGTGCAGGTCTGGCCGTGCTGACCCCCGCCTGGATGAAGTATGTGTACAAGGACAATATCCCCATGTTCGTCCAGTTTGCCACCAACGTCATGGGCGTGGAAGGCTCCTTCCGTGAACCCGAAGATATCATTCTGGAAGGCATCGAAAAGCTGCGTTCCTTCTTCCTCTCCATCGGCCAGCCTGCCACCCTCTCCGAAATGGGCATCGAGGAAAAGGATTTCGAGCTCATGGCCAAGAAATGCACCGGCATCGCCTTCGGCCCCGAACATCCCGTGGGCGGCCTCAAAAAGCTCTACTGGCAAGACGTGCTGGCCATCTATAAGCTGGCAAACGAGTAAAAAGGAACGGATTTTTTACGGAGAAGGTACTTTTGAGTCAAAAGTACCTCCCCCGTACCCCCAGCGAAAACCGGCTTTGGGAGAATGAAAAAAATTCTGTCGGTATACTGTAAACTATGTAATAACCCCTCCGCAAGTTTTTCACCTGCGAAGGGGTTTGTTCTGTTTACAGCTCGCAAATCATTTTCACTTTCAGCGGTCGTTTTGTCAAAAACTCTGCGTTTTCATCCATGGTGGTATCGGGATGCTGATACACATCCTCACCCACGGAGATTTTTTCATCAATGATGTACAGATATCCCTTTTCCTTTCCGTTGTGGGTGATATTTCCGTCGTCGTCATAAGAAAGGCGGCTGGGCTGATGGGAAAAGGCTTCCGCCAATGCTCGCCACGGGGTAATGGTGCTGTTTTCCCTCAATTCCGAAAAAATACAATTGGATCCGTGATACCAAACACCTTCCGGCTGCAATTCAATTTTCATTTATCTCTTCCTCCACCCTATACACAAAATCTGAAAACAGGGCGGTGCCGCCGATGCCGTTCCCGTTGAAGGCGCAAAGGCCGATACGGCAACCGGTGAAATGATCCAGCCGGTAATGCAGCTGATGGGGTTCGCCAACGGGCACAAAGCCCTCCTTTGTTTCATAAAAGAACCGCACCTGATCGCAGGTAAAATCAAAGTCCGCCCGGAGGGTGATGGTTGTTTGTTCCACGGGCAGGAGAACCTTCTCCCGGGGCAGCTCCCGCGAATGCCACACATCGTCGTTTTCACCCGGCTGACGGGTGACGAAGGAGAGGAAACGTTTACCGTCCCGAATGGTCATGCACAGCTGGGCAAAGCAGCCTTGCAAAGCGCAGATTCCGGCAAAATCTCCTTCCTGCAGGTCTTTTCCATCCACTTGCACAGCACAGCTGCATTTCTTACCGAAACACTTCTGGGTGAGGGTATTTCTCGCCTGCTCCACATGACCAGCCAGGCCGCCGCAGGTGAGCTGCAAGCCCTGCCCGGTAAAGGCAATCTTGCTCCAGTCCGGCTCATGGTTCCACTGCCAGAGGGGGCTGATGCCACCCTTCAGGGCATCGGAAGTGTATAATTTCGGCAGCGTTTCGTCCACTGGAACACTTAATTGCAGCGGCACTTTTTCCATTTTCGGCATGCCATTTTCCCACTGGAACGGCACCAGCACCGGCATGCGCCCCTGCGCCCCATGGTCTTGAAAAAGCATCATGAACCATTTCCCGTCCGGCGTGCCAATGATGCCGCCCTGCGCCACACCCCGGAAGGAGCCGTCCAGATCGTCCTGCAGCACATCGCCGCCCACAAAATCACCCATCAGGCTGTCGCTTCTGTGCACGCTCTGGGTGCGCATGTGCCC
The DNA here is from genome assembly GCA_045590215.1 of Clostridia bacterium. GTDB lineage: Bacteria > Bacillota > Clostridia > Christensenellales > Aristaeellaceae > RUG563. The sequence continues at coordinate 12,654 of JAZNQO010000039.1, read as the reverse complement.
TTTGGGCCAATGGATATTGCACAGGTAATACACGCCGCCGATTTTGTGAATATGGCTGCCTTCCCAGCCGAGGCCTTCGCAATCGTCATGAAGCAGCCGCCTGTTGAGGCCGCCTTCCAAGGGGCCAGACAGGTCTTTTTTCATCTGGGTCAGATAAATATCCCGGTTGCCATGCACCAGATACACGCTGCCGTCATCGTCAAACAGCAGCGAGGCATCGTGATAAAACCCCTGCACCTTCTGCCGTTTCCACGGGCCTTTCACGCTTTCTGCCGTATAGTGATAGCAGCTTTTTGTGTCGTTGCAGGAAAAGAGCACATGAAAAACCCCGTCATGATACCGCAACGTGGGGGCCCACATGCCTTGGCCGTAGATGGCTCCGCCTTGTAGCTTCTGCCCCTCCGTTTCCCCGAAAGTGTCATAGACATACCCTTCATGCTGCCAGTTCACCAAGTCCTTGGAGGAGAGAATCTGCGCACCGGGAAAAAAGTGCATGGTGGTGGTGACAAGATAATAGGTATCCTTCACCCAAATCACGTCCGGATCCGGAAAATCGGAATAAATCACGGGATTTTTCGCTTGCATACGCTGCTCCTTTTATGTAGACAAACCCTCCGGCCGGAAAATCAGCCGGAGGGCAAGTGCATTTTACTTGGCAAAAGCCGTATCAATGATGGTTTCGGGAGGCAGGGTGGATTGGGTCATCAGGCTCACCACCGGCACCACAACCAGCCCGGCCAGCATACCGCCAACGCCGCTCATGGCAGAAACGGACGTGCCCATAAACAGCGGCGGCACCAACGCCACCAGAAAGCCGCAAAGCAGCCCAGCCCATGCGCCGGCTTTGGTGGTTTTCTTCCACAGCAGGCCGTACATAAACGGAGCCAGGAAGGAACCGGCCACCACGCCCCAGGAAAGGCTCATCAGCTGCATGATGGGGGTATTCTGCATCAGGAAGTTAATCACCAGCGACAGCCCCACAAACACAAGGCACAAAATGCGCATGGTAAACGTTGCCTGCTTTTCGGTGCGCTTGGGGAAGAAGGAACCGATCAGATCCATGGAGATAACAGAGGCAGAGGCCAGCACCAGTGCCGTCAGCGTGGAAATGCTGGCAGAAAGCAGCAGCACAATGAACAAGCCCTGCAGCGCATCCGGGATGCCAACCACGGTCTGGTCGGTCAGGATGGTGGGCATGATATCGTCCTTGGGCATTGCCCCGGCTTCCACGGCAGCAAAGGCCGTGCCATAGGTATCATTGGGAATTTGGCTCAGAATCACCCGGCCAAAGCCGCCGGCAAAATAGATGCCGCCGGCAATAATCAGGGCAAAGACAGTAGAAATAACCGTAGCCCGACGGACGGATTTTTCATCCTTGATGGCAAAGAACTTATGCAGCATCTGGGGAAGACCCAGAACGCCAAGGGAGGTCAAGAGCACATTGGAAAGCAGCCCTTGCGCATTGGCCTTGGTAATGCCCATGGAATTGAAGGTGCCGCCCTCCATTTTGCCCAGTTCTTCCAAGCCGTTTTTCAGGCCGCCGGCACCGTTGATAATGTACGCAATAATCAATACCACGCCCACGATCATAATGCTGCCCTGAACAAAGTCCGTAATGGCGGTGGCCTTATAGCCGCCGGCGAACAGATACAACGCCGCCAGCGCCGCAATACCGATCACGCACCAAGTATAATCAATGCCCAGTGCCATGCGGAACATGGTGCCCAATCCCTTATACACGGAGGCGGAATAGGGAATCAGGAACACGAAAATAATCACGGAGGCCAAAAGCTTCATCCACTTGGCATTGTAACGCCTTTCAAAGAAACCGGGGATAGTGCCCACATTCAGCTTTTCGCCCATGCGCCGCACCGGCTTTGCCAACAGCGACCATGCCAGCAAGCTGCCAATCACCGCATTGCCGATACCGGCCCATGCCGCCGCCACGCCATACTGCCAGCCCATACTGCCTGCATAACCCACAATGATTACTGCGGAAAAATAGCTGGCACCGTAGGACAGGGCACTCATCCATGCACCCACACTGCGGCCGCCCAGCAAAAAGTCATTCAACGAAAGGGATTTTTTGGCCGTCAAAACCAAAATACCCACAATCATGATGGCATAAAGAATGAGAACGACATACTTCACCCGAACACGCTTCCTTCCGTAAAATGCCCCTTGCAGCACAGGCGCATTGCTGTTTTTTCTGAAAACCGGTGCGGTTTTATTTCCGCCGTCCTGACCGGCAGTGCTGCGACCAGCCCCGGACAAATGCAAGATGCCGCTGTCTTTTCATCGCATCAGCAAATTGCATACAATTTTCAGCTGCCTTTATTTTACCGCATTCGGCCCAAAAAGAAAAGCTTTCCGGCGGTGAATTACCCCCGAAAAGCTGTTTTCCTATTGTTTTTACGAATCTCTGTCCCATTTTTTCCGCAGGGTTTGCAGCTTCCTCATCAGGTTTTCCTTTTCCAGATCATTGATGTCAATCAGCGCAACCCCCATCTGTTCCGCCCGGTAATAAGCAGACGCCGCTTCCTTTTTCATGTCGCAGACGGTGGCCAGAACGGGCGTTGCATGGGCTGTGCCGAAACGCTCCGTCATCACGGCAATTTCGTTGAGCATATAGGGATCCGGCGTGGAGGTTTTGCAGGAACAGAACAATTGCCCCACCCCGGCGGAGGCCACCACATCAATTTCGTTCTGCACCCGGTCGCCCTTTTCGTCGTCGTCCCAGCTGACCACCATGCTGATTTGCACATCGTCAAAAACACCGCTTTGCACCATGGCGGAGAACAAATACATTTCCAGCCATACACCCACATCGCACATACACTTGCCGATGGTGGCATTCACAAAGGAAAACTTGCACCGTTTTTCGTCCAATTCATAGCGGCTGATTGCTCCGGCTTGCTGCAAAGTGCGCATCATGGTGTCATTCACGTTCCGGGCTTGCCCATTCACAAAAATCATCCGGGGAGCATCATAGAAATTTCCCGTCCAGTATTCCTGGCGGGTAGCCACCTGCAAATACTGCACAAACTTGGGCCAGTTCTTCTTATTTTCCAGATAAATGGGGAAAATGCGGTCAATCAGCCCTGTCATTTCCGGGGTCATCATTTCCGGCCCCACATGGCCGTTGCGCAAAAGCTCGCCCCCGGAAAGAGCCACCACCTGGTCCAGCGTAAAGTGCAAATTAAAGCCCAGCTCCGTCCCCTTCTCCGGGCCCGTCAGCCAGCGCAGCTTATTGCTTCCCGGCACATGCTGCACCGCCGTCACCGCATCCTTCAGACACACATGCCCTGCCGCCATCAGAAGGGTTTCGCTGCCGCCGCCCACATCCACCATGCAGTTTTCTTTGCCGTATTCTTGGATGACCTGCTCCAGACATTCTGTCACCTGTTGCACATCATGAATGCCGCAAGGCCGCCAGTCCACCTTGATATTTAGGTCTTCCATCCGGAAGAAGGATAAAAGGGGCTTTCTGTATTTGTTCTTTTCTATTTTTCTGTCCCCAAGCAGCACCAACACATCCGGCTTCAGCACACAAGCCGCAATCACATTTTCCACCGGCTGTTTCGTATCATGCAGTTCAATTAGCACACGCATTTTTTGTGCCTCCATTTCCATTGTTTATCCCCTCTGATGTCTATTATACAGCAATTTTCCCCGTAAAGCCATTATAAAAACGTAAATAATCCATCTTTGTACACAAAAAAGCCGCTTCTGCACAAGAAAAGCGGCTTTTGTTTATTTAGTTCCAGTTGATTTTATTATATTCGTTAATCATGGGATCCTGATACCACAAATCAGGAGCATACCAACTATACTTTTCCTTATAGTCAAACGCTTCAATCACCCGGTTTGCACCCCAACGAAGAGAAGAACACGCTTCCTCCATGGCTTTGCTGTCTGCATAGACATGGGTAGCGGCAGCCTTATCAAAAGCCTGCACCGCCGTATCATAACGTCTTGCCATCTCATCCAGCAGTTCCTGCTGACTGGCTGTGATATTTTCCATGGCAGCGCACTCCTGATAAATCTTCCGAGCACTCATAATCAGCTTGGCCGCATCAAAACCCCGTTCCACCAGCCAAGTGGCATGGGAAATGCTCACATACGGAATGGGCTCGGCATCAATGCCGTACACTTCTTTGAGTACCTGTTGGCGATGATCCTGCTTGTTGAAGGTGAAATTCCAGTGGGCAAAGGCACGGGTATAGCCGCCGGTCATGGTATAGGAGCCAATAGCGTCTCCGCCGCTGATGCCCGCCAGCATGGTGGCAAGGGTCAGTAAATCCCCCCGGCTCAAATCGGTAATCACATTGTATTCGCCGCCGAACATGATATTGATCATCTTCAGCATCACGCTGCCCAGACCCTCTTCCCGGATCACCTTCTGCAGCTGGTCAAACACTGCAATCATCATGGCGCGGCCCCGGTTGGTGCGGCCCACATCATTGGCTTCTTTGCTGGCATTTTTCCGGGCACGAACATAATCCATCACGCCTTCGCCATCCAGATGCTGCATGCCTTTGCGATAGATTTTACCATTGGACCCCCAATAATTCATATCCATATCAAAATCCACACCGCCAATGGCATCCACCAGCGCAATCAGAGATGCCATATCCACCGCCATGTAATTATGAATGGGAATGCCCCCCAGATGCCATGTAACCGCATCCCGTGTGCGTTCCATGCCCTCATGCACATCCTCGGCGCAATTGAACGCAGCATTCAGCTTATAAATCCCCTTCACATTGGGAATATAAGTAACGGAATCTCTGGGAATAGACACCAAACTCAACTTATTCTTTGTTTTGTTGACGGAAGCCACCATCACCACATCCGTGTGGCAGATTTCCAGAACTCTTTTGTTGCCGCTGGCCCAATGACCGGAATAATTGCCAAAGTCAATGCCGCACAACAGCACATTATAAAATTCATCTTCCGTTTCCACATGAGGCACATCCTGCGGATCAATCAGCGGATTCTGGGAAGTCATCAGTGCCTGCCCTGGCACAGCCGTGCCGCAAAGCAGCATAAGCATCAAACACCAAACAAGAATTTTTTTCACCGCAATGTCGCTTCCCTTCATTTCAAATCATCAAACAATGCCTTGGTATATTCGCCCTTTTCTACCAGCCCATGAATCGCATCAATCACCGTCTGCTTATCCTCTTGATAAGTGACGCCAAACCACTTATCACGAGTTTCCAAGACCTTCACGGAAGCCTTCTTTTCCTTCAAGAGCTGGTCGATATAAATGGGCAGCAGATATTCAGCCTTCAGCTCGTTGCCGTCTATCTTTTCAAAGAACTGCTTAAAGCCCACTTCCAATTGGTCAATAAATTCCGGCGTCAGGCCCCAGAAGTTCATGGACACATAGGACTCCGCATCCAGCGTGATGCCATTAGCCTCCGCCCCGGTGGGGGTTTTGATGATATTGGAGGTTTCGTCCACCTGGGTCAGATACCCGTCCTTATCCGTCTTGCTGATGCCGCGGGTAACGCCGCCGTTATCGCTGAGGGTATTTTTCAGGATGAATCCTGCCATGCAATACTTTTCCGGATGTTCGGGAGAATAATCCAGCAAAAAGTCATGCACGATTTTGAAAGCTTCCTTACCATAATAGTCATCGGCATTGATGACAGCAAAAGGTTCCTTCACAACGCCCTTGCAGGTCAGAACGGCTTGGCCGGTGCCCCAGGGCTTCTTGCGGCCTTCGGGCAGTATAACGTTTGCCGGCAGGTCGTCCAACGCCTGAAACGTATATGCTACTTCCACATTCTTTTCGCTGCACAGCTTCTCAATGCGGTTACCGATGATTTCCCGGAAATCCTGTTCAATATCCTTGCGGATAATAAAGACAATTTTATCAAACCCTGCTGCAATGGCATCATGAATGGAATAATCCATAATAATCTGCCCACCGGGACCCACAGCCGCCAATTGCTTGATGCCCTGACCGAACCGGGAACCGATGCCTGCCGCCATAATCACAAGAGTGGTTTTCATGGAAATTGCCTCCCTTTCTTATTTGAGCATTGCCAGCAGTCACTTGCATACTGCCAAAATATTATAGCACACCCACCCATTACCGTCAAACCTCTTTCCATTTCTTTACACAAATTTACATTTCCGGCAGAAAAAAAGCTGCTTCCCGTTGCTGCAACAGGAAACAGCCTTCTATTTTAATTTACAGTACGCAGCGGTTTCTGCCGCTGTTTTTCGCCTGATACAGCTTTTCGTCTGCCGCACGCAGCAGGTTCTTATAGGTGGCTTCTTCCTCCATCTGGTCAGGATGCACGCCGCCGATACTCACCGTCACATTCACTTCCGGGTATTCCTCCAGCCGGATTTCCCGTGCCTTGGTCAACACATGATAGAGAATATCCCGCAATTGCTGCTGGGTACGATCTCCAAACAGCAGTACAAACTCATCGCCGCCAAAGCGGATGGCACAGTCCCCTTTATTTCGGGAGAGAGCCCCCTGCAAAATCTGCGCCAGACGTTTGAGAATCTCGTCGCCCACATCATGACCGCAGGAATCATTGATTTGCTTGAATTTATCCAAGTCCAAAATAGCCAATGAATACTTCAGGCTCTCATAATGCCATGCTCCGGTTTCTTTATCCACCAGCTTTTCATACACAAAATGCCGGGTGTTACAGCCGGTGACGTTATCGGTGTTGGCCAGTTCGTGGAACAGCTGGTTCATTTGCTTTCTGCGCTGCTGATCTGCCAATGTGGTGGCAAGCAATCCTGCCACAACCAGCATCGCCAGCACCAGCAGCACAATGGTAAACAAGCTGCCGCCGTCCATAGAGCCGGTGATGGACAGCCGCCATTTCATATCTTCCGTCTTGAAATCAATGGAAACAGGCTGGTTCACTTCTTTGCCGCTCTGGGTCAGCAGCACATATTCATCATTCATGTCCTCATAATACAGGGCATATTCCACCTGATGACTGGCAAAATCGCTGAGCATGAAGGCATTGACCAGCTTATCCACATTGATAACCATGGCCACCATGCCCCAGCTTTGCGTTTTATCCAGCAGAGTTACAGGCAGGCTGATAATCATGCCCTTGCCACCCTGCACCAGATCAATAGGCGGCGTTACGAGCACCTTACCCCGAATCAGCGTTTTCAAAGACTCCGGATCGTCGGATGCTGCTTTCATCAGATCATACCCCAGCAAGGCTTCATTGCCCTTCAGGGGATAAATCTTGGAAATCACGCCGTCCGGTGCCACGGAAATACTGGCAATGATGTTTTCCGGCCCATCATCCCAACCCTGCACAATCAGCGGAGCCAGTTCATAAAAATCTTCGGATTGGCCGTTTTCTGCCATCAGCATGAACCGCATCGCCTGCACCCGGGCAATCAGCATTTCCATCCGATCTGATATATCGTTTGCTTTGCTTTCCAATAAGTATTGCTTATGCTGGATCTGGTTCTGGTTCACCTTGGCAATCACCAGCATGGAAGCGCAGGCAAAAACCAATAAAATCACAACAAAGAAAGCCCAAAAACGCTGCCAATAGCGATTTGATTTTGCTTTTCCTTGTGTAATTTGCACGAATAACGCTTCCCTTCAGTTTCTGTGTAACCAATTATAACACAATTACAAATACAATTCAAGTACAATCCGGCAAGGTAACAAGATTTTTATCCAATGTAACCCTTCAAAGGCACAAGTTAATGGGAAAATCCTCCAGCCTTCCCAAATCCCATAAAAGAGAACTGGTGAGATATTTATCCCTGGTATTACGGGAAAGCACAAAGGCATCGGAAACGTCCTGATTCGTCCATCCCAAGTCCTTTGGCAGCATGGGCATTTGGGCTTTTTCCATCAATTCTTGAATGAAATCAAGGGAAGGCAGCTCTTCCGCAATGATCTGCTGTACCTGCTTCCACTTCTCCTGCAAAAGGGCAAACCGACGCTTTCTCCCTGCCGCATTGTTATTGTGCCACACCGTTTTTTCCTTTTCAATCAGCCCTTCCGCCGTCTTGCCGAACACTCTGCGCATTTCCTTTTCCCATGCCGCATCATCCCATGCGGCCATTGCCTTATGAAACAAAGCTTCGTCCGGGGTCATTTTCCGGATATGCTCATACAGCTTCATACAAATCAGCGTGCCTACGCCCACCTGAATGCCGTGCAATTCCGTGGGCAAATTTCGGCTCAAGGAAAACATCTCCCACAAATGGGAAAAATAATGCTCCAGGCCGGAGGCGGGCCGGGAAATCCTGGCAAAGGCCATGGCCACGCCGGACAGAACCAGCCCTTCCGCCACAGCACCAATGGCTTCCTCGTCCCTTTCCATCATCCGGGGTGCGCTTTCCACAATTCTTTGCAGAGAAGAGCGCATCATCCCTGCAATTTCTTCGCAGTAATATTCGCCATTGATCAACGCCGTGATCCGCCATTCGCAAAGAGCAATATACTTGGCAATCATATCCCCAAGCCCAGCCTGCAGCATCCGAAGGGGTGCGTTTTTCATGATCCGGGTGTCGGCCAAAATCACCTGCGGACAGGCGTTATACAGCGTGGTTTTAGCCCGGCCCACAATCATAGAAGAGGAATCCGAGGCATAGCCGTCCATGGACGGGGCCGTGCCCACAACCAGCTGCGGCTTTTGCACCTTCTGCGCCAGCACCTTGCAGCAATCGTTAATCACCCCGGAGCCAACCGCCAAAATGCAATCGCAGCCAGGGTCAAATGCCATGCAAATTTCCCCCACCGTCTCTTCATCTGGCTCCGGATGCGTGCGGCTGATTTCATACAATTGATAGGAAAGCCGAGCCTTTTCCAGTTCCTTTTCCACAAACGCCCATGCCGCCTTTTTCGTATCGCTGTCGCAAACAATGAAGGGATACCGGCAGCCGATGGCCGCCATCGCTTCCCCCAACGCTTCCACCGCACCGCTGCCGATGCGCAAAAATTTCAGCCCGATGCCGTGATGCCGTCCGCAGGCGCAGTTATGCCCCTCCCTGCGAATCAGCGTTTCCAATGTCATATCTTTCAAATGCGTTTGCATATCTTTTCCTTCTTTCCGTGTTCTGTTTTTATCATATCATATTTTTTTCGGCAAGCCAATCTTTTCTTTATCATCAGCAAAAAAGCCGGATGCTGCTGCACCGGCTCTTAAAGAAAGGCATGGGTCGCCTTACGCCTTGCGTATAAATATTTATTGGAAATCCAGCCGCATCACAATCTCCCCATTGCTGATTTCTCCCGTAGGCTGAAAGCCCACCTTTTCATATACATGCCCTGCTATCTTATTCTCCGGAACATAATCAATTATCATAAAATCGTATTTGCCGGAATCCTTTGCCATCCGGACGATTTTCTGAATCGCCTGCGTGCCAAAGCCCTTGTTCTGATGTTCGGCAGGAAACATAATTCTCCAGATAGCCAAGCATCTTTCGTCCAGATCTTCATCCAGCATCATAAACCCGACCGGCGTTTCATCGTCATAGATGGCAAAGGGATACACATCGTTTGCCTCCCGATACAGCCATGCCTGCGCCAAAGAATACGCATTAGGAGCCACAAATCCTTCTCCGTCGGGGCGTTTCATTTTCATCACAGCATCAAAGTTTTCTTCCGTAATCTTCCTGAAATTTATCATTAGCTTCCGCTCCTTCTATCCGTAAAAGCCATTGAAAGCTCCCCCTTCTCCGGCTTCCATTCCTCATCTGCATTTTATCACACCCGGCGGATGAGCGCAAGAAAAGCTGCGCCATAAGACGCAGCTGTGTCTGTTTACTGTTTTTTGAAAAACGCTGCAGCCACCGCTCCGGGGCCTGCATGGGTTCCGATGACGCTGCCGATTAATGTATATTCCAGTTCGTCGGCATCATGCTGCCACAGGTCTTGGCTATCCCTGATATATTTCAGCAGCAAATGATCGCTGAGCCCCGTATATCCCAGCAGCACGGGTTTTGAAAAATCCACGCCGCCTGCCTTCTTAATCTCCTGGGCCAGCAGGTTATTGGCCTGTTTGGATCCCCTTGCCTTGCCCAGCAGCTGAATCTGCCCTTTTTCAATGCAGAGCACCGGCTTGATACCCAGCAGATTGCCGGCCAGTGCCGCCGTTTTGGAAATACGGCCGCCCTTTTGCAGATACTCCAACGTATCCAGCATGGCAATCACATACACTTGCTTCTTGTCCTGTTCCAGCTTTTCAGCAATTTTCCCGGCATCCATACCTTCCGCAGCATAGCGCAGGGCCAATTGAGCCAGCACGCCGCTGCCAATGGCAGCAGATTCGCTGTCCACCACATAGATATGTTCAAATTCCCTGGCCGCCAGACAGGCACTTTGATAAGTGCCGGAAAGGGCGGAAGCCACAGTAATCACCACCGCACTGTCCCCTGCCTTTTCCACCCGTTCAAAAGCCTTGCGGAAGGTGGCCGGGGAGGCCTGGCTGGTGTGCGGCAACACGGTTGTTTCAATCAGCTTTTCGTAAAATTCCCGGTTGGAAATGGTCACACCGTCCATGTATTCCTCATTGCCGAAGATCACCGTCAGCGGCACCACATCCAGCCGTTTTTTGATTCGCTCCGGCAAATCTACCGTGGAATCAATCACAATTCTCACACGCATTTTCTTTGTCCTCGTTGTGTATCAATCGGGAATCCCATCCCGGCTCATGTTGCGCAAATTTCCGGCAATGGTTCCTAAAGCCCGATAAAAGCTCTCCCGTGCTTCCTCCGTCAGCCCTATTCCGGCTGTCTCTACGGCTCTGCTCGCCCTTTCGCACACATGCGCCGCCGCTTCCTTGCCCTTTTCCGTCAGGGTCAGCCGTCCCCGGTAAGAGCTGCCGCCCACCGTCTGTTTCACCACCATGCCGTTCTTTTCCAAAATGGCAATCAGCCTTGATGCGTCGGATTTATCCTTTCCCGTCACTTCGCATAGCTGTGGCACAGTAATGCCTTCGGGATAACGATAAATGGTAATCAGATAGGTGGCGTGGGGGCCCTTTAGGCCATGCTTTTCCATTTCCTCTGCGGCCAGCTTCCGCCAAGACCGGGAAATTTCCGTAATCGCCAGCGAAAATTTTTCAAATCGTTCCATCATATTTTTATTCCTCGGCTCCTTATCATCGCTTCAACAAATAAATTTTACTATATTCTTGTTGAAATGTCAACTTCTCCCCATTTTCCACCCATGAAAAAAGCGTTGCCAGGCCTGCCCTTTAGCAAACCCAGTCAACGCTGTTTTTATTCCGTTTTCAGCATCCATCTTGCGCAAAGGGTCAACGCCCGGGCTGCATCCTCAAAAGAAACTACGCATTCTTCCGGCACATGCACGAAAAGCCCCTTGTATCCCTCTTCTGCCTGATGCCGCAAAAGCGCATAATATACATCATTGCACACATAAGCCCCGGCGGACAGGGAAACCTCCGCCGGAATGTTCGCTTCCCGGATGTCGTTGGCCATCTGCTGCAAGGGCAAATCGGTCATCAAAGCCGTTTCGCCGTCCTTTTCGATCCGTTCGCCCTCATATTTCTTTCCTTTATTATCCGCAATTTTAGCCATGCGATAATTGAGAGCCACCAATTCCGGCGTTACACCCTTCCGTCCCCCGGCCACGCCGCAGCTTAAAACCGCCACCGGTTTCAGCCGCCGGATCTCCGCAAGCAGCATTTCCGCCGCCTCGCCATACACCACCGGCAGCTGCATCCGATGCACCCGATGCCCGTCTATCTCCTCCGGCACCAGCTGCACCGCCTCCCACGAGGGATTGATCTCCGCACCGTTAAACGGCTCAAAGCCTGTCAATAATATTGCCATTGCACACCCTTCCTTTTTACACATTCCATACATCCTGCCAGATTTTTGCTGCATCCACTTCATACGCTTTATCAATCCAAATTGGTTTTATGTCATACATTTGACAACGTTCCATAACTGCCCGGTTCTCCTGCAGCACATGTTCCATTGTACATCCTTCATCGCACAACCGCTTTTCAATCACATTACCGTATTGCAAAATGTCGTCAAAATGAGTTCTGATATAGCTTTCCGTCATACACAGACAAATGAAACGAATGTTCTTCGCATAAACTTCATCAAAATCTTTTTGCCAGTCATATGGTAAATAGCATCCTTCTATTATCATGTGTTGGTCATTCTCAATGGCCGTTTTAATCATCTCTCTTATAATCGGCCATAGCTCATCCCGTAATTCTTCTTCGCTGCTAAGCGGTGTAAGCAACGAGCGTCCTACCCGAATCAAGCCCATTTTCAAATGATCCACAGACAGATAAGGTATTTTATATTGTTCCATTAATTTCTGTGCCAGATAGGTTTTTCCCGTATGAGTAGCTCCCGTGATTAAAAGAATCATGATGATTTTCCTGTCCTATTTTCAATTTTTGAATTTGTCACTCCATTTTATCATTTCCCAATTACAAGTGTCAATGATGTCATAATAATTAGTTTATGCTTGCATTATAGCAAAAAAGAAGCATCTCCATAAGAGATGCTTCATGGAATCCGGCGGCGACCTATCCTCCCGGGCCGTGTCCAGCCAAGTACTTTCGGCGCTGAAGGGCTTAACTTCTGTGTTCGGTATGGGAACAGGTGGGACCCCTTCGCCATTGCCACCGGAAATCGTATCAGTTTTCAATG
>JAZNQO010000038.1:0-9258 GCA_045590215.1 Clostridia bacterium | reverse complement strand
AAGTTTTGCGGCCACGGGCACAAAAGAAAATACACAAAATGGCGAGAGAGAAAGCTTGCTTTCTCCTTCGCCATTTTGCGTATTTTCCCCGGATGCTCTGCATCCGGTAGGCGGCTGAAAGCCGCCCAGCCCGTGGGCGGCGGTGCCGCTGCCAACTCGCAAAATTACAATCGCTTTCTGCCATGATGCTTCTGCGTGTTTCTTGCAACAGCGGCACATGGTTTGTCCAATAAATCTTCTCTATCCGCTACCGGGTCAAGGGATGAAATCCCTTGTGGGGCGTGGGGTGAAACCCCACAAAATCCCCGTTATAATGCCTTGCATCCTTTGGACTTGTTACTTTTTCAGCCGGATATCGCTGCCAAGAAAGGGAATGGCCCTGCCCGTGCGCACGTCCAATAATCTGGAAGTGACCCGCTCCGTATATCGCTTTTGCAGCTCCGTCCGGGAAAGATTGGTGCTAATGGCGGTGTACAGGCCTTGGTTCAGCCGCTTGTTCAGCAGGTGATAAATCTGCTCCACCGTCACGTTTTCCATCAGCGGCTCCATGCCCAGATCATCAATCAGCAAAAGCTCCGCACTGGCATAAGCCTCCGCCGCATCGCTTTCCCTGCCGAAATAGGCACTGCGCAGAGCGTCCAATAAATCATACGCCGTCACAAAAGCGCAGGAAACGCCTTGCGCCGCCGCTTCCCGTTCGATGCAGCGAAGAAGATACGTCTTCCCAAGGCCGCTGCCGCCGTGGAGCAGCAAGGTCTGAATACTGCCGCCTTGCAGCTGACCTGCAAAATACTGGCACTTTTCCTTCACCAGCAGCATATATTCCCGCTGACCGATGTCCTGCCCCGGCAGTGTAGTTTCCGGGAAGCGCAGGGGATCAAACGCCGCAAAGGAAACGCCAAATGCCCCCTTATTCCCTTCCAGAACCGCCTTTTCATAGGCTTTTTTCAAACATTCGCAGTGGATTTTTCGGTTGCTTTCGTCGTAAACAAAGCCGGTATCCTCGCACACGGCGCAATCGTAAATGGGGGACAGATAATCTTCCGGATAGCCCTTTTGCTGTAAGGCGTTTCGGATTTCCCGGTTGTATTCCTCCATCCGGCTTTCCATCTGGCTATCCCCGGCGGTGAAGATGCTGCGCACGGAAGCCATCACCATCTGATGCCGCTTTTCCACCAGCCGATGAATGTCCGGGTGCTTTTTCATGATTTCCCCAAGGCGGCGCGCCTCTTCCGTCTCATTGAGGCTGCGCTTGTGCGCAATGCTGTCCAATACATCCTGCAAAATTATTTTATCCACGGCGTTTTCTCACCTCCGCAAACAAATCCTCCGTCACCAAATCCAGTTCTTCTTCCGTGTAGGTTCGCTGGGTATAGTTTTGTGCAGAAACCTGCTTTTCCTTCCTGGCATCAGGCTTTTTCGCCGGGCGTGCCTGGGAAACATCCGTTACGCCTGCTTCATGCCACGCTTCCAGCACTTTATCCAGATAGGCAATTTTCCCGTTTTCCGCATTGCGCGCCTGCTCTGCCGCCTGCAAAAGCAGGGCTTCATCCATGCCGAAGGCACGCCATTTTTGCAAGAGCTTCCTGTCCGCCTCCGTGGGCAGGCCTCTGTGGCCGCAGGCGGCGAAGATCTTCCGCAGCAGCCCGTCGCTTGCCTGATGGCCGGAAAGATAGCGTTGCACGCTCTCCCCATCCGTCAACCCCTGTGCCTTCCAATTTTCAATCATGTCCTGAAACTGCTCTAAATTGCCGCCCTTTTTGCCGCATTCACGGGCAGCCAAAACCAGCACTTCATGGGGCTGAATTTGCAGCCATTGGCTGTACAGCCGCTTGGCCGTGGCCGGGGTGCGGAACTTGAACTCCTGAAACACCTGCATATACTGCGCTTTCAGATCGCTTTCCTTTTGCAGCTGCTGCTTCACCTGATCGCCGGTTCTGGCTTCGCTGCGGCTGCGGATGCCGCTCAAAATGCCGTCCAGATATTTGAAAGAGGGGTCGCCTTTAGTGGTTTCGGCGCAGGCATCTAAAATGGACTGCTGGTCAAAGCCCCATTCCTTCACCCATTTCTGATACAGATCCATTTCGTCCTGGCTCACCATGCGGCGTTTGCCCATCCGGGAAAGCACCTTCCGCGCCCCGTCCTGCACCGCCTGCTCATGCCGCAGAAACTGATCAGCATCGTCCGGGGTGATCACGTTTTCTTCCTTCATGCGAACGGCCAAGGGCTCCGCCTTTTTCAGGGAAAACTGCACGCCCCGCTGGTTCATGCAATGGGAAAGCAGCATCAGCACCACTTCCTGCGACAGCCCGATTTCCTCTACCCATTCCCAAGCCAAAGCAATTTCGGAGGGGGTAATCTTCCGCCTGTCCGCAAACAGGGCATACACATTTTCCGTAAACGCCACATAGCCGTCATCTGCCATCAGGGGTGTGCCCTGCTTGAAGGACTGCTGGGTGGGGGAAAAGACGCGATACCGAGGCGGCGCATCCTGCAGGCGCACCACCAACGCCCTTCTTTCCCAATAGCGAAGGGCAGCCTCAATTTCCGGCACGGAAAGGAAGATTTCCTGTGCCATTTCCTCCAGCCCGAATTCTTCCCCAGCGTTCACTTTCATCAGGCACCACAAATAAACCTTCACAAAATCGCCCTTGGCTGAAGGCAGATAATCCATAATGAAGCTGTTTTCCACCGGCGTCACCCCAAAACGGAACGCCTCTTTATCCATTTCAAACATACTGCTTCGCCTTCCTGTTCTTCATCAATGCGCCGCTTTGCGCCAGCACAACCGCCGCCAGCATCAGCGCACAGCCCATGTATCCCCAGGCCGTCATGCTTTCTCCCAGCATGATCGCCCCTGCAACCATACAAAAAACCGATTCAAGGCACAGTATCAACGCCGCCAACGCCGGATGGCAGTCCTTCTGCCCAAGGGTTTGCAAAGTATAGCCTACCCCTGTGGACATGATGCCGCAATAGGCCACTGCCCAAAGGCCGCCCAGCACATCCTGCTGTGCCATATCTTCCATCAAAAACGCGCTGATCCAGTTGAGCACCATGCCCACCGCAAACTGCATCAGGCACAGCCGCAGCGGCGGCACCGTCACCACAAAATGATCCGTCACCAGAATGTGCATCGCCCAGAAAACTGCCCCAATCAGCAGCATGGCATCAGAAGGCGCAAGGGTGAAGGCCTGGCCTTCCGTCATGCACAATAGATACAATGCCGGAATGGCAAGGAGCAGGGACAGCCATGTACGAATGCCCGTCTTTTTACCGATGAACACGCCCAGTACCGGCACCAATACCACATAAAGTGCCGTAATAAACCCGGCCTTTCCGGCATCGGTTCCCTCTGCGCCGCTAACGCCAATTTGCTGCAAAAGAGCCGCAATAAACAAAACCGCACCGGTAATCACCCCGGCCTTGATATCCTTTTTGCCAAAGGCGGAAGGGTTCTTTTTTTCCTGATAGAGGCACAGGGGTATCAGGCAGAAAAACGCCATGGTGGTGCGCAGGGCGTTAAAGGTCATGGGCGATAAATGCTCCGACCCGGCTCTTTGTGCCGCCATGGCAAAGCCCCAGATGGCGGCGGTCAGAAGCAGCAGAAAGCTGCTGCGAAGCTGTTTGTTCATGCGGCCAGATCCTCCCCTTTTTGTTTCTTTTCGCTTTTGCGATACCATAAAATCGCAAGGCCGCTGAAAAGAATGGTAACGCCGTAGGTAATCAATGCCCCGGTATAGCTGCCCTGATGGGCCATGCTGCCGGTGACGGTGGACGATAAAAGGGAGGGAAGCCGGGCCAGCAAGGTAATCCATAAAAAGTCGCCCAGCTTCATGGGGGTCAGGGGCACCACATAGGTCAATAAATCCTTGGGGGTGCCGGGAATCAGGAACAGGATAAACACGAATACATTCAGCCGCTTCTCATTCTGTAAAAAGGCATACTGGCGAATTTTATCTTCCTTGAAGAATAATTCCACCACTTTCCTGCCAAATAACGCCACCATCAAAAACACCAGCGAAGATGCCACCACAATGCCAATCATGCAAAGCAGGCTGCCCTCTACCCAGCCGAACACAAATCCGGCGGCCAGCTCAAAAGGCTCGCCGGGCAGCAGAGCCACCACTACCTGCATCATCGTAATGCCAATCATCAAAAGCGGCCCCAGCAGCCCATGTTCATCCACATACGCCCGAAAGGTTTCCGGGGATTCCCGAAACTCCTTCACCAGCGGAACGCCCACAAAATAGCCGATCAGCCCCATGACAACCAAAATCAGCGCAATGGATGCGATCAGTACAATTCTGCGCAAACGCTCTTTTTTTTCCACCTGCATATTCTTTGGGGTTCCTTTCTCTCAATGTGCATAATTACACAGGATAAGTATACCATCCTTTCCCCTGCTTTTCAACCGATGCACACAACAAAAACAGGCATAGAAAAGCCGCCGGGTCTTTCCCAGCGGCCATGAATCCTCATGAATTATTTGAAGAAGGTGAAGTTTTCCAGCTCAAACAGTGCCTTATCCGCAAAATGATCCCTGGTCCACCCCTGAATATCCACGTCCACCGTCAGGTACAGGGCGTGCCGTCCGGTGACGTTTTTACAGTTTACTTTATAAATCTGGTCGCCGCCGCCAATGCGCACGCAGCCGATTTCCGGGCCGTCCTCTGCGTCAATATGCACATGCACATCGCAGAAAGCCCCAAGCCCTTTCACCTGCAAAGCCAGCGTCATGAAAGAGGAGGCGTAATCTTCCCCGAAATCAAAGTATTTATAGCCCAGCACGCTGCCGTGGCGGATATTGGTCACAACCCTCGTGAACGCATCCTTTTCCGTCACATAACAATCGCCCTTCAGCACGCAGGCAATTTCTGCCGGGGTGATTTTATAGGGGTTCAGGCTTTCTTCAAAGCCAAGGCTGGTCATTTCCACAGGGGGAATGGTGCCGTCCGGCAGGATTTCCACCTTCTCCACGCAGGCTCTTCTGCTCATGATGGAATGATTGGTCATCCTATGATAGAACACATACCACTGCCCGTTGATTTGACACAGGCTGCCATGGTTGTTCCCTGCCGGGAAATCCACGCCGTTATCAATAATATAGCCCCTGTAAGTATACGGGCCGGTGGGGCTTTCGCTGGTGGCATAGGCCAGGCGGCTGCCCATCCGGGGAGAATAAATCACATAATAGAGGCCATTAATCTTCCTTGGGGAAGAGGCTTCGTAAAAACGCCGCTCAATGGGCAAAGCCGGGTCGTCGTCAATCACATGCTTTTTCAAGGTTCCGGGCAGCACCGTCACCATGTCCTTGCCGTCCAGCTCGTTCATGAAAGAGCCCTCAAAGCCATAGAAGCAATACACCCGGCCGTCTTCATCCACTAAAACGCCGATGTCGTTGTAGATGCCGTCATCCCCGGCATCTTCCGGCGCATACTGATAGGTGGACAGGAATGTGAAGGGGCCTTCCGGCTTATCGGACACGCTGATGCAGCCCTTGGAGCCCACGATGTAAGTGTACAGATAATATTTGCCGTCCTTTTCCACACAATCCGGGGCATACAGGGCATGATCGGTATGGGGCGTATTGGCGGCATGGTTTCTGGTATCCCGTGTCTGGAAGGAGGTGCCGTGGCACTGCCAGTTGTTCAGGTCACTCAAGGGCGCAGACCACACCTTTAATTTATAATCGCAGAATTCATAATGACCCACCCGGTCATGAGAGCCGTACAGATACACCCGGTCGCCGAACACTCTGGGTTCACCGTCGGGGATATATTCCCACAGGGGCAAAATTGGATTGGGCATCGTTTTATCCTCCGTTTTTGTTTTTTTTAATTATACATCAAAGCCTCAAAAATGCCAATACGAAAAAACCGCAGCTTAGCTTCTTTCGCCGCTGCGGTTTGAACATCCTTATTCGTTTTCCGGCTGCTTTTCCACTTCCCGGATCAGCACAATATCCCCAGCCTTCCGGCCGTTGTTATAGGGCTCCGAAATGAGGCCGCCGTTAAAATACATCATAGAGGATTGGCCGCCGTCCAGATTATAGGCAGCACTGCAGCCGATATCCGCCATCAATTGGGAAAGCTCGCTGAGCTTCAGGCCGGTGCTTCTTTTGCCCTTTTCCAGCTTGCTGGACGCCCCCCGGCCGTCAATCTGCACAAAACAGTAATGCCCCGGCTCATAATAGCCGATTACCGAACGGGGATTGGCAGGGCCTACATCAGAATTGAATTTGGTCTTGGGCTGGCCTTCACTATCCAGCAAAGCCGGGCCAAACAGGAAGCATTGCCACACTTCATTATTGGCCACTTTTTCTTTAATCAGGTCGTTGTCGATATCCTGCGCCTCAATGGTTTCCATGGTGCCGTCCCGGTAAATGAAGCATAAATCCCGGCGGCGGTTTACGGTTCTGCGCAGGGTTTTTCCATTGCCAATCAGCCAGCCCACGTCCAGATTATGGCCGTTATCCCCGGTCATGCCGATGATGGCGTCGTTATTCTTGGAAATGGTGAGCACTTTCTCGGTATAGCTGTCCCATTTATCCTTGCCGAAGGCACGCTGAAAATTCTCCACGCTGCGCACATAAATATCTGCGATATAAATATCCGTTTTCAGTTCCCGAAGAGGCGTGATTTCGATATACACATCGGGGCTGTAATAATACAGATCGCCCTGTATGGGCTGCTGCCCTTCTTCCAGAAACAAATCCCCGAATTTCTCCGAAAAATCCGCAAAGGGCGGCACGGACCCATTCTCCTCGGCACAGGCAAAAGACCCTGCCAGCATTACCAGCAGCATAATCCCTGCCATTACCCTGAACCCTTTCATTTGCCATCCTCCCATTGCGTTTCATCTACAAAAATATACCCTATTTCCCCATGCGCTGTCAAGGCGTTTTGCGTTTGTTTACAGTCAGGTCACGCTTGATTTTGTTCACTTCCTCCAGCCTGTCCTTATACCGCTTTTCCAGGCCTTCTTCCGTGGGACGGTAATAAGTGCGGTCTTTCAGGCTGTCCGGCAGGCATTGCATGTCGGTGATTTTTTCTTTGGTGTCATGGGCGTATTGATAACCTTTGCCAAACTCCAATTCCTGCATCAGCCTCGTTGGCGCATTGCGGATATGCAAGGGCACCGGCTCCGTCAGATGCTGCAAGGCGTCCTTTTTCGCCTCTTCATAGGCTACATACAGGGCGTTGGATTTGGGTGCCAAGCTCAAGTGCACCACCGCCTGGGTCAGATGCACGCTGCATTCCGGCATGCCGATATAATGGCACGCCTGATACGCCGCCACCGCCATTTCCAGCGCATGGGGGTCTGAAAGCCCCACATCCTCGCTGGCAAAGCGCACCACCCGCCGCGCCACATAAAGGGGGTCTTCCCCGGCTTCCAGCATCCTGGCCAGCCAGTAAACGGCAGCGTCTGGGTCAGAATTGCGCATGGATTTATGCAGGGCAGAAATGATGTTATAATGCTCATCGCCCTTTTTATCATACAAAAGCGACTTTTTTGCAATGCACTGCTCCATGCCCTGCATCGTGACAAAAATGCGGTTCCCTTCCGTTTCGCTGTTCAAAACCACCATTTCCAGCGTGGAAAGGGCCGTTCTGGCATCGCCGTTTGAAAAGGCGGCAATGGCTTCCAAAACGCCTTCTTCCATCTCCGCCTGATACGCCCCAAAGCCCTTTTCGTCCCCCATGGCCTTTTGAAGCAGCTGCAAAATATCCTCATCCTGCAAAGCGTGCATCACAAACACCTTGCACCTTGACAAAAGTGCGCTGTTAACCTCAAAGGAAGGGTTTTCCGTAGTGGCACCGATCAGGATGATGCTGCCCTTTTCCACAAAAGGCAAAAAGGCGTCCTGCTGCGCTTTATTGAACCGATGAATTTCGTCCACAAACACAATGGTTTTGCCGCCATAGAGCCTGTTTTGATCCGCCTGCTGCATCACGGTTCTGATTTCCTTGATGCCGCTGGTGACAGCGGAAAAATCAATGAATTCCGCTTTTGTATGGTGGGCGATGATATTGGCCAGCGTGGTTTTCCCCACCCCCGGAGGTCCCCAGAAAATCATGGAAGAAATCTGGTCGTTTTCAATCAGCCTGCGCAGCACCTTGCCTTCCCCCAGCAAATGCTGTTGCCCCACAAACCCATCCAGCGTCTGCGGCCGCAGCCTGGCTGCCAGCGGCTGATGCGCCGGGCGTTCAAAGAATGTTCCCTGTTCCATGATGCACCGCCTTTCTTTTTTCCATTATACTACATATTCCTCCCCCCTGTCAGCGTATATTTTTTCTTTTTCTTGCAGAAAATACGCCCATGGCGTATCTGATGATTGTTGGCTATCTGGTGCTCATTGCTCCTATAAAGGTGGGGCTGCTTGTGCAATGGGAAAAGAGCCGTTTTTCCATCACGGTGGGGCTTATGCTCTGGGGCATCCGCAAACAGTTTCCCTTTCTTTGGCAAAGAAGCCCGGAGGGAAAAATATCCCTGCACGCTCCCTTTTCCCTTTCCTTCAAGCGCAGAAAAAGGCGTAAAGATTTGCTGTCCCTGCTGCCAAGGCTTTTGTATGTGCGAAAGAAAATCCGCCTCGGCATCCATCTGCGGCGGTTTCAGTTGCACGCCCTGCTTTCCCTTCCGGACGCTGCGCAAACGGCAAAAATGTGCGGCCTGCTTTCTGCGGTGTTTGCACTGCTTTTCCCCCATGGCCACAGCCGCTTTCTGCCCTCCTTTCAGGGAAAAAACCGGGGGCAGGGCGTCTGTATAATTGATTTCCGTTTGGGTACACTGTTGATGGCTATACTTCTGTGGAAATCCCACGAATTATCCCATAACCAAAAGGAGGAAAACACATGGAGCATCCCATCGGAAAACTGATGCAGACCACACTGGAAAATATCAAAGACATGGTGGACGTGAACACTGTCATCGGCGAAGCCATCTCCACCCATTCCGGAGCCACTGTGATTCCCTTTTCCAAGGTGAGTTTCGGCTTTGCAACAGGCGGCGGCGATTATGACCACAAGCAGGAAGCACCCCACGAAACCCTTCCCTTTGCCGGCGGCAGCGGTGCCGGGGTATCGGTGCAGCCGGTGGGCTTTTTGGTGATCACCCTGGATGGGGTGCGTCTGTTGCCGGCGCAAAACAAAACCGCACTGGAAAGAGCCATGGGCTGTGCCCCCCAGCTGATCGAAGATATCCGGGACATCCTGAAAAATCAGCAGCCGGAAGGGGAGAGAACGGAATGAATATGCG
>JAZNQO010000037.1:0-39584 GCA_045590215.1 Clostridia bacterium | reverse complement strand
GGTGAAATCGCCCTGGCGGTAGAAGGACAGCGCGGCGTCTTCGGGCAGATCCTGAATCAGCTCTACCTTGTAGGGCTCGCCCAGGTCTTCCATCATCTTGATGGCTTCGGCCCGGGGCAGCTCGAACCGCTCCAGACGGTCGTTCTTCTTAATGATGCGGCTCATTTCTTTCTCCACTTCCTTGAGGAAGTCGGGGGTGAAGGGCTCGTCCACGTCAAAGTCATAATAGAAGCCGTTGTCGATGGCAGGGCCGATGGCCAGCTTGGCTTCGGGGCGCAGCTTTTTCACGGCCTGTGCCAGCACATGGGATGCGGTGTGGCGCAGCACTTTCTTGGCTTCGTCCGCTTCAAAGGTGAGGATTTCCAGGTCACAGTCTTCGTTAATAGGCTTTACCAGCTCCTGAATTTCGCCGTTGACACGGGCACAGATGGCCTGCTTTTTCAAATCCTGGCTCAGCTGGCCGGCGATGTCCAGCGCATTCATGCCGTTTTCAAATTCACGGGAGCCGTTTTTCAGGGTAATGATCATGGTTTTTTCCTCCATTCGTATTGGGGGAGCAATGAAAAACGCCCGCCCCATTCATTTTCATGAAGGGACGAGCGTGAATTTCTCTTCGCCCGCGGTTCCACCCTTGTTGCTCTTGAGAAGAGCCCCTTTTGGCATCTTTCGCCTGCCTATGCGATCTTCAGTCGGGAAGTGGTTTTTTCTGCGGCCTTTTATGTGCTTGCACCATCCGCACACTCTCTGAAAAAGGGGGTTGCAGAAAACATGTCATCCGTCATTCCAAAGGATAAAAGCATTATAACGCCGGGGAACACGGCCTGTCAAGTACAAAATTTCAGCCGATAAGCAGCCTAAAAATTTCTGCAATATCCTGGCAGACAAAGGTGGGCTTTACGTCCGATTCTTCGAGATCTTTCAAGGTGGCTTCGCCGCTGAGCACAAGGCAGGTAGTAATCCCGGCATTGACGCCGCAGGCAATATCGGTATAAAGCCTGTCGCCAATGAGCACAGCGTCTTCCTTCCTGCAGCCCATCTTTTCCATGGCCAGCTCCGCAATGGCAGGCCGGGGCTTGCCGATGAAATAGGGCAGGCGGCCGGTAGCGTGTTCCAGCATCTGGGCGAAGGAGCCGCAGTCGGGCGCGGAGCCGTAGGAAGTGGGGCACACCCAATCGGGATTGGTGGCGAGATAAGTGACGCCCCTGCCAAGGAGGATGCAGGCGTCTTCCAGCTTGCGGTAAGTGAGCTCCGTATCATAGCCCATAAGCAGGCAGTCAATATCGTCTTCCAATTGGTCGGTGATGGGGAAACCAGCCTTTTGCAATTGCTCCTTGAAAGAAGCGGTGCCAAGGGCGTAGATTTTCCTGCCCTGCCAGTTGCGTTTGAGATAAGCGCAGGCGGCATCGGTGGAGGTGAAAAAATCGCTTTCCGTGGCGGTGATGCCAAGGCGAGATAGCTTTTCCACATATTTGGACACGGATTTGGAGGAATTATTGGTAAGGAAGAGGTAATTGCCCCCACGCTCCCTGATGACGTTCAGAAAATCAAGGCAATGGGGAAACAAATCTTCGTCCAGATAGAGGGTGCCGTCCATGTCCAACAGATACAGCTTTTTGCTGCGGAAGGTTTCTTGCATGTTCATAAAAGCCTCACAGAGCTTTGGTTGCAATGATATCGGCATCGGTGCCGCAGACATTTTTGAGAATCACCTGACCCACCTGCACGGGGGATGCGATTTCCACGGCGTTCAGTGCCTGCATGATGTCAAAAAGCTTGCCTTTGGGCACGGCTTTATTGGTTTTGACCGGGCAGCGGCGATAGAGGCCGCCTGCTAGTTTCACCGTGGAGGTCAGAACCCTTGTGGGGTTTTGGATTTCGTTTTTGCCGTAGGCTTCGCCCCGGGGGCAGGAATGGCCGGAAACGGCGAAACCGTTTTCATCATCCACGTGCAGACGGCAGCCCTTGGGGCATACGATGCAAACCAGTTCCTTCATGCTGTTACGCCTCCTTTACGCTGACGGTGATGGTGTTGCCGGATGCTTTGTCAAGGAGCACACGGGGGAGCTTCACTTGCTCCATTTCACCGGGAGCCATGTGATCCCGCTTGAAGGAGCAGAGCACCTTTTCGCCATCGGTCACTTCAATCAGGCTGTTGCCGTATACCATCCGCACCCGGAAGAAAACGTCCACCGCCTTTTCGATGCGGTTCACACGAATCTGTTGGGGCACGGTATAGCTGACGCCGTTGCCGTTTTGCAATTGCAGGGCTTCTTCGTTTTCCTTGGGATTCATTACATAATCCGCAGCGGCTGCCCCGGCACGCTCGCTTTCCTGAGAAACATAGTCCACAAGGTCATGCACATGCACAACGTTGCCGCAGGCAAACACGCCGGGGATGGAAGTTTCCATGTTTTCATAAACGATAGCCCCGTTTGTGCGGCTGTCCATTTGGATGCCGGCACCCCTTGTGAGCTCGTTTTCCGGAATCAGGCCTACGGAGAGCAGCACTGTATCGCAGTCAAATTCCATTTCTGTGCCGGGGATGGGGCTGCGCTTTTCGTCCACTTTTGACACCGTTACATGGGATACCCGGCCGTTTTCGGCCTTGATATCGGTGATGGTGTGGGAAAGATAGAGAGGAATATCATAATCGTTCAGGCACTGGACGATGTTGCGCATCAGGCCGCCGGAATAGGGCATCACTTCCACACAGGCCAGCACCTTGGCCCCTTCCAGCGTCATGCGGCGAGCCATGATAAGGCCGATATCGCCACTGCCGAGGATCACCACACGCTTGCCCACCATATACCCTTCCATGTTCAGATACCGCTGGGCACTGCCGGCGGTGAACACCCCTGCCGGGCGATGGCCGGGGATGGCAATGGCACCCCTTGTGCGCTCCCGGCAGCCCATGGAGAGGATGACGGCGTTGGCTTCCAAAACCTGATAGCCCTTTTCGGTGTTGATGACGTGGACTTGCTTTTCATCCGTCACATTCAGCACCATGGTATCGCACATCACTTGCACGTTCGTGTCCTTCAGCATTTCAATGAAGCGATGGGCGTATTCGGGTCCCGTCAGCTCTTCCTTGAAGCGGTGGAGGCCAAAGCCGTTATGAATGCACTGGTTCAGGATGCCGCCCAGCTCCTTGTCACGTTCCACAATCAGGATATTGCGCAGACCCTTTTCATAAGCACTGTTGGCCGCTGCCAGCCCAGCCGGGCCGCCGCCCACCACGATGAGATCATATTTCATGGCCTTACGCCTCCTTCTTTGTTTCGTTCATGAGGATGATACTGCCGTCGCCGTCCTGCAAAACTTCCATGGGGCTGATATGCAGCTCCCGGCTCAAAATATCCAGCACACGGGGGCCGCAGAAGCCGCCCTGACACCGCCCCATGCCGCTGCCTGCACGGCGTTTGATGCCGTCCACGCTGCAAGGGGGGATGGGGGAATGGATGGCATCCACGATTTCCCCTTCGGTGATGGTTTCGCACCGGCAGATGACCCGGCCATAGAGGGGATTTTCTTCGATGGCTTTTTGCTTGTCTTCGGCGTTCAGCTTACGGAAGCGGATCTTTTTCCTTGTGGTGACAGGGTTTTCCTTGGCAACAAGGGAAAGACCGCATTGTTTCAATAATTTCACACATTCCAGCGCAATAGCCGGGGCGGAAGACAAGCCGGGGGATTTGATGCCGGCCAAATCAATAAAGTTATCAGCGGCAATGCCGATCTGGAATTCATCCTTGTCCAGATTGGCACGGACACCGGCGAAATTGCGGATGGAGTTGCGGTAGTCAATGGAGGGGACGGACTTGGCTGCCATTTTCTGCACAAAGGCCATGCCGGAAGCGGTGTTATGCACATCCTTTTCACCCGAAACGGCTTCCGCATTGGGGCCAACGATCAGATTGCCGCCCACCGTGGGGGAAACCAGCACGCCCTTGCCGTTTTCATTGGGGCACTGGAAAAGGACGCTGTTTGCACGCACCACTTCACACTTATCCATCAGGTAATATTCACCCCGGTTGGGCTTGATGGTGAAGGTCTTTTTCGCCACCATTTCATGCACGTTACCGCTGTTCACCCCGGCAGCGTTGATGATATACTTGGCTTTGATATCACATTTGTTTGTGCGGATGGAGTAATGGTCTTCCTTCTTTTCGATGCCTTCCACTTTGGTGCGAAGGTGCATTTCTACGCCGTTTTGCACTGCCACTTCGGCAAAGGCCAAGGCGTAATCCCAGGGATTGATGATACCGGCAGAGGGTGCCCAAAGGGCTCCCATCACTTCATGGCTCACATAAGGCTCTTTTTCCAGCACTTCTTCTTTGGTCAGCACCTGCAGATCCGGCACGCCGTTTTTCACGCCCCGGTCATACAGCTTTTCCACCGTTTTCATCTCACTTTCGGAAAAGGCCAGCACCAAGGAGCCCACCTTCTGATAGGGGACGGACAAATCCTTGCAAAGCTGTTCCGCCATGGCGCAGCCTTGCACGTTGAGCCGGGCCATGAGGGTACCGGGCTCCGGGTCATAGCCTGCGTGGATGATGGCACTGTTGGCACGGGTTGCCCCCATGGCAATATCGTTTTCCTTTTCTAGTACGGCAATCTTCAGCTGATATTTGGATAATTCAAAGGCAGCGGCAGCTCCGATTACGCCGCAACCGATAATGGCAATGTCATACATGAGAAGCTCATTCCTTTCACACATCTTGTATACATCCAATTTTTATCATACCATAAATGGTACGCATTGGCAAGGGGGGGTGGTTGTTTCAAGGAGGGAAAACGTGGTATAATCCATAGCGAGGTGAAGGCATTGCAATTGTATCAAGAAACGAAGGAAGGCATTTTTCTATCCCGTCCCAATCGGTTTATTGCCTATGTGGAAGTGGACGGCACAGCGGAAATTTGCCATGTAAAAAACACGGGCAGGTGCCGGGAGTTATTGGTACCGGGGGCGAAAGTGACCTTGAGCGTTTCTCAAAACCCCCTGCGGAAAACAAAATATGATTTGGTGGCCGTGCAAAAAGGGGATTTATTTATCAATATGGACAGCCAAGCCCCAAACCATGCGGCCGGGGAAGCCCTGTGGCGCATATTGCCCGGCGTGAAGAACGTAAAGCCGGAAGTGACGCATGGGGAATCCCGGCTGGACTTTTGCGTGGATACGGAAGACGGCAAGCATTTTGTGGAGGTAAAGGGCGTGACGCTGGAAAAGGAGGGGCTGGCCCTGTTTCCCGATGCGCCCACGGAACGGGGCATCAAGCATTTGCACACGCTGATTCGTTGCATTGAGGAAGGGCACAAAGCCACCGCTCTTTTTGTGATTCAGATGAAGGGGGTGCATGGCTTTTCTCCCCACGATGAAATGCACCCGGCCTTTGGAAAAGCCCTTCGGGAAGCGCGTGCCACCGGCGTGCAGGTGCTGGCCTATGATTGCATGGTGACCGAAAAGGGCATGAAGCTGGATGCACCAGTGCAAGTGTTGTTATGAAAAAAGGACCTCTCGGTCCTTTTTTATGCTATGATGGGTTTTCTCTTATCTTCCTTTGCAATGCGTTGGCAGAAAAGAACAACCATGCCCATCAGGGCAAGTGCCATCACGATGTAGATATACAAATCGGGGATATTGGTTTTGTCCAGAGCGAAAACACCACCCACACATACGATAACACCCAATAGCATCAGTAAACCTTCGCCGATGGCGTGAGAGGTTTTCATGCCATCCTTCCGGGCACGCAGGAGCAGGGCAAACTGGCTCAATACCAGCACGGTTACCAGGCAAAGCAGAGAAACGCTGGCGAAAACCAGAATGTACAGCACATCATCCTGCCGGAAAAGTTCAGCAAACATCTGTGTGGGGGCAAAAAGAGCAATGGCATACAGAAAAAGGCTGCCAGGGCGGATTGCCTTTTTGCGCAGGAAGAGAAGCACGATCAGCAGCACCAAAGCCGCTACGGCTTCAATGAAGCAGACGGACAGCGTCCATTCGCCATAGTCGTTTACTAGGCACAGCGGAGAGAAAGCAAATAGTGGGTTTTCCACAAGATCGCCATACCCTTGACCGCTGAGAGGCTCAATCCATCGCATACCGGCATACAAAAGCAATCCGGGCAGCACGGCGGCATCTGCAAAAGAGGCTGCTTTTTCTTTTGTCAGCAGGGCGGAGAGGGGAGCTGCCAGCAGCACGCCAATCAAAATACCGCCCATGTTCAGGCTGCCAAGGAAGGGATTGAAAAATGCTCCATAGCCGCTGAAATAGCCCATGGCGTCAAAAAACATCAGGTTATACATGACGGCACAGTAAATGAGACGGCCGAAAAACAGCCCCAGTGCCAAAGCAAGCAGGGTATACACCGCCATGTGGCGATTTCTTTTCAGCCCCGATGCCATGCTGCTCAAAAAGCTGATCACCATGGCAACCAGGATAAACAGAACCGCCAGCACACCGTACAAGGACACGGGTTCAGCAAAAAATGGCAAATTCAGATATATCGGGTTCATAAACGCCCTCCCTTATTCGCCCTCCAGCGTGGCGAAATAGATGATATCACTTAAATCCCGTTCGATCTGGGGGCAATTGATCTTTTTATACACCAGAAAACCGCTTTCGTTGAGGCCTTTGAACACCAGGGTGGAGCTGTTTCCGCCGTCCAGATTGAAGGCAAGGGAACAGCCGGATTCGCTATGCTTTTTGCCCAGCTCTTCACACAGCATGGAAAATTCATAGATGGTCATGCCGCCTTTGTTATTGGTGGTTTGAGGGCCTTCGCAGGTGATCAGCAGATACTCCAGCGGGCCGATCTGGGCAATGGCGGAACGCTGGGTACGCTTTTGGGCACCGATGAAATTGTTTTGATAGTTTTCAGCAATAATGCTGACGCCATCCCGGCACAGCACCGGGCCAAAGGAGATGACCTGATACAGGTTTTCTTTGTTTTCTTCATAATAGGCCGCATAATCCTTCTGGAAGCAATTCTGAAGCCCCGTCAGGTTGCCCTGCATATCAATGACCAGCAAATCAGACATCCCGGAGCGTTCGTCCCGATAGAGGTTGCGGTACTGTTGGCCCTGCCGGAGCAAGACCTGACAGCGATCGGTTTTGGTATAGAAATCGCCGTTGATAGCCACAACGGCATTGACAGCCTTGGCTACATTGCGTCCGCGGGACGTGCTTTGGAAAAAGAAGGTTGCGTCTTGGGTGCTTACCTTTCCGGCGGGGGCTGTACGCAGCTGGGACGGATGGGAGATCTTCACATGGGCATAGTTATACGGCGTGATGCCCGATACCCCTTCGTAAAGCTGAACGGAGATGGAAGAATCTTTATATTCGGTGTCGGAAAGATAGTTTTCGTCCTTGGGAGCCGGGCCGGAAGAAAAATCGTTCATGGGCAGCCCTTGAGCCAAGGCGGAAGAAGCAAGGGACAACACAAGCAGAATAGCTGCGAAAAAAACGGATGCTTTGCGGATGTGCATAAAAAACAAAATTCCTTTCCATGTGCGTACAAATCAACAAATATATCATACACGAAAGAGGGCGTTTTTGCAAGGGGGTTCGCACAACATCAGCAGCCCAAAACATAGAAAAAGAGCCGCTTCTCCGTTTGGAAAAGCGGCTGGAAAAAGATTGGTTTCAGTCCACAAAGGTGAAAATTTCGCCGTCCGTACATTCAAAGACCACGCCTTCGGAATAGGCATAATTGCCCTGGGCATCCCACATTTCATAGACCATGGTATACAGGCCGTCCGGCAGGGGAGCTTCACCGAAAGTGAGGGTTTCGTCAATGACGAAGCGGTCTTTTTCGATGATGGTGAAATCCTCATCTTCTTCAAAGGATGTGATATACCAAAGGGTGGTGATCACATCGCCTTTTTTCAGGAGGCGCAGGTTTTTATTGCCCATGCCGTTATCTTCCAGCCCCTGCCGTGCGCCGAGGATGGACCATGCTTCCGCATTGAAATCATACACCACTTGCAAATGACATTCTTCGCCGTTGAGCAGAACAGGCACGGCGTAAAGGTTATAGTCGTCGCCTTCAAAGGTCAGTTCCATGAACACAAGCCGTCCGTTGAGCGCACCCCATACGCCGCGGAAATTATCATAGAAAACGCCTTCTTCCCATGCGCCGTCCATGTCGTTATCGGTGCCCAGCCACATCATCAGGTCGTTTTCTTCGTCCACATAGTAAAGCAGGAAGCTGATGCCGGCCAGGATATCATCAGCCTGGGGGCCAAGGTTCAGGCAGCTGTTGCCGTTTTCATCCACGGTGAGGGCGATGTTATCCCAACCCAGGGCGGAGGTAATCACCTGCGGAGCCTGCGGTGCCACAGGTGCGGCACCGGCCTGCTGCAGATAGGCTTGCCCTGCGCCGGGCAGCTTGCCGGAGAGGCCAAAGAGGTTATAGTAAGCAAAGGCATCGCCCACGCCCTGTTCGATATAGGCGTTCAATTCTTTTTCGTTGCCGCTGTAGGAATAATAGCAGCTGAGCCCCGTGGCTTCCGTGCGGTAGGAGCCGTTGACCTGATAGAGCACGCAGTTTTTCAGGGCATTTGTGACCCTTGCGGCAGAAGGCAGCATATCGCTGGTGAGCCGGGCCAGATGCCCAAGGTCCACCATATTGGTGAAGCCCACTTCACGGCTGTTGCCGCCGTAATTTTCGCTGCGGGCAGCGGCACGGGCAAAGCGGTTGAAGAAGCCGGAATCTTTGGTGGCTGCTTGCAGAGCCTCCACGCCGAAGGCTTCATAGGCGTTTACCAGCTCGCCAATCTGCTTCAGATCCGTCAGGGACAGGGTCATGGTGCCCTGCTGCTTTTTGGCGGCGCAGCTTTCGGCGTAGGTTTCGCAGATGATGCGCCCAAGCATGGCAGGGCTCATGGCCGGGTTCTGGCCCAGCCTTTTCAGCCATGCTTCATAATCCCAGCCATAGCCGGGTTCGGTTTCTTCAGAAGCCACCAGATATTCAGCCAGGCCGTGGAAGGTGTACGCCACATCAATGGTGGCCATCAGGCAGGCGTCAAAGCCGATCATGGCCAGCGGCGGCTGCTTTTCATCCGGCTCAAAAACGGCAGTGAAAGCGGTATACATTTCGGAAAGGGTCAGGGAATCATAGCTGTAGTTTTCGTCATAGGCAACGCCGCTGACAGAGCCGCCGCCGTGGTTCCACAGGATGGCGCAGCGGTGATCCGCCGGGAAATTTCGTTCGCAGAAATCCAGAAAATCAGCCAGCGTCCGGGGGTTGCCCATACTGGCATTTTCTTCTTCCGCAACCAGCCTGAAATCGCCTCCCTGATACACCCAACGCTGCAATCTATCCGCTTTCACGAAATTATTCTGCCAGCGTCTGGCACCGCCCGTTTGGATGATGACAGTGACGTTATCGGGGAGATTGGCGTTCATCAGCTCCTGCAAATCCCGTGTGGCGCAGCCGCCCTTTGTTTCCAGATCACTGCCGCACAGATACCAGTAAATGGCCCAAGTGGTGTTTTTATCGCCGGTGTCCGCCCATGTTTTGGCGGAGGCATTGTCCATGGTGTTATAGCTGCCGCTGCCGAGGGAGGAGCCGAACAGCCAATCGAGATTACCGGAATCTTCTTGTACAAATAAGCCGGAAAGGTTACTGCTGTCCCAGCCGAAAAGGCTGGAAATATCTTGGCTGCTTCCCCAGCTGTCCCAGCTGAAATCTTCGGCTGTTCCGGCACCGGAAGCATCGTCTTCCAGCCAACCGAAAAGGCCGGAAAGGCCGAAAGCGTCTTCCTGCTGCTGACCGTAGGAAGGGGTACTATCATCTTCCAGCCAGCCAAAAAGGCCGGAAAGGCTGAAAGCGTCTTCTTCGTCCGCCCATGCGGAAGAATCCCCGAAGCCGAAGAAGGATTTATCCTGCTCAGCCAAAGAAGAGAGGGGAGACAGCACAAGCAGGAGAGAAAGAAGGATCAAAGTAATACGTTTCATTGAAAAAATGCCCCCTTGGATTGATGCCGGTGGTGGTTATATGTGCAAAATATTTTGCGAGTCCATCCTGTTTCAGTATAATGAATCCCCCTTCATTCGTCAAGAAAAGGACAGAAAAAAGGCTGTATGCAGGGGAATTTCTGCATACAGCTGGAAGAATTGCGGTTAATCGTCTGCTGTCATGAAGCGGTACTGGGCTTCGCAAAGGCCTCTGTAATGGCCGCCGGGCAGCTTGATGAGCTCTTCGTGGTTGCCTTTTTCGGCAATCCGGCCATCCTGCACAACAAAGATGCAATCGGCGTTGCGGATGGTGGACAGGCGGTGGGCGATAACGAAGGAAGTGCGGTTTTTGAGCAGAGCGTCCAGTGCCTTTTGAATGAGCATTTCGGTTCTGGTGTCGATGGAGGACGTAGCCTCGTCCAGAATGAGAATTTTGGGGTCATTCAGCAGCGCACGGGCGAAGGAAATCAGCTGCCGCTGGCCTTGGGACAGGGAAGACCCCCGCTCGTTTACTTCCGTTTCATAGCCCTTGGGCATGTTCATGATGAAGTCATGGGCACTGACGGTTTTGGCGGCCTCAATCACTTCTTCATCCGTTGCGTCCAGACGGCCATAGCGGATGTTTTCCATGATGGTGCCGGAGAAAATGAAGGTATCCTGCATCATGACGGACATCTGCTTGCGCATGGAGGTGAGCTGGATGTCCTTGAGATCGTGGCCGTCAATCATGACGCTGCCTTCGGTGGGATCATAGAAGCGGCTGAGCAGGTTCACGATGGTGGTCTTTCCGGCACCCGTGGGGCCTACCAAGGCGATGGTATTGCCGGCTTCGATATCGAAGGAAACGTTTTTGAGCACCGTCTTTTCCCGGTCATAGGAGAAAGTGACGTTATCGAAGGTGACCCGGCCTTTGATGGGGGGCAGGGGCTTGGCACCTTCCTTATCCTTGATATCCGGCTCCGTATCCATGATTTCAAAGATGCGCTCCATGGAAGCAGTGGCAGACAGCAGGCTGTTATAGAAGTTGGACAGGGTGTTGAGCGGCTGCCAGAAGCGGCCAAGATACCAGATCAGCAGCAGCAAATCTGCCAGGAACAAGGGGTCAGCCTTCACAAATTCCACGCCGAAAATGTATACCAGCACTGTGCCGATATTGCCCGTCAAATCCAGCATGGGCCAGAAGAGGTTATTGATGGTGACAGCCTTCATCCAGGAGGAGCGGATATCGCTGTTGACAGAGCGGAAAGTGTCGTCGTTTTCGTCTTCGCGGACGAAAGCCTCCGTTACCCGCATGCCTGTCAGGGATTCATGGAGATAGCCGTTCATGGTAGAGTTTTTCACACGTACACGCTGCCATCTGAGGCGCATCACACGCTTCACCTTGAACAGAATGAAAATGAGCAGGGGCAGGATGCACATGCCAATCAGCGTCAGCTTCCAGTTGACGGCCAGCATGATAATCACAAGGAGGATGATGGTCATGCAGTCGATGAGCACGTTCACGATACCGTTGGTGAAAAGGTCGTTGAGGGAGTTAACGTCGTTGATAACACGAACCAGCAATTTACCTGCGGAACGGGTATCAAAGAAGGAGAAGGACATGGTCTGGATATGATGGAAAAGATCCTCACGCAGCGTGGCTAAAGCCCGGCGGCCGGAAGTATCCATCCAGCGGATACGATACCGGGTACAGATAGAGCCGATGATGGCCAGCACCACCATGCCCCCCAGAATCCACGGCATTTGCTCTGTGGACTTCACTTGCAATTCACCGATAGCACGGCTCATGAGGTAGGGGTTGGCCAGGCTGCAGGCCATGGCGATCACCATCAGAACCAGAGAGAAGCCCACCAGTTTTTTGTAAGGCTTCATATAGCGCAGCAAACGGACAAACTGTTCTTTATTAAACGGTTTTTCCAACGCTTCATCGTCTAACTGGCGAATAACACGGGCCATTTTACTGCACCTCCTTTTCAACTTTCACAGCGGAAGACATTTGATCCATGACCATTTGATAATAGATGCCGCCCTTTTCCATGAGGGATTTATGATTGCCGCGTTCCGCAATTTCGCCATTATCGAGGACGATAATCTGATCGGCGTTCTTTACGGAGGAAATACGGTGGGCGATGATGAAGGTGGTGCGGTCCTTGAGCACTTCCTTCAGTTCCTGCTGAATCTGGTATTCCGTCTCCATATCCACAGCGGAGGTGGAGTCGTCCAGAATGAGGATGGCAGGGTCAATCATCACGGCACGGGCGATGGCGGTGCGCTGCTTCTGGCCGCCGGAGAGGCCAAGGCCTCTTTCACCAACCACGGTTTCATAGCCTTGGGGCATATGATCCACAAACTCCGTGGCCTGCGCCACCTTGGCACTGCGCTCCACCTGCTCCATGCTGCCATTGGGACGGCCGTAGCGGATGTTATCGGCGATGGTATCGGAGAAGAGGAAGGTTTCCTGCATCACATAGCCAATCTGGCGGCGCAGAGGCTTCAGAGAATGCTTGCGTACGTCGATGCCGTCAATCTTGATGGAGCCGGATTGGATATCGTAGAAGCGGCCAAGCAGCGTTACCAGCGTGGATTTGCCGCTGCCCGTTGCGCCCATGATGGCGATGCTTTCACCGGGCTTTGCTTCCAGACAGATATCTTTCAGAATCATCTGATGGCCGTAGGAGAAATTCACATGGTCAAACACCACATGGCCTTTGAATTCCGCCGGGGTTTTAGCGTTTTCGGGCTCCTTGATGGAGGCACCGAAATCCACATAATAGAATACCTTTTCGGCGGAAGTGACTGCCTGCGTGACCATGTTGATGATGTTGGGCAGCTGGCGCATGGGGTCAACCAGCATCCAGATATAGCCCGTGACGCCAACCATGGTACCCACGTCCAAGGAACCCTGAATGGTAAGCAGCAGACCGCCAAGCAGTGCAATGGGGGTGCACAGTGCACTCAGGAAATCCATGAAGGGAACGAAGGTGGACCACAGCCAGCTGACCTTCAGGTGCATATCGGCCAGGTTCTGGTTTTCCTTATTGAACTTTTCTTCTTCATAGGGCTCTTGGGCGAAGGCCTTCACCACGTGCATGCCGGCCAAATTTTCCTGCGTGATGGTGTTGAGGGTGGCGTTCTGCTCACGCACCTGACGGAACATGGGACGCACCTTTCTGTTGAACATAAAAGCCATCACCGCAAGGATGGGAGCCACAATCAGCACCATCAGGGTGATCTGCCAGCTCATGGTCATCATGAAAATGAAAGCACCCACAAACCGCACGGCGTT
The DNA here is from genome assembly GCA_045590215.1 of Clostridia bacterium. GTDB lineage: Bacteria > Bacillota > Clostridia > Christensenellales > Aristaeellaceae > RUG563. The sequence continues at coordinate 26,343 of JAZNQO010000037.1, read as the reverse complement.
TTCATACACATGAATGGCACCGAAGGCCAAAAGATGGCGCAGGCCGTCAATATCGCCGGTCATACGGCTCATGATTTCGCCCACACGATGTTTGTCGTAAAACTCATGGGGCATCTCCTGCAGATGGGCATACAGCCCGGTGCGCAAATCCCACATGGCGGACTGGCTCATGCGTTCATAGAGCATGCTGCGGGCGAAATTGCAAAGCCCCGTAACCAGCGTTAGGCCAATGAGCATAGCGCAGAAGGGAATCAGCTTTTCGTAAAGGCCGTTGGTGATGACATCGTCCACAATAAACTTGGTGATGTAGGGCTTGATCAGCATAGCCAGAATAACAATGGTCTGCAAAAAGAGCCCCATAAAAAAGTGGAACTTGTAGGGCTTGGCCAAGCCCCAGATGCGTTTGATGGTGTCCATACACGCATACCTCCGCATGATAAAATCTTTTACATTATAACAAGCTTGTCGATACTTTCAAGCGCAAAAAATGCGAAAAAATGCGCATATCGGCTAAACGGCACAAAGTGACTAAAACAAGAGAGAAATTGTCAAAAAGAAAGGGAACAGATGGGCTGTTCCCTTGAGAAATTATTTAATTTCTTTCAGTTCATATTCCTGCGTGCCAAGGCCGTATTCTTCCAGCATGTTGAGCTGCAGATAGGGGTCTTTGCCGTGGAGACGCTGGAAAAGATGGCCGGTATCGCCCATATGATGGCCTTTGGGCACGCCCTGGGGAATCAAATCTTCCACCTTGATCATGTCCAGGCTGGCACGCTCGATGGCCACGATATCCGGGGAAGCCATTACGCCGATATCGGGAACCAGGGAAGGCGTGGTGAGCCCCCAGCAATCGCAAAGGGCAGTGATAGAAATGAGCATATTGATGAAAAATACGTTATCGGGGCCGAAGGTGTCCAGCACCGTCTTGGTGCAAAGAGCCATGCCGCGCTGGAAATCGGCATAGTCGTGGCTGTCCAGGGTGATGGCTTTGGTGGGGCAAACCTTGGCGCAATGCTGGCACATGGTGCAGTTATGGTAATTCACCCGATATTTTCCGTTCTTATCGAAATGATTGGCGAAATGGTTGCAGGCTTCGACGCACTTGTTGCAGTGGACGCACTTGCTTTCGTCCCACACAAGGCCGCCTTCCAAGCCATGAATTTCGTGGCGGGTACGGTCTGTCACGCAGCCCATGGCGATATTTTTGCAGGCACCGCCATAGCCGCAGGCACCGTGCCCCTTCACATGAGAAAAGTCAATCAGGAAATCCGCATCATGGATGAGCCCTGCCACATCCACATGGGTGAAGGACTTGAAATCCACTTCTTTGGTGTAATAATACTTGCCGAAATAGCCGCAGTCGTCCAATACGGGGCAGCCCAGATTATCGGCGGTGTAGCCACGGCGTTCGGGATGACGGCGATAGACGTAATGGTCAGTAATGAAGCATTCGCCGCCGTTATCCTGCACGAATTTCACAAGGGAGCGGACGAACACCGGCGGGATGGTGGAATAGGTGATGCCATCGCCGATGTGCATTTTGATAGCTACTTTCTTGCCGTTCACCTTTTCGCCCAGGCCGGAAGCTTTCAGCATCCGCTCAAATTTGGCAGGGAGGGTTTGCCCGGCTTCGTAACGGGCATAGGCCATGGAGGAAAACAAAACCTGACTTGCCATAAGAAATGCTCCTTTCGTTTGGTAACATATTTATTTCCTTTGCAGGGTAATCAAATGGAACTGCGGCCGGGCGCCCAGCCGTACCGGCAGCAGGGATGTGCCCACGCCGTTAGAAACCAGAATGTCCGTGCCCTTTTCGTGGAACCAGCCGGAGCGGTATCGGTTGCCCAGATCGCTTGAGGGCTTGGGGGCCCAGCCGAAAAAGGCCACCTGACCGCCGTGGGTATGGCCGCACAAGGCCAACTGATAAAAGGGCGTATCAAAGGTTTCGTACACTTCCGGGAAAATGTCCGGGGAGTGGGAGAGGAAGATGGTGAAGGGTGCAGCTTTGGAAAGCTCGGCTGCCTTTTTCACATCCGGGAAGCCGTTATAATAATCGTCAACCCCAGCGATGGCGAGGGTTTGCCCCTCCTTTTCCAAGAGATATACATCATTCACAAGAGGAATCACCCCGGCGGCTTTCATGGCATTTTGGATGAGGGCGAAGTTATCTTCCGGCGGTGTGCGGTCATGATTGCCCAGCACCCCCAGCACGGCGGTTTTGGCCCGGAACGCAGGCTTTTTCTTCCAGAAGGCAAGGGCACTTTCGGAATCCTCCGCATAATCGCCCCCCAACAAAATCACATCCGCTTCCAGCACATTTACCCGCTCCACCAGCTTTTGCAGCCGGTCTTCACTGAAATAGGAGCCGTAATGAATATCGGATATATATGCAATGCGCAGCCCCTGAAAGGCAGGGGGCAGGGCGGAATGATGATATTCATGGGTGCATAAATCCAGCTGGGCAGCCAGAAAAAGCGGATAGAGCAAGATACAGCCCGTGGGCAGAAGAGACAACCATTTACCCAAACGGGAAGGATGATGAACCGGTTTTCCTTTTCTTGAAGACATGGTGGATTCCTTTCTGACCAAGTTATGATAATTTTATCATATTTCCATGAGCCTTGCAAACACGAAAAGGGGCGGAAAAGGGAAAGCTTTGTGATAATTTCGTGAAAAGATGTGACAGATAGAAAAACCCCCGGAAAAGCAGACGCTTTTTTCGGGGGAAAAGATTACAAAGCCGTTTCCGTCAGGATGCAGACGGGATACATTTTTTGCAGTTGGGCATAGGCTTTTTCTGCCTGCTTTCTGCTTTCAAATACCCCGAACACTACCGAGCCGGAGCCTGTCATCCGGGCAAAGGCAGCACCGGCAGAGCGCAAAGCATCGATAGCGGTCAAAAGCTCCGGCTTCTTTCTGGCGGACACTTCCTGCAGCATATTGACGGCGCAGGCATCCATTTTTTCAAGATCGCCTTCTGCCAATGCTTCCATCACCCCCGGCACATCGCCTTTTTCGGGATTTTCCTGATGAAAGGCGGTGAAAATTTCTTTGGTGGAGAGGCCTTCGCAGGGCTGAATGAGCAAAAGAGGGAAGATGCGCTTGCAGCAAACGGGGGTCAGAATTTCCCCGATGCCTTGGGCACGCATGGGCTTATCCATCAGGCAAAAGGGTACATCGGCTCCCAATTTCACGCCGATTTGCAACAGCTCTTCCATGGGTAAATGCAGCTGCCAGGAGAGGTTCAGCCCCTTTAGCGTTGCTGCTGCATCGGCACTGCCGCCGCCAAGCCCTGCCCCCATGGGGATGCGCTTGACAAGGGAAATTTTTGCGCCTTCCTTTACGCCGCAGCGGTTTTGCAACGCCCGTGCGGCTTTCAATATAAGATTATCATCTCCGGCGGAGAGGGCAGTCCCTTCGATGTGCAGGGAAAGAGCATTGCTTTTTTCAAAAATAAGGGTATCGCAAAGGGCAAGCGGCTGCATCACGCCGTCCAAGAGGTGATAGCCGTCGCTTCGCTGCCCTGTGATTTCCAATGCCCAGTTAATTTTTGCCCGTGCCTGTATCTGCATTTTTTCCTCCGTGTTGCTGCCCTTTTTTCAGGGTGATTTCAAAAGCGGTTCCTTTTTCTGAGGGCAAAAGGCGAATTTGCTGGCCGTGCTTTTCCATGATGCGTCGGCAGATGGCAAGGCCGAGCCCTGTGCCCTTTCCGGTGGTATGGGCTTTATCGGCCTTATAGAAGCGATCGAAAATATGAGGGGCATCTTCCGGCAAAATGCCGGAGCCGCTGTCCCGGATGCAAAGGAGCACCTGACCGTTTTCTTCCCTTGTGGAAAGGGCGATCAGGCCTTGGGAAGGGGTAAACTTGATGGCATTATCCATCAGATTCAGCAGTACTTGATGAATCTGATCCTGATCGGCGGAAACAAAGCAGGGGTCGGATTGAAAATTCGTTTCGATTTCCAGCTCTTTTTCCTCCAGCTGATTCATCTTGGCGATAATCACCAGCCGCAGCTTTTCGTTGATGTCAAAATCGCTGTAATTGAGGGCGGTGTCTTCGTTTTCGATGCGGGAAAGATGCAAAAGGGAGGTGATGAGCTTGGAGAGGCGATGGGTTTCGTCTGTGATGATTTTCAGGGATTTTTCCTCTTCCTCCGCGGGGATAGTGCCGTCCAGAATGCCTTGGGCAAAGCCTTGAATGGAGGTGATGGGAGAGCGCAGCTCGTGGGACACATTGGCTACGAAATCCTTACGGGATTGCTCCTGGGAGGACAGCCTTTCCGCCATTTGATTAAAGGAAGATGCGAGGGACAGCATTTCCCTTGTGCCTTCCTCCGGCGCACGGGTGGAAAAATCCCCGGCGGCCATGTTGTTGGCGGCCTTTTCCATTTGGGTGAGGGGACGGGTCATGCGCTTTGTGAACAGGAAAACGATAATCACGGCGGCCAGCGATATGGCAATGGCAGCCAAGGCTACCTGCCACACCAAGTCCCGATAAGCGGCGTGCACCGTCTGGGCAGCCGTCTGAATGAGCACCAGCCCCATCACTGTTTGCCGGTTATTGATGAGGTTTGCTTGGGTCAGCGGCACGATGACCGTGAACAAGGGGCCTGCGTTGCTATCCGTCTGCACAACGATTTCATTGCCCTGAATCACTTGGGAAAGGTATTCCGCATATTGCTCGCTGCTGGGCAGATATTGCATGCTTTCATCCCGGAGGGTGGATTCGTTATAGTAAGTGCGCTGATTGCCGTGACGGTCATAGATGATGATATAGGCGTTATATTCCCGGTACACCCTGTCTGCTTTCCATTTCATCAGCTTTTCCGTGGAAGAAGACTGGCCGAAAATGGGCGGCACATTATCCGAAGACAGCATCCCGGCAAGATAGGCCATCTCACGGGCTTGGGTTTTCAAAGCTTCCATCCGGCTTTCAATACGGGTGGAGCGCAGATGATAATAAGATAAGGCAAACAAGACCCCCACGCACAGCAGGATCACCGCAAGAAAACCGGCTAAAAGCTGGGAAAACATGCTGCCTTTTCGCATTGTTATTTTACCTCGAATTTATAGCCCACGCCCCATACCGTACGGATTTGCCAGCCAAACTGTTCCGTATCCGGCAACTTTTCACGCAAACGCTTGATATGGACGTCCACGGTGCGGCTGTCTCCGAAAAATTCAAAGCCCCACACCTGCTCCAATAATTGTTCCCTGGTAAACACCCGGTTTTTATGGGAGGCAAGGAAGTGCAGCACTTCCAATTCCTTGGGCGGCATATCAACGGCTTTGCCCTGATAATACACTTCGTATTTTTCAAGGCTGATGGAAAGGCCGGGGAAGAGCAGGGTGTCCGTTTCCGTTTCGCCGGGGGCAGAACGCCGCAGCACGGCTTTTACCCGTGCCACCAGCTCCTTTCCTTCGAAGGGCTTGGTGATATAGTCATCGGCCCCCAGCTCCAGCCCCAACACTTTATCGAAGGTTTCGTCTTTGGCAGAGAGCATAATGATGGGTACCGTGCTGAACTGGCGCACCGTACGGCAAACCTGCCATCCATCCATGCCGGGGAGCATCACGTCTAAAATCATCAAAGATGGCGGCTCTTTCCGGAAAGACGCCACGGCGGTATCGCCCCGGCTTTCCACGGAAACCTGATATCCTTCCTTTTCCAGATAGAGCTTCACCAGCTGGGCAATGTTGGGATCATCATCCACTACCAGTATCTTTTGTTGTTCGGTCATGAAAATCCCTCCTGTATCTGCTTATTTCAGGGTGACGATGGTAACCCCGTCTTCGCCCTCGCCGTATAAGCCCCGGCGGAAGCTCTTCACATGGCCGTGGGTCTTGAAATACCGCTGCAGGCCTTCCCGGAGGATACCGGTGCCTTTGCCGTGCACTACCGTTACTTCATTGAGTCTTGCAATCACAGCCTCATCGAAATACTGATCCACCGCCGCCATGGCTTCATCCAGTGCCATGCCTCTGACGTCACACTGCATTTTCACGGTGCGCTCCATGGCCCCGGTGCGGGTTTTGATGGAAGTGACTTGCTTTGGCTTGTCCTTTTCTTTCACAAGGCGCAATTGGCTGATATGCACCTTTGTTTTCATGATGCCGGCCTGCAAAAGCACTTCGCCCTTGCTGTCCGGCAGTTCCAGCACGGTGCCTTTGGTGTTCAGGGTCAGGATTTCCACGGTATCGCCTTTTTTGAGTTCTTTCGGCGGTTCGGCGATACCGGCGGTATTCACTTTTAAGCCTTCCGACATTTCGTCAATGCTGGATTCCATCTTTTTGCGCAGGGCGTTCACTTCGTGGTCGGGCACGTTTGCGTTCTTTTTGAGGCGTTTGAGGTCATAGATAATCATATCCGCTTCCCGTTTGGCCTTTTCCAGAATGCGCTTGGCTTCTTCCTTGGCTTTCCGGTTGGAAGCGTCTTTTCTTTCTTCCATATCCCGGTAGAGCTTTTCCGCTTCATTGCGCAGCTGAACCGTTTCCTGCCTTGCGGCTTCCGCCAATTCACGTTCTTTCTCCGCCACCTGACGATGATATTCGGCGTTGGCGATGACATCTTCAAAGCGGATGGTGTCGTGGGAGAGGGATTCCTTGGCTTCGTTAATCAGATATTCCGGCAGCCCCAGACGGCGGCTGATTTCAAAGGCATTGGATTTGCCCGGCACGCCGATGGAGAGGCGATAAGTGGGCCGCAGGGTGGATACGTCAAATTCCACGCTGGCATTTTCCACGCCCTTGGTGGACAGGGCATAGGCTTTCAGTTCGCTGTAATGAGTGGTGGCCATAGAGCGCACTTTCAGTTTCAAAAGGGCGTTGAGAATCACCTGTGCCAGGGCAGCACCTTCCGTGGGGTCTGTTCCGGCACCCAGTTCGTCAAAGAGTACCAGATCCCTCGGCGTCACATTTTCCATGATGGAAACGATGTTGGTCATGTGGGAGGAGAAGGTGGAGAGGCTCTGTTCGATGGATTGTTCATCGCCGATATCGGCATAAACCTGCTCAAAGGTGGAAAGCTCCGTGCCCAAGGCACCGGGAATGTGAAGGCCGGATTGCGCCATGAGGGTCATAAGCCCCAGCGTTTTCAGGGTGACGGTTTTGCCGCCGGTATTGGGGCCGGTGATGATGAGGGTGGTAAATTCATCCCCCAGCCACAGGGAGCAGGGAACCACCTTTTCTTTATCAATCAAGGGATGCCGCACACGGACGAGGTTTATTTTGCCCTGCTCGTTCATCTTGGGGCGAACGCAGGAAAGCTCCCGTGCCAGCAGTCCCTTGGCAAAGGCGAAATCCAGATGGGTGAGGATATTCTGGTTTTGCTCAATGAGGCCGCTGTTTTCGCCTACCTGTGCCGATAAGGCGGCCAAAATGCGGTTGATTTCTTCCCGCTCCTTGCCGTGCCATTCTTTGAGGTCGTTGCCCATTTCCACAACGGCCATAGGCTCGATGAAAAGGGTGGCCCCGGAAGCGGATTGGTCATGCACAAGGCCGGGTACGTTGCCCCGGTGCTCGGCTTTCACGGGCAGCACAAAGCGGCCATTGCGCACAGTGACGATGGATTCCATGAGATATTTGGAATACCCGGCTCCATGCGCCATGGCGTTCAGTTTTTCCCGGATGCGGCTGTTGGCTGCCCGGATATGCCGGCGGATATCGGCTAAAGCCGGGCTGGCATGGTCGGAAATCTCTTCTTCGCTGAAGATGGATTCGGAAATATCCGTTTCCAGATTGCGAAGGGGCTGCAGCCGGGAAGCGGTGGAGGTGATAAGCGGTGTGTTTTCCTTTTCGGTGACCAAGGCGTTCCGGGCTGTCCGGGCAGCACGCAGGCTTTGCGCCACGGAAAGGAGAGCTTTGGGGGAAAGCACGGCTCCCTTCTCCGCAAGGGACAGATATTCGGCAATATCTTCAAAAGAAATCAGGGGATGGCCGCCCAAGAAGGTCAGGCAAACAACGGCTTCTTCCGTTTCGTCCAAAGCCCGGTTCACATCCTGCAAAGTTTCCAGCGGCGTCAGGGACTGGCACTTTTCCTTCCCTGCATCGGACAGGGCAAAGCCAGACAGCATATCCCGTATTTTTGTAAATTCCAAAACCCGGAGGGCACGTTCATTCATGGTGCAAAACTCCTTCCAAGGACAGTATATCGTTATTGCAAAAGGTTCATCAAGGAAATAGGAGAAAAGTTCAAAAACTGTTTACAGCGTTCAAATTGTGTTTACAAAACGCCGTCCAAATAGCGGCCGAAAGAGCCTTTTTCTGCAAGCGGAGCGGCTTTTTTGCCGGTGCGCAGGGCAGCAAAATGTGCAATAATGGCCTTTCTTTCTTCCGTTGTTTCGGTTGTGAAGGAAAGAAGCCAAGTAAAGCCCTTTACCTCCTGTGATTTTTCGGAAAGGTTCAGGGGCGTGGGCGCATACAGCTGGGTCAGGCATTTTCCTGGCAGCCGGATGGGGAAAAGGGGATAAGTTTCCCCCATACGGTCGGTGAAAAACGTTCCTGCCGTGCCCTTGCCGCTATCGCAGAGAGCGCAGGAAGATTTTCCTTTTTTCAGCCCTTGCAAGGTGCGCATGGGGCAATGATTGAGCACCATCAGCCTTGTGCGGCCGAAGATTGGCAGGATGATTTCGCATAAATCCATGGGCAGGGAAGAAAGCAAGCTCCCCTTCATTTCCCGGGAAATCGTGACGGCACTGCACCCAAGATGAGACAGCATTTTCACCGTTTCGCCGTTCATCACCGGGATGCCCTCGCCGCAGGCAACGTTTTCTTCAAAAAGACCCAACTGGCCGGGGCTGGACAGTGTGAGGGGAACATGGTGCGTATTCGCTGCCTCTTTCAGGAAAGACAGCGTTTCGTCGTTGCACTGAACAGGCAGCACCAGCCTTGCTTTTTCCGGGAAAGCGGCAAGGAGGGGCACCAGCGTCTCCTTCCGATAATCCAGCGGAGCAAACCACACTTCATCGGCTCCGTTCGCCAAGAAAGGAGAAATTTCGTCAAAATTTTCTGTGGATACAATCAGCCTTGGGGCAAAGCTGCCCTTTTCACGGGGGGCAAAATGCGCCGGTTGGCTGCCCTCTGCTTTGTGGCTTTGAATACGGCTTTCCATCAGGGCAGAGAGCGCATCCCTGCGCAGCTGGTTCAAAGCAGACAGGGGGACAAAGGCGTTTTCCGTATGCAGGGAAAGGGTTTTCAGCACAAAAGGCGTGCCGCCTGTCTTGGAAAGGGCACGGCAAGCGTTTTCCTGGGAAAGAGGCTTTGTGGCACTCTTTTCACACACATCGCCTGTGACGGTTTCTTCCAAAATGCCATCTGTTACCGTCAGCGTAAGCGCACTGCCGGGATAGGCAAACAAAGCGGCGTCAAAGGGGATGGAAAGAGCCTTGTCCAAGGCATCATTTTCATAAGAAGCACGGGCACGGGACAATTGCTCCTCGTCCTCCGTGCAGCGGACGGTTTCGCCGATCTTTACCGCATCCCGAAGGCGCAGGGTGGCGGTTTTGGCTGTGGACACGTCGGGGCCGGCATAGCGCAGCACCTGGCCTGCGATTTCCAGCCCGTCGCCGTTATGGAGATTGCGCTGCAAGGAAACGTCGCACAAGAGCGCACCGCCTTTTTTATATACGCTTTTCACTGTGCCCAGCACATGCCCTTCCGGCGTGACCCGTTTTTCATAGATGATGGCGGCGTCTTCTGCCTTGCCCACATAGCCTTTGGTGAAGCCGCCGCGGGAGAAAATCTGGCGAAGGCGGTCTTCTTCGTCAGCATCGGCAAAGCGGAAATTTCCTTCCAGCACCTGATCCAGTGCCTTACGATAGATGGCGGTCACTTCCGCCACATATTCCGGCCGTTTCAGGCGGCCTTCGATTTTGAAAGAATGAACGCCGGCTTCGCACATGGAAAGAAGTTCATTCCGGGCGCACAAATCCCTTGGGGAGAGCCAGGCAGCCTGTTTTCCCTGATACAGATAGGGCAGGCGGCAGGGCTGGGCGCATTTGCCCCGGTTGCCGCTGCGGCCGCCGATCATGGACGAAAACAAACATTGGCCGCTGACGGAAACGCAAAGGGCACCGTGGCAGAAGGCTTCCACCTCCAGATCGGTATCGGCAGCCTTTCTGATATCCTGCAAATTGCATTCCCTTGCCAGCACAATGCGCTTTGCGCCCATTTTTTTCACAAAGGCGGCACCAAAGCCGTTATGCAAAGCCATTTGCGTGCTGGCATGGACGGGCAGGGAAGGAAAGTCTTCCCGGCAGATTTTCATAAGCCCCAGATCCTGCAAAATAACGCCGTCTGCCCCCACATCCGCAAGGAAAGAAAGGGTTTGGCGCACATCCGGGATTTCTGCATCCGTTACCAGAATATTGACGGTCACATAGATTTTTTTGCCGTGGAGATGGGCAAGGCGAAAGGCGGCCTGCAGGCTTTCCCTGTCAAAGCCCACGCTTGCACGGGCACCAAAATGAGACGCACCCAAATAGACTGCGTCCGCACCATTGGCATACGCTGCTTTCAGCGCATCCAAACTGCCTGCCGGGGCTAAAAGCTCAAATTTATTTTGCATTCTTCAGCTGTTGCAATTCCTGCTTGGCCAGCATCAATTCCCGGCGAAGACGGGTATTATCGTCCTGGGAAGAGAGCAGCTCGTCCGCCAAGGTCAGGGCGGCAATTACGGCTGCGTTTTCCCGGTTCATAAAACCGCCGGAAGAGGTTTCCGAAATACGCCTGTCCGCATAAACGGCGGCACGGCGCACATGCTCCGGAGAATCGGCACTGGTGATGGTGTAATCTCTGCCGGCAATGCGGACAGAATAGGCGTTTGGCGCCTTTTTTATGTTGCTCATAATTGATCGAAGGGGTAGCACTTACCCTTGGTATCCACCCGGATGGATTGGATGCGCTGGTCTTCCAGCGGCTTATCCCGGAAATCACGACGGACGGAAACGATTTTGTCCGCCTGATCCATGCCGGTCAGCACCTTGCCGAAGGCGGCATAGGCCCCGTCCAGATGGGGGGAATTGCTGGTCATGATGAAAAACTGGCTGCCGGCAGAATTGGGCATCATGGAACGGGCCATGGACAGCACGCCGTAAGTGTGCTTCAGGGGGTTATTCACGCCGTTTTGGGCAAATTCGCCCTTGATGGAATAGCCGGGGCCGCCGGTGCCGGTGCCCTTGGGGCAGCCGCCCTGAATCATGAAGCCGGGAATGACCCGATGAAAAATCAGCCCGTCATAAAAGCCGCTGTTGGCCAGCGTTGCAAAATTACCAACGGACTGGGGAGCTACTTCGGGGTATAATTCCCCGGTCATTTCGCCGCCGTTTTCCAGCTTGATGACGAAGGTGGGGTTCAGGTTTTGTTCGCTCATTTTTACATCCATCCTTTTTGATGTGAACTTTTATTATAAGGAAATAACTTTCCAATCTGCATGATACGCTTTTTTTGCCTATTTGTCAAATTCTGCCCGTGAGATGAGGCGGTTTCCTTGCCAAAGAGGGGCTGAAGTGGTATAATAAAATGCAGAAAACAGACAAGCGGAGGCGAAAATGAAGATGAATCGTGCCGGAAGAGGCTGGATGGCAGCACAGGCCGTTATGCGTTTTGCGATCATTGCCTGTCTTTTTTATGCGGCATCTGCGCAAGGGGCAGCGGCATGGGCGTTTATTGCTGCCGTGCTTGCGGCGATCATTCTTTTTGTGATGCCCTGCAGGTTTATCTGCGGCAGAGTTTTAGGGGATTATGCACAGGGCAGAACCTACTATATCCGTGCCGGATATGCGCTGCGCTTGAAGCAGGGTTTTTTCAGGCTTTATCGGGGCTTGCGCTTTTGCCTGCCGCTTCTTTTGTATTGTGCCGGGCTTTTTTATGTGCTGGATGAATTACCCTATAACACGATGTATAAAATCATCAAGCCTTTTTCGTATCTTGTGTTTTCCTCTCCGTCTACGGACAGTGCTGTGTTTGGCGTGCTGATTATGCTTGCTCTGCTTGCCTTGGCTGCAGCCTATGGCTGGCGGCGGGATATGGCCATGGAATATCTGGCCGATACAGCGGAAATGCGAAAGGCGCAGCTTTTGCAGGAAACAAAAAAAGCAATGAAGGACGGCAGAAAACGCTTTTTGAAAGTGACGGCAGTGAATCTCCTGTTGACGCTTCCGGCCATCATCGCCTTTGGAGCAGTGCTGCTGCCTTATCTGGCGCAGCATCTGAAAGCGGTGCAAGGGGATAACATGCGGCTTTTGATGCAGGTGATGGAAGTGATGAAAAAGCCGCTGCCGCTGAAAGAGCTGGCACTTTTGACGGGGGTATATTTTCTGTTGTACACGCCCCTTTGCATCGTGCGGAAATATCGCATTGGCAAGGCTGTTCGGCAGATTACGCAAGGAAAGTGACGAAGATGCGACTGGATAAATTGCTTTCCAATCTTGGCCTTTGCAGCCGCAGCGAAAGCCGGGAATGGTTGAAAAAAGGCAGGATTGCCGTCAATGGCAGTATATGCAAAGACGGTGCTTTTCATGTGCCGGAAGGGGCGCAGGTGACGCTGGACGGAAAGCCTGTGGATACAAGAACCCAGCGGCATCTGATGCTCTATAAGCCTGCAGGATATCTGACGGCGGCGGAAGACAGAAACCAGAAAACGGTGATGGAGCTTTTGCCAAAAACCTATGTGTCCCTTGGCTGTATGCCGGTAGGGCGGCTGGATAAAGACACAACAGGGATTTTGCTTTTTACCACAGACGGGGATCTGGCGCACCGGCTGATTACCCCCAAATATCATGTGGACAAGGTGTATTTGGCCACGGTGGATGAAGATTTGACCCAAGAAGACGAAGAGGCCTTTGAAAAAGGCATTGAGCTGAAAGATTTTACCGCCCTTCCTGCCAAGCTGGAACGATTGGAAGAAAGGCTGGGGCAGGTGACGGTGCAGGAAGGGAAATACCATCAGGTAAAAAGAATGTTCGGCGCAAGGGGCAAAAAGGTGTTGCAATTGCACAGGAAATCCTTCGGCACGCTGGAATTGGACGATAGTATGCAGCCCGGAGATTTCCGGGAACTGAATGAAAAGGAGATTGCCTTCCTCTACAGGGCGGCAGGGAAAGAAATATGAGCGAACATTATTATACCACAAGCCCGGAAAGTGCCCATCGCTATGCTCCCTGCGCATGGGAATATCGGGGCGAGAAGATCAGCTTCATGACGGATGCCGGGGTGTTCAGCCGGGGCGAAGTGGACTATGGCACCAAGGTGCTTTTGGAAGCACTGCCGGATGAAATGGCAGGAAGGGTATTGGATCTTGGCTGCGGCTGGGGCTGCGTTGGGATCAGCATCGGAAGGACACAGAAAAATGCGCAGATTGTGATGTGCGACGTGAACGAGCGTGCGCTGAACTTGGCTAAAGACAATGCCAAAAAGAACGGCGTTTTGGCTGAAGCGTATTTGAGCAACGGGCTGGAAAGCGTGCCGGGGAAATTTCAGTGGATCATCACCAATCCTCCCATTCGTGCCGGAAAGCAGACGATTTACGGCTTGTTTAAGCAAAGCGCACAGGCCTTGGAAAAGGACGGGGCTCTCTATATCGTCATTCGCAAGCAGCAGGGCGCAGAATCGGCCATCAAGTATCTGAAAACCATTTTTGAACAGGTGGAAACCGTGGATAAAAGCGGCGGCTTCTGGGTGATTTGCTGCCGGGAAGGGAAAGAAGACCATGTATAATCACGACTTTTTCGACAAAGGCCTGATGAGACGGCATACCGGGTGTGAAAAATGGGATGCGGAATTTATGGGGGAAGATACGCTGGCCTTATGGGTGGCGGATATGGATTTTGCCTGTGCACAGAGCATCCAGAAGGCTATGCTGGATAGAGTTCAGCACCCCTGTTTTGGCTATAATGCCGATGAAGAAAAATATACCGATGCCTTTTGCGGCTATATGCACAGACGGCATGGATTAACCATTGCAAAAGAAGAGATGCTGCGGCTGCCTTGCGTGGTGACAGGGCTTAAAACCTGTATTCAGGCGTACACTGCCCCCGGCGATAAGGTGGCCATTTTCTCGCCCTGCTACGGGCCTTTTGCCTTGTCCGTTCAGAGCAATGAAAGAACGCTGGTCAGCGTTCCGCTTTTGCAGGATGAAAAAGGGTGCTTTTCCATGAACCTCAAAGGCATGGAAGAAGCCTTGCACAATGGGGTTAAACTTATCATGCTTTGCAATCCCCATAACCCGGCCTCCCGGTGCTGGAATAGGGATGAACTCAAAGCTCTGGCTGATTTGGCGAAGAAATATCAGGTGCCGGTCATCAGCGATGAAATCCATGCGGATTTTGTCTATCAGCCCAAGAAATTTATCTCCATGCTGGATGTGATGGCGGAAAATGTGGTGGCACTTTTTGCCGCCAGTAAAACTTTCAATATTGCCGGGTTGCAGCAGGCACAGCTGGTGACGAAGGATAAGGAAATGCTGGAAAAGGCAGAAAATGTGCTCATGAAAAATGGCGTTACCAGCGGCAACACCATGGCGTTGGTGGCCACCATGGCGGCCTATAACGAGGGCGACCAGTGGCTGGACGGGCTGATGGAATATCTGGACGGAAACAGAAAGGCTCTGGAAGCGTGCGTGAAGGAATATCTGCCCAAGGCCATTCTGACGCCCATTGAAGCGACGTACCTTGCATGGATTGACTTGCGAGCCTACGGCAAAACCTGCGACGAAATGCAGGAAGCTTTCCTTAAAAACGACGTGGCACTGACGATAGGCACTTTCTTTGGCGAAGAAGGCGAAGGCTTTATGCGGCTGAACTTCGGCTGCACCAGGAAAGACGTGGTAGAAGGCGTAAAGAGAATGGCGAAAGCGTTGGAGGAATAAAAAATGGAACGCATTGAAAAACTGCTGCAAGGCTATCGGGATGAAATGATTGAAACGCTGCAAAAATGGGTTCGCATTCCCAGCGTGAAAGGGGAAGAAGCTCCCGGCGCACCCTTTGGCGTGGAAAACCGGCATGCACTGGAAACAGCCATGGCGGATTGCGAGCGCATGGGATTGAAAACGCAGATTTTTGACGGCTATGCCGGCCATGCGGATTTGGGCGAAGGGGAAGACTATGACGCCCTTGCTTTGCTTGCCCATTTGGACGTGGTGCCGGTAGGCGATGGATGGACGGTGGAGCCCTTTGGCGGCATGGTGAAGGATGGAAAAATCTATGGTCGGGGCACCAGCGATGATAAAGGCCCGGCAGTGGCGGCTCTTTATGCCATGCGTGCGGTGAAGGAAGCTGGCGTTCCTTTGAAAAGAAAAGTGCGGCTCATTTTGGGCTGCGATGAAGAATGCGGCAGCAGCGATATGGCGTATTATAAGGAACACGCCGTGATGCCCCGCTCCGGCTTCAGCCCGGATGCGGAATACCCGGTGATCAACATCGAAAAAGGCGGCCTGCACCTGATGATTTCCGGCAAGCAGGAAGGCCTTCGTATTTTGGATATGCAGGTGGGCGAGCGGCCCAACGTGGTTCCGGGGTTTGCTTCTGCTTTGGTGGAAGGCACGGATGAATTGGTTAAGAAGGCACAGGAAATGGCGAAAAAACTGCCCTATCCCGTTTCGGCCAAAATGGAAAACGGGGCTGTGCGCATTGAAACGGTAGGCATAACGGGCCACGCCGCCATGCCGGAGCATGGACGCAATGCCATCGGCCAGCTATTGCTGTTGCTGAAAGATTTGGGTGCCAAGGGCATTGTGGAAACCTTGGCGGATAAAATCGGCATGACCTGCTATGGGGAAAACCTTGGCATTGCCATGGAAGATAAGGTGTCTGGGAAGCTGACGTGCAGCATGGATATCATCCGCACCGAAGGGGAGGAGATTTCCGCCCTGATGGACATTCGCTATCCCGTGCTTTTCAATGTGGATGCGGCGATGGAGCTGATGCAAAGCAGCATGAAAAACTGCAAAGTGGAAAACATCCACAGCCGCAAACCCCATTTTGTCAGCGAAGATACGGAGCTTGTGCAGGAGCTGCTCAACGCCTATCATGAAGTGACCGGCCTTGAAAAGAAGGCCATTGCCATTGGCGGCGGCACCTATGCCCAGAGCATGGATGAGGGCGTGGCCTTTGGGGCTCTGTTCCCCGGCGAAGAAGAAATGGCGCATCAGGCGGATGAATATATGAGCCTTGATTCTCTCTTTGAAAGCGCAAGGATCTTCGCCCATGCCATTGTGCGGCTGGCCGGAAAATGATGAAGCGTATCGGAAAGGAATTTTTCGAGCAGGATGCGCTGGAAATTGCGCCCCAATTGCTGGGTATGCGCATTTTAAGAAAATTGCCAGACGGCACTGTGCTTTCCGGGTGCATCACCGAAACGGAAATCTACCGGGGCGAAGAAGACAAGGCCTGCCATGCCAGCAAAGGGAAAACCAAGCGCACCGAAACCATGTATAAAACAGGCGGCCACGCCTATATCTATCTGATTTACGGCATCCATCACCTGTTCAACATCGTGACGGGCAAGGAAGGGCATCCCCAGGCTATTTTGGTAAGAGCCATGGAAAAGCCCTTGGACGGGCCGGGAAAATGGACAAAAGCTCTTTCCATCACCACAATGCAAAACGGGCTCTATTTGCCGGATAGCGAAGCAATATGGCTGGAAGGGGATGGGAAACAGCGTTCTTACCATACGGCGGAACGGGTGGGGATTGATTATGCCGGAGAGCCGTGGAAAAGCATAAAATGGCGATATATTGCCGATGAATAATAAGGAGGGCTTTGCTGATGCATTTGGAACCGATTCGGATGTATCCTGCTTATCGTTATGGTGCCATGACGCCGTGGGGCGGCGATCAGCTGGAATTGATTTATGGCAAGGATATTCCCGATGCGCATACGGGAGAATGCCTGGAAGTGAGTGCCATTCCCGGCCTGGAAAGCAGGGATGAAAAGGGCAATGCCCTGCCCATGCTGATCGAAAAATATGGCGAAAAGCTGACGGGCACGGCAATAAAGGGCGGCTTTCCGCTGCTTTTGAAGCTGCTGGATGCGAAAGACACCTTGAGCGTGCAGGTGCATCCGGGGGATGAATATGCGAAAAGGGTGGAAAATAAATTAGGGAAGACGGAGGCGTGGTATATCCTCTATGCCGCCGAAGGGGCGGAATTGGTATACGGCGTGAAAGAAGGGCTCACCAAAGAAACCCTGATGCAGCATTCTTTGCAGGGCAAAGCCGTGGAAGAGGATTTGCGGAGGGTGAAAGTAAAGGCCGGGGAAACCTATTTCATTCCGGCAGGCATGGTGCATGCCATCGGCGGTGGCATTGTGCTCTATGAAATTCAGCAGTCCAGCGATGTCACCTATCGCTTCTACGACTGGGAGCGGACGGATAAGGAAGGGAAAAAGCGTGAACTGCATATTGAAAAGGCCGTAGACGTGACGGATTTGAACGCCCAGCTGGATAAAGCAGAAGGGCAGATGATGGAGCCCGGCAGGGAAATGCTTTTGAAGGAGAAGTATTTTTCTCTGGAAAAATTCAAAAACTATCAGGGTATCCTACAGAAGGATGAAAGGCGGTTTGCGATTCTTACGGCCTTGAAGCCCACCCGGCTTTTCTGGGAAAGCGGCGAAATGAAACTTATGGGCGGCGAAACGGCTCTGCTTCCGGCGGATGGGTTTGACCTGGTTCTGGACACCGACGAAGCCCTGATGAGCTATCCGACGGTCTAAAAAATGTAAAAAACAGAAAATATTACGCCATAATGTACAAATTGTGGCGTTTTCTGCTTGAAAAAGCGGAAGTTTTCTGTTATGATATGATATTATGAAGGAGCGCAGGCAAGAGTGGAAATGATGAAAACGCTGCAAAAGAAATATCCCGATTTGGTGATAGAAAAGGACGTGAGCCTTTCCGGCTATACCACGCTGAAAGTGGGCGGCAAGGCAGATTACTTGCTGACGGCAGAAAAGGAAGAAACCATTTGCGGCGTGCTGCGCTTTTTGAAGGAAGAAAATGTGCCCTGCCTGTTGCTGGGCAATGGCAGCAATCTATTGGTAAAAGACGGCGGTTTCCGGGGCGTTGTACTGCGTCTGGGTAAAGCGTTCGGGAAGATTGTAAGAACAGACGATGGTCTGTATGCAGAGGCTGGGGCGTTGATGAGCATGCTTGCCAAAGCGGCGTTGGATGCGGAATTGCAAGGGCTGGAATTTGCCCAGGGCATTCCCGGCACGGTGGGTGGCGGTGTATACATGAACGCCGGTGCTTACGGCGGCGAAATGAGCCAAGTGGTGAAATATGTTCGGCTGTTTGACGGAAAAGACATCCGCAATGTGCCTGGCAGCGAAATGCGCTTTGGCTATCGGCACAGCCTTGCCATGGAGGAAGACGCCGTGGTGCTGGGGGCGGCCTTTGCACTGGAAAAAGGCACTAAAGCCGAAATTGAAGAGAAAATGCGTGATTTTGCCAAACGCCGCCGGGAAAAGCAGCCTTTGGAATATCCCAGTGCCGGTTCCTTTTTCAAGCGTCCCCAGGGGCATTTTGCCGGGGCGTTGATTGAGCAGAGCCATCTCAAAGGCGTTTCCTGCGGCGGCGCACAGGTGAGCGAAAAGCACGCCGGGTTTTTAATCAACACGGGTAACGCTACCGCCAAAGATTTTTTGGATTTGATGGAAAAAGTACAGACCGAAGTCTATCATAATTTCAACGTCCATCTGGAAAACGAAGTGCGTATTGTGGGGAATGATCCATGAGCTTTTCTGCCAAGGTGAAGGAGGAACTGCTTCGGGTGCAGCCGGAAAAAAACTGCTGCATGCTCAGCGAAATCAGTGCCTTCACCCAAAGCCTTGCATCCCTCAGGCTTTCGGGCGGCGGCAGGATCAAGGTGGTTTACGAAACAGAAAATGCGGCCTTAGCCAAGCGGATTTTCTTGCTGCTGAAAAAGCGGCTGGAAATAACGGCGGTTTTGTCCTTCACAAGGTATGCCAGGCTGGGAGGGCGGCGTGCCTGCATCCTGACGGTGAATGAGCAGGACAGCCGTCATTTGCTGGTTTCTTTGCGGATGCTACGAGAGGCAGATGAAGGCGATGTTTTCAAGGGCGTGCCCCGTGCGGCTATGACAAGACGCTGCTGCCGGGCTTCCTTCCTTCGGGCAGCCTATTTGGGAGCAGGAGCCATGACCGACCCGGACAAGGGCTATCATCTGGAGTTTGTTACCTCCCCAAGCCGGGCGGAAATCCTGACAGATATTCTGGAAAAAAGCGATTTGCCTTCCGGCACATCGGATCGCCGGGGGGATAAAGTGGTTTATATCAAAAAGGGCGATGACGTAGTGAATTGCCTTGCCTTGATGGGAGCACATCAGGCATTGATGGAAATGGAAAACATCCGTATTCGCCGGGATTCACGAAATCAGGCCAACCGGGCTCTCAACTGTGACGAGGCCAACCTGAAAAAGCAATTATCCACAGGCAGCAGGCAGGCGGCGGCCATTACCGCCTATTCCCTGAAGCACAGCCTTGGCGGCTTGCCCAAGGATTTGCAGGAAATCGGGCGGCTTCGGATGCTGCATCCGGAGGCTTCCTTGGAAGAACTGGGGCAGATGCTGGCCGTGCCTGTGGGCAAAAGCGGTGCCAACCACAAAATGCGGAAACTGATGAACATGATCGCCGAAAACGGCGAAAACGAAGGTGATAAATAAATGATCCGCTGTTCTTTGAATTTATCAAAAATCACGCCCCTTAACCGGCTGCAGATTGAGCGCATGGTGCGCCTGGCAGGCCGTTATTCCTCGCGGGTTTTATACGAGCATAACAACCGGGTGATTAACGGCAAATCTATGCTGGGGCTGCTTTCCATGGGTGTGACGGGCATGGAAGAAGTGATCCTCACTGTGGAAGGGGAGGACGAAGCGGCGGCGGCGGAAGCCCTGCGGCAGGCATTGGAAGAAGGGCTGGCTCCGCCCAAGGATATGAGCGATGCGGATAAAATTGTGGGCTACATCAAGGAAAAGTATCTGGAAATACTGAAAGAAAACTTGGTGGGCATTTATCTGCACGGGTCACTGGCGGCGGACTGCTTCCAATGGGAAACAAGCGATATTGATTTCTTGGTGGTGGTGAACGAAGAACCGGCTGTGGAAAAGAAGATTGCGCTGGTGGAATCCCTCTATGCCATCCAGAAGGATGCGCCCCCTGCCGGCTTTGAAATGAGCGTGCTGCTGTCCAAGGACTGCAAGGAGCCGGAGCCGCCCATGCCGTATGTATTGCACTATTCCAACATGTGGAAGGAAAGCTATGAGAAAGACCCACGGGGCTTTTGCGAGGGCATGCACGGAAGCGACCCGGACCTGACCACCCATATTTTGTCCCTCCACGCCTATGGCGAAG
The DNA here is from genome assembly GCA_045590215.1 of Clostridia bacterium. Classification (GTDB taxonomy): domain Bacteria; phylum Bacillota; class Clostridia; order Christensenellales; family Aristaeellaceae; genus RUG563. The sequence continues at coordinate 5,983 of JAZNQO010000037.1, read as the reverse complement.
TGATCCTGGGGCCGGGGGTGAACCGGGTGTTTGGATCTATCAAGAAAGAAGATGCTATGGAGGCCATCCGAAGCGACTTGGCCGATGCAGCGGAAGGGCTGGACAAGAACCCCGTCTATGTGGTGCTGACGCTGTGCCGGGCGTTGGCTTATTTCAGGGAAGACCTTGTATTGACCAAGAAAACAGGCGGCGAATGGGCTCTGAAAAACTTGCATCATCGCTATCAGGGCGTCATCCAGGCGGCTCTCAATGCCTATAACGAAAGCCGGGAAATGTTTTTTGACCGGGAGCGGGCAGAAGACCTTTGCTATGACGTGATGGAAGAAATCGGCGAAGGCTGAGGGGAAAACCAAATCATGAACAGGACTGCGCCGGGTATTTCGGCGCAGTTTTTCTTGTGGCGACGGATACGGTGTGGTATAATAAACGGGAAAATGACAGATTTGAGAGGAACGTATGATGATAAAGCCTGTGGAACCAAAGGACATTGAAAATTGCGTGGCGGTGATTAGAAAGAGCTTTCTGACTGTGGCTGAAGCACTGGGCTTCACGCCGGAAAATGCGCCCCGCTTTACGGCCTTTGCAACCACGGAAGAGCGGTTGCTCTGGCAAATGAACGAGGAAAAGCGGTCCATGTTTGCCTATTGGCAGGACGGGGAGATCATCGGCTACTATTCTTTGCTGCTTCTGGAAAACAAGGCGTGTGAACTGAACAACATCAGCGTTTTGCCCGCATACAGGCACAAGAAGATCGGGCAGGCACTCTTGGAGCACGCATTCTTAACTGCAAAACACCTCCAGCGTGACAGGATAAACATCGGTATCGTGGAGGAAAACCAGGTGCTGCGGAAATGGTACGAAAGCTACGGGTTTATTCATCTGGGCACCAAGAAATTTGATCATTTTCCCTTCACCTGCGGATATATGACAAAAGAATTATGACGAAGTTTATGTTCCAATAACAGGAGCGGCACGGCAGCAAAATGCGGTGCCGTTTTCAGATGGAACGGAAAAATTTTGAGAAAAATGAAAACTTTTTTGCTTTCTCAATCGTTTTATAAGTGAACGGCTGAAAAACAAGCTGTTTGATGAAAGAACAAAGGCCTTTCGTTCGACGAATTCAAAAGGGGAAAGATACAACGTGGATGCGATAACGTTTCAGGCAGAAGTGAAGCGGATGGAAAAGATGATGTTCCGGGTGAGCTATGCCTATCTTGGTAATCAGCAGGATGCGGAAGATGCCATGCAGGATACGCTGGTAAAGACGTGGGAAAAGCGGCAGAGTTTACGGGATGTCAGCCAGTTTCAGCCGTGGGCCATGCGCATTTTGGTGAACCGCTGGAATGTGATTTGTCAAGGATGAATTTATCCAAAGTTCATGAAACATTAAGAAGCGTTGCACGGCGGTGCAGCGCTTTTATAATACAAAAGTGTTGAAGCTGCTGTGCTTGCAGCGCCTCTTCTGTTTCGCACCTACCAGCAGCCTTGGCCTTACGCTCATGGCGGCTGTTTGCATAGTTTCCAGCAGAAAAAAAGATGGTGCAAAGCCTTGGTTATTCTTGTTTTTTTAGGCTTTATTCGGTATAATGATAATATCCATTATTATGTGGAAATCCATGCTTTGAAATGAGCTGACAGATATGCTGTTTCATGATAAAAACCGACTTGCCAATCTGATTCAAGGGGGAATTACGATGAAGAACCATACCCGAATCAATAAGCTGCTGACCGCGCTGCTTTTGCTGTGCGTTTTATTTGTGTGCATGGCGGGGACGGCATTTGCGGCAGAGAACGTAGGCATTGCCATCGATCTGTCCACGCTGACGGGAACTTATGTCATCAGCGACAGCGGTGAATATACTTTCACCGGCTCCGGCAGATACGGAATCAAGGTCGAAAGCGGAAATCCGACGATTGTTCTGAATAATGCAAGCATTACGGTTGGTGAGGGCAGTGCTATTGATATCGCATCTGGCAGCAACGCAACTATATTTGTGCTGGGTGACAATACGATAGGCACTACAAAAACCGAATCTTGGAATGAGCCATGTGGTGGTATTTTCGTTGCAGAGGGCGGAACAGTTAATATTACCTCAAATGGTACGAATAATATTCTTCGTGCTCACGGTACTCTTGCTGCAGCTATTGGAGGAAAGTACGTCTACGCCGAAGAAAGTCATAATGCCGGTAACATTAACATTTCAAATGTCACAGTATATGCATATACTAACAACTTTTTCGCAGCAGCTATTGGTGCAGCAGGCGAAGGTACCTGCGGAACAATCAATATTACAAACGCAGTCGTATATGCCTATGGTGCCGGTGACAGATATACTTCTGCTCCCGGTATCGGCAACGCTTGGAGTTTGCTTGATTGGTCGGATACGATCCCTATTGTGATCATCTCAGATTCTGAGGTTCACACCTTTAGATATAACCCGTATTCTGATTATATCGGATATTTGGGGGATGAATCCGGTGACACTTACGCTACCGGCAGCATTAACTGCGGCGAAGGTGGCTCGGTAAAGAGCAGTACCATTTACTGCTACACCGGATTGGATGCCACCACCACGGATAAGACCGTAAAATACGGCGCACTGGGCGGTCTACTCAAGGAAGATGGAACCTGCGAGGGCGAACACTCCGGCGGCACGGCGACCTGCACCACTCTGGCAGTCTGCGAAAACTGCGGTGCAAGCTACGGTGAACTGCTGGACCACAACTGGGAAAACGGCGAATGTACCTATGGCTGCAACACTCAGCATGATCCCCACGACTGGGAAAGCGGCATCTGCAACGTCTGCGGGCTCGTCTGTGCCCACACCGGCGGCGCCGCAACCTGCACCACTCTGGCAGTCTGCGACATCTGTGGCACAAGCTACGGCGAAGTGGGCAGTCACACAGCTGAACCCACCTATGCCCCCAACGCCGAGGACAGCACCAAGCATGATGCAACCTATTCCTGCTGCGGCAATACCGTTACCGAGGATCACACTCTGACCTACTCCGCAAGCGGCAATGTCATCACCGTAAGCTGCTCCAAGTGTAAGGCAACCCTTGGCACCGCTACTATCAGCGCAACCGGCAAGACCTATGACGGCAATGCGGTTGAGGTTGTCGTTTCTAAGACCGGCTCTTTGGAAAATACGGATATTCCCGTTACCCTTACCAAAGACGGCGAAGCCTTTACCGGCGAACCCGTGAACGCAGGCGCTTATACTGCTTCTGTTACGCTGGGCGGCAAGACCGTGAGCGTTGACTTTACCATCGCTAAGGCAGCAGCGATAATCACAGCAGCTCCTACCCCCAATACGCTGACCTACATCGGCGAATCGCAGTATCTTATCAGCGTAGGTGAAGCGGCAGGCGGCAAGATGGTTTACAGCCTGACCGAGAACGGCGAGTATACCACTTCCATCCCCCAAGGCACCAATGCAGGAGATTACACGGTTTGGTACTACGTTCAGGGTGATGCAAACCATAAAGACAGCGCAAAGGATTTCGTGTCTGTTACCATCGCTAAGGCACCTTTGACTGTAACGGCTGATGCGAAAATCAAGACCTACGGCGTTGAAGATCCCACACTAACATACACGGCAGAAGGTCTGCTTGGTGGTGATACGCTGTTCAGCGCTCTGACCGGCGCACTGACTCGTGAAGAAGGCGAAAATGCGGGATTGTATGCCATCACTTTGGGCACTCTGTCCGCAGACAACTACACCATTTCCTTCGAGGGAGCAGATTTTACTATCATGGACATAACCGCACCTACCGGAACGATTCTGATTAAGGAAAACAGCTGGAACAAGTTCTGGAATACCACTACCTTCGGCATCTTCTGTAAGGACGATGTGGATGTTACCATTACCGCTGACGGCACCGGAAGCGGTATTGCAAAGGTAGAATATCTGCTCTCTGATACAACGTTGGACGAGAACAATATCCCAACAGAGGGATGGACGGAAATCTTCAACAATAATGGCAAGTATAGCTTCTCAATCAAGACGCAGAACAAGGTTGCGGTCTATGTTCGCATTACCGATGAATGTGACAACGTAACCGTTATTAACTCCGACGGTATCGTGGTTTATGAGGACAGCGAAGCGGTTGTTACCGAAGTAACCTACACCTACAAGGAAAACAGCGATAAGGACATTGCTGTGGAGTTCAACGGAAATACCGTAAACTCCATTGTTTGCGGCGAAAAAGTCCTTGCAGCAAACACCGATTATTCCGTGGATTACGAATCCGCTAAAATCGTTCTGACAGCTTCTTATTTGGACACTCTGAACGCCGATGACTACGCCTTTACCATTTCCTATAACCCGATGGGCGTTGAGAATTCCGGTGTGACCGATCTGACAACGACCTTCATCGTTAAGGTGGAGCCGACAAGCATCGCAGGTGCAACTGTAACTGTAAACGGCACGTTCACCTACGACGGCAATGCCAAAACACCCGATCCTGTGGTCGTTCTGAACGGCGAAACCTTGGTAAAAGATAAGGACTATACCGTTTCCTATGCTGAAAATGTGAATCCCGGTACCGCTACCGTGACCATTCAGGGCATCGGCAACTTCAAGGGAACTGTCACCAAGACCTTTACCATCATCTGCGATCACAGCCACAGCAAAGACAAATATAGCAACAACGGCGACGGAACGCACGATAAGGTTTGCTCTGTCTGCGGTTACGTGGAAAATGCAAGTGAGATTCACAGCCATGTTTACACCGCAGATGAAACCACAGACACTATCGCTCATATTTGCATCTGCGGCGACGTAGAAATGAGCTTCACACTGAACATTCCCACCGCAACCTACGGCGACAGCCCAATGGCAGTACCGCATTTTACTTGCAGCGATACCACCTATGCAGGAGAGTTTCCTGTGATTACAATTGACGGCGAAGAAAACAATTTCCCCACAAATGCAGGCACTTACGAAGTTGTTATGACATGGGGGGAAGTGAGCGTCAGCGGAGAATATGTGATTGACAAAGCAACACCTGAATACACAATCCCCACAGACCTGACTGCAACCTACGGCGATACACTTGCAGATATAGCACTTCCCGAGGGCTTTGCATGGGGCGACGACACACAGTCTGTCGGCAATGCAGGAACAAATACATTCACAGTAACATTCACTCCTGCGGATACTGATAACTACGAGATCATCGAGGGTATCGAGGTTGAAGTTGAAGTTGCCAAGGCAACACCCGACTACGTTATCCCCACAGACCTGACTGCAACCTACTGTGATACACTTGCAGAGGTAGCACTCCCCGAGGGCTTTGCATGGGACGATGACACACAGTCTGTCGGCAACGCAGGAACAAATACATTCACAGTAACATTCACACCTGCGGATACTGATAACTACGAGATCATCGAGGGTATCGAGGTTGAGATTACAGTTGCAAAGGCGACTCCCGAAGTGAATATTCCTACTGCAAGTGAACTGACCTATGGGCAGACATTGGCTGAAAGTGAGCTGTCAGATAGTGATTGGAGTTGGTTTAACAGCTCTGTTGTACCGACAGTCGATAATGACGGCTATGTGGCTTTTATGGTAATTACAGATGGTGAAAACTACGATTATACAAATATGGAAGGTTATGAAATCTGGGAATCTGCACCTGTACTTGTCAGAACAATTCCTGTAACAGTTGCCAAGGCAACTCCCGAAGTAACACCTGTCGTTCCCGAAGGTGAGTATATCGAGGGCGATGAACTTCCCGAAATCGGTTATGAGAGCAAAATCAGCGGTATCATTGAATGGCTGACAGAGCTTGTAGACGGTCTGGTTGAGGGCGAAAACGAGCTGGAATGGCAGTTTACTCCCGATGATGCGGATAACTACGAAGTAGTAACAGGCACAGCAGTTGTAGAAGCGCAGACAACGACAACAACAACCACCACAACTACTACGACTACAACCACTACGACTACTACAACTACCACAACGACAACAACAGA
>JAZNQO010000036.1:0-21691 GCA_045590215.1 Clostridia bacterium | reverse complement strand
CCTTGCCGCTGCCTATCCCCCGGCGGATTTGCCGACACTTTCGGAAAAGGGCTTCCTGCCCAAAGACAGTGCGCAAAAGGAATATGTGCACATCAATGAGGATGAAGGCCTTTGGATTTACATTTCCGAGGACATCTCCATCACCATTCGCCGCTTCTACGATAAAAAGAATAAGAATATGTGGTTTGAAGGGGATATTCTTTGCAGCCCCGAAGCACCGCTGAAATCATATCTAAGCCTCACTTCCTCCGGGAAAATCGGCAACGGCAAAAACCCCATCCAGTTTTCCAAGGCGGAAAAGATTGTGCTGGGCATTTCGGACGACCATTTCGGCACCCGTGCCCGTGGCAAGTCCACTGTGGGCATCATCGTCCGCAACGGCATTGCTTACTACGATAAAACCCATGCCGCCAATAAAGGCCGCTTCCCCAATCTGGAAACATTGGCCGTGTTCAAAGACGGCAGCATGGAAACCTATGTGAGCGATGCCTATTCCGCACAGGAATACATTAACATGGGTGCGGAAAACGTGTTCGCCTTCGGTCCCATTCTGGTGAAGGACGGCGTAGCGGATGAACGGCTCACCAAAAACTATTACTACTATAAAGAGCCCCGGATGGCTCTTGGCATGATTGAGCCCTATCATTATGTGCTGCTGGCTGTCAATGGCCGCACGGATGATTGCAAGGGCGTGTATCTGGATTGGCTGGCGGACAAGATGATTGAACTGGGCGCACAGGAAGCGTTGAATCTGGACGGCGGCGGCACGGCCTGCCTCACCTTCATGGGCAAGCGGCTGAACCGTACCGGTTCCGATATCCGGGTGCTCCATTCCATGATCGGCTTTGGGAATTCGGAACTGGTAGGACAATAAACAAGAAAAACAAACAAGAAACAGCAAGCCCAGGCGGGCTTGCTGTTTCGTTATTTCTTTGGTGTAAAGTGAAGGATAACTCTTTCCATCATCCTCACTGTCTGGCTTGCTTTGCCGGGAATCAGGTGTAGATCAGGTTCGTTCCGGTTTCCTGATGGAAGAAATGCATTACTTTGCTTTCGAAGCTCACTTTCAGATGCTTGCCATAGGTTAATTCCTTCCGTTGTTCCAGGGTAAGATTGATAGTGGGGATCCGCACGATGAGCCGGGCATCGTTCTTGGCCAGCATGTGCAGGTGCAGTTCGCTGCCCATCATTTCGTTTACTTCCAGGATGCAGGGAATACCCGCTTCGTTTGCATCGTCCGTCAGCACCATATGTTCCGGACGCACGCCCAGTTCAATGAGGCAGGATTGGATGTTTGCCTTCAGCAGTTCATCCCGCTTTTCGCCGGTCACTTCCATCCGGACACCGAAGGGCATTACGAAGAAACGATCGCCTTCCCGTTCCAGCTTGGTTGAGATGATATTCATCTTGGGTGCACCGATGAACTCAGCCACGAAAATATTCCGGGGCATTTCAAAGACTTCGGTGGGGGTGCCCACTTGTTCAATGATGCCGTCCCGCATGATCACAATGCGGTCGCCCAGGGTCATGGCTTCAGTCTGGTCATGGGTCACATAAACGAAGGTGGTATCCAGCTTCTGACGCAGCAGGATGATTTCCGCACGCATCTGGTTGCGTAATTTGGCATCCAGATTGGAAAGGGGTTCGTCCATCAGGAATACTTTGGCATTGCGTACCATGGCACGGCCAATGGCCACACGCTGCCGCTGGCCGCCGGACAAAGCCCGGGGCTTGCGGGTGAGGTATTCGGTGATGCCCAGAATTTCGGCCGCATTGGTTACCTTTTCGTACACCTGGTCTTCCGGCATTTTCTGCAGCCGCAGGGAGAATGCAATGTTATCATACACCGTCATGTGGGGATACAGGGCATAATTCTGGAACACCATGGCAATATCGCGGTCCTTGGGCTGAAGATCGTTCACCACCACACCGTCAATTTCCACGGTGCCGTCGGAGATATCTTCCAGCCCGGCGATCATCCGCAGGGTGGTGGATTTGCCGCAGCCGGAAGGACCGACGAACACCACAAATTCCTTATCGGCAATTTCCAGATTGAAGTCATGCACTGCCGTTACTTTGTTATCGTATATTTTCTTGACATCCGTCAATTTTACGCTTGCCATATTTCATCTCTCCTTTTTTCAACATCCGTCCTGATTCCGTCAGCCTTTGACGGCACCGCCAGTCACGCCTTCCACATAGTATTTCTGCAGGCACATGAACAGCACTGTTACCGGCAGGGCCACCAGCACGCCACCGGCACAGAACATGGTGTAATACGAGTCGATCTGGTCCTTATTCAGCCAGCGGAACATACCCACTGCCACGTTCATGCCAGAAGAGGTACCGAAGGAAATATACTGAGCGAATACATAATCGCCCCAGGGAGCCATGAAGGCTGTCAGGATGGTGTAGATGACGATGGGTTTGGACAGGGGCAGAATGATCTTCCGGAGAACCTGGAACCGGGTGGCGCCATCCACACGGGCTGCTTCATCCAGAGATTTGGGAATGGTATCGAAGAAGCCTTTGGATACATAGTAGCCCATGCCGGAAGAAGCAATGTACACCAGGATCAGCCCGGGCACGGCGTTGGCCTGGGTCATGCCCAGGTCTTTGAGCACCCGGTAGAGGATGATCATGGTAAGCATGCCGGGGAACATGCCCAGAATGAGCATGAACCGCATGAGCGGTTGCCGCATTTTGAACCGGAACCGGGAGAGGGTGTAGCTCATGCACAGCACAATGATGGTTTGCAGCATTGCCGTTACAAGAGCGGCAATGAAGGTGTTGGCATACCAACGGGGAAAATCCGTTTTGAGAAGATTTGTGTAGTTGTCAAATCCCCACTGCTTGGGCAGCACATATTTTACCTGCCATGTGCTTTCCACACGGAAAGACTGCAGCAGAATGCAAACAAAGGGAATCAGCCAGATGATGCTGATGCAGATCAGCAGGGCATATATAGCCGTATTACCAAGGTGCCGGGAGGCTTTCAAACCCATATGACGCTTCACGGGTCCGGCGACATTCTTTTCGCTCATCACTGGAAATCCTCCTCATTCTTAATGGACGGCAGCAGATTGTACACGATCAGGGAAATCAGTGCTACCACAACGAATACCAAAATACCCACAACGGATGCCAGGTAATACTGGCTTTCTGCACCCTGGGTGATCTTGAACAACCAGGTGATCAGCAGATCTGTATACCCAACGGAACCGGCTGCAGAGGATGCTGCCGGATTGTTGGGGGCACCGCCGGTGAGCAGGTAAATCACGTTGAAGTTATTCATATTCCCGGTGAAGCTGGTGAGCAGGTAAGGCCCGGTCACAAACAGCATGTAAGGAAGGGTAATCTTGGTGTACTGCTGCCAGGGGTTTGCCCCGTCAATGCGGGCAGATTCGTACAGATCCTGGGGAATATTCATCAGAATACCGGTGGTGATCAGCATCAGATAAGGTATACCGATCCAGATATTGGTGATGATCACCGTTATGCGTGCCCAGGTGGGATCCTCCCAGAAGGGAAGCGCTTGATCAATCCAGCCCATGCTCATGAGAAAGCCGTTGATCAGGCCGTTTTTCGCAAACATCTTGGACACATACAAAAGGGAAATGAACTGAGGAATGGCGATGGTAAGCACCAGCACCGTACGCCACAGCTTTTTCAGATGGATGCCCCGTTTGTTGATGGCCATAGCCACGAACATGCCCAGGAAATAGTTGGTAAAGGTAGCAAAGAAAGCCCACATCAGCGTCCAGGAAAGCACTTCGCCGAAGGTGGCGGAATAGCTTTGAGCACCGCCGGAACCTTTTACAACGCTCCAGTTCAGCATGGTGTTGAAGTTATCCAGCCCCACCCAGGTGAACAGATTGCTGTAATAACCGTCGTGAGCACCGTCGTAATTGGTGAATGCCACCAGAATCATAAACACGATGGGCATCACCGTGAAAATGAGGATACCGGTGAGAGGAAGAGCCAGCAGCGTTTTGTGGAACTGATCATCCACCAGGGAACGCAGGTCATCCCGGCCAGATTTCAGCTTCTTACCGGAATGCAGAATCTGCTCGGCCAGTTTGTTTTGCTTCACATTCACCCGCCAGGTGTAGATGAAGGCGACAATGAAGAAGATGGTCAGCACGCCATAGAGCAGGATTTTGAAGCTGTTGTCATTGTAGGTGGTAACATAGGTGTCGTAGAGAAAATCGTATTCCCTCTGGGGGCCCACTTTGCCAAGGCTTGGCAGCATGGACAGCCAGTAAACACCGGAAACGCACATGTAGAAAATGAATACGCCCTGGAACAGCAAAAACAAAAGCCCACGCAAAATCTGTCCCCGAGCCAGATTACCAAAGCCCATCACCAGAAAGGATACCTTGGTTTTCCAATCGCCATGGACAAAGGTGGTGAAAATATCCGTCGCTTCCCGGGCAACAATGCCTGCCCCTTTTTTGATCAGGTTCCACAGGGCAATGAAAAGCCCCAGAATTCTCTTGGGAAGAGAGCAGAAGAAGCGGCAGATCTTGTAGAGCCATTTTGCCCCTTTGGATAATTTCAGATATTCAAGATCGGAGTATGTTTTCATACCTGTCATTCGCTCCTTTACGGAAACAGCCGGAACCAATCAAGATTGGCTCCGGCCAAATATGTGATCAATCAATGGCTGAAGGAACCGGTTATGGTTTCGCTTCAGTTATGGTTCATCAGTTTTTCACGATGGTGATTTCCGTGCCGTTGAGCGTCACGGTATAGTTGCCGGGTTCAACGAAAACGATGTTGTTGTCGGGGTTGTCAGCACCCAGATCCTTGATCAGTTCGTTGCCGGACACAACCTGAGCAAAGCCCTTATCGGTTTCCCAGGTGGTCAGGTGCACGATGCGGCCGCCCATGTAATCGCTCTGGGGCACATCCAGGGTCAGGGAACCATCTTTGAGGTAGTAGGTGTCAGCCTCGTCACCATTCTGCCAGCCATTCCAAGCACCCACGAACAGCAGCTTGGAGGTATCCATGCCGAACACGTCGTTGATCTTGTCGTTATAGTTATCCAGAGCCTTCTGCAGATCTTCTTCGCTGGTGGCAGCCTTCACTTCATCGCCGATAACCTTGGCGATATCCCACCACATGCCCTGAATGGCACTCTGCACAACGGAGTATTCACGCTGAGCGTTTACGGCGGCCAGAATGGGGTCGTTCAGAACAGCTTCAGCACTCTGAGCCTGCAGGTTTGCGGGGCCCCAGCCGTTTGCAGCATGGCGTTCCATGGAGCAGTCATAACCGGTCAGGTACTGGGCCAGCTGATGCAGGGCAGCACCCTTGGCACGGTCCACCTGGGGCTTCACGCCCATCAGTTTGAAGCCAAAGTAGGAGCCCAGATGATAGCTCTGGCCATCCACTTCGAAGGAGGGCAGATCGGCAACGCCCATGTCATCGCCCAGAATTTCCTTCACTTTCTTGGAATCCCAGGTGCCGCTGACCATGATGGCAGCATCGTTATCAAACTGGTTGGCACCGCAGGCACTAACGTGGAAGGGAGAAGTAACCAGCTTCTGCATGCCCTTGGCGGCGATGAGGCCTTCGGGGCTGTTGAAAGTGTCGTTTACGGCGATGAAATTGCCTTCGTCATCCGTGGTCCATTCGGACACGCAGCCGGTGCCGAAGAAGAAGGAAGCCAGATACCAGGCAGAAGACTGCATTTCAAAGGCAAAATACTTTTCATTGGCTTCGCAGTCGGCAATCAGGGCTTCCAGAGAATCCACATGTTCTTCGGGGATGATGGACTTGTCGTAGTACATGAAGTAGCCGTTATCGGCAGACAGAGGATAGGCATACAGCACATCACCCATCGTGGCAGCGGCAATGGCACCGGGATCGCTGGTGTTGTTCACGATTTCCGTGGCACGAACACCCAGCTGATCCAGAGCACTGGCCTGCACCAGACGGGCAAACTGGTCCTGAGCAAAGCAGAACAGGTCGCCGCCGGCTTCCACGTCGGTCACCATCTGGGTGGCAGCATCGCCTTCACCAACGGCTTCCACGGTGGCGTTGAACACGATGCCCAATTCGTTGGTCTGGTTGAAGTTGTCAATCTGGGTTTTGGTCAGATCCACAATGGCGTCGGCAACCCAGACTTTGATGTCATACGTACCTGCCAAGCTGGCAGCGTTGGCACAACCCACCATGGAAAGAACCATGATGACAGAGAGAAGGAGAGCGAGGAACTTTTTCATAGTACAGTTCATCCTTTCTTTTTATTCGATGGCATAACGGCCATTGAATTTGTATCCGGCAAAATGCACGAAAAATAAACTACAGAAGTTATTTTTCCTTTTGCCTTTGAATTATGTATGTATTGTACACTTTTTTGACCAGATTGTCAATATATTTTGCATATTTTCTCAAAAAATATACTCGTTTTCCTCAAAAATACGCATGTCCGCCATTGGCGGACATGCTGATTACATAAGATGTATTTGAGGTTTATTTTACGGAATTGAGCAGCGCATCATCGATTTTGCCCCAGGCACCGTTGCCGGCGCCCTGGCATTTCACATACACGCCCACCACCACCGTATCTTCGGCGGTGCAGGCAAACGGCGGTGTTTTTACGGTGTCCCAGTTGCCGTAGCCGGTGATCTTCATGGGCACCTTGCACTGGATTTCGCCGTTCACCTTTGCATAGGCATAAATATCCGTTTCGCCGGCATCACCGCCCATGATGGATATGGTGAAAATGTATTGGCCGCCGGGCAGATTCCGAGCCTGCTGTTCCAGGGTGAATTCCACGCTGTTTTTAGCGGCGGACCAGAAGTGCATGTGCCTGGTGCCGGTAAGCGAATCCGTTTTTTTATCTTCGATGTAGAGCTCATCTGCCTTTTTCAGATCGGTGATCTGCCAGACGGAGGATTGGTCTTCGAAGCTGTAATCCTGCAGATAGTTGTATTCCACCATGGAAACATAGCATATGGCATCCATGCCGCCAGCCTGTCCGGTGATCACATAGCGGTTCACGCCGTTTTCATGCATTTGCGCATCCATTTCCGGGGTAAGATGCCACTGAACGGGAATGGCCATTTTGGAATTATCGGTCATCACGGCGTTCACCGTTTCCGGAAGAATCAAAGGAGCGTTCAGATCGCAGATCAGGTTCACATCTTCCAAAGCATCGGCAGTGGCGGCAATTTCGTTGCCTTCTTTCATCAGCCGGAAAACTTTCAGGGATTCCAGCGGTTTGCCGTCCGGACCGAAGAGGGCCTGATTATCCACCGCATTGCCGCCAAAGTATTTGCCGGCATCATAGGGATCATAAACAGAGGCATAGCTGGATGCCCAGCCGGAACCGTGTTTCTCCCACAGGGCGCTGTTTTCTTCCCAGCTGTTTTGCCCTACGCTGATCCAGGTGCCTTCCCAGTAAACCACGCCGATACCGTTCACGGTGTTGTTCACCAGGGCATCGGTGATTTCCCGGATGTTATTGGCCTGGCCTTGCACGGTGAACGGATAAGATTTCACAATGGCACCGCCGTCGCTGATGGTGTTACCGTTGAAATCTGTATCATCCGGGGTGTAGGCGTAGCTGGTTTCCATTACCATCACTTTCTTGTTGTATGTGGTGGCAATGCGGCTGAGGGTTTCTGTCAGGTTTTCCAGGCTGCCGTGCCAGTAGGGATAATAGGAGGAAGCGAATACATCGTAATCCACCTGATAATATGCCATCTTGCTGGCATAGGTATCATAGCTACCTGCTTTTTCGGGATTGGCAAAATGCAAGGCCACCAGTGCTTCCGGAAATACTTCCCGGGTAGCCCTGGCTCCGGCCTGCATCAGATACTGGATATTGAACCAGGTTTTTTCGCCGCACAGGAACTGATTGGTTTCGTTCCCAACCTGTACCATGCCCACATCCACGCCGGCATCTTTCAATTGCTGCAGGCAATCTTTTGTGAACAGGTATACCGCCTCGGTTTTTTCTTCGATTTTCATGCCTTGCCAAGCCTTGGGTACCATTTGCTTACCCGGATCCGCCCAGAAATCGGAATAGTGGAAGTTCACCAGCAGTTTCATATGGTTTTCGGTGGCCCGCTTGCCGATCCGGATGGCTTTATCAATATCACAGTTGCCGCCGCCATAGCCTTTGCCTTCGGCGTTATAGGGGTTATTCCAGATGCGTACCCGGATGTAGTTGATGCCATTATCTGAAAGCACTCTGAATACGTCGGTTTCCTTGCCGTCAAAATCGTAGTATTTTACACCGCTGTCTTCCAGGGCGATCACAGCGGAAGCATCCATACCGAAGATGAAATCATCCGGTAGGTTTTCCACCTTTTTCACATATAGGTTGCTCTCTTCTGCCATGGCCGGAGCATACACAGCCCCTGCCAGCACAAGACACAGCAAAAGCAACATGGTTTTCATGAACACCCCTCCTCTTATTTCATGGCCAGAATCGAACGGGCATAAGAAAGAGCAGCATTATCCACAGCCCCGTCATTGCCTGGCACATGCACGCTGTTTTTCCCAAAGAACAAATAATAGCTTTGGTTTTCCATGCCGGGATACAGATAAGTGATATAGGCATCTCCGCAGCCTTCGCCGGTTTCGCCATTCAGAACCTGCAGGCCGTAAGCAGTTCCGTCCTTCGTGAGGGCATAGGGCGTGTGCATTTCTTCCGGCAGGGGCACAAAATGCTCCAGATAGGTTTCGATGTGGGATTGGGGAAGAATGTACAGATCCGCCGTGGCAATGGCATCGGCACTCATCATGGCGTATGTGAAAGGATGCACCTTCACCATCCGGATGCCTTCATAGGCCGTCTTTTCCATTTCCGTGGCCATTTCCACCGCATAGGGCACCGGTGCATCCACAAACAGCGTGATCTTTTCGGCTGCAGGGGCATCTGTGATGCGGGTGAAAACAAAGCCCCAGATCAGCACGCTCAGCACCAGCCACATCAGCATAGCCGGTACAAGATTGAAAAAACGCTTCATTCTTTTCATGGAATCACCTCATACCCGGTGATAAATTTC
Source organism: Clostridia bacterium (assembly GCA_045590215.1). Taxonomy (GTDB): domain Bacteria; phylum Bacillota; class Clostridia; order Christensenellales; family Aristaeellaceae; genus RUG563. Next base: position 12,665 of record JAZNQO010000036.1, on the reverse strand, counting down.
CGCACCGTCTCCACTGTCACCTTCGTGCCATCCGGCGGAAGCTGACGCACCAATGCGGAATCCGCATGCAGGATGAGGGTTTCCTCCCCCTGCTGCAGGGCAATTTTTCGCACCGTTACGCTTTTGGGAATGGCAAATATTTCGTCGGTGCGACGCAGAATGCCGGATGCCTGCTCTTTTTCGCCTTGCAGGATGCCCAGCATATGTTCGGCCCGTGCTCTGGCCGGGCGGTAGCCAAAGGCATACACGATCAGTGCAGCCCAGCCAGCCAGTGTGGAAATCAGAATGACAAGCCCCAGTAGCACATCCGCATTTTGTGTATTCACATGATTGCACAGCCCGATATTGACCAGAAGCATCCCCAGCAGCAGGCCGCAAAGAACCCCCAGCTTAAAGGTTGCTTTCTTTCGCCAGACGGCTGATGTCTGGATGGAATAGAGATGTTTCATTTTTTCTACCTGCCTTTTCCCGGATTATAGCATGTTTTTCCCCTCTTGACAAGCAAGCATTTTCGTGCGATAGTTACGTTACGGATAAAAAAGAAAGAAGGCGTTCCTTCATGAAAAAGTTTATTTGCGTATGCTTATGCCTGTGTTTTTTGCCCTTTGCGGCTATGGCATTTGAATTTGATTTTTACATCAGGCAATATCCGCAGGCGGAAAACGGCGAATGTATAGTGAATGATGTGGTATTTTTCGGTGACGGCAGTGTACCGGATAACAACCGGGTGTTTTATGAAATTTTTGTCGGTTCCTTTTCCGATTCCAACGGTGATGGGATCGGGGATCTGCGGGGGATCATCAACCGGATGGATTATCTGAATGACGGGGATCCCCAATCCGGCCTTTCCCTGGGGGTAGAAGGCATTTGGCTGACGCCCATTTTTCTGTCGCCTTCCTATCACAAATATGATGTGACGGATTTTTATCAGATTGATCCCCAATTCGGCACCCTGGAGGATCTGCAGGAACTGGTTCTTCTGTGCCACCAACGGGATGTGAAAATTATTCTGGATCTGCCCATCAATCATACCGCTACGGATAATAGGTGGTTCAAAAATTTCCGCAATGCCCATGTGACCAATAATCCGCGGAACCAGTATTATGATTTCTATATCTGGCATGAGGAAGGGGATATGCTTCCTGCCGGCCGCACCTTTGCCCGGTATCCTGGCAGAACCCTGTTGTATGAAGCAAACTTTTCCGAAACCATGCCCGAACCCAACTTCGATAATCCCTTTGTGCGGCAAACCATGCTGGATGTAGCCCTGCATTATCTGGATCTGGGAGTGGATGGCTTCCGGTTTGATGCGGCAAAATACATTTACTTTGGTGAACATGCAAAGAATGTGGCCTTCTGGCAGTGGTATATCGGCGAATTGAAAAAGGTGAAGCCGGATGTGTATACGGTGGCAGAAGTGTGGGATGGAGATGGCATTATTGACCAGTACCTGCCGGTGACCAGCTGTTTCAATTTCACCACCAGCCAAGTTTCCGGGCTGATCGCCGAAACGGCCAAGGGCGGCAATGTGAACGGTTTTGCCGCTTATCTGGAAAAATATCAGAAACGCCTGGCTGCCATGAAAGGCGATCCCAGACCCACACTGTTTATTTCCAACCATGATATGGATCGGGCTGCCGGCTATCTTACCATGGCCAGCGGCAATATGTATACGGCGGCCAGCCTGTATTTGCTCTCTCCCGGTTCTCCCTTCATCTATTATGGGGAAGAAATCGGTCTGCGGGGTTCCCGGGGCGGCAGCACCACCGATGCCAACCGCCGCATGGCCATGCTGTGGGGGGATGGCGATCCGGTGAAGGATCCCGTTGGCACCAATTATTCCAGCCCTTCCACGTATACCGTGCAGGATTTTTCATCCAAAGCAGATAGCCTGCTGACCCACTATAAACAATTGCTCATGATCCGCAAAGCCAATCCGGAAATCGCCCGGGGAACGGTAACAGCCCTTTCTTTCCCGGATAAGGCCGGTGGTTTTATCAGCACCTGGGAAGGCAATTCCGTGGCTGTGCTTCATAATCCCACGGGCCGTACCATTGTTTTGGATCTGGCACAGGCAACAGAGCTTTCCTTCACCAACATCAGCGGGGTGGCCGGCATGGGACAAGCCACGCTGGATGGAACCATGCTTACCCTGGAAGGCAGAACCAGCGTAGTGCTGCGATAAAAAACCGGTGCGATGGAAAAGGATCCTGAAAAACAATTTGTCCGGTCATAAAAAAGAGCAGGCAGTATACGCTGCCTGTTTTTCTATTGTACTGGCTGGAATTTTATTGCACAGAAAGCAGATTTTTGCTATAATAAACCGTATTTTTCCAAACAACAGCATCATTCATTTTCTCTTACAAGGAGTGATTTTTATGATTATCGGAACCACGAAAGAACTGAAAAACCATGAATATCGTGTGGGGCTGACCCCGGATAATGTGATGGTCTATGTGGCGCAGGGGCACACCGTCTATGTGGAAACGGGTGCCGGTGCCGGTGCCGGTTTTTCTGATGCGGAATACGAAGCCGCCGGGGCGAAAATCCTTGCCACCCCCAAGGAAGTTTTTGATATTGCAGATATGATCGTCAAGGTGAAAGAGCCGGAAAAGTGCGAATGGGATTTGCTGCGCCCCGGCCAGATTCTCTACACCTATCTGCACCTTGCCGCCTGCAAGGAACTGGCGGAAGTGCTGATGGAAAAGCAAGCGAAGGCCGTGGCTTTTGAAACCATCACCGACGAACAGGGAAACCTGCCCTGCCTGCGTCCCATGAGCCAGATTGCCGGCCGCCTCTCCATTCAGGAAGGGGCAAAATACATTGAATCCAGCTACGGCGGCCGGGGCATTTTGCTTGGCGGCGTGCCCGGCGTGGAAAGGGGCAAGATTGTCATCATCGGCGGCGGCATCGCAGGCACTTATGCGGCCAAGGCTGCCGTTGGTATTGATGCGCAGGTGACGCTATTGGATGTGAATCCCAACCGCCTGGCCTATCTGGAAGATATTTTCGGAGCTTCCGTTACGACGCTCTATTCCACCGAAGCCAACATCCGCAAATGTCTGGCAGAGGCTGATCTGGTGATCGGCTCCGTGCTGATTCCCGGCGCCGCAACGCCGAAGCTTGTTCGCCGTGAGCATCTGAAGCTGATGAAGAAAGGTGCCGTCATTGTGGATATCGCTATCGACCAGGGCGGCTGCTGCGAATCCTCCAGGGTGACCACCCACGACGATCCCATCTATATCGAAGAAGGCGTGGTGCATTATTGCGTGGGCAATATGCCCGGTGCCGTGCCCTATACCTCTACCGTGGCCCTGGCCAATACCACCATCCGCTATGGCACCCAAATTGCTAACCTGGGTCTGGAAGAAGCGGCGAAGAAGAATCCGGGCATCATGAACGGCATCAATATTTACGGCGGCAAGTGCGTCAATAAAAACGTGGCCGAAAGCCTTTCCCTGCCCTACACCGCCCCGGAAACGGTTCTGTGATATTTTCCAACACAGTTTTCATGAAGCATCCCACCGGATGCTTCTTTTTTGCAACTTGCGACAGAAAAAATGCAAATTTGGCGAAATATATCCATCATTTTGTATTGAAAATGTATTTTTGTCCTTTCCTTCCGTTATTTCCCTTGCAGAACGAAAGTTTACCATGTAAAATAAAACCAACTCAAGAATTTATTTGCGAAAGGCGGAAACAACATGAAAAAGTTTATGGCGATCCTGCTGGCTGCCATGATGCTGATGGGTGCTGTGTCCTCTGCATCCGCTGCCACGTTCCTCACCATTGCCACCGGCGGCACCACCGGCACCTATTATCCCCTGGGCGGCGATATTGCCAACCTCTTTGAAAAGACCGTTGAAGGCACCAGCGTAACCGCCGAAACCACCGGCGGCTCTGCCGAAAACCTGCGCCTCATCGATACGGGCGATGCTGACCTTGGCACCGTGCAGAACGATGTCAGCTGGTTCGCCTATACCGGTACCGATTCCTTTGAAGGCGAACAGATCACTTCCTTCTCGGTGGTGGCTTCCCTGTATGCCGAATATGTGCAGATCGTCACCCGTGCGGACAGCGATATCAACTGCATCTCTGATCTCAAGGGCAAGTCCGTTTCCATCGGTGCTGCCGGCAGCGGTGTTTACACCAATGCTCTGCACGTGCTGGAAGCCGCAGGCCTCACCCTGGACGATATCGACGCCCAGTACCTGAGCTTTACCGAAAGTGCTGACGGCCTGAAGAACAAGCAGATTGACGCCGCTTTCATCTGCGCCGGCATCCCCAACGCCGCTATCACCGAAATGAACAGCACCGTGGGTGCGAAACTCATTGCCCTGTCTGACGACGAAGTGGCAAAGCTCATTTCCGCCCATCCCACCTATGGCAACCTGAAACTGCCTGCCGCCACCTATGGCCTGAACGAAGACGTGAACTGCGTGGTTATCACTGCTCTTCTCGTTTGCAGCAACGACCTGGACGAAGAAATGGTCTATCAGATGACCAAGGCTCTCTTTGAACAGGAAGGCATCCTGACCCATGCCAAGGCTGCCGAAATCACGCTGGACACCGCTTTCGTCGGCGTGGGCGACCTGCCCCTGCATCCCGGTGCAGAACGCTACTACAAAGAAGTAAACGTTCTGGAATAAGCGCAAGTCATTTGCCCAAGGCGGCGCACAACAAAGGCGCCGCCTTCTTTTTTGAAAGGCTCTCATTCTGGTAACAGGAGGTATATGTTTTGTCTGAAAAAGATAGGAAATTAACACAGGCGCAGGAGCACGAAGCCTATGAAACATCCCACAGCGAAGTGCAATCCATCATGGAAAAGTACGACCGTGAAAGTGTCACCCGGCATTTGACCGGCACACTGAAATGGGTTGTTTTTGCGTTGTGCATCCTCTTTTCCTGCGTTCAGCTTTATTCCGCCTTCACAGGCCGCATCCCGGCTACCCAGCTGCGCCCTTTGCATCTGGGGTTTGTGATGATGCTGGTGTTCCTCATTTTCCCGGTCACAAAAAAAGCCCGCCGGGATATCCTGCCTTTTTATGATGTGATTCTGTCGCTGCTGGGCATGGGTGTTTGCCTGTATATTGCCCTGCAGCATGTGGAATTGGCCAACCGTATCGGCAAAAACACGCCCTTGGATATCTGGGTTGGCGGTTTGCTGGTGATTCTGTTGTTTGAATGTTGCCGCCGTGTGGTGGGCTTGCCCATCATGGTGGTGGCCGCTGTTTTCCTTTTGTATGCCCATTTCGGCCCCTATATGCCGGGCATTCTGGCTCATAAAGGCCGCACGGTAGAGCGCATCATCCGCCAGCTGGTGTACACAACGGAAGGCATCATGGGCACACCCCTTGGCGCATCGTCCACGTTTATTTATCTCTTCGTGCTCTTTGGCGCATTCCTTGAACGCACGGAAGTGGGCAATTTCTTCATCGATTTTGCCAATGCCATCGCCGGGCATAAGCGGGGCGGCCCTGCCAAGGTAGCCGTGCTTGCCAGTGCCTTGGAAGGCACCGTTTCCGGCAGCTCCGTGGCCAATACTGTCGGCTCCGGCTCCTTCACCATCCCCATGATGAAAAAGCTGGGCTATCGCAAGGAATTTGCCGCTGCCGTGGAAGCCGCCGCCTCTACCGGTGGCCAGATTATGCCCCCCGTCATGGGTGCTGCCGCTTTCCTGATGGCCGAATCTGTGGGCGTGAGCTATATGGAAGTGGTCAAGGCCGCCCTGATTCCTGCCATTTTGTACTTCGTGGGCATCTATATCATCATCGAGTTTGAAGCCCGGAAATACGGCTTGGTTGGTATGAACAAGGAAGATATGCCCAAGTTTATCCCCCTGGTCAAAAAGAGTGGCTATCTGATTCTGCCCTTGCTTGTGATCCTTGCTTTCCTGTCCCTTGGCTATACGCCCATCTTCGCCGCCCTGGTAGGTATCGCTTCCTGCGTGATCTGCGATATCATCCGCCATATCATCATCGGCGTGAATGGTGCCATAGAAGCCCGGAAAGAGCGCAAGGAGAAGATTTCTGCCATGCAGGTTGCCAAGGACACCGCCGTGTCCACCGGCATTGATATCGTAGCCGCCTTGGATAAGGGCGCACGGAACGTGCTTTCCGTGGCCGTTGCCTGCGGCATGGCCGGCATCATCGTGGGTATGATTACCCTCACCGGCCTTGGCCAGAAGCTGGGTAACAGCCTTGCCACGCTGGCTGGCGGCAGCCAATACCTGACGCTGATTTTCACCATGCTGGCTTCCATTATTTTGGGCATGGGCGTACCCACCACCGCCAATTACCTCATCACCTCCACCATCATGGCCGGAACCGTGATGAAGGTTGTGGGCTGCGATATGCTGGCTGCCCATATGTTCGTGTTCTATTTCGGCATCATCGCCGATATCACGCCGCCCGTTGCCCTGGCCGCTATGGCCGGCAGTGCCATCGCCAAGAGCGATCCTTTCAAAACAGGCCTCAACGCCGTGAAGCTGGCCATTGCCGCTTTCCTGGTGCCTTATCTGTTTGTGTTCAATAATAAGATGCTCTTCATCGGTGCCCAGTGGTATGATATCCTGCAAATCGGTGTCACATCCATTGTCGGCATGATCGGCATCGGGGCTGCGCTGGAAGGCTATTTCTCCCGTCACGCCCATCTTTTGCAACGGCTTTTGTTTTTAGCCGGTGGTCTTTTGCTGGTTGAGCCCAGCCTCGCAACCGACATCATCGGTATCGTGGTCATCATCATTCCCATCCTCTGGCAGATAATTGAAAACCGCAAGTTCGGCGGCCGGATGGAACCCTCACATGACCTGTATCAGGACATGAGCTTTGGCAAAAAGCTGACCTATATCCTCACCGAATCCTTCGTGATGATTGGGCGGCTGTTCACCGGGAAGAAACCTTCTGCCAATGCCTGATTCCGCCTTTCATTTTCATCCATAATTTTTTTCAAGACCCTGCGGCATTTTGCTTGCAGGGTCTTTTTTGCTGCAAGGAAAAAATTGACTTTCCGCTTATATAACCGTATAATATTGATAGCATCAAAAACCCAAACACTTGCATAGGAAGGAGAACCCCGTGCGATTTATTGTGGATTTGTGGTTGGACAAACAGGCGGAAGAAGCACTGGCGTTATATCAAAAGGCGTTTCATTGCCAAGTGAAAACTTGGATGCGTTATCAGGACGCCGTAAGCCTTGGCTGGGAAAAGCCGGATGATGAAAAAGCCCAATTGATTTATCATTCCCAAGTATTCTTCGGTGATCAGGAGGTTCGGCTGGGGGATCTGGGCGGCGAAGACCGCATCCGCAAAACACGGGAAAGCCGCTTTATGATTGCCTTTGACACGGAAGATGAAGTGGTTCACGCCTTTCATGCGCTGTCTGACGGCGGCACTGTCATCCGGCCCTTGGAAAAGCCGCCGTTCCTTGTCATCATCGGAACGGTTCGGGATCGCTTTGGGGTCACATGGGAGCTATTGTGTGATTATTAAAAAATAAAGGAGATATATAGTGGAAAATCTGAATTACGCCGATATTTTTGCTGCCTTTCAGCCGGGCTTTTTTGAAAAGGAGCATATCCGCTCTCTTTCCCCTGAAGAAATCTATGATGAGCAGGTGATGAACCTGCATAACTTCTCCGTGGACGCCGTTTCCCTTTCCTGCCCATCTCACATCACCTTCGGCCTCTATCAAGGGGATTTTGAAGTGCTGAAAGATGCCATCCGGGAAGTGGAGGATGATTGGGTGCAGTTTTTCAGCCCCAAGGATCAAGTTTTCTGCGCCTTTGACGGGGATAAAATCGTCAGTTTCTGCATGCTGGATGATTTCGGCAGCTATCAGGGGCTGAAAATTGGTGCACCCGGCTGCGTGGGCACCATTCCTGCCTATCGCAAGCAGGGCATCGGCCTGAAAATGGTGCAAAAGGCCACCCAGATGCTCAAAGAAGCCGGCTACGATCTGGGCTGGATTCACTATACCCATGTGGGGCACTGGTATGCCAAGCTGGGCTACGAAACCGTGCTGAAGTGGAACTGCAACGGCTTCGTTCACCCTTGACAGGAGGAAACATGGAATATATCACCTATGAAATGTTCGGTGCCAAGGGCGACGGCGTGCAGGATGATATGCCCTGTATTGCCGCTGCCCATGCTGCCGCAAACAAACAAAACCTGCCTGTCCGGGCGAAGGAAGGGGCTGTGTATTATCTGTCCCCTGCTGCCTGCACCGCCGTCATTGAAACCAGCACCGATTGGACAGGAGCCACTTTCATTATGGATGATGTGGGCTGCGAGGATCATCAAAAGCCGCTGTTCCTCGTTTCTTCCCGGCAGGCCTCCTTTCCCTTTGCCCTTTCGTCCCTGAAGGCTGGGCAAGCCTGCATCCCAAACCCCACTGGGCAGGAATTGTATCTGGAATTTTTCAATCATCATCATAAGGATTATATCCGCCGCGGACTCAACCAAAGCCCCGGAGAAAGCCGCCGGGACAATGCCCTCTTGCATGCAGATGGCAGCCTTTCTTCCCCCATTTCCTTTGATTTTGAGGAAGTGTCGGCCTGCACCGCCACCCCCATCGATGAGGTCACCCTGACCCTCACCGGCGGCACGTTCATCACCATCGCCAATCAGGCGGAATCCAAATATAATTATCATATGCGCAATATCGTCATTCGCCGCAGCCGGGTGGATGTTGGCCATATCCAGCACTATGTCTATGGTGAAGGCGAGCATGGTGCGCCGTACCGGGGCTTTCTTTCCGTGCGCAGCTGCGCCTATGTGCAGATTCACGATTGCCTTTTTACCGGCCATAAAACCTACTGGACCATCGGCAGTGCCGATTTGCCCGTGCCAATGGGCTCCTATGATATTGACCTGAACGCCGCCATCCGTGTGAAACTCGCCCACTGCCGCCAGACCAACGACATCATGGACAAAACCTACTGGGGTCTCATTGGCACGAATTTCTGCCGGGATCTGACCCTGGAAGACTGCGCCTTTTCCCGGTTCGATGCCCATTGCGGCGTCACCAATTGTACCCTGCGCCGCTGCCGCCTTGGGCATCAGTGCCTGAACGCCATCGGCTTTGGCACCTTCCTTGTGGAAGATACGGAGGCCTGCGGCAACGCCTTTGTCACCCTTCGGGAAGATTACGGCTGCACTTGGCAGGGGGATTTCATCCTGCGCAATTGCACATGGCAGCCCTTGGGGAAAGGCCGCTCCATTTTCCACGCCCATAACGACGGCACGCATCACTTCGGCTACGCTTGCTCCCTGCCCCATCGGGTGGTGATTGACGGGCTGACCATCATCGAAAATGATGCCGCCGCCCCGGATACACCGCTTTCCGTTTTCAACAATTATCCGGGAGCTGATGCACCCTCCCCGGAAAACCAGCAATTCCCCTTGCAGGAACCTCACTCCGTCCACGTTCGGCATGTAAAAACCCAGCGCAACATTCAGCTTTGCGAAAATCCGCAGCTGATGCAGGGAACGGAGTTTTATTTGAATTTGTCCCTGTAAACTGGGATGGGAGGGCTCGGCATGACAAAAGGTGAAAATAATCACATTACCAGCTGCACAATTTCCTGGGAAAACACAAAAGATATCCTGCGTGTTGTAACGAAAGTGCTTCAAACAGAAATCCAAGTCAGACACTATATTTGCGGCAATTTTGTCAGCGGCAGAATATGGCCCATGTCCGAACAGCAGAAACAAGCAATGTATGAGATCCTATATAGATGCACAGAGGATTGGGATTGTGATGATTACACAATGGACGCATCCGATCACAACCACTGGCAGTTTAAGATATGTACGCAAAGAAAATGCCTCATAACAGTATGCGGCACAACTGAACCACCGCCTCACGGTGTGGAAATTAAGAAGATACTCTCTGAAATAATTGGCGAAAACAATTGCTATTTCTACTGATTTGGGGTATTTTCATCCAAAGAACGTACAAATTCAAATTCCCTGTTCTAACGCAAGAAACCAAGAGGGGTACCTCCCCTTCACCCAACAGCGGATATTGCTTGCCTTGCATAACGAATAATTTCCCGCCGGAGCGTTGGGAACGCCGGGGGTTCCACCCCCGAACCCCGGGCAGGGGCATTGATCCGCAACCTCCATCTACGCCTTGGTCGCTGCCGCTCCCATTGCTTGTTTCGGTTGATTCATTCGGCTTCCTGCGGCTTTCAGCCGCTCCCTCCACCGGAGGGCCGGTCGCCTCATTCACCCTGCACCCGGTAGCGGATGGGATAGATTTATTGGACGAACCATGTGCCGCTTTTGCTTCAACACGCAGAAATACTTTGGCATAAAATTTATAGTAAATTTGCGAGTTGGTAGCGGCACCGCCGCCCACGGGCAAGGCGGCTTTCAGCCGCCAGACGGATGCAAAGCATCCGGGAAAACAGAAAAAAGCGTGGACGAAAACTCGTTTCTGTCCACGCTTTTTTCATGTTTTCTTTGTGTCCGTGGCTATACTTATGTCCGCTTTTTAAGTTTTGTGCGGAAAGAATGGCATAGGTAACGGGCGAATTTTCGCAAGGTAGGTGCAGGAAGGAACTTCCTGCCGTGGGGTACAGGGGACGAGCAGTCCCCTGCTCCGTTGTCCTTTCGGGAAACAAAACAATCCCTCAGGCTCTTCGATCGAGCTCTCTTTACACAAGGGAGCCGGATAATACGCCCTGCCTCGTCGTACGGAACGCCAGCCGTCCCCTGCTCGGTTTCCCTGCTCCTCAATTGCCATCCCTGTGCCTACTTTTCCATTTCCTTCAACCTGTAATACTCCTCAATACCACGGGCGATGGCATCTGCCAAACGAGCCTGATAACCGCTGTCCAATAGCAACGCTTCTTCTGCGCCGTTGGAGAGAAAGCCGCACTCCACCAGCACAGACGGAATATCCAAAGACAGCATATAATAATCCCCAGCAAGGGCAGTGCGTTCCTTGGGGGGGTGTAAAGCTTGGATCATGGCTTGCTGAATGGCCCCGGCGAGGAGGCGGCTGTCCGGCTGATTTTTGCGATAAAACACCTGGGGGCCGGATTCCTTTTCGCTGTGATATTTGTTCATGTGCACAGAAATCAGCATCCCGGCATTTTCATCCTTGGCCATTTGCAGCCGGCTGTCCAAGTCCGGCCGTTTGGTGGAAGCAAAAGCCTTGTCCTCTCGCCGGGTCATGATGACCAACGCTCCTCTTTCCATGAGAGCATCTTCCAATAACTTTGCCACTTGCAAATTGATCTCCTTTTCCCATGTGCCGCTTTTGCTTGCACGGGCTCCGCCGTCATACCCCCCATGCCCGGCATCCACCAGAATGATCTTTCCCTGCAAAGAACCTGCCGCTTTCAGCTGTTCCGTTTCCGTGGGCATAGGCCGCCCTTCCTCCTGTTGGGACAAAAAAACGCACGCCCCGATAATCAGGCATGCCACCGCCGTGTACACCAGTTTGTTTTTCATCCATCTCCCTCCCCAAACAGCGTATGCCCGAAAAGGCGGAAAGAGACTGTCAAGTAACAAATTTCTTAAATCTTTTTTCGTCCGGCCGTTTTGATGTTATCCACAGTTTTTTCTTAACATTTTTCTTTCTTATGCAGCTTATACAGTCCGTTTTTGTGATTTTCGACGGTTTTTCGGCGATTTTTCACTGTATATGCGCAAAAATCCATCAAATTATGCAGTAAAGCGTTTTTCCCCATTATCCACAGAGTTATCCACACTTTTCCACTGAAATACCCCCTTCAAACCCTTATTTCACCGTTCGGCTGTGGATAACTTTTCGATTTTCATACTTTTCCACAGTGGAAAAGGGACCGTTTTGCCCCTGCTTTATCCCCATCGGGCGGTGGATAAAAAACTTCTGAAAATATGATTCCTTTGTAACTATTTCGTAAAATTCTGCTCTTGACAAAGATTTTCTTTCCATATTCTGGTTTTCCAATTGTCGTTTATCCCTTATTTTTTTCTGCTCAGAATAAGACAAAAAGCAACCTTTTCAGGCTGCTCTTTTTGTCATTGTTCATTTGAAAAACCGAAGCTGTTGCTTGTCTTCAAATCGGTGCATGTATTCAAAAATCTGTTCGTTGTCATGCATCATGCCAGTCTCATGGCAAATCTGGTGGAACAGCCGGAGCAGCTTGCCACTGTCCGGGCTGGGCACCTCATAGCTGTCCCCATACAAACGGATGTATTTTTCCTTCAATCCGGGAAAATGCCGGTCCAGCTGCCGGTAATAATACTCCCTGTTGCCGCTTCTGAGGGTCAGTCCCATGCCGAAATTGATAACGCCCTGCACCTGCGCCTCTGCGCACATACCCAGAATGCCGGTCAGGTTTTCCTCCGTATCATTGATGAAAGGCAATAGCGGGCACAGCCACACCACGGTGGGAATACCTGCATCCCGGAATCTCTTCAGCGCTTCAAACCGTTCGCTGGTCACGCTGACATGGGGCTCCACAATCCTGCAAAGCATATCATCCCAGCAGGTCAGGGTCATCTGCACCACGGCCTTGGTTTTATCGTTGATGCGACGGAGAAGATCCATGTCCCGCAGCACATCGCAGGATTTTGTCTGCAGCGCAATTCCAAAGCCATACCGGTCAATCAGCTCCAGCGCACCGCGCATGATCTTCAGTTCTCTTTCCAGGGGAATGTAGGGATCCG
>JAZNQO010000035.1:0-69761 GCA_045590215.1 Clostridia bacterium | reverse complement strand
GGTCGCTGCCGCTCCCAATGCTTGTTTCGGTTGATTCATTCGGCTTCCTGCGGCTTTCAGCCGCTCCCTCCACTGGAGGGCCGGTCGCCTCATTCACCCTTGACCCGGTAGCGGATGGAGTAGATTTATTAAACAAACCATGTGCCGCTGCTAAAAGAAACACGCAGAAGCATCATGGCAGAAAGCGATTGTAATTTTGCGAGTTGGCTGCAGCACCGCCGCCCACCGGATGCAGAGCATCCGGGGAAAATACGCAAAATGGCGAAGGAGAAAGCAAGCTTTCTCTCTCGCCATTTTTTGTATTTTCTTTTGTGCCCGTGGCCGCAAAACTTCCGTTTCTCAAGTTCCATGCGGAGATAATTTCTGCAATAAAATAAGCGTGTTTTCACAAGAAGGGTGCAGGGTCAATGACCCTGCCATGGGGTACAGGGGCTGCGTAAGCCCCTGCCTCGTCGTACAGGGGACGAGCAGTCCCCTGCTTCGTAAACCCTGCTTCGTCCGGTGTAAATAAAAGCAGCCCGGAGAGACTCTCCGGGCTGTGTTTCGTTTTGGCGTTTTATTCGTTGCCGCCGTCCAAGTTGATTACAGGCAGGGCGTCCGTACCGCCGGAAACGAACTGGGGCAGTTCGCCGTTCCAGAGCTTGGCTTCGGTGAAGGCGATCAGTTCATCGGTCAGGCTCTCGGCAATTTTCTTGTTCGCTTCAGCTTCGGCTTCGGCCTGCACCTTGATGGAGTAAGCTTCGGCATCAGCATTCACTTTCTTCACATTCGCTTCCGCTTCGGCCTGAATCTTCTGGCGTTCGGCCTGCTGCTGGGTTTCCATCGTCTTCTGTTCCTGTTCAATTTCAGCCTGCAGCTTCTTCTGGGCAGCCACCTGCTTGTTTTCAACAGCATCGGTGAAGGCGTCGGTGAAGTCAATGTTTTCGATGGACACGGAAATCACCGTGATGCCGTACTTTTCCATTTCAAGGCTCAAGTTATCCCGAATCTGCTTGGACAAGGTTTCACGGGCAGACACCAGATTTTCAGCGGTATACTTGGAAAAAACAGCCTTGGTGTTTTCCATCATGCGGGGGTTAATGAGCTTGTCGAAATAGTTCGTACCCACTTCCTTGAACAGGGTCATGGCGGTGGACTTATTGATGGCAAAGTTGATGGAGCCGGTGATATCCACCTGCTGAATATCGCTGGAGAAGGCCTGGGTGGAGAAGGTCTTTTTCTGTTCCCGGTTATCCATGAGGGTGATCTTCTGGAAGGGGCTCTTGAAATGGAAGCCGGCTTCCAAGGTGTAGTCTTCTACTTTACCGAAGGTGGTAATGATGGCGGTGTTACCGGTGGCGATCTGGCAGGTGCATACGCTCATCAGCAGTACAAGAATGATGACGGCCAGGCCGGTGAGGATCAAATACTTTTTCGCTTTGTTGGACATTTTCTTATCTCTCCTTCTGTCCTGTCTCTCAAGGACGGGTTCAGTATAACATATTTCCGCCACCTGCGCCATAGATTGTCACTAAACTGTACATTTTTTCGTCCCAAATGTCAAAAAAAGCCTTGAAAGGCAGCAATTTGTCGTGTAAAGTATAGATAATAAAATAAAAGAAAGGGCGTTCTTTCCCATGAGTGAAAACCGCATCATGCTCTGGCAACAGGCTGCCCCCTATTCCGAATATTCCCCCCATCAGCCCCAGCCCTCCCTGGAAGCCTTCCCGGCAGAAGGGGCGAGGGGAGCCATCGTTGTCTGCCCCGGCGGCGGCTATACCCATAAGGCTGCCCATGAAGGCGCACCCATTGCAAGGCTTTTGCAGGGGGCAGGCATTGCCGCCTATGTGCTGGATTACAGGGTGACCCCCTGCCACAGGGAAGCCCCCCTTTCCGATGCCAAGCGTGCCATCCGGCTGCTCAAGCATATGGGGTATAAAAAGGTGGGCATCTTGGGCTTTTCCGCAGGGGGACACCTTTGCTGCTCCGCTGCTACTTTATATGACAGCGGCAATCCCGAAAGCATCGACCCGGTGGAGCGTTTCTCTTCCCGGCCGGATTGCTTCATTCCCTGCTATGCGGTGGTTTCCTTCGGCAAATACACCCATATGGGCAGCCGGGAAAGCCTGCTGGGCGAAGAAAAGGACAACCCGGAACTGATCCGCCGCTTCTCCGCCGAATTGAATGTCACCCGTGACACACCCCCTGCCTTCCTCTGGCATACGGCGCAGGACGGCTTGGTTCCGGCGCAAAACAGCCTGCAATTGGCCATGGCTCTTCGGGATAACGACGTGCTGTTTGAACTGCATGTGTATCCCCTCGGCCATCACGGCATCGGCCTTGGCAGCGAAAACGAAGTGGCCAGCCAGTGGGGCGGCCAGATGTGCCGTTTCTTGCAAAACTTAGGCTTTGGGAGATAAGCAAATGTACGATTTTTCTAAAGTGGAAGCATGGCTGAACCACATCCTGACCCTCGGCATCCCCTTTTGTCAGGTGGAAGTGAAAAGGCATCACGAAACGCTGCTGCGGCTGTCCAAAGGCACGGTGGATTTTGACAGCCGTTTCTTCCTCTATTCCTGCACAAAGGTGATAACCTGTACAGCCATGCTGCGGCTGATCGAGCAGGGCAAGGCCAGCCTTTCAGACCCCGTTTCCAAATATATTCCTTCATTTAAGAATGTATTTATTGAAAAAGATAGCGTTCCCTGCCCTCCCGAAAGAGAAATAACCCTCCATCATCTTTTCACCATGACCGCCGGGCTGGATTACGACCTTGCCGCTCCGGCCATTTTGGAAGCCGCCAAAAAGGAGAATGCTACGACTTTCGATATCGTTTCCGCTTTCCCGAAAAAGGCTCTTTCCTTCTCCCCCGGCAAAAGATGGCAATACAGCCTGTGCCACGATGTGCTGGGAGCTGTGATCGAGGTGATTTCCGGCATCCCCTTTGCGGATTATTTGGAAAAGGAAATCTTTTCGCCCCTTGGCATGGCGAACACTTCCTTTGAAGCGAATGGCCGGATGGCTCCCCAATACGCCTATGACTGGGATAAGCACATCATTTGCCCCCATCCCCTCACCTGCGATTATCGCTTGGCTCCCCATTACCATTCCGGCGGTGCCGGCATTGTGAGCACGCTAGACGATTTCTCTTCCTTCTTGGACGCCCTGGCCTGCGGCAAAAGCAAAGACGGCTACCGGCTTTTGCAGGACGAAACCATTCGCCTGATGCGCACGGAGCAGCTGACGAAAATCGCCGAAGACCCGTCCTTCTGGTGCTCTTCCGGCATCGGCTACGGCTATGGGCTGGGGGTGCGCACCATGGTGGACAACCGCCACGGGCAAAAGTCTCCCGTTGGCGAATTTGGCTGGGACGGTGCTGGTGGGTGCTATGCGCTGTGCGATCAGGCCAGCAGCCTCTCCATTGCTTTCACCATGCAGGTGCTGGGCTGGACGGGCGTGCAAGATATGTCCCACGCCCCCATCCGGGACGGCGTCTACGAAGCCTTATCCCTGTAAAAACCGCAAATTGTGGCAGAATTAGCACTCTCAATGCAAGAGTGCTAATTTAGTGTTGCTTTTTCCATATAACCGTGCTATACTACATTTGCAGGGGGATCCCTGCCTGATTATTAACCAACGGAGGCGTATCATCTCATGGAAACCAAAGGCAATATCTCCATTCATGCGCAAAATATTATGCCGGTCATCAAACGCTGGCTCTATTCCGATAAGGATATTTTCATCCGGGAACTGGTGAGCAACGGCTGCGACGCCATCACCAAATATAAGATGCTCAAGGGCGAAACCGGAGAAGATTTGCGGGTCACCGTCACCGTGGACACCGAAAACCGCACCCTCACCTTCACCGATAACGGCATCGGCATGACCGCAGAAGAAGTAGAAAAATACATCAATCAGGTGGCTTTTTCCAGTGCCGAAGAATTTCTGAAAAACTATACCGGCGAAGAAAAGGGCGGCATCATCGGCCATTTCGGGCTGGGCTTTTATTCGGCTTTCATGGCTTCTGACCTTGTCACCATCGACACCCTCTCTTATCAGGAAAATGCTCAGCCCGTTCTCTGGCAGAGCGAAGACGGCATGGCTTTCACCATGCAAACAGGCTCCCGTACCGCCCGTGGCACCACCATTACGCTGCACATCACAGAAGAAGAAAAGGAATTCTGCGAAGCCTTCCGGGTGCAGCAGGTGCTGGACCGCTATTGCGGCTTCATGGCTACGCCCATTTACCTCGTGAACCTGAACGAAAAGGAAGAAGCCCACGCAGAAAATTGCGACTGCGAAGACTGCAAAGACCACGGCGAAAAGGCCGAAAAGAAGCCCATCAACGATGTGAATCCCCTGTGGCTGAAGAGCCCCAAGGATTGCACCGAAGAAGAATATCAGGAAACCTACCGCAAAGTATTCCACACCTTTGAAGAGCCGCTGTTCTGGGTGCATCTGAATGTGGATTATCCCTTCAACCTCAAAGGCATCCTCTATTTCCCCCGGATCAAGAAGGATTTCGGCGGTCAGGAAGGGCAGATCAAGCTCTTTAACCGGCAAGTGTTCGTGGCGGATAACATCAAGGAAGTGATTCCCGAATTTTTGATGCTGCTCAAGGGCGTGATTGACTGCCCCGATCTGCCCCTGAACGTTTCCCGTTCCTTCCTGCAAAACGACGGCTATGTGAAAAAGCTCTCCGCCCATATCACCAAAAAGGTGGCGGACAAGCTGAACGGCCTATTCAACACCGAGCGCAAGCTTTACGAAACCTACTGGGACGATATCCATCCCTTCGTGAAGTACGGCTGCATTAAAGATGCCAAGTTCTTTGACATGGTGAAGGGCAGCATCCTCTTCAAAACCACAGAAAACGAATACCTCACCATGGACGAATACAAGGCTCGGAACGAAGGCAAAACCGAAAAGAAAATTTTCTACACAACGGAGGCTGACCGCCAGGCCGCTGCCGTGGCACTTTACCGGAAGCAGGGCATGGACGTGGTGGTGATGGACACCCTCATCGATATGAACTTCATGAGCTTCATGGAATTTTCCGGCGGCATGAACGAAAGCCGGTTCATCCGGGTGGATGCGGATGTGTCCGGCCTGACAGAAGAAACGGAAGAGGGCAAGGACTTGGACGAAAAGCAGCTGGAAACGCTGTTCAAAGCCGCTCTTTCCGATGATACCCTGACGGTGAAGCTGGAAGCCCTCTCCGATCACGACCTGCCGCTGATGCTGACGGAAGACGAACAGATGCGCCGCTATAAGGAAATGAGCGTCATGTACGGCCAGGAATTTGCGTTCCCTGCCCAGTACACCCTGATCCTCAATCGCCTCTGCCCCACCATCCGTTCCCTGTCCGCCATGGAAGACGAAGAAACGGCGCACCTCATCTGCAAACAGCTCTTTGACATTGCCCGGCTTTCCTCCCGTCCCTTGGAAGCCAAGGATTTGCAGGCCTTCATCGCACGCTCCAATCAGCTGATTGCCCGGCTTTCGGACATCGTGTAAAGCCATAAAACACGCAAAAAAGTCCCTCCGCAGATTTTTTCCTGCGGAGGGATTAGTTTTATTTCTGGATTTCTTCGATGAATTTGAGTATTTTTTCCGTTCCGTCGGCTGGGGGTGCGCTCTCCAGATTGCGGATCAGGGTATCCTTTTCCGCCGTCATCCTTTCAATGGCCTGATACAGCGTTTCCGCCGTCATTTTTTCCTGGGGCAGCACATGGCTAAGCCCCCGTTTTTCATAGCTGGCAGCGTTCAGAATCTGGTCGCCCCGGCTGGCCCCCTTGGGATAGGGAACCAGCAGCATGGGCTTTTTCAGAGCCTGAAATTCGCATAGGGCATTGCTGCCGGCACGGGACAAAACATAATCCGCACAGGCAAAAACAGAAGGCAGCTCTTCGCTGATAAACGCAAATTGCTTATAGCCGGGCAGCGTCATCAGGCTTTCGTCCAGATTGCCCTTGCCGGTGATATGCACCACGTCCATTTTTTCAAGGAGCTTGGGCAAGGCTTCCCGAAGGGCCTGATTCACCTTTTGAGCCCCCAGGCTGCCGCCCATCATCATCAGAACCGGCTTTTCCCCGGAAAAGCCGCACAGGGCAAGGCCGTCCTCCCGTTTGCCGCTGAAGAGTTCCGGACGCAGCGGTGTGCCGGTAAAGACGCCCTTCTTCCCCAACGCTTCGGCACATTCAGGGAAGGTAGTCGCCACCTTCTTGGCAAATTTCGCCGCAATTTTATTGGCAAGGCCGGGGGTCAAATCGCTCTCATGGCAAAGTACCGGCACTCCATGCAGCCATGCCCCAATCACCACGGGCACAGAAACAAAGCCGCCCT
This sequence comes from Clostridia bacterium, assembly GCA_045590215.1. Taxonomy (GTDB): domain Bacteria; phylum Bacillota; class Clostridia; order Christensenellales; family Aristaeellaceae; genus RUG563. The sequence goes on along the minus strand of JAZNQO010000035.1, from coordinate 63,437 downwards.
TGGAAAAGCACACGTCCGGCTTGATTTTGCCAATCAGATGGGCACTTTGAAACGCCCCGGCAATCACCCGGAAGGGGTCGGTAAAGTTTTTCCAGTCAAAATACCGGCGCAGCTTGCCGCTTTGCACGGCATGATAGGAAACGCCCTCCAGCCCTCCCATCATCTGCTGTTCAATGCCGTTTTTGGTGCCGATGTAGTGCACCTCATAGCCCTTTTCCTTCAAATGCGGCAAAACGGCCAGATGGGGGGTCACATGCCCTGCGGTGCCGCCGCCGGTTAACACAATGCGCTTCACTTTTCGTCCGCGCCTCCTTTAACATTTCTTACCTTTTCATTATAGCACATTCCCCTGCCGCTATTCAACCTTATTCCTTTTAAGGGATGAAATCGCGCTTCTCTTTCGTTTCTTTTTTGTGCAAGTGCGCCGCCGCCCCTTTCGTTTTGGCGGCATTCGTGGTATACTGATGATGTGCATTTTTGCGCAGGTTTTAGAAGGAGCATGTTCCGTGAAGTATTTACGCAGGCTAATTTGGTATATTGCGTCTCGGCTGTTGATCATCCTGATAGTGCTGGGGCTTATTACCACTGCCTTTTATTTCTCCATGAACGCCACCAATATCTATATTATTATGAAGGACGGCATGGCAAAGCGGGCACAGGTTGTGCTGATGGATAGTCAGGACGACCTTTCCGTCTATTTCGCCCCGGCCTATCTGGAAAGAGACCCCATGCTATTGGACGTGCAAAACGGCTCCTCCATCTATCGGAATTATTATTCCGTGACCGGCATTGACCATCGCATCCAGCTCAATTCCTTCTGGTGCTGGCCGTGGGAGGATACCGCTACCGCCACCATCACCGAATCCATCCCCGGCATCGACGGCAAGCTGAAAGCCTCCGTCCGGGAGGCGGCGCAAAGCCTCTCCCTGCCCAATCAGCCCAAATGGCAGACGGTGCAGTATAACGTACTGCTGACCAAGGAAAACAACCAATGGCGCATCAAAAACCTGACCGCCGTGCAATACATCAATAACGAATGAGGAATCCTATGTATCTTGCCCTTGCCCCCATGGCCGGAATCACCGATCAGGTGTTTCGCGGCCTTTGCTTTGAACACGGCTGTGACTTGGCCACCACCGAAATGGTGTCTGCCCAAGGCTTTTTAACTGCCCCCAAGGATCGCAACGCCTATCGCTTCCTGCTGGCACGGCAGGAAAACGAAGGCCCTCTTGCCGTGCAGATTTTCGGCTCCGACCCCGTGCATATGGAAGCGGCGGCGGCACGGCTTTCGGAAATGGGGCTGTTTTGCGCTGTTGATATCAATATGGGCTGCCCGGCGCAGAAGGTGGTAGGCGGCCAAAGCGGCAGTGCCCTGATGAAGGATATTCCACTGGCGGCGGAAATCGTGCGGCGGTGCGTGAAAGCTTCCCTTTTGCCGGTTACGGTAAAGATGCGTATCGGCTGGGATGAAGAATCCATCAACGCCGTGGATTTTGCCAAAGCCGTCACCGATGCCGGTGCCGCCGCTCTCACCATCCATGGCCGCACCCGAAAGCAGCAGTATTCCGGCAAAGCCAACTGGGAGGAAATTGCCAAGGTTCGCAAGGCCGTTTCCGTGCCCGTCACCGCCAACGGCGATATCTGGGACGCTTCTTCCGCCCTGCAATGCGCTGAAATCACCGGCTGCGATGCCCTTGCCATCGGCCGTGGAGCCTTGGGCAATCCTTGGCTTTTCCAGGAAATCAAGGCCGCCTTTTCCCATGAGCCTTATGAAAAGCCCACCTTTCCCGAAATCATGGAAACCGCCCTACACCACTGCGAGCAGATGATTGCATGGAAGGGCGAAAAAAGCGGCATGCTGGAAATGCGCAAGCATCTTGGCTGGTATGTGACCGGGCAAAGGGGCGTGGCCAAGCTGCGCACCAGGCTGAATTTGGCCGCCAGCTTGGACGAAGTAAAAGAACTGCTCTCCACCCTCCTATAACAAAAAAGATGCTGTCTTCCGCACGAAAACAGCATCTTTTCTTTATTTCTTTTTATTCGGCGTTTTTCAGATAACGGTCCATCATATAGCCCGTCTGGCCGTTCACCGTCACATGAGCCCAGCCGTCCTTAATGCTGTGGATGGACACCACCGTGCCGTTGTCAAAGAAGCCAATCAGGGTTTTGCTGCTTCTGTTGCAGGCCGTGCGCAGAGCCAAACCGCCATCATTGCCCGTGTGAATCACCTTGGTGCCGATCACGGCAGGGGCGGAGGGTTTGTTTTCTTCGGGCTTGTCGGCAGGCTCGTCTTCCGCAGGCTTGTCTTCTTCCGGCTTTTCATCCTCTGGCTTTCCAGCAGGCTCCTCTTCCGTCGGTTTATCTTCTTCCGGCTCTTCTTCCTGCACCATGGCCAGATACTTATCCATCATATAGCCCGTTTCGCCGTTCACTGTCACCAAAGCCCAGCCGTCCTCGATGGCATGTACGTCCACCTTGGTGCCGTTTGCATAGAAACGGATCAGGGTTTTGCTGCTTCTGTCGCAGGCCGTGCGCAAGGCCAAGCCGCCGCTGTTACCCGTTCTGACCACTTTCTTGGCCATCACCACAGGGGCAGAAGGCTTATCTTCTTCCGGCTTATCCTCTTCGGGTTTATCTTCTTCCGGCTTTTCATCTTCCGGCTTGTCCGCAGGGTCATTTTCCGTCGGCTTGTCTTCTTCCGGTTCATCTTCCGTAGGCTTATCTTCCGGCTTTTCCGTGGGTTCATCTTCTTCCGGCTCGGCTTCCCAAACCGTAGACAGGAACTTATCCATCATATAGCCCGTTTCGCCGTTCACCGTCACAAACGCCCATCCGCCGGAAATGGCGTGTACGTCCACCTTGGTGCCGTTTGGGTAATAGCGGATCAGGGTTTTCTTAATCTGCTTGCATTCGGTGCGCAGGGCGAGGCCGCCGTCATTGCCCGTTTTGACCACCTTGATGGCAATCACGCCGGGGGTAGAGGGCTTATCGTCCTCCGGCTTATCTTCTTCGGGTTTATCTTCCGTGGGCTTATCTTCTTCCGGTTTATCGGCAGGGTCATCCTCCGGCTCATTCCCCTGCGGCGGCACGGTAGGCTCATTTTCTTCCGGCGTTTCTTCCTGCGCCACCCGCTCCAGAATCATGATGATGTTCTGGTAGAGGGAAGAAAGGGTATCGCTATTGTTCAGGGTGAATTTCCAGTTGTTGTCCAGTTGCAAATCGGGATCGTCAAAAGTATAGCTGCCGCTGGCATCCTGATGCTGGCCGATCATAAAAAAGCTGTTGCCTTCCTCCACCGTCAGCGTCATATCCAAGGAAGGAAATGCGGCGGCCGGATAGGTTAAGCCGTTGTAGACCGCCTTGGTGAAATTCCATAGACCGGTCACCTTGCTTTCAGCCATGGCAGAAAACGGCAGCATGGCCAATACTAAAGCCAAAACGCATAACACGGAAAGTATTTTTTTCATAACAGAAAACAACCTCCTCTATCGCCTGCAAATGATAACATTCGTTTTTTCTGACACATTCATTATAACCACAAATCACCAAGAAAAACAAGCCATTCCAATAAAAATTTACAACAGTAAACAGAAATTTCCGATACTTCTTTGTTTCGTTTTATTTATGCCTGTAAATTCTCAAGAAAGTTTCAAAAACCCATTGACAAATCAGGGCAAGAAAAGGTATAATATCACACGGTCATGATTGGAGGGGTGTGCATGCTGCTGGATGTTTCCCGGGCTTTGCGTGCCCCGGGCGAGGAAATTCCTTTCGCTCATAATGACTGCATCCCCCCGCAGGAGATTTTCGGTGAGGAAGTTACCTTTACGGATGTTCTCCTGGAAGGGCATTTTTCCATGCTGGGTGAGAACCTGCATATCACAGGCCTTCTCACAGCGGCGGCGCACGGCACGTGCGCTGGGTGCCTGAAGCCCGTCCTGTTCCCCATTGAGGTGGAATTTGACGAAATCTTCACCCGCATCGGCCGCTTCCCCCATCAGGAAGAGCCCTTAGACGACGAGGATGACGAGCGCCTTGAATTTGAAGGTTCTAAAGTGGACTTGGCCCACTTGGCGCTGACACTGGCTGTGCTGGAATTGCCCATGCGCTTCACTTGTGAAGGCGGATGTGCATCGCTTGACGAAATGCAGCCGGATGAACAAACTTCGCATGCTTGCCAGAAGGACATGCCCGACCAGCATCCTTTTTCGGCATTGCAGCAATTGCTGACAAAGGATCAGGAGGTGTAATTATGGCTCTGCCCAAAGGAAAAGTATCCAAGGCTCGTGGCCGCAGCCGTCGTGCCAATTGGAAGCTTCAGCTTCCCGCTATCGTGGAATGCAAACAGTGCCACAAGATGAAGCTGGCTCATCGTGTCTGCAAAAATTGCGGCTATTACGATGGCAAGCAGGTCATCACTGTTGACGAAGAAAAGAACGCGTAAGTTCCTTTTCTGCACATAAGCCCAAAGAACGGGAGGAGTAAGCCCCATTCCCCATCAGAGAGAGCAGTTCACCGGCTGAAAGACTGCTTGGGTGGAAAAAGGCTGAATGTCGCCCCGGAGGGCAGCGGATGAAATCGCAGTAGTTCGCACGGGCTGCGCCCGTTACAGCGTGTCAAGGCAATGATGCGAAAGCATCCTTGCGAATAAAGGTGGTACCACGGGTCGCCCCGTCCTTTCGGATGGCGGCGGCTTTTTGTTTATTGTTAAAGGAGGGAAATGCCATGAGCGAACAAATCTTCAGCATGGAAAAAACCTATAACCCCCAGGCCATCGAAAAAGAAACCTATGAAAAATGGGAAGCTTCCGGTGCCTTTACCCCAAAAATTGATAAATCCAAAAAGCCTTTCACCATCGTCATGCCGCCCCCCAATGTTACCGGCCAATTGCACATGGGCCACGCCATGGACGGCGTTTTGCAGGATAGCCTCATCCGCTATCACCGCATGAAGGGCGACCCCACCCTCTGGCTTCCCGGCACGGATCACGCATCCATCGCCACGGAAGTGAAGGTTGTGGAAAAGCTGCGCAGCGAAGGCCTCACCAAGGAAATGCTGGGTCGTGAAGGCTTCCTTGAACATGCTTGGGCATGGAAAAACGAATACGGCGGACGCATCACCAAACAGCTTCGCCGCATGGGTGCCTCCTGCGACTGGAGCCGTGAACGCTTCACCATGGACGAAGGCTGCTCCCACGCCGTGCGTGAAGTGTTCGTGCGGCTGTATGAAAAAGGCCTCATTTATCAGGGCAACCGCCTGATCAACTGGTGCCCCTGCTGCAACACCTCCATTTCCGACGCCGAAGTGGAATACGAAGAAAAAGACGGCAATTTCTGGCATATCCTCTACCCCGTGAAGGAAACCGGCGAAATGCTGGAGCTGGCCACCACCCGTCCCGAAACCATGCTGGGCGATACCGCCGTTGCCATCAACCCCGAAGACCCCCGGTATAAGCATCTCCATGGCTGCCATGTAGTGCTGCCTTTGATTGACAAGGAAATCCCCATCGTCTGCGACGAGCATGCCGATATGGAAAAGGGTACCGGCGTGGTTAAAATCACCCCTGCCCATGACCCCAACGACTATGAAGTGGGTCAGCGGCATGACCTGCCCATCATGCGTGTTTTCACCTATGACGGCCATATGACCGGTGCTGCCGATAAGGCCGCCGCCGATGCCCTCTTTGCCGAAGGCAAGGCCAGCGTCAATGAGCCCCATGTGCTGGACTGCGGCAAGTACGCCGGCATGACCACCAAGGACGCCCGGAAAGCCATCGTTGAAGACTTGACCGCCCTTGGCCTTCTCAAAGAAATCGAGCCCCTCAAGCACGAAGTTGGCACTTGCTACCGCTGCCATACCGTTATCGAACCCATGGTATCCAAGCAGTGGTTCGTGAAGATGGAGCCCCTGGCCAAGCCTGCCATCGAATGCGTGGAAAAGGGCGAAACCCGTTTCCTGCCCGATCGTTTTGGCAAGGCGTATATGAACTGGATGCGCAACACCCGTGACTGGTGCATTTCCCGTCAATTGTGGTGGGGGCACCGGATTCCGGCATGGTATTGCCCAGATTGCGGTAAGGTGATCGTCTCCATGGACGACCCCACCCATTGCGATCACTGCGGCTGCGCAAACCTTACCCAGGACGAAGACGTTTTGGACACCTGGTTCTCCTCTGCGCTCTGGCCCTTCTCTACCCTCGGCTGGCCGAAGCAGACGGAAGACCTCTCTTACTTCTTCCCCACCAATACCCTTGTTACCGGCTATGACATCATCGGTTTCTGGGTCAGCCGCATGATTTTCTCCTCCCTTGAAAACATGGGGCAGGTGCCCTTTGACACCGTGGTCATCCATGGCCTCGTACGTGATGCCTTGGGCCGCAAGATGTCAAAGTCCCTCGGCAACGGCGTGGATCCCCTGGAAATCATTGACCAGTACGGTGCCGACGCCCTGCGCTTCTCCCTCGTCATGGGCATCAGCCCCGGCAACGATACCCGCTTCTCCACCGAAAAGGTGGAAATGGCCCGGAACTTTGCCAATAAGGTCTGGAACGCCAGCCGCTTCGTGCTCATGAACTTGGACGGCGAAGAAACCCTGGAAGGCAAGAAACTGCTTCTGCCCGATCAGTGGATTTTGACCCGCTATAACGAAGCCGTGGCCGAAATTTCCGCCCACTTTGAAGAAGCGGACTATGGTCTCGCCGCCCAGAAGATTTATGATTTCATCTGGAGCGAGTTCTGCGATTGGTATATCGAGCTGGCCAAGGGCGGCCTGCTTGGCGAAGATATGAGCCGCAAGGCGGCCGTGCGTGCTGTTTTGCAGCATGTGCTCAGCGGCCTTTTGCGCCTGCTCCATCCCTTCATGCCTTTCCTCACCGAAGAAGTTTACAAAAACCTGCCCGGCAAGGAAGAATCTTCCTGCATGCTGGCCGATTGGCCCACCGTGAACGATGCCTATTCTTTCCCTGCCCAGTCTGCCCAGATGGAAGGCATCATGGAAATGATTCGTGCCATCCGCAACATCCGTGCCAACATGAACGTGCAGCCCTCCATGCGTGCCCGGCTCATGGTTCGTGCCAACGCAGGCTGGCAGGATGCCATCGCCGGTGCCGAAGTATACTTCGCCCGTATGGCCGGCGTTTCTGCGCTGGAAATGCTTGCTGCCGATCAGACGATCGAAGAAAAGACCGTCAGTGCCGTCTGCCAGACCGGCGAATTCTTCATTCCCCTTGGCGAGCTTGTGGACTTTGAAAAAGAAAAGGCTCGCCTGAACAAGGAAAAGAATAATATCATGGGCGAAATTGCCCGTGCCGAAGGCAAGCTGAATAACCCCGGCTTCATCAGCAAGGCTCCTGCCAATCTGGTGGCCGCCGAAAAGGAAAAGCTGGAAAAGAACAAGCAAATGCTTATCAGCCTCGAAGCCCGCATTGCGGAGCTGGGGTAAGAGATTATTTCGGGGGGACCATTCTTTGAAAATCAAAGAATGGTTCCCCCGTACCCCTCCAAGAAACCCCTGCGGGAAAATTCATTATCGCATCTGCGATGTTTCTCCCCGTAACACTTGATTTGATCATTTCATCTAACGGAAGGCGGGTCGCCTCGCACACCCCTTCCAAGAAAAGCTGTTCGGAAAGTATTTTTTCGTTTCATCCATCCAATCTTCCCGTGCTAAATTGCAGAGGTTAAACGATGATAAAGGCTGTAATTTTCGATTTGTATGAAACCCTCGTCACCGAATGGGTCAGCAAAAAGTACCTTTCTTCCCAGTGCGCAAAGGATTTGGGCGTAGATACCGCCCTCTTTCGGCAAATATGGGAAAGCTGCCATGCGCAAATGGATACGGGCGCGCTTTCCTATCATCAGGTGCTTTCGCAAATCTTGGAAAAGGCCGGAAAAACGCCGGACGATGCCCTCATCACTGCCTGCGAGCAAAAAAGAATTGATACGAAAAACCAAGGCTTTTCCATCGTTGACGAAGATGTTTTGTCCATGCTCCGTGCGCTGAAAAGCTACGGCCTGAAGCTGGCCTTATGCAGCAATTGCTCCGCCGATGAAATCAGCGGCCTTGCCGCATCTCCTCTTTACCCCCTCTTTGACGCCGTCATTCTGTCCTATCAGGCAGGCTGCGCAAAGCCTTCCCCTGCCATCTATCATCTCTGCGCTGAACGCCTCTGTGTCCAGCCGGAAGAATGTCTGTTTGTGGGCGACGGCGGCAGCCGGGAGCTTTTCGGCGCACAGGATGCCGGGCTTCACACCCTCCGTGCCCTCTGGTTCCCCGAAAAATATCACCCCACCATTACACCTCAACCCTTCCCTGCCGCCCATACTCCGCAGGATGTGCTGCACTACATCATCGAAAACAAGTGATTTTCACATCAAATATAGTTTCTTTTTCTACTTTATGTACACCTAAACGTACGTTTTCCGCAGTTAAGACAAACGGCTCCCTACTCTGTGCCGTGACGGCGGAGCTGTCTGCCGGATGCGAAGCAGACGGGAAAAGGAGCGGAAAGGTCAAAGGGAAAGCTTGCTTTCCACTTTGAGCGTTCCGAGCCCTTTCAAAGGCTCAGAGCAGCAAAAACGCACTCCCCAACCAATACACCCCAGCGACACGCAACGCTTCTCTCCCCTATCCCTTCTTTCGCAGTTGGGTTCAGGGGCAATGCCCCTGGTTCGGGGGCTTGGGGGCTGAATAAGCCCTCAAATACTTTCGTTTCGTCCCAGCGACACACAATCTTTCTCCCCCCTTCTCCTGCTTTCGCAGTTGGGTCCAGGGGCAATGCCCCTGGTTCGGGGGCTTGGGGGCTGAATAAGCCCCCATACCATCACCACACAAGGAGCTTTTTATGAACTTTCACCACATCCCCGTCCTGCTCAACGAAGTGCTGTATTACCTGAACCCCCAGCCTGGGCAAACCTTTGCCGACGGCACGCTGGGCGGCGGCGGCCATAGCGGCGAAATCCTGAAAGCCATGGGCAGCGGCACGCTCTACGGCATTGATCGGGATCTTTCCGCCATTGCCGCCGCATCGGAACGCCTGTGCGGGTACGAAGGCTTTCATGCGGTGCACGGCAATTTCCACGATGTGAAAACGCTGCTGCCCGGCGTTATGCTGGACGGCGGTTTATTGGATCTGGGCGTTTCCTCCCATCAATTGGACACCAAGGATCGTGGCTTTTCCTACCACGATGATGCCCCCTTGGACATGCGGATGGACAGAAGCCGGGGCATGACGGCAGCGGAATATGTGAACACCGTCAGCGAGCAGGAATTTGTGCGCATTTTGCGGGAATACGGAGACGAAAAATGGGCGGTGCGGATTGCCCAGATCCTCATGGAAAAGCGTGCCGAAAAGCCGCTTGCAACTACCTATGATTTAGTGAAAGTGGTAGACGCCGCCATCCCGAAAGCCGTTCGCCGCAAGGATGAAGGCCATCCCGCCCGGCGCACATTCCAAGCCGTGCGCATTGCCGTGAATGACGAGCTGGCTCCCTTGGAGCAGGCCATCCGGGACTGGGTGGATATGCTGGTGCCAGGGGGTAAACTGTGCGTGATTACGTTCCATTCCGTGGAAGATCGCATCGTGAAAAACACCTTCCGCTCCCTGCAAAACCCCTGCACCTGTCCCCCCAAAGCCCCCATCTGCACCTGCGGCAAAAAGCCCCTTGGCCGGGCAACGGGCGGAGCCATCAAGGCAAGCAAGGATGAACTGAACGATAATTCCCGTTCCCACAGCGCAACGCTTCGGGTGTTTGTAAAGGGGGAAAGCAAGTGAGCACTTTATTTGTCGTGGCGACGCCCATTGGAAACTTGTCCGACATGAGCCCAAGAGCCATCGAAACCTTGAAAAGCGTGGATTTGATCTGCGCCGAGGACACCCGTGTAACAAAGAAGCTCACCAACCATTTCGGCATTGATACGCCCCTCATTTCCTGCCATCAGCATAACGAAAAAGGCCGGGGCGACGATATCACCAACCGGATGCTGGCGGAAAATATTGACGTAGCGGTGGTGACGGACGCCGGAACCCCTGCCATTTCCGACCCCGGCACGGAAATCGTGCGTCTGGCTGCGGAAAAGGGCATCCCGGTGGTGGCGGTGGCTGGGCCCAGTGCCTGCATTGCCGCCGTCTCCGTCAGCGGTTTCGATTTCAGCGCATTCACCTTTTATGGTTTCTTGCCACGGGAAAATAAGCCGCTGAAAGATAAGCTTTTGCAAATCGGAAGGATCGGCGAAGGCGCCGTGTTCCACGAATCCCCCCACCGGGTGAAGGCACTGGTTGCCGCCATCGCCGAAACGCTGCCCGGTACGCTGCTTTCCGTCAGCTGCGATCTGACCAAGCTCCACGAGCTGACGCTCCGGGGCACGCCGGAAGAAATCCTTTTAGCCCTCAACGCCAATGAGAAGAGCGAAAAGGGCGAATATTGCCTCGTGGCCGATTTGCGAAATGTGCAATTGCCAGAGGAAAGGCCGGTTTCCACCGCCTCCTTGGAAGCGCAGCTGTTTGACCTGCTTTTGCAGGGAATGGATATGCGCAGTGCCATTGACAGCCTCTGCGAAAAGGGCGAAAAGAAAAACGCCGTCAAGGCCGCCGCCCTGCACCTGAAAGAATATATGGACATATAACCCCATCCCCTTCGCCGAGCTTCTGTGCGAAGGGGATTTTTCTTTCCCAAAAACAAAAATCTCCCGGATACAGTTTCCGGGAGATGCGCTGATAATTCTCTATAAAACCGTTTATTTCTGCAGCAGATGAATTGCAAAGCCTGCGATTTCATCTTTCAGATAGATGAACTTCATGCGGCCATCGGGGGCGAAGGTGGCGGTGGATTCATCAAAGGTGAAACCACGCTGCTCCATATGCCACTTGGCACGATCCACATTGGCGGTGGCAACGGCGATATGGCCATGGGTGCCCCGGCCCTGGCTCTTCATCAGCTCAAACCGCTGGCCCACAAACAAGCCCTTTTCGCTTTCCTTGAGGATATTCCAGCCAAGCAGAGCGGCCAGCTTCTTGCCTTCATTGACAGCAGTTTCAGCGTTTTCGTTGTTGATGCCGATATGCACCACGTCAAAGCCCAGCATCACCTGCACGGCTTCACGAGCCAGCTTTTCAATCTTGTCCCAATCCTTGGCTTCGATGGCATCTTCCGGCACCATCCAGCTGCCGCCGCAGGCAGCGATCTTGGGGAACGCCAGATATTCAGGCAGGTTCTTTTCGGTGATACCGCCGGTGGGCACGAATTTCACGTTGCCATAGGGCGCACTCATGGCCTTGATCATTTTCAGGCCGCCCAGAGCTTCGGAGGGGAAAAACTTGACAGTGGTGAGGCCAAGGCTCAAAGCCAGCTCAATATCGCTGGGATTGGCGCAGCCGGGCAGCACGGGATAGCCCTTTTCTGTGCAATGCTTCACCACAGTGGGGTTCAGACCGGGAGCCACAATATAGCCTGCCCCGGCGTTCCATGCACGGTCTGCCTGCTCGCAGGTGAGCACCGTGCCGGCACCCAGCAGCACTTCCGGCAATGCTTCATGCACCAACCGAATGGCTTCCTCCGCCGCATCGGTGCGGAACGTAATTTCAGCCACCGGCAGGCCGCCGTTTTTCAACGCCCGGCAAAGAGGCACGGCGTCTTCCGCATGCTTTACCTTAATAACGGGAACCAGACCGGCCAGAGATAATTGCTTCAACATGTCCATCTTTCTTTCCTCCTTCATTTTTACAGGCCAAAATACGCTTTTGCGTTGTTATAGCTGATGTCCCTTACCAGCTTTTTGAGCATTTCCATATCCGCCGGATATTCGCCGTTTTCCACCCATGTGCCAATCACATTGCACAGAATGCGGCGGAAATATTCATGCCGGGGGTAGCTGATGAAAGAGCGGCTGTCCGTCAGCATGCCCACGAATGTGCCCAGCACGCCGAGGGCACCGAAGGTTTTCAATTGTTCCACCATGCCGTCCCGCTGATCCATGAACCACCAGGCGGAGCCGAACTGAATCTTGCCCTTCACGCCACTCTGCTGGAAATTGCCCAGCATGGTACCCAGCACATGATTGGCCGCTGGGTTCAGGGTGTAGAGGATGGTTTTGGGCAGCTGGCCCTGGGCATCCTGCAAGTCCATCAGGCGGCTCAGGTTATGGGCAACCGGCGCATCAATAATGCTGTCAAAGCCCACGTCCGGCCCATAGCGGCGGAACATGCCCGTATTATTATTGCGCATGGCTCCGATATGATACTGCTGCACCCAGCCGCGCTGGGCATACATGGCCCCAAGGCCGCACAGCAGCACCGTCTTATAGCTGTTCACGTGCTTTTCCTTCATTTCTTCGCCATTCATGGCCGCTTCAAAGGCTTTGTCCGCCTGCTTGAAGGAAGGCTCGCCATAGGGAACGGTATCCAGTGCATGGTCGGAAATCCGGGCACCGCAGGCGTGGAAATATTCCACCCTTCTTTCAAGGGCGGCCAGCACATCCGCCGTGCATTTGATTTCCATATTGGCTACTTTAGCCAACTTTTCAATGTATTCGGCAAAGCCGACTCTGTCCACATTGATGGCCTTATCCGGCCGGAAAGCAGGAAACACCTTGGCATTCATGGTATTTTCCGCAGCGATGGCGGTGTGATAGGAAAGGTCGTCCACCGGGTCGTCCGTGGTGCAAAGATAATCCACATTGAATTTGTCCACCAGCTTCTGGGCGCGGAAATCATCCCCCTGCAACATTTCGGTGGCTTTGTCGTAAATCGCCGGGGCGGATTCCTTCGTCAGCACATCATAAATGCCAAACACACGCTGCAATTCCAGATGCGTCCAGTGGTAAAGCGGATTGCCGATGGCGTGACTCACCGTATCCGCAAAGGCAATGAACTTTTCCTTGGGATCGCCGTCGCCACGGATCAGGTTTTCTTCTACGCCGAAGCTCAGCATGGCACGCCATTTATAATGGTCGCCCCCCAGCATCAGCTCCGTGATGTTGGCAAAACGGCGGTTTTCCGCAATTTCTTTGGGGGAAAGATGGCAATGATAGTCAATAATGGGCATGTTCTTGGCTGCTTCATGATAAAGCGTCCGGGCAGTTTCGTTGTTGAGCAGGAAGTTTTCATCCATAAAAGGCTGCATACAAAAGTCCCTCCATTGATTATAATGCGTTATTTGTCAGCAGGTTTTCCACATCCTGCAAAATCAAATCATGATCAAAGCTGGCAGGCTCGTCATAATTAAAATTTTCTCTTTCTTCATCGCTCAGATCCGGGTGGTCAAAATAAAAGGCATCCTGGTTCAGCATCAAACATCTGACCCCGATATTTTTCGCTAAATCACGGGCTGGCGTGGTTTTCCCTGAACCGCTGGCACCGCAGATACCAACAAATATCATAGGATCGCCTCCCCTTTTCCATGCCTACAAAATACCACAAATTCCATTTTTATTCAAGGCAATTTGCGTTTATTCCCGTTTTTGTGTATATCCGAAACGCATTTTGACAGGTGATCCGGGCCATTTCCTCTTCCGTGATGCCTTTGAGCTCCGCTAATTTCTGATTTACATAGCGCACATAGGCCGGCTCGTTCCTTTTCCCTCGCATGGGCACAGGAGAAAGATACGGGCTGTCCGTTTCGCAAAGCAGCCTATCCAACGGCACAGCCTCTGCCGCCCTTTGCAGGTTATGGGCGTTTTTGAAGGTCACCGTGCCTGCAAAGGAAATGAAAAAGCCCATTTTCACATATTCCATGGCCGTTTCCGCACTGCCGGAAAAGCAGTGGATGATGCCCCTGGGCAGCTTTTCCAGCTGCCGGAAAAATTCAATCATATCCCCGTGGGCATCCCGGATATGGAAAATCACCGGCATGTCCATTTCAATGGCCAGCTGTATCTGCTCCGCCATCACCTTTTTCTGCACGTCCCTGGGCGAAAAATCGTAATAATAATCCAGCCCGATTTCCCCAAGTGCCACGCATTTTTCCTGCAAGAGCATTTCTTTCAGCTGCTCCAAATATCCTTCTTCCGCCTTGGCCGCCTCATGGGGATGGACGCCACAAGCCGCAAAAACCCCGGCATGGGTATTAGCAATTTCCAAGCACCGTCTGGATGATTGGAGGTCACTGCCAACGCACACGCAGTTTTTCACATCAGCCTGCAGCATCCTTTGATAGGCTTCTTCCCGGTCTTCCAAAAACCGTTCATCATCCAAATGGCAGTGGGTATCCATCACCATCATAGCGAAAACCCTTCTTTCTTCAGACATTCCAGAGCCGCCAGGCGGATTTTCCTCTCCGCCTCCCAGCAGTCATCCACCTGACATTTACATTCAATCCTGACGGTGACGGAAAAGCGGTCGTTGGCAATGAGCCCCACCACTTTCGGCGGCTCTTCCAAAATAGCTTCCTGCTCATCCAATACCGCCATCGCCTGCTGTAATTTTTCCATGGCAAGGGCATAATCCTGCCCATGCGACAGCGTCACATTCACCAGCGCAAACCGATAATCCCTCGTCATGTTCACCACGGTTCTAATATCGCCGTTTGGGATGGTGTATAGATTGCCGTTCACGCTGCGAAGCGTCGTGGTGCGCAGAGCCATGGATTCCACCGTGCCCGTCATGCCGCCCACTGTGACGATATCCCCCACCTTAATTTTCCCTTCCAGCCACAAAAACAGGCCGCTGACAAAATCCTTCACCAGCGTCTGGCAGCCAAATCCGATGGCAAGGCCGCCCACCCCGGCCACCGCCAGCAGGCTTTCCACATTCACGCCCAAAGCACTCAAGGCCATGCAGCCGATAGCAAAATACACCGCAAACCCAAATAAACTGTTCAGCAGCGTTTGCAGCGTCTTTTTCTGGCCAGCATCGCTGCCGTCCTTTTCGTCCGCTTTCAGCAGCCGTTTCATCAGCTTTCTGCCCAGCCAGAGAATCACAAGCCCTGCGGCCACAATGGCCGCCGCCACCGTCAGACGGGTCAAAAGTGCCGTCCAGCTGATTTCCGCGTGATCCCCCGAAAACACATGGGTCGCCTTATCCAAAGACTGCGCCGCCGTCGTTACCACTTCATCCATTTTCTTCATCCTGCCTTTTTGTGTTTTTTGCCAGCAGCACTGCGCCGATCAGGCCGCTGTCCGGCCAGCAGACAGGCGGTACAATCAGGCTTTCTGCCTCTTCAACGCAGGCTATATAGCCATGCAGCAAGCGCAAAAATTCCTTGCGAATCAGGGGGAACAAATGGCTTTGGCTCATCACGCCGCCCCCTAAAATAATCTTTTCCGGGCTCACCGTCATCATCAGGTTCATGCACATCTGCGCCAGATAATGGGCTTCCATTTCCCATGCAGGATGGCTTTCCGGCAGCTCCTTTGCACTTTGCCCCCATCTTTTTTCAATAGCAGGGCCGCTGGCCACCCCTTCCAAACACCCCTTATGATAGGGACAAATGCCGTCCGGAGCGGGATCCTGCGGATGTGCCCGAAGCAGCATATGCCCCACTTCCGGGTGCATCAGCCCGTGCACCAGGTTCCCTTCGCAATAAACGCCGCCGCCAATCCCCGTGCCCACCGTCACATACACGCAGTTTTTAAGCCCCTTCCCTGCCCCCATCTGGGCTTCGCAAAGAGCCGCTGCGTTCACATCCGTGTCCAATGTGCAGGGCACATGCAGTGCCTTTTCCAAAACGGGCACCAAAGGATAATCCCGCCACTGAAGCTTTGGCGTTTTGGTGATGTAGCCAAAGGTTTCGGACGCCGGGTTCAAATCCACCGGGCCAAAGCTTGCAACGCCCAGCGCACAAATAGCATGCCTTTGAAAAAAAGCAATCATCCGGGGTATGGTTTCCTCCGGCGTCTGTGTGGGCAATGTTTCTCTGTCTATAATGTGCAGGTTTTCATCCGCCACCGCCAGCACCATCTTGGTGCCGCCGGCTTCGATTGCGCCGTACAGCATAGGTATATTTCCTTCCTTTTTCGGAAAAAGCGTCGGCACCGATGTTCTTTCACCGGGCCGACGCTTTATTCATTCCTTAATCAAACAGCTCTGTTTCCGCATGGAGCACATGCTGCTGATCCTCCACCAACCGCAAAAAACGCTGGCGATAATCACGAGCAGTGGCCCGCAGCATTTCGATTTCTTCTTTCAAAGCTTCCTTTTCCTGAAGCAAATCGTCATAACTTTCCTGGCTTTGGGAAACAAGGCCGCCCGGATATTCTGCCGTATCCTGTGCCATGATATGGGCTTGGCCTTCCATTGCGACGGCCTCATCCATCATCCTCTGGGCTTCTTCCCGAAGAGCCATGGCCTCCTCCCGAATATCCTTGGCATCCTGCTGGGCTTCCTCGATGATGCCTCTGGCCTTCTGACGGGCCTGAGCCAGTTCGTCCTGCGCCTGGGCAGCATAATTCACATTGGCTGCAGGGGGCGGCACGGCAGAGCGAACATAGGCCGGGGCTGTATTGGCTTGCGCCAGCCGCTGCTGCAAGGTATCGATATGCTGATACAGAAGATACATCTGATCGCAGATATCATCCAAATACCTGTCCACTTCTTCAGGGTCATAGCCCTTAAAAAGTTTAAAGTGAAATTCTTTTTGTTCAATGTCTGATACAGTGATCGGCATTTTCCGTACCCCTTTCAGCCTGCGTTAAGAATGAAAATCAGAACACGATGCTGCCGGCCACGGAGCCAACCACGATGCACAGCACGATGGCCACAACGGAACCGATGTCAAATTTGAATTCCTTTTTGCCGAAGATGGACTTGGCAACCGCATTGCCGATATTCACGGCAGGAGCGCAGATGTCAGCAAGCATCTTCATCCAGGGCTTCTGTTCCTTCACAAAGTAAGGCAGCAGGAAGTTGACCAAAAGAGCCAGCGTATACAGATCCCAGGCGAAGAACAAGATTTTGAAGATGAACATTTTTCCATTTCCTCCTTATGTATCTCTCGCAGCCTTATTCGGCCACTTCCATATCATCCGGCACATAACCGGCGTTGGCACTTTGGGATGAAAAAGCGGGCATCTGCGCCGTCTGCTGCTGCGGACGGGTGTAGAATGTACCGGCATTTTCCTGGGGAGCAGCCATCCGCTGGGTAAAGGTTTCCTGACGGGGCTGCTGATAGGCGGCATAGCCCTGCTGGGGCTGATAAGCTTCCTGCTGGTAGGCAGGCTGCTGGGGCTGGGCGTATTCCGCCTGCAGCTGCTGATAAGCAGGCTGCGGCCGGTTATTGGCACCGACAGGCGGATAGGCCGGCCGCTGCTGACGGGGGGCAGCACTGTTCATCTGGTTAATCATCTGATCCGCAAACACCACCATACTCTGGGGAGCCAGCAGATACACGCCATAGCGGCTCACCTTGGTAATGGATGCGCTCAAGGAATAGCAGGCACCGCTGAGGGTATCCACAAGACGGCGCATTTCCGCCGGGTCTTTCACATTTTCCATGGTCACCAGCACCGCATCCCCGGCGCGCAGCAGTGTAATCGCCATCCGGCAATCCCCCATCCCACGGGCACTGACCACACGGGTCGTCGCCTGCTGCTTGACGGCTTCAGGCTCTTCCTGCTGCTGGGGTTCGGAAGGCTGCTGATAATCCTTGATGTTGAGCACCTTTTCCTGCTGCCTGGCACCAAAAATGCTTCTTTGCGGCTGCTGGGGCACAGGCTGGGGCTGCGTCACGGGTTGGGGCATTTGCTGATAGCCCTGCTGGGGCTGGGGGGCATAAGCAGGCTGCTGATAATAGGCGGCCTGGTTCTGGGCATATTGGGAAGCAGGCTGCTGGGAAAAAGCCGCATCGGGAGCCGGGGCATAATTTTCTTCGGGACGATAACCCTGCTGGGGCATCGCTTCCTCGCCGTAGAGATATTTCTCCAGCTTTTTCTTCAGTCCGTTCATCATATCGCTTACTGCCACAGTTTATATCCTCCTGTGATTATTGAAATAGCCGGGAGCCCACACGCACCATGGTGGCACCTCTCCGGGCAGCCAAGTCATAATCCTGACTCATACCCATGGACAGCTCCTGCATCTGAATATTATCAATGGCTTCTTCCCGGCAGCGGTCAAACAGCTGCCGCATGCGGATGAAATAACCATCCAGTTCTTCCCTTGGGGCCATGAGGGGCATAATAGCCATCAGGCCTTTCACGTTCAGCCCCGGCAAACGGGCACAGTCTCTCAAAAACGGCATCACTTCTTCTTCCGGCATGCCGCCCTTTTGCGCTTCCCCGGCCACGTTCACCTGCACCAGCACGTTCATCCGTTTTTGGTGCTTCTGTGCTTGCCTGTCAATTTCCTGTGCCAGGCTCATCCGATCCAGCGAATGAATCATGCACACATCCTCTATTATATATTTAACTTTGTTACTTTGCAACCTTCCAATCAGGTGAATTGAAAATTTTCCGTCCAGATGCGGCAGTTTTTCCTGCAGCACCTGCACCTTGTTTTCCCCGATATCACGCACGCCCAAATCATACAGCGGCAGAATATCTTGAGGCTGCGCAAATTTGGTAACAGCCACCAACTTGGGAATTCTGCCCCAAGGCTGGCTTTCTTTTTGCAGGGTTTGCATGACCTGCTCCACATTCTCTTTCAGCACTGCTTTTCACCCCATCAGAACAGGCGCACACGCACCCCTTCATACAGAACGCCCGGATTTTCGGGCACGATATAGGCCGTCTGGCCGTCGTCGGAAATCACTTCCACGCCCGTCCAGTATTCTCCGCCGTCCGTGGTCATCACAACGCCCTTCACCCCTTCACGCAGGTAAATGGCACGGGAAGGCACGGCAAGGCTGTTCACGCTCTCGCCAAGCTGCACCTTGCAGGAGCGGATGTACATCACATTGGGCAGCTTCTGGGTGTCGTAAATCATCAACCGCACAAGCAGTTCGCCCCCCGACCTTGTGAAGGATTCCACCTGCGCATCCACGATGGTATTATCAAAAGATTCAATCAACAGCTTATAGGTGCGCCCTTCCACGGGCGTCCATTCCTTTTCGTTGCACAGCATCAGCACTGCCCACGGGTCCTGCCGCACAAGGCGATACACCGGCACCGATTTTGCACTCAATGCCGTTTCCGTTTCGGGAATCCTGCCCTCGTAAATCTTGCGTACTTCCACCGGCAGATAGCCGCCGTAGTTGGTCATGTTCAGCGGCAGCTCAAACCCGTCCGTATAAAAGCTCACCAGCCCGTCGGAACCTGCAATATACTGCTTCGTCCAAGAAGAAATTTTTTGCAGCTGGGTGTTTTCATCGTCCCATAATCTGTTCAGTTTCTGGTCTTCGCTGTATTTCTGGTGCATGTACACCTGCCTGTCCTGAATGACGCTGGTCAAAAGCTCTTCCTGCTTGATCAGGTTAGCGGATGTGCCCTGCACCATGCGTTGCACTTCCATCCCGCGCTCTACCACCTGGCTCATCAGGTTCAGCATTTTGGAGTCGCTGGCGGAATCCCCCATCAGCTCCTTTTGCTTTTCCTTGATTTGCATGCGGTAGTTATTGAGGGTGGTCCATTCTTTGGCACTGAAGCCGCTGGAATAGACCGTAGCCACCGGGTCGTTCCGCTTGAGCAGCGCGCCTTCCTCGGCAATATAGTCAATCTGGGAAACCCCTTCCTGGGCATAGATGGTTTCATTCCGCACCACCACGGCATCCCCCGTATAACGGGCACTCAAATTGCCGGCTTGCACATAGGCGTAATTCACCTGCCCCGGTGCCACCATCCGCAAAATCACAATACCGGCAAAAAGCAGCACCGCCGCCGCAAGGATCACATACATCATGCGGCCAGAACGTTTTTTCGCTGTGGGCATGCCGGTATTGGGCGTTATATATGCAGGTTGAACAGGCACCTGCCGGGCAGGAGCCTGCTGAACGGTTTGCGTTTGCTGCTGGGGCTGCTGATAGCCCATCTGCGGGGGCATTTGGGGATATGCGCCTTGGGGATAATTCACTTCCGGCTGCAATTGTGCCGGGGGCGGCACCTGACCGGGCTGCCAGGCAGGCATCTGCCCTGCCTGCTGATAGGGCTGCATGGGCTGCATGTTCATCTGCCCCGGAAAGGGCACCTGCGTCCATTGCGGCTGCTGATCCTGCCCGAATTCTGCGCCGGAAGGCTGGAAAGGTTCTTGGGGTGGCTGCATGATTTCCTCCCAAACAAAAGAGATAACTTAATTTAATTCGACACGAATGTGCTTTTTTCCTGCAAAAAGGCCTTTAATTGATGCTGCGGTAAGCTTCCACCACGTCCGTCCGTTTTTGCAGCTTGCGGATGGCACCGTCCAATTGCTCTCTGCTTTGCACAAGGAGCGTCATGGTGACGGACAGGAGTTTGTTTTTGTTCATCTTCACAGAAATGGCGGTGAGCGGAATCTTCATTTCTTCCATATAGCCCGTCAGTTCGCCAAGCAGCGCAGAATGGTCATAGCACATCACCTGAATATTGGCACTGAATGTGCCCGTTCCTTCGCTGGCCCAGGAAACGGGCACGGCACGCTCCGGCTCGCTGTGGATGGCGTTGACGCAATCCGCCTTATGGATGGTAACGCCACGGCCTCTGGTAATATACCCCACAATATCATCGCCGGGCACAGGATTGCAGCACCTGGCAAAGCGCACCAGCATGCCGGCCTCCCCGTGCACATACACGCCCTGGGTGGGCTTCAGGCTGGGAGCCGGAGCCGCCGGCGTATTTTCTTCCACGATGGGCACTTTCGGCGTTGCCGGGGCTTCCTGCCGGTTTTTTTCATCCATCAGGCGGCTGAGCACATACACCGCTGCGGCACCGCCGTAGCCGATGGCACCGTAGAGGTCGTCCAGGTCCTGAAACATGTATTTTTTCAGCAGCGGCTCGTAATATTCCGGCTTGGTATAATCGCCGAGGCGCACGCCCCTGCGCTTGGCCTCATGCTCCAGCATATCCCGGCCCTTCTGCACGTTTTCGCCCCGCAGCTCACGCTTGAAAAACTGGCGGATTTTGGCCTTGGCCTGGGGCGTTTTGACGATCTTCATCCAGTCCATGCTGGGGCCTTTGGAGGAAGAGGACGTCATGATTTCCACCCGGTCACCGGTATTGAGCGGCGTATCCAAGGGCACCATTTTGCCGTTCACTTTCGCCCCCACACAGGTGTTTCCCACATGGGAGTGGATGCGATAGGCAAAGTCCAAAGGCGTGGCGTCACGCTGCATGGTGATGATATCGCCCTTGGGGGTAAAGAGGAACACTTCTTCGGAGAAAAGCTCCGTTTTCAGGCCTTCGATAAATTCACTGCTGTTTTGGGTTTCGCTCTGCCAGTCCATAATCTGCCGCAGCCAAAACAGCTTTTTGTCCAGATTATCGCTGGCACCACCGTCCTTATAACGCCAGTGGGCGGCAATGCCGTATTCCGCAATGCGGTGCATTTCCTTGGTGCGGATCTGGATTTCAAAGGGGAAGGGCACCTTCCGCCCCCCCACCACCGTTGTATGCAAGGACTGATACATATTGGCCTTGGGCACGGAAATATAATCCTTAAACCGGCCGGGCACCTGATTCCAAAGCGTGTGGGCAATGCCCAGCACCGTATAACACTCCGGCACCGTTTCCACAATCACCCGGATGGCAATCAAATCAAAAATCTGGTCAAAGGGTTTATTCTGGATTACCATCTTGCGATAGATGGAATACAAATGCTTGGGACGGCCTGCAATATCGTATTTCACATGGGCTTCGTCCAGCTTCTGGCTCAATTCCGTAATGACCAGCTTAATATTCTCTTCTCGCTCTGCCCTTTTCATGCCCACTTTCCGTGCCACGTCCTGATACCCTTCCGGGTCAATGTGGCGAAGGGCCAGGTCTTCCAATTCCTGCTTGATGGTATACACGCCCAAGCGATGGGCAATGGGAGCATAAATATCCAGGGTTTCACGGGCAATGGCCACCTGACGGTGCATGGGCTGATAGCGCAGGGTGCGCATATTATGCAATCTGTCTGCCAGCTTAATCAGCACCACCCGGATATCCCGGCTCATGGCCAGAAACATCTTCCGCAAGGATTCCGCCTGACGCTCTTCCCTGTCCGCAAAGTCCAATTTATCCAGCTTGGTCACGCCGTCCACCAGCTGGGCCACTTCTTCCCCAAACTGCTCGGCAATCACTTCTCTGGTTACATTTTCGCAGTCCTCCACCGTGTCGTGCAAGAGGCTAGCCGCAATAGTAGGCGGGTCAATCATCAGTTCCGTCAGAATGGAAGCCACATAATTGGGGTGGACGAAATAATCCTCACCGCTTTGCCGCTTTTGCCCGGCATGGGCTTTTTCGGCAAACGCCCATGCCCTGGTAATCATATCGCAGCTTTTTTCGCTGATATCATATTTTTTTACACGCTCCAGCATCTGCTCCAGCGTCATACATTCATAAGCCGAATGCGCCATCTTATGCCTCCGTCAATCTGCGTATCATTTGGAAAAGCCGGCTTTCCTCCGGATCTCTTTTCGTCATGGGCAAAAGAGAAACGAAAAAAGGAGAAGCCGAATACTCAATCAAGCCAATTTCCTCCAGCACCTGCAGGGCAAAATACGTTTGGGACAGCGAAAGCCCTGTTCTTTCCGCAAATGCCATTTCATCCCTTGGCAAAGCCGCCTTCAATGCCCTATAGGCATTCCGCAGGCCGTCTTTATCCAGCCACATCTGCCCGGCCAGCCTTTGCACGGCCTTTGTTTCCGGAAGGGCATAAATTTCCGCCTCCGGGCAGGCCTTTTGCCATGCCGCCGCTTCCAAAAGCTCTCCGTCGCATAATACCACATGCCGGAACGGTGCGCAAGCCTTCCCGGCTGTTTGATACAATAAAATACTGTGATAGGCACGAGGGTCCGAAGCCTGATGAAGGGCGAAGACTGCATTGGGATAAAGCCGGTGCATTTCCTTGGCTGTTTCAAGACACCGGCACACAAGCAGCGTGCCCTGTCCGCCCTGCATGAGCTGCTCTGTTTCCTTTACGGAAATTTGTTTCGCCTGCCCCTCTTGCCTTATTGCATTTGCAAAGGATACCGCTTCCATGGCCGCATTTTCTCGCAGCATTTCCGGCTCTATCGCCATATATTTTATTTGCAGCTGGGCACTGGTTTCCCCCCGGAAAGTATTGAGCGACGGGCTGAATACCAGCGAAAACACGCCGTCTTTCCCCTGCCATTCGCCGCCGCCAAAATAGATACCCTTGCAAATGGTGGTTTCCTGCTGAAAGGTGCCTTGCAAGTGTTTTCCTTCCCTGCCAACCGCTCTAAGGCTTAACGCTTCCGCATGCCTTGCCACAAAAACAGGCGAAGGATTGCCCATGCCAAAGGGCTCCATCTGCATCAGCTGTTGCACGCTTTCCACGCTCACATCCGCCAATGCCATTTCCCCATCGCAGATAAATTGCTTTTGGGGAGCCTTGCCCCCCAGCTGTTCCTTCACCGCTTGGGACAGCCGCTCCCTGAAAGCTTCCAGATGTTCAAAGGGCAGCGTCATGCCGGCCGCCTGCCGATGGCCGCCAAAGCGAAGGAACAATTTCTCGCAGCATTTCAGCGCAGCATAGATATCCACCTGCCCTGCGCTTCGTGCGCTGCCCACTAAAGTGTCTCCTTCTTTGGCCAGTGCCACCGCCGGATATCCCCATTGCTCGGCCAATTTCCCGGCGGCCAGCCCCACCACGCCGCTGTTCCAGCTTTCGCCGAACACCACCAAGGCGTGATGCTTTTGCAAGTCCATTTTTTCCACCTGATGCCGGGCGTCCTCCACCACAGCATCCTCCATCTGCTTTCGCTGCTCATTGAGCCCGTGCGCCTTTTGCGCCATGGAAAGCCCGGTTGAAGCATCCTTCGTAAGTAGCATATCCAACGCAATCCGGGCATTATCCATCCGTCCGCAGGCATTGATCCGGGGCGCAATCTGAAACGCCACCTGCTCTGCCGTCACGCTTCTTTCCGCGCCGGCCAGCTGCATCAGCGTCACAAGACCGGGGCGTTTGGTATTTTCCAGCATTTGCAGCCCTATTTTCACAATGGCTCTGTTTTCTTGTAAAAGCGGCACCATGTCCGCCACTGTGGCGATAGCCGCCAGCTCCATCAGCCCTTCCGCTTTTTCCGCATCCAGTGCCAGTGCCAGCTTCCAAGCCACCCCTGCGCCGCACAGCCCGGAAAAGGGATAATCCCCAAGCAAAGGCGACACCACCGCATCCGCAGGCGGCACAAAATCCCCCACGGTGTGATGATCCGTCACGATCACTAAAAGCCCCAGTTCCTTTGCCAAGGCCACTTCCTGAACCGATGTGATGCCGCAGTCCACCGTCAAAAGTACGTCGTTTTCTTTGGCCAGATGCCGCACGGCTTCTTCATTCAGGCCGTAGCCTTCCTTATGCCTGTCCGGAATATAGCAGGAAACCTTTGCCCCCATGCCCTGCAAAGTTTCAAACAAAATAGCCGAAGCGCACACGCCGTCGCAGTCATAATCCCCGTAAATGACAATTTTCTTTTTTCCCTGCACGGCGTTCCAAAGGATGTTCCTTGCCTTTTCCATATCCGGCAAAAGGAAGGGAGAAAGAATCTGCTCCCTATTTGGATGCAGGAAAGCTTCCGCTTCTTCCCTTGTTTCCACGCCACGGGCGCACAAAAGCCGGGCCATCCATACAGGATAACCCTTCAAAGCCTCCGGGGCGGCCTTCTGCTGCCGCAGCACAATGGAATACATCGAACATCTTTCTCCTGAATTTTGTAAAAAGCGGGTGCCGGAACAAGCAGCCGACACCCGAAAAAGCTTCCCTTACTTTGCCTTGCCGAAAAAAGCAGCCTTGGCAAACACCGTCACAAAGCAGGCCATGAAAAGGCGCATCAGAACTACGCTGATGGCAGCAGCCGTAACGCCGGCAGCCAGCGTGTAGCCAACAGGCCTTGTGACGCTCAAAATCATCAGCAGAAGCGCAATCACCAAAGCACCGCCCAAAGCCATCCAAACAGGCTTATTGGACAGGCGCAGGCTGGTTTTCAAAGCCTGACGGGGGCTATAGCCACTTTCAATCTGGGCGGCCATTTTATCCGTACGCAGGTACATAACATAGCACGCAAGCACTGCGCCCACCACCATCGCCGCAAAGACCGCCGCCGTGATGCCCTCCATCACCAGCGTCGCAAAGAAGAACATCATCAAAAGAACGCTGCACCACACAGCCCAGACAGCAGCAACGCCCGTCACCCGTCCCCGGATGATGGCCAGCACCGCAAAGGCAATAAGCACAACAGCCGCTGCAATCAGCCCAACCTTCACGCCGGAAGCGTCGGTTGTGCCTTCCGTTTCGAGGGTCAAGGCAGCATCCATTTCGCCGCCCCGCAAAAGAGCCGCCATGGCCATGGTGTCCCTCACATTCAGCCCCAGGGGAATAACAATCTGTCCATCGTCAAATACATCGCCCACCGAGGCGGAATTGATCAATTCGCCGTCCCGGTACACGCTGATGGATTGACCGATGGCAGATGCCGTAGCGTCGGCCAGCTTCTGCTTGCCATCTTTGGTGGTTTCAATGCTCAAGGCATAATTTGTGCCCGTTTCACCCGCAAAGCCAACCTCGGCATCCGCCACATCCTGCTGGGTCATGAAGGTCTGCCCATCGGGGGTCTTAAACTCCACAACGCCCTCTGCTTTGGCCAGCTTGAAAGCGATTTTCTTCACTTCATCGCCCAGCTTGGGGATTTCAACCAGCACCTTGCCGTCCTTTTCCTTCACGCTGTAATCCGGCACGCCAAAGGCCTTGAAGCGTTGGCCGATAACCTTGGCCGCTTCCTTGGCATCGCCTTCCACGGCATATTCCACATAGTCCGCACCGCCAAGGGCACGGCCGAGAGTCAAAGAATCCGGCCAGCTTTTTGCACTCACAGGCACCCACGGCAGCAGCTTTTCCGTACCGTGTTCGTTCAGGTTCATCCCCGAAATGCCCAGGCAAGATACAAAAATTGTAATGGCCAGCAGCACGGCCAGCCCGGCCCAGCCCCAAAAAGATACCGGCAGAGATTTGCGATACGTCTTTTTCTTTGCCATTTGTTGTTCACAGTCCTTTCAAAAATACATCCTCAAAAATTCTGTTTGCTTTATCCTTTGCATAAGAAATATTATACTATATTCTGTCCTTTTCCGTCAAGGAAAAACGGCTGCTTTTCCCCATGCCTTTTACGAAAAAACAGCCGCTTTGCCATTGCCTATTTTCTTTTTCTGTTTATGCTTCTTCCTCTTCCGGTGCTTCTTCCCCAGGGTCATTCAGGGCTTCGTTCAGTTTATCCATCAGCCGCTGGGTCATCAGGGCGCCGCTTTCAATATGCACCTTTTCATCCCCCACAAACAGCGTCATGGAATCCCTGTTCCTGCGCAGGGCACGGATATCCGCAAAAGCCAGTTGTTTTTTTCTGCCAAGGAAGGTGATATATTCAAACGTATTTTCATCCAGCACATGAATTTTCTGATTGCGCCAGCACAAAACAGCCCCGATGCCAAGGCAGCCGAACAGCACAACCAGCACCCAGTAAATCGGCTGTCCATCCAAAGCGGCCATCACGCCGAATACCACAGCCCCGATCAATAACGCCAGTGCCATGGCTAAAAGCTTCACCGGCATATACATATCCCCTCTGGGGGTGCTGTCGTCCATCTTTTCGCCCAGCAGCTTTTCAAGCAATGCTTCCAATAATTTCAGCTTCATCGGCAGAACTCCTTTTCCCGAAAATTTACAAATTCATTATAGCATCCCCTATCCTTCGATACAAGAGATGGGCTGCCTTGGGAATTGTAATTTTTCTCTCCGCAAAAACAATAAAAATTCACAAAATACTGCTTGTTTCATCTCGCTTTTTCCTGTATTATAGAAGTAACCCATGTAAACTTGGAGGTATTATGCACGAAAGCGTCCGGCATAAAAAATATTGGAGAATCCTGCATGCCCTTATCTGTCCCGTATTCAAGGGCATGCTGCGTTATTCCTGCCCCGTTTATGCGCCGGAAGGCCCGGCGATGGTGGTGGCGAACCACGTCACCAATTACGACCCCTTTCTGGTAGCCGCCAGCTTCCCCAAGCATCAGATGTATTTTGTGGCCAGTGAGCATTTGTTGCGTAAGGGCTTCCTTTCCAAAATCATTCATTATCTGGTAGCTCCCATCGCAAGGCGCAAAGGTTCCAGCGGTGCCGATACCGCCATGGCTATGATGCGCAAGCTCCGCTCTGGCCATTCTGTGTGTATCTTTGCCGAAGGGGAAACCAGCTGGAACGGCCTGAATCATCCCTTCTTTCCCGGCACCGGGGATATTGCCCGGCTGTCCAAAGCGTCCCTCATCACCTATCGGCTGGAAGGCGGCTATCTGACTGCGCCCCGTTGGGGCAAGGGCATCCGAAAGGGCAAAATGCAGGGCGGCATCGTTCACACCTATTCCCCGGAAGAATTGAAAAACATGTCTTCCCAAGAAATAGACGAAGCCATCAAACGGGATCTGACTGAGAACGCATGGCAGCGGCAGAAGGAAAACCATTACCGTTATAAGGGGCGCAACCGGGCGAAGTATATCGAAACCGCCCTATTCCTTTGCCCTAAATGCCATCAGTGGAGCACCATCAAGGGGCACGGCAATCAGGTGCAATGCCGCTGCGGCTTTGAAACCACTTATTCTGAATACGGCACCTTTGACCCCCCTGTACCTTTTGAAAACCTGCTGGAATGGGATGAATGGCAGCAAGAGCAGCTGAAAAATACGGAAGAGCTGCCTGCTTTCCGGGATGAGGATGTGACGCTGATGCAATTGCAGCCCGATCACACCGAAACAATCCTCACAAAAGGCACCCTCTCTCTCTTTGATCATAGCCTGCGCATTCACAGTCATTGCTTCCCCCTGAAGAGCATTTCCAATATGGCTCTTGTGAAAACCAATATTCTCATGTTCACCTGCCAGGGAATTTATTACGAAGTGCACGCCAAGCGGCCGCTGTGCCTTAGGAAATACCTTGCCGTTTGGAAAAACCAAATTCAATAACCCAAAGGAGGAGATTCTATGGATTATTCCGCCGCCAATATCGGCATGTGGAACTTTATCATTCAGCTGGGTGCCATTGCGCTGGCTGTATTGGTTGCCAATATTCTCAGAAGAAAGGTTTCCTTCATCCGTAAAGGCCTGATGCCTGTTTCGGTAATGGCTGGGTTTCTGCTTTTGATTCTGCAAAATACCGGGCTTTTCCGGCTGGATAATAACCTGATGGAAATGCTGGTGTATCACTGCATCGCCCTTGGCTTCATTTCCATGAGCCTGCGCAAAAGCCGGGCCGAAAAGAACACCACTGCCCGCAGCACCGGCTTCCATTCCGGTGCCATCATCGTGGGCACCTATCTGGTGCAGGCTGTGGCCGGGCTTATGCTCACTATCTTCCTTGCCTATACCTTCATGCCCGATATGTTCAAGGCTGCAGGGCTTCTTTTGCCCATGGGCTATGGGCAGGGGCCGGGGCAAGCCAATAACATCGGCTCCTCTTACGAAAGCCTCGGCTTTGTGGGCGGCCGCAGCTTCGGCATGTCCATCGCTGCCGCTGGGTTCCTGTGCGCCTGCACGGTGGGCGTGGTGATTTTGAACCGCTGGAAGAAAAAAGGCCTGCTCCGGTCCAATCACACCGCCGAACAGACGGAAACCAATATGGAAGCCTTCTTTCAGGATAAAAACGAAGTGCCTATCACCGATTCCATCGACCGCCTGTCCTTGCAAGCCGTGATGGTTTTGTGCGTTTATCTGGCCACTTACCTCATCACCTGGGGGCTCACGTCCGGCCTGACGGCCCTTTCCGCCGGCCTTGGCAAAACCCTCAATTCCCTCCTCTGGGGCTTCAATTTCATCATCGGCTCGGTGCTGGCCATGCTGTTTTCCAAGCTGCTGGCCGTCGGCCAGAAAAAAGGGCTTATCACCCGGCAATATCAGAATAATTACTTGCTGAATCGTCTCTCCGGCTTCTTCTTTGATCTGATGATCGTGGCCGGCATCGCTTCCATTAATCTGGAAGATCTGGCCGGGCTGTGGGTGCCCTTCCTGCTGATTGTGCTGCTGGGCGGCGTAATCACATGGGTTTATCTGAAAGTGGTTTGTAAGAAAGTATACGGCGAATATTATGAGGAAGGCCTCATTTCCATGTACGGCATGCTGACGGGCACAATTGGCTCCGGCATGCTGCTGCTGCGGGAAATCGACCCCGACCTTGTCACCCCCGCCGCCAATAACCTGGTGGTAGGCAGCAGCTACGCCATCGTGCTGGGTGCGCCCATTCTGATTTTCGTCAGCCTCGCCGCCGAATCCACCCTCCTTTGCTTCATCACACTGGGGCTGGCCTCCCTTTACCTGTGCCTGCTGACGTGGATTTTGCTAAAAAAGAAAAAGACAGCCGCCTTTATCGGCAAAAACGAAGCCGCTTGAACCACATCAATCGCCCCTTTTCCCCGCCCTATTATGACTTTGAATTGATTGAAATAGTAGAATCTACGCAACCGTAATCCTTGAACATTTCATGTATATCATAAAAACCCCGGAGGCAACGCCTCCGGGGCATGTGCTGTTATCTAAAACTTACTTACTCCATTAAATCGCCGAAGCGTTCCATCAGTTGATCATACTCGTGCTTTTCCGTGCACCAGAAGATCACATGGTACCTTTCCATCCCCAGCCGTTTGAACGCCTCCAGTCGATGATTGCCGTCGTTCATTTCAAATTCGCCGACGTTCTCCCCTTCCGGAATCAAATAGTGGACAATCAGCGGCGGCAAATCTGCGCCGTCTTTGATGGCGTTTTTCAGTTTCTCCACATGTTGCTCAAACCAGCCAGGATGAATTTTCCAGCGCATTTCCGGCTCGGGGCCGGTGTTTCTCTCCAGCAAAGATAAAGGAAAACTGACAGGCGCATGAAAGATACGTTCCAGCTTTTTCAACCCGTCCGAAAAGGGCTTGTTGTTGCCATCCGTCAGCAAATACGTGTGAATCCACTTTTCAAGCTCGCCCGTTTCCGCTGCCTGCCGGGCATTGCGCAAGGTGCAGGCATAATCCATAATAAAGTCCTCCTTCTGTGTGTACACAATACGACGGATGCTCTCCTCCGATAATCCGAACGTTTCTGCCAGTATTTCCACACTCACTCCTTGCGCATGTTCCTGACGGATATCCCGATTCCGTTCCGCCAAGCAACGCCGATAACCGGATTCTTCGCCCCACCCTCTCTTTTCCGCCGTGGGGATGTATACTATCTTTCCAGATACATAACTTTGAATTTGCCGCAAAAGATGCGGAGGCAGAATGTCCTTGCCATTTACATATTTCATCAAGCATCCCTCCCTGCAAAAACAGTATATCACACACACCACTTTAGCGATAGTGAGACTTTGGATATATATATTTTTGACAGACAGCATCAGATTGAACAAAAAAATACGCAGCATTGTATTCAATGCTGCGTAAGTCTTTGGTGGAGGTGAGGGGAATCGAACCCCTGTCCGAAGATTCAGTTGTACAGGTTTCTCCGAGCGCAGACGGGATATTAACGTTCCCTCTGCTGCACGCCTCCCGACGGGCTTACAGCTTCAGTAGCTTCATAAAGCCGGGCACGCCGCAAAGCTTAAGCGGCCCCGTTCCCCACTAATGTGATGCCGGGATCCTGAGCCGTAGGCAACTCAGGGCCGACACGCCGCCATTAGGCAGCGAAAGCGTACTGATTATTGTCAGTTAATTTTAAGTTCCCCGTTTTTATGCGGCCAGGGTCCGCAGCTCGCTTCCCATACCCCCGACGATCCCCGTCGAAACCAGTACACCCCCGGGAATGAAGTAAGAAGTAATAGGGTAATAGTGAATCGTTTTTAGCCTGCACTATTCCCCCCGGTTATTGCGCAGGGCACGCTCCATTTCACGCTTGACGTCCTTTTCCGCCATGGTGGCACGCTTATCGTGCAGATGCTTGCCCCGGCAAAGGCCAAGGTTCATCTTCATCCGCCCGTTTTTCAGGTACACATCCAGCGGAATCAGCGCATATCCCTGCCGCTGCACCAAGGCACCCAGCTTGCGGATTTCGCTCTTGTGAAGCAGCAGCCGCTTGGGGCGCAAAGGATCGGTGTTGAAGATGTTACCCTGCTCGTAGGGGCTGATGTGCATCCCCTGCACCAACACTTCCCCGTCCTTCACCATGGCAAAGCTCTCCTTCAGGTTTACCTTGCCCTGCCGCATGCTCTTCACTTCCGTGCCCTTGAGCTCCATGCCGCATTCCAGCGATTCCTCAATGAAGTAATCGTGGCGTGCTTTGCGGTTTTGCGCAATAGGCTTTACGCCCGTCATTTTCGGCATACACGCCCCTCCTTCCTTCATTGCAAGAATATATTATACAGGATATGCGCAAAAAATGCAAACATTTGTTTTAATCGGGATAAATAAACCGCCGATGCTGCCGCAGCTCCTGCTGATACCGGGCAATATAATGCTTCGCCATGTTCAGGTTCTGCTCGCTGTAATTGCCGCATTCCTCCGGCTTCGCCCCGGGAATTTCCCCTTCAAAGCCCACAATAAAGCTGCACATTGCGTCCACCAAAGGGAACGCATCCTCGCTGTCCCAGTCCCCGAACAAAAGCAGATAACACCCCGTCCGGCAACCCATGGGGCCGAAATATACCACATTTTCCTTCTCTGCACTATTGCGCAGGTAGGTCGCCCCCAGATGCTCAATGGTATGCAAAGCCGGTACGTCAATCACCGGTTCCCGGTTGGGTGCCGTGATACGCAAATCAAAGGTGGTCACCATCTGGCCGCCCTTCTCATCCCTCCGGGATACATACAGCCCCGGAAATAAATTCAGATGATTGATCTGAAAGGATGCAATTCTTTCCATAATTTTCTCCTTTTGAATGATAACTCTTTTATGGGGCGTTACCCCAAACCCCATCAGGGGGACACTGTCCCCTGCATCTCGCACGCCATGCAAAAGGGCTGCCCGTTTCAGGCAGCCCATGAAATCACTTATTCAGCGGTTTCGGTCTTCTTTTTCCGGGGAGCACGGGTTTTCTTTTCTGCAGGCTTTTCTTCAGCCTTGGGCTTGGTGGTTTTCTTGGCCTTGGGCTTTTCTTCCGCTTCCACCACTACTTCCACCTTGGGCTTCCGAGGCGCACGGGGCTTCTTGGCCTTGAGTTCGTCCGGCTTGGCCTGGCGCAGCATATCCTCATAGAGGGAAAGATAGGTTTCAGCGGAATGATCCCAGGAATAATCACCTTCCATGCCACGCTTTTGCAGCATCTGCCACACAGCCTTATTGCTGGTATAGAAATAGAGGGCACGGCGGATGGTGAAGAGCATGTCGTGGGCGTTGTAATTGAAGAAAGTGAAGCCGTTGCCAGCATTGTTGGCTTCGTTATAGGAAAGCACGGTATCCCGCAGGCCGCCAGTTTCACGAACGATGGGCAGCGTACCATAGCGCAGAGCGATCATCTGGCTCAGGCCACAGGGCTCAAACTGGCTGGGCATGAGGAACATATCGGAACCGGCATAGATGCGGTGCGCCAAAGCACCATCCATGCGGAAGCGTGCGGCCACACGGCCGGGATAATGCTGCTCGGCCCAGCTGAACAGGTTCACATACCGGGCATCGCCCATGCCCAGCACCACCAGCTGCACATCTTCTTCCATGATTTCGCCAATCACACGGTCAATCAGATCCAAGCCCTTCTGATTGCTCAAACGGGTAATCAGGGAAATGACGGGCACATCGGGATTTTCGTCCAGCCCCAGTTCCTTTTGCAGTTCCGCCTTGCAGACGGCCTTACCGCTCATATCATGAACGGTATACTTGGCCGGGATCAGCGGATCGTTTGCCGGGTCATATTCGCCAATGTCAATGCCATTGAGCACGCCGGAAAGATGGGCACGCTTGGCACGGAGCAGGCCGTCCATACGCTCGCCATAATACGCCGTCTGAATTTCTTCGGCGTAGGAGGGGCTGACGGTGGTGATTTCGTCGGAATAGACCAGAGCCGCCTTCATGAAATTGGCACAGCCATAACATTCCAGCTTGTCATCGGTAAACAGGCTGTCCCCAAGGCCCAGCACATCCTGCACTTCGGGGATGCCGAAGATGCCCTGATACTGCAGGTTATGGATGGTGAAGACCACTTTCATGTCCGCATAGAAGGGCAGATGCTGATACTGAATCTTCAGCAATGCCGGAATCATGCCGGCCTGCCAGTCATGGGCGTGGAGGATATCGGGGGCAAAGTCCAACAGCGGCAGGGCGTTCAGGCAAGCCCTGTCAAAGAAGCCATAGCGTTCATATTCATCGCCGCCCATGCCGTACACATAGCTGCGGCCGAAGTAATACTTGTTATCAATGAAGTAATAGATCACGCCGTCTTTTTCCAGGGCTTCAATACCGCAGTACTGCTTGCGCCAGCCCAGATCCACCTCAAAATCCAGCACATGCTTCATCTGCGCCACATAGTCATGGGGAATCATGCCATACAGAGGCAGCATGACCCGCACATCATGGCCTTTCTTGGCCAGCACAGGAGCCAGTGCGCCCACCACGTCGGCCAAACCGCCGGTTTTGATAAAGGGAACGCATTCAGATGCAGTAAAAAGAATTTTCATGTTCCATTCTCCTCTGTCGTTAATCGGTTTTTTTACCGTTCTGTGCGGCAGCAAAAGAGGCCATTACACAGTATATGCAGGGCACAAATGACTTATGCCCTGCATGAAAGAATCATTTTTTGCAGGCAAAGGTTTCGCCCAAGGAGCGTCAAACAATTAGATCCTTTGCCACAACGATGGGATAATTCCGGGGGCCGATGAGCCGGGTGTCTTCCCGGATGATGGACTGCTTATCCAGAATGCAGTGGTCAATTTCGGCATCCTTCTGCACGCAGCCGTCCTGCATGATGATGGAGTTCTTCACCACTGCGCCCTTTTCGATATGTACGCCACGGAAGAGAATGCTGTTTTCCACCGTGCCTTCCACCACGCAGCCGTCCGCCACCAGCGAATTTTTCACATTGGCACCGGTCACATACCGGGAGGGCATTTCGTCACGCAGCTTGGTCAGCACGGGACGATCGGGGTCGAAGAACTTGCGGCGGGTTTCTGCATCCATCAAGTCCATGGAAGCTTCAAAGTAAGCCTGAACAGAGTCAATATGCCAGGCCTTGCCGGTGTATTCATAGCCGTATACACGCAGCGTGCCTTCGTAGATGCCGTTCATGAGCAAATCACGGGTCAGATGATACTGGCCACGGGACACAGCACGGTCTACCAGGTCAATCAGCAGCTCACGGCGCACGCACATGGATTCCATATAGGTGTAGGGCATCCGGGAAATGGAGGGATCCACTTCCAGCCCCGTCACACGGCCGTTTTCGTCCACGTCGATATAGCGGCCTGCGCCATTGCGGCGAAGGGAAGGATCTTTGGTATACAGCAGGGTGATATCCGCACCCTTTTCAATATGGGCAGACAGCATTTCGTCATACTTGGCGGAATAGAGGATATGTGTATCCGTTACCACCACATAACGTTCCTTGCTGCGCCGCAGATAATGCAGATTGGAGCGCACGGCATCCAGGAACCCGGCATACACGCCCACGTTATCCCTCGTCATGAAAGGCGGCAGCATCACAAGGCCGTTGCGCTTGCCATGCAGATCCCATTCACGGCCGGAGCCCAGATGGTCCATGAGGCTGTTATAGTTGCGCTGCAAAATGACGCCCACATTCTTGATGCCGCTGGAAACCATGGCAGAAAGCGGGAAGTCAATCAGACGATAGCGGCCGTAAATCGGTACGGCAGCCACGGCACGGTTGGTGGTCAGCTCCCGAAGCTGCTGATCCCGTTCACCGGTATAAATGATACCCATCATGCTTTTCATTGTTTCTTCCCCCTTCCTCAAGC
Source organism: Clostridia bacterium (assembly GCA_045590215.1). GTDB lineage: Bacteria > Bacillota > Clostridia > Christensenellales > Aristaeellaceae > RUG563. The sequence continues at coordinate 28,530 of JAZNQO010000035.1, read as the reverse complement.
GTCAGCGAATTGCTCGCCAGCCTTGACGGCTGTATTTTCAGGCACCGTTACGCCCTGACCCACCACAGCGATGAGGCCTTCTTCTTCGCCGATCTCGCAGCCGGCAGAAATCACGGCATTCTCGGCCACGATGGCACGACGGACGACGGCACCGCTCTTAATCACAGCACCGGGCATGATCACGCTGTCGATCACCTTCGCCCCTTCTTCCACAACCACGCCGGAAGAAAGGATGGAATGAGCCACCGTACCCATGATTTCGCAGCCTTCGGTAATCAGGCAGTTATCCACCGTAGCACCGTCTGCAATGTGGTGCGGCGGCATGCCAAGGTTACGGGCATAGATGCGGAATTTCTTATCATGCAGGTCAATTTCCGGCTTTTCAGCCAGCAGATCCATATTGGCTTCCCACAGGCTTTCGATGGTGCCGACGTCCTTCCAGTAATCATTGAAGGAATAGGCCACCATCTTCTGGCCGTCGCCCAGCATGGCGGGGATGATGTTCTTGCCGAAGTCGTTGGAGGAAGTAGGATCCGCTTCGTCCTGGATGAGGTATTTGCGCAGCTTTTCCCAGGTGAACACATACACGCCCATGGAAGCGTTGTTGGACTTGGGATTCTTGGGCTTTTCTTCAAATTCAACAATGTTGAAATCCGCATCGGTGTTCATGATGCCAAAGCGGCTGGCCTCTTCCCACGGAACCTGACGCACGGCGATGGTGGCATCAGCCCCCAGCTTTTCATGGTGGTTGATCATGGCGGCGTAGTCCATTTTATAAATATGGTCGCCGGACAGAATCAGCACATAATCGGGATTATACTGGGCAATGAAGGCCAGGTTCTGGTAGATAGCGTTAGCCGTGCCCTTATACCATTCGCCGCTGGAGCCGGAATGATAAGGAGGCAGCACGAAAACGCCGCCGGACACAAGGTCCAGATCCCACGGCGCACCGCTGGCGATATAGGCATTCAATTCCAAAGGACGATACTGGGTCAGAACGCCCACCACGTCGATATTGGAGTTCGTGCAATTGGACAGGGGGAAGTCGATAATACGATACTTGCAGCCATAGGGCACGGCAGGCTTGGCCATTTGCTTGGTCAGGATTCCCAGACGGCTTCCCTGGCCGCCGGCCAGCAGCATGGCCACACAACGCTTTTTAGCGGGCATGTGAAAAACTCCCTTCTTTATTAAGCTTTTTCCTGCTTTTTCAGGATAAAAAGGCTTATTTTTCTGTTCGCTTGCTATTATAGCACATTTTTCGCCAATATGGAAGATATTTTCCCATTTTGTGCATTATTTCTTTTTGGACGGCTTTTTCACCTTGAAATACACCGTGGAAAGGGGCGGCACGCAGATTTCGCAGCTGTAGGGCTGGTCGTTAAACGGTATCTGCTGGGCGCGGATGGGCCATGCGTTATACTGGTCGCTTCCGGCAAACTCCGCCCTGTCGGAATTGAGCACTTCGATGATTTCGCAGTCATAGGGCAGCGCAATGCGATATTGCCCATAGAAAGCCGGGGTGAAATTGGTGACACTGATGATGGGCATATGCTTGCCGTCGGAACGCATGAAGGCAAGAACACTATGCTCCGCATCGTTCACATTCAGCCACTGGAAGCCGTTCCAGTCCAAATCGTTGCCGTAGAGAGCCGGGGTGGAACGATAAAACTTATTCAGCTTCGCCACGAACTTTTGCATTTCCGGATGCTTTTCATAAAGCAGCAGGAACCAGTCCATCTCAATATCGTCTTTCCATTCGATATAATGGCCAAATTCGCCGCCCATGAAAAGCAGTTTTTTGCCGGGATGCGCCATAGTGTAGCCATAAAGAGCCCTCAGCCCCGCAAACTTCTGCCAGATATCCCCCGGCTGCTTGTCCAGCATGGAATGTTTGCCATGCACCACCTCGTCGTGGGAGAAGGGCAGCACATAGTTTTCCGAAAAGGCATAGTAGAGGGAGAACGTCAGTTTATCATGATGGTATTTGCGGTGGATGGGGTCTTTCTTGATATAGAAGAGTATGTCGTTCATCCAGCCCATATTCCATTTGAAGCCGAATCCCAGTCCGCCCATATCCGTAGGCCTTGTAATCATGGGGAAAGCCGTGGCTTCCTCCGCAATCATCATAATGCCGGGACATTCCCTGTACGCCGCTGCATTCAGCCTGCGCAGGAAATCAATGGCTTCGTAATTCTCCTTACCGCCGTCCTTATTGGGCACCCATTGGCCGTCTTCCTTGCAAAAGTTATGGTACAGCATGCAGCTGACGGCGTCGCAGCGCAGGCCGTCCGCATGATATTCCTTCAGCCAGAACAGGGCGTTGGAGCAAAGGAAGGAGCACACTTCCCCCCTGCCATAGTCAAACAGCATGGTGCCCCACTGGGGCATTTCCCCGCGCAAGGGGTTCTGATGCTCATAGCATGGCGTGCCGTCAAACTGGCGCAGGCCGATTTCGTCCCTGGGAAAATGGGCAGGCACCCAGTCCAATATCACGCCGATGCCGGCCTGATGCAGCCGGTCAATCAGCTCTTTCAAGCCATCCGGGTCGCCGTACCGGGCGGTGGGGCTGTAATACCCCGTCACCTGATAGCCCCAGCTGCCATCAAAGGGATGCTCCATCACCGGCAGAAATTCCACATGGGTATAGCCCATCTTGCGGATGTAGGGAACCAATCTGTCCGCAATTTCGGAATAGGTGTAATACACTTCCGGCTCCGGCTGCCGCCATGTGCCAAGGTGCATTTCGTAGATATTCACAGGGCTATGGTAGGCATCCCATGTTTTACGTTTTTCCAGCCATTCGGCGTCTTTCCATTCATAGGTGCGCATATCCCACAGGCGGTTGGCGTTATTGGGGCGGCATTCGGTGGCAAAGCCGTAGGGGTCGCCCCGGTAATGCCATACATTATCCGCCCCCAAAATGGCATATTTATAACTTTTCAGCTTTTCATCTGCATCGGGGTAGCTATATTTTTCCGGGTCGCTTTCTGCAGAAAAAAGGCGAGCAGGCAGGCGCAATTCCCAAATGCCGTCGAATTGCTTTTCCATAGGGTATCTTTCCGCTTCCCAGTTGGAAAATTCCCCCGTCAGGCAAACCTTCCTTGCATTGGGTGCCCACACGGCAAAATGCCAGTGCAGCTGATCATCCTGCCACACCGGATGCGCCCCCAGATATTCATATGCTCTTTCTGAATAACCGGCGTGAAAACGGTCTCTTTCCACAGCATCAGGCGGATTATACCACATAAACCTTCCCAATCCTCCTTTATGCGTTCATTTTCCTCTGCTTTGCATTATAGCACAGAACAGTCAAAATTTCCAGTCATTTTATTGGCATTTTGGCGCACACTAACAAAAAATGATGCAAGCGGAGGTTCTTCCATGGATTTTCGTTCTTTTGTTCTAAAAGGCCGTCTTCCCTTTCCTGTTTCTTTTGAAAAGCATCTGCGAAAGCTGATGCTTCATTTGCCGGAAGATGCTTCGGAAAGCTATCCTGCCGCCCGGATGCTGGCCGATGAAGCCTCTTTTTTGTATGCGAGGCTGCTGTCCCTGGAAAAGGAAATAAGGAGGCTGCCTGCCCTGCCTGTGGAGGGAAAGGAGGTGCGGCTGATGCTCGTCTGCCGGGATATATGCTTATCCCTTCCCCTGCACCCCGGCCAGATGATGCGAAAGCTGCGCACCTTCTACGATGAAAGGGAAATGCGCTGCCGGGAAGGGGATGCCCTGCCCGTCGCTCTTTCCTGCGCCCTCATGGAGCAATTGGACAAATGCCTGTCCCCTGCCCTGACGGAAAAGGAGGAAGAAAAGCAGCTTGCCCTGCAAAAGCACTGCGCCCAGCTTTTGCAGGCTTTGCATCAACTGCCAAAGCTGCCCTTCAATACCATTTTGGAGCATCTGAACCCCGTTTGCCAGATTCTCCGGCAGGATGAAACCTATCGGCAAATGGACAGGGAAAGCCGCCTGTATTATCGCAGCTGCGTCTGCCGGATCGCCAGAAAAGGCTGCCTGCATGAAACGGCGGTGGCACGAGCCGCCCTTGCCCTCACGGAAGGAAAAGAGGGCATCGAAAAGGAAGCAGGCTATTATCTGACGGAAAAGCAGAGCCTGATTTATGCCTATCTTTTGAAAGAAAGCCATAGCTTTTCCTCAAAACAAAAAACGCTCTTCTATCTTCTGCCCTTTTTCCTGTCTGCTTTGGTTTTGTCTGTTCTTTTTATTTTTTCAGGGGTTCCGCTTTTGCTGCTGCCCTTTTTTCTCCTGGCCGCATCGGAAATCGTCCGCATACTTTATTATCGCATCTTGCGCCGCCTGTTCCCAGCCAGAATGCTGCCCCGGCTACACAAAAAGCACCTTGGGGACAAACGCCTGCTGGTGGTGGTGCCCACACTGCTTTGCAGTAAAAAGCAGGCCTATCAGATGGCCCGGCAACTGCATGTTCTCCATGCCGCCACGCCCCATGCCCATTTCATGCTGCTCTCTGATTTCCCGGACAGCCAAGAGCCGCTTTCTTCTGCCGATCAGGAAATCCTTGCCGCCGCTCAAGCTTCCATTCAGGCCCTGAACAATGAAACAGACGGCGTATATTTTTATTTTCAGCGCAGCCGCAGCTGGGATGAAGGCCAGCAGGCTTTCTGCGGCCGGGAGCGGAAAAGAGGAGCCTTGGAAGATTTGAATCTTCTCCTTTGCGGCAGGGAAAGCCCGGATGCTTTTCTTTATGCCTCCTGCCCGCTTTCTTCCCTCGCCCATTCCTACGACCATGTGATTACCTTGGATGCCGATACCTTCCTGCCTCCCGGCGCAGCCGCCAAATTGCAGGGAGCCATGGAGCATCCCTTGCAGAAAGGCCGCATCGCCGTCATCCAGCCAAGGATGGAAAACTTGGCCGAAAACTTCCATACACGCACTCAGTATTTCCTGTCCGCCCAAGGCGGCGTGGATGCCTATCACACCTTCGTCCAGTCCGTCTATCAGGATGTATTCGGCTGCGGTTCCTTTGCCGGGAAGGGCATTTTTGACCCCTCCCTCTTTTTGCAGCGCACACAAAGCCGCTTTCCCTCCGGCCGCATCCTCAGCCACGATTTGATCGAAGGGGAATTTGCCCATGCCGCCACGGCGGAAGATATTGCCCTCTATGACACCCAGCCTGCCCATCTCTCCGGCTGGCAAAAACGGCTGCACAGATGGACACGGGGAGACTGGCAGCTGCTGCCTTTTTTGAAAGACAAAGCCTTGCCCCTGCTCTCCCGATGGAAAATATACGATAACCTGCGCATTTCCCTTGTACCCCTTTGCCAGATGCTGCTGCTTATTTTCGGCACAGTCTTTCATCAGCCCCTCTTATTTCTCTTTGGGCTGCCATGGCCGCTGCACGGCATGATAAAGCGAATGCTGCTATTCCCCGGCAAGGCCTACACCCAGCTGGATGCCATTATCCGATCCCTGTATCGCCAATTTATCAGCCGCAAGCACCTGCTCTCATGGGTCACGGCGGATCAGGCGGAAACAATCAGCGGCCTGCCCCTTTTGTGTATTTTGTGTCCGCTGGCAGCCGGGACAGCCACCATCCTTTTTTCCCTTTTGCCCGGCGGCTTTCTGCCCGGCCTTGTGCCGGGCATCCTGTGGCTCGTATCACCCCTTTTTGTGCGCTTCATGGACGCCAAAAAGCCGCTGCACCCCGCCCTTTCGGAAGAGGACAAAGCGTCCGTTCTTTCCCTCTGCCGGGATACATGGCATTTTTTTGAAAAGAACGTCCATGCAGGCACTTTCTTCCTTCCGCCGGATAATGTGCAACTGCAGCCGGATAAAGGCCCTGCCCTTCGCACATCGCCCACCAATATCGGCTTGTATCTTCTGTCCGTTCTGGCAGCCAAGGAAATGGGCTTCCTCACCGCTCCCCAAATGGCGCGGCGCATGCTGCGCACCGTGGAAACCTTGGAGCGATTGGAGAAATGGCAGGGGCATCTATATAACTGGTATAGCCTTGAAACGCTTTCTCCCCTGCCGCCAAGGTTTGTTTCCACGGTGGATTCCGGCAACCTCTGCGCCTGCCTGCTGGCCTGCGCCCAAGGGGTCAGGCAGTGCCTTGAAAGCCTGGACGAAAAAGGCCGAACGCTGCCCCTGCGGCTGGATCATCTGGCAGAAAAAATGCGCTTTGACCGGCTCTATGACCCCTCCTGCCATTTATTCCATATAGGCTATGATACCCATGAAAAGCGGCTTTCCCAAAGCCATTATGATTTGCTGGCCAGCGAATGCAGGCTCACCTCTTTCGTGGCCGTCATGCAGCGGCAGGTACCGCTAAAGCATTGGTTTTCCCTTGGCCGCATGACCGTGCGGCAGGGCGGCGGCGCAGCCCTGCTTTCATGGGGCGGCACGGCCTTTGAATATCTGATGCCCCATCTGCTTTTGCCCCTGCACAGAAACACCCTGCTTTTTGACGGCTGCCTGAACGCCATCCGGGCGCAGATTACCGCCGCAGGTCATCGCCCTTTCGGCATTTCCGAAAGCGGCTATTTCGCCTTTGACACCGATTTGCAGTATCAATACCGGGCGTTCGGCCTGCCCTCCCTTGCGGTGTCCGAGCACACAAAGGGAAACGTGGTGGCCCCCTACGCCTCCATGCTTGCCCTGCCCTTTTTGCCCGATGCCGCCATCCGCAATCTACAATGGATGCGGCGGCTTTCCTGGTATTCCGATGAAGGGCTTTTTGAAGCAGCAGACTATACCCCAACCCCTATGGATGCGCCGCCCCATCTGGTGAAAAGCCATATGGCCCATCATCAGGGCATGATCCTGTGCGCCGGATGCAATTTACTTACGGACTTTTCCTTGGTGCGCCATTTTATGACGCCGGCCAAGGCCAAGGCTTATTCCTTTCTGCTGTGCGAAAGAAAGCCGCTGCTCCCCTCCTTTTCCCGGCCATTGCCAAGGAAAAAAGAAGCGGCTGCCCCCTTCCCTTCCTTCGCCTTTCCCTGCCCCGTGGGCTATCCCCTTGCCGCCCATGCCCTCTGCGGCAAAAGCGTCACATGGGTGATGAACGCCAAGGGCGACGGCTTCCTCAAAAGCGAAAGCCGCCTGTGGACACGCTTTCATCCGTCCTTCCCCAGCGGTCCAAGATTCTACCTGCGCAACGTGCAGTCCGGGGCGTTCATCTGCCCCCAGACCCGTGAAAATTTGATCTTTGAAAACGGCTGCATCCGCATTCCCTTTCATGCCTTCCAATTGCAGGGGGAAATGCGTCTGCTTGTGCTGCCCCTTTCCGATGAAGCCGTTTGCGATATTCGCTTGGAAAACAAGGGTACGCTGGATGCGGAAATTGAGGTGATTTCCTATCTGGAAGTCACCCAAAGCACTTACCGGGAAGACAAAGCCCATCCCAATTTCCGGGATTTATCGGTGCTGATTGAAGAAGAGGGCGATAACGGGCTGCTTTGCCGCCGCCTGTCTCAAAAAGAGGATATTCCCTTCCTTGTCCACCGCATCACGGGGGATTATGCGGCCTTGCACCGGCAGGGGGATAGATTGCTTTTCCTTGGCCGGGATGGGCATTTGAACGCCCCTTCCCAGCTGTGCCAAAGTGCCGGAAAATGCGTTTATCGAACAGGTGCCGTCATTGCCCCTTGCCTGTCCCTTCGGGGGCTGGTGCGCCTGCGCCCCGGCCAGAAAGCCCATGTGCAGTTTGTAACCGGCGAAAAAGCCCTGCAAGCGGATATTCCACCCCTTGAAACGCCCATCGACGAAGCCACCCTCTCCCTTTGCAGAACAAAAGCCGCCATGTCCCTGCGCTTCCTTGGGCTTTCTCCCCAATCGGTTCCTTTATACAATCGTGTGCTTGGCAGCCTGTGCTTTTCCGGCCAGCCCCATCAGGCTGTTTCTATCCCTTCCTCCATCCACACCCTCTGGCAATACGGCATTTCCGGAGACGAGCCCCTGCTCACCGTCTTTTTACAATCGCCGGATAAGAAATTGATTCGCCACGCCCTTTGCGCCCATGCCCTGATGGAAACATCCGGCATCAAGACATTGCTGCTGTTCCTTTGCAATAAAGAAAAGGAAGATTATTTCACCCCCCTGCAAAACGCCGTCCATGCCGCCATAGATGCCGTGCCCGCCGGAAAAGAGCGGATTTTCATTTGCACAGGCGGCATAGAAAACGCCAAGGCTTTGCGGTCGTTGAGTGCCCTTTACTTGGAAAGCGGCACGCCCCTTTCCCGGCAGCTGAACGCCATCGAGTGCCCCTTCCCCGCCGCGCATCCCCTGCCGGACGCCGCACCGCCTGCTGCTTTGCCGCCCCTTTTTCATCAAAACAGCTGCGGCGGCTTTACGGCGGACGGGGACTACTGCATCTTTGCGCCGCCCCCTGCCCCTTGGCATAATCTATTGATGGGGCAGCGGTTTGGCACACTGCTTTGCGAAAATGCCGTGCTCCATTCCTTTTCCGATAACAGCCAGATGAACCGCATCACCAAACACCCCCTGGATGTACATCGCCCGGACGGCAGCGAATATTATTTCCTGACAGATGCAGAAGGCCATTCTCTTTCCCTCACCGGCGGCACGGTTTTCCATCGCATAGGCGTCACGGAATATCACTCCATGCCCTTTTCCATCAAATGCAAAATGATCCTCTTCAGCCACGCATCCGAGCCCTTCGGCCTGCGGCTGATTCAGCTGCAATCGGAAAAGGAAGCCCATTTCACCCTGCGCTGCCTCATCCGCTTTGAACGGGATGGAAAAACCGGCGTCTTCACGGAAGACGGCTTCGCTTATGCTGCATCCTCCCGTCAGAAAGGGCTCTCCTTTGCCCATCTGCCGCAGGGAGAATGCTTTGCGCCGCCCTTTTCGGAAGCGGATTTTCCCCTTTTTGCCTTTCAGGGCGGCAGCAACGCCCTTTTCCAGTGCTCCGTGCACCTGAAACCCCATCAGGCTGAAACCTTTCCCCTCATCATCGGCTTTGCCCAAAACCGGCAGGAAGCCCATGCCCTTGCCGGGCGTTTTCTGCATCAGGGCATGCAAGACGCCTTGCAGGAAACAAAGCGTTTCTGGCAGGAGAAACTAGATAAACTATTGCTCTTTGGCGGCGAAAGCTGGTTGCAGCTGTATCTGAACCGCTGGCTGCCCTATCAGGCCTTGTGTGCCCGGCTTTATGGCCGCACCGGGCCTTATCAGGCAGGCGGTGCCTTCGGCTTTCGGGATCAATTGCAGGATGTGCTTTGCTGCCTGCTGACGAACCCAGGCTTTGCCAGAAATCACTTGCTTTTGTGCGCCGCCCATCAATACCGGGAAGGGGATGTGCAGCACTGGTGGCATGCCCCCAGAACCGGCGTACGCACACGCATCAGCGACGATAAATTGTTCCTCCCCTTCCTCACCGCCCTCTATGCGGAAACCACGGGCGATCTTGAGGTTCTGGAAGAGCAGATTCCCTTCCTTGTTTCTGCGCCCCTTGCGCCGGAAGAAGACGACCGCTATGAAACGCCCCACCTTTCCCCAGAAACTGCCTCCCTCATGGTTCACTGCATGCTGGCCATGGAAAGCGTCGCTTTCGGCCCGCACGGCATCCCCCTCATGGGCAGCGGTGATTGGAACGATGGCATGAACACCGTGGGCGGCGAAAGCGTCTGGCTGGGCTTTTTCCTGTGCATGGTGTATCAGCATTTTGCGCCCCTTTGCGATGCGGAAACGGCCAAAAAGCTTCGGGAAAAGCGGAGTGAACTGCTCAAAAACATGGAAAAAGCATGGACAGGGGCGTGGTATCTGCGTGCATGGTACAAAACCGGCGAAGCCCTTGGCGGCCCTGCCACGAATCCGCCCCGGACAGACCTCATCAGCCAGTGCTTCGCCTGCCTTGCCGGGGCTCCACGGGATCATGTGCGCACTGCCCTGCAGCATGCGCTGCAGCAATTGTGGCTGAAGGAAAAGGGCATGGTGCTTTTGCTCTCGCCGCCTTTCACCCCACGGGAAAAGGCCGGATACATCGGCTCTTATCTGCCAGGGGTCAGGGAAAACGGCGGCCAGTATACCCATGCCGTACCGTGGCTCATCATGGCTCTGTGCCGCATCGGAGAATATGATGCCGCATGGCAGATTGCCAGAGACATCCTGCCCCTTTTCCATACCGATACCCCGGAAAAATTGCAGCGATACCGAACCGAGCCCTATGTGCTTTGCGGCGATGTGTACGCCGGGGAGAACCTTGGCCGGGGCGGCTGGAGCTTTTATACAGGCAGTGCCGCATGGCTGTATTATGTGTATGTGACGGTGCTGCTGGGCTTTGAAAAGAAGGGAAATCGATTGCGGCTGAACCCCTGCCCGAATGAAACAATGGAAGAATTTTCCTTCATCTGGCGTCATGGAAGCACCACCTATCATCTGACCGCCTCCAAAAACACCCTCTTTGCCACTTTGGACGGCGAACGGCTGAAAGACGGCTGGCTTACCCTCACAGAAGATGGCCGCACCCACGAAGCCCATTTCCCCTACCGCAAAAACTAAAAAACAAAAAAGTGGGCGTAAAAACCCACTTTTTTTCATATTTCTTATATATTTCCGTAGCAATTTCGAGAAATTTCAGCAAAAAACGTTCTTTTTTCCCACTTCACTGCCACTTTTTCACCATTCCAGGTTTTCCACCAGCTCCGTCAGGTTGCGGATGCCCATCACATAGCCCTTGGAATTATCCAGCCGGTAATCCGCCGCCGCCTTATAATGGCCGATGCAGCGGTTATACAAATCAATCACGTCTTCATAAGTTCCCCCGGCCAACGTGGGACGGCGATCCATCTTGATATCGGAAAGAATCTGATCCAAAGGGCGGTCAATATGGATTATCACCCCATGATTTTTCATGATGGTCACGTTATCGGGATTGGTAGCCGCCGTGCCGCCGGTGGAAATCACGCAGGGCGGCTGCCCCACCATGGAAATGAGAATGCCTGTTTCAGCGTTGCGGAAAAAGGGCTCCCCCAGCGTGGCGTAAATCTCGTTCACCGTCAGGCCGCCCATCAGTTCGGAAACCTTCTGATCCGTATCCACAAAGCGCACATTCAAGTTTTGCGCCAGCCGTTTGCCCAGGCTGGTTTTCCCTGCCCCAGACATGCCCACCAGAAAAATGTGCGATTTCAGCATGGTTGTTTCCATCCTTTATTGCATTTCTTTCCCTTTTCTTGTGTATTTTATCATAATTTTCGCTATCCTTCAAGTCATCTGCGCCCACTCCATACGACAAAACCTTCATTTTTTCACCGGATATTTAAATTATTGTGAACGATGCGGGAATTTATTTACAACGCCCGGAAACTTTGCTAAAATGGCACTGAATAAGATACCAAGGCAGAAAGGATGATGTATATGCAGCGAGGCCGAGGTCCCAGCCGTTTCCTCAGTGACGAAGAAAAGCAGAATATGCCCAAGGTAACCAAAGAACTGATTTTCCGTATTTTATCGTATCTGAAGCCCTATTGGAAGCAATTTGTGCTGGTGTTTGTGGCCATTTTGCTGTCCGCCGCCATCGGCCTGCTCCCCTCCATCATCACGGGGAAAATCGTGGATGAAGCCTTGGTTGGCCAGGATATGCGCTTGCTTGTGAAATTGCTCGTCGCCGCCTTTGTTACGATGACAGTGAGCCAGGTGATCGGCGTCCTGGAAAGCTACATCAACGCATGGATTTCCCAACGCATCATCTTCGATATGAAAAATCAGATGTATGACCATCTGCAGCATATGCCCCATTCCTTTTTCACCACCGAAAAGCAGGGCGATATTGTCACCCGGATGAACAGCGATATCGGCGGCGTGTCTTCCGTTATTTCCGGCACGTTGTCTTCCATCGTTTCCAATATTGCAACTGTTGTCACCACACTGGTGGCCCTCTTCAGCATGAGCTGGCAGTTGGCACTGGTTGGCATTGTGGTAATTCCGCTGCTCATTCTGCCCACAAGGAGCGTTGGCAAAACCCGGTGGAAGCTGCTTTCCGAAAGCCAGGCCAAGCACGACGAAATGAACCAGCTGGTGAACGAAACCCTGTCCGTTTCCGGCAGTATGCTGGTAAAGCTCTTCACAAGGGAAGAAAAAGAATACGAACGCTTTGTGAACGTTAACGAAGAAGTGACGCAGCTGAACCTGAAAGAACAGCGCAGCGGCAAATGGTTCCATGTGGTGATGGGCATGTTCACCCAGATCGGCCCCCTGCTTATCTATTTCGCCGGCGGCTATTTCATCATTTCCAAGATGGATCCCACCCTCACCGTGGGTACCATCACCGCCACTGTCTCCCTCATCAACCGCCTCTATCGCCCGGTGCAGTCCCTGCTGAACCTGCAGGTGGATTTCACCCGTTCTCTGGCTCTTTTCACCCGTATCTTTGATTATTTCGATATGGAAAACACCATCCAGTCCCCTGCAAACGGCAAGAAGCCCGAAGTGCAAAACGGCGATATTCAGTTTAATCACGTGGCGTTTTCCTATGTGCCCGAAAAGCCATTGCTTACGGATATTCATTTCACCGTGCCTGCCGGCCAGATGTATGCCATCGTCGGCCCCTCCGGCAGCGGCAAGTCCACCGTTGTGAACCTGATCCCTCGGCTTTATGACGTGCTGAAGGGCAGCGTCACAGTAGCCGGCGTGGATGTCAGGGATATTGACCTCACTTACCTTCGCTCCTGCATCGGCGTGGTGACGCAGGATACTTATCTCTTTAACGGAACCATTTTGGAAAACCTGCGCTATGCCAACGAAAACGCCACCATGGAAGAAATTGAAGAGGCCTGCCGCATTGCCAGTATTCATGAATTCATTCTTCGCCAGCCCGAAGGCTATGATACCATGGTGGGCAATCGCGGGCTCAAGCTCTCCGGTGGCGAAAAGCAGCGGCTGTCCATCGCACGGGTGATCCTCAAAGACCCCAAAATCCTCATTCTGGACGAAGCCACTTCCGCCCTTGACTCCATTTCCGAATCCGCCATTCAGGATGCTTTGGAAGTGCTCATGAGCGGCCGCACCAGCATCGTCATCGCCCATCGCCTGTCCACTATCCTGAAAGCCGACCAGATTCTCGTCCTCAAAGACGGCGAAATCCGGGAGCAGGGCACCCACGAAAAACTGCTCGATCAGGGCGGCATTTACCGGGAACTGTACGAAACCCAGTTCCGCAAAATTCTGGACATGGAAAGCGGCGACAAATAAGAACCGTACAGTCCATTTCAGCTGCGTCAGCTTTGGCGCAGCTTTTCTTGTATCCCTCCCAAGAATGTGATAGAATGAAATTAAGGCATAAAGGAGAGGATAATCAGCATGATAACCGAGATAAAAGTTCCCTTTTTTGATACGGAAGAAACGTTAACCGTGGAATATAAAGAAAACAAAAATCCGCAGGAAGCAGGATTTCATCTTCTGCATCTTCCCTTTCCTGTCGAGGACAGCATCGGATACCCTGTCATTCATGCCTTTTTTCGGAACATGAAAGCAACAGGCTACAAACGATATTGCGGCTTTATTCAGTTTATTGAAAGAGAAGAAAGCAAAAACGGCGTCGTCCGACGGGAGGTTTCCGTTGACGTAACGCCGGATTTTGCAGCGGCTCATATTCCCTATTTTTCTTACGGATACCCGGCGAACCTTTTCGATGCCCCCTGCCGGAATTTGCGGGATTGCGACAAAGTGAAATGGACCGCCTATACTTACCTTGTCCAGATGCCGACACGCATGAACGATCATCAAGTGAAATTCTTGACAGGCTTTCGCTGGGGATATACAGAAACCCAAAGAGGCCCGGAGCATATTCAAAAATTCGCTTTGCTCACACAGGAAACCTGGCACGAGCACAGCAGATTTCTAACATCTTGGAAATGACTTTCAGCGATATTCTTTCACCAGAAAAAAGACTGTTTGCTTAACGAAGCAGGGGACAAACACTCCCCTGCTTCGTCGCATCAGCCACAGAAAAGCCGCCGCAAAGCAGCGACGGCTGTTTATTTTCAGTTAGGCATCCGATAAATTTCATCGGCACTCATGACCGCCGCATGATTTTCTTTCAGAATCTGCTCGGCCAGCATATAATCATGCACCCGAACCACCATCAACGCCTTGCCGGAAACCCTGCCAATGCAGGCATACATATATTCGATGGAGATATCATGATCTGCCAACAGCTGAATGGCCCCGGCTGCGCCGCCGGGCACGTCGTCCATCACCACGGCTACCATATGATTGATCTTGCAGGCCACGCCGCTTTCCTGCAGCACTTGCCTGCCCTTTTCCGGCTGATCCAGAATAAGGCGCAGCACGCCGAAATCCGCCGTATCGGCCAGCGACAGGGCACTGATGTCGATATCATTTTCCGCCAGTGTGTTCATCACAGCGGCCAGCTTGCCCGGCTTATTTTCCACAAATACAGAAACCTGTTTGATAATCACTTTGATGCACCTCCGTCTTATTTCAGCTTGCGGTTATCAATCACACGCTTGGCTTTGCCTTCGCTTCGGGTGATGGAATTGGGGTTCACCAGATGCACCTTGGCACTGATGCCCAGCATATTGCGAAGCTCTGCCGTGATGTCCTTTTCCACTTTGGAGATGGACTTGATATCGTCAGAGAAGAACTGCTCGCTCATTTCCACATTCACATCGAAGGTGTCCACATTGTTCACACGATCCACAACGATCTGATAGTTGGGGGTGATAACGCCGCCGCTGATCTTCAAAAGCACTTCTTCGATCTGGCTGGGGAATACATTCACGCCGCGGATGATGAGCATATCATCGCTGCGGCCCTGGGGCTTGCGCATCCGGATATGGGTGCGGCCGCAGGCGCAGGGCTCATAATTCAGGGAGCAGATATCCCTTGTGCGATAGCGGATGACGGGGAAGCCTTCCTTGGTCAGGCTGGTGAAGACCAGTTCGCCCTCGCTGCCTTCGGGGAGCACTTCGCCGGTATCGGGGTCGATAATTTCAGCAATGAAGTTATCCTCGCAGATGTGCATGCCCTTTTGCTCGCCACATTCGTAGGACACGCCGGGGCCCAGCACTTCGCTCAAGCCGTAAATATCATAGGCCTTCACGCCCAGCTTCTGCTCGATTTCCTTGCGCATGCTTTCCGTCCAGGGTTCTGCGCCGAAAATGCCGGCTTTCAGGGACAGTTGATCCTTCACGCCCAGCTTTTCAATTTCTTCGCCCAGATACAAAGCATAAGAGGGCGTGCAGCAGATGACGGTGGCCTTAAAGTCAATCATCGTCTGAATCTGCAGGGCGGTATTGCCGCTGGACATGGGAATCACCGTAGCCCCCAGCCGCTCTGCACCGCTGCCAAGACCGAAGCCGCCGGTGAAAAGACCAAAGCCGAAGGACACCTGCACGATGTCGTCTGCGTCCGCACCGGCAGCAACCAATTGACGTGCCACGCAATCAGCCCACATGGCAAGATCATTATCCGTATAACCCACCACAATGCGCTTGCCGGTGGTGCCGCTGGAAGCATGCACACGGCGGATGTTGGTCAAAGGTTCTGCAAACAGGCCATAGGGGTAGTAATCCCTCAAATCGTTTTTATAGGAAAAGGGTAATTTGTGTAAATCTTCCACGCCTTTAATGTCTTCCGGCTTCACGCCCATTTCATCCATGCGGTTGCGGAAACATTCCACCTTTTCGTAGCAACGCTTCACCTGATTGCACAGCCGCTCGCTCTGCAATGCCTTGAGTTCTTCCCTCGGCATGCATTCAATTTCTTTTTGATAATAAGCAGCCATTTGTCTTTTCCCTTCTTTCCGTTTGTTTGTTTTATGCCTGCTGATAGCCCAGATCAAAGGCCATCAGATTTACATCCAGGAACTTGGGCGGCACGGTGTTTTTCAGCGTTTCCACCCACACTTCGTAAGGAATTTCCGTATTTTTCGCCATCACGCCGATAAGCACCACGTTCACTGCCTTGATGTTCCCGGCTTCTTTTGCCAAAGCCAAGGCATCCAGTGCCACCACGTCAGCCGTCTTGGCCAGCTTTTCCACCACGTTTTCGGGATAGGAAGCAGCCCCGGTTATGACAGGCATGGGGTTCATCTGCTGCACGTTCATAATCAGCTTGCCGCCCGTTTTCAGGAAAGGCAGGGCACGATAGGCTTCCAGCGTTTCAAAGGCCAGAATGATATCCGCTTCCCCCTTGCCAATGATGGGAGAATATACCTTTTCGCCAAACTTCACATACGTCACCACGCTGCCGCCACGCTGGCTCATGCCGTGCACTTCGCTCACCTTCACGTCATAGCCCTGGCTGATCACAGCATTGCCCAGAATGCGGCTGGCAAGCAGAGTCCCCTGACCGCCAACGCCCACAATCATAATCTTTTTCGTGCTCATTTCTTACGCCTCCTTTTCAATGGCTCCGAAGGGGCACACATTCACGCACAGGCCGCAGCCGTTGCACTGGTTCTTGTCAATCATCACTTTGCCCCCCTGCACGGAAATGGCAGGGCAGCCAAGCTTCATGCACATTTTGCAATTGCGGCATTTATCGTTAATCATGCAGCTTCCTGCATATTTCACGGTTTTGAGCAGAGCGCAAGGCCGCTGGGCAATGATGACGGAGGGGTCTTCCCGCTCCACTTCTTCCTTCACGACCTTTTCAAAGTTCTTCACATCGAAGGGGTCTGCAATCACCACATGCTCCACACCGATAGCATAGCACAGCTTTTCCAGGTCCACTTGCTTGGTCAATTCGCCACGGATGGTTTTGCCGGTGGTGGGGTTATCCTGATGGCCGGTCATGCCGGTGATGGAGTTATCGAGGATAATCACGGTGTTGGCACCCTTATTGTATACGATGTCAATCAGCCCCGTGATGCCGGAATGGATGAAGGTAGAATCACCAATAACAGACACCAGCTTCTTATTGAATTCCTGCCCACGCACCTTGGCCATGCCAAGAGCGGCGGACACGGAAGCACCCATGCAGATGGTGGTATCCACGCTCTGCAAAGGAGCCACAGCACCCAGCGTGTAGCAGCCGATATCGCCGGAAACGGTGAGACCCAGCTTTTTCAGCACATAGAAGGTGCCCCGGTGGGGACAGCCGGCACACATGACGGGAGGACGCACGGGAATTGCTTCTTCCACCGCCGTAAAGGCAGCGGCGTCTTCGCCGAACACGGCTTTCTGAATCATGGCAGGGGTGTATTCCCCAAGCAGAGAGAACGCTTCCTTACCGATCACGGAAAGACCCATCACCTTGCAATGCTCTTCCATGAAAGGATCCAGCTCTTCAATGACAAACACTTTGTCAAGGCCTTCTGCGAAATCCCGGATTTTCTTTTCGGGCAAGGGATAGGCCATGCCCAGCTTCAGGTAATTCACCCGGCTTCCCAAGGCTTCCTTGGCATACATATAGGAAATACCGCTGGTTATCACGCCGATTTTTGCGCCGTTATCTTCAATCGTATTGAAGGGGCAGGTTTCGGCATATTCTTTAAGCTTCTGCTGCCTTTCTTCCACCACCACATGACGGCGGATGGCGTTGGCAGGCATCATCACATTTTTCTGGATGTTCTTTTCGTAGGGCTTCACGGCCACTTCATCCCGGCCGCCAATCTCCACCATGCTCTGGGAATGGGAAACACGGGTGGAAAGCCGCAGCAGCACCGGCACGTCAAACTGTTCGCTCAATTCAAAGGCCGCTTTGGTGTAGTCCTTGCATTCCTGGGAATCGCTGGGCTCCAGCATCATCATCTTGGCTGCCTTGGCATAGTGGCGGCTGTCCTGCTCGTTCTGGGAGGAGTGCATGCCGGGGTCATCGGCCACGGCAATCACAAGGCCGCCGTTTGTGCCGATATAGCTGACGGTAAACATAGGGTCTGCCATCACGTTGAGCCCCACATGCTTGCAGCAGCTCATGGCTCTGCCCCCTGCGATGGAAGCACCGATAGCCACTTCGCAGGCCACCTTTTCATTGGGAGCCCATTCCACATATACATCGTTATACTGCACCATGGATTCCGTAATTTCCGTGCTGGGGGTGCCGGGATAGGAAGACACCAGATGCACACCGGCTTCCCATGCGCCCTGCGCCACGGCAGCGTTACCGATCAATAATTTCTTCGCCATTTTCTTATCCTCTCACTTTTCAATCTGCTGAGCCACCAAGCTTTCGCCGCAATAGATGCTGCGCAGCTTGGGCTTTTCAATCTTGCCGGTGGGGTTCCGGGGCACATCCGCAAAGATGAGCTTTCTGGGCCGCTTATACCGGGGCAAGCCAGCGCAGAAATCATTCATTTCTTCTTCCGTCAGCTCGTATTCCGGCTTCACTTCGATGATGGCCGCCGCAATTTCGCCAAGCCTTGCATCCGGCAGACCGATCACCGCCACGTCCTTCACGGCATCGTGCTTGCGGATATAGTTTTCAATCTGAACGGGATAGAGGTTTTCGCCGCCGGTGATGATGACGTCCTTCTTGCGATCCACAAGGAAGATAAAGCCGTCTTCATCTTCCATGGCCATATCGCCGGTATAGAGCCAATCCCCTTTCAGCACTTCGTTGGTGGCCTTTTCGTCTTTATAGTAGCACTGCATCACGCCAGGACCCTTTACGCACAATTCGCCCACTTCGCCGTTTTCCACGATATTATCGTTCTCGTCCACGATTTTAACTTCCCACTTATACCCGGCCTTGCCGATAGCACCCACTTTGTGCACATTTTCCACGCCCAGATGCACGCAGCCGGGGCCGATGGATTCGGACAGGCCATAGTTGGTATCATACTGATGATGGGGGAAAACCGTGAGCCAACGCTTGATGAGGGACGGGGGCACGGGCTGGGCACCGATGTGCATCAGCCGCCACTGGGACAAGTGATATTCTTCCAGCTTCACATCGCCCCGTTCAATCATGTCCAGCACATCCTGTGCCCACGGCACCAGCAGCCAAACAATGGAACATTTTTCATCGCTGGCGGCTTTCAGCACCCATTCGGGCTTGGTGCCTTTCAGCAATACCGCCTTGCCGCCCACCATAAAGCTGCCGAACCAGTGCATCTTGGCACCGGTATGGTAAAGCGGCGGAATGCAAAGGAACACGTCTTCGTGGGTCTGGCCGTGGTGAGCCTGCTCCGTTTCCATGGCGTGGGTGAGGCTGCGGTGCAGATGCAAGATGGCCTTGGGGAAGCCTGTGGTGCCGGAAGAATAGTAAATGGCACCGGGGTCATCATCCGTCAGCGGCACGCCGGGGTTCCGGGAAGAACAGAAGGAAATCATTTGGTTATAGCTGTCCGCAAAGGAGGGGCAATCTTCGCCCACATAAAACAGGTTCTGCACCTTGGGAATCCTATCGCAGATTTCTTCCATACGGCCGATGAATTCCGGGCCGAAAATCAGCATGGTGCAGTCCGCCTTGTCCAGACAATACTTGATTTCTTCCGCTGTATAGCGGTAATTGAGCGGTACGGCCACTGCCCCAGCCCGCAGTGCGCCGAAATAAACCGGCAGCCATTCGATGCTGTTCATCAAAAGGATGGCCACCTTATCGCCTTTCTTCAGGCCGCGGGTCAAAAGCAGGTTAGCAAAGCGATTGGCCTTTTTGTCAAATTCCTTCCATGTGATTTCCCGGCGGAAGGGTTCGCCCGGCTGGGGCTGCATCAGGGAATATTCCCGCCATGTGATGCGGCTTTCCGGCTCAAAGCTGGGGTTGATTTCCACCAAGGCCACTTCATCGGGGTACAGCGTTGCATTCTTGGTTAAAACTTCCGTAATGGGCATTTCCGATACCTTCCTTTTTCCGTGTGATCCGCAGGGCATAAAAAAACCTCTGCAGTTTTTCTGCAGAGGACGATAAATCTTCTCTTTACCGCGGTACCACCTCTGTTGCCGTTATGAAAACGGCCCCTCCGGAGCGGATGTTTATTTCATCCTGCATCCTTCATGCTGTAACGGGCATGCCCGGCAAAGCCTACTGACGCAAATGCGTTCGGTTCGCTGCTCCCGGGATGTATTCACAGCCTTCCCCCATTCCATGCCTTGCACCACCCGGCATCTCTCTGTAAATGGATAAAAAACCGCTACTTCTTCCCGATCCACACATTTGCTCCATTATAGCGGTTTTTAGGGGATTTGGTCAAGGGGCGAAGTGTATATAAATTGTTCAACAATTCTGTTAATCGATTGGTTTATCCAATTTATTACATTTTCCACAGTTTTTATAACCAAGTGCCTCTGCATTTCGGACAGAGATTTTTCTGGGATCATACATGGAGCTGCATCTTTCATTCCTGTGTCTCCTTCTTCCACCGTCTGTCGGAACCCAATTATAATCATATCGGGAATTCGGATCCATTTCATTCAATTCTTCCGGCAGGCAGCCCCATATTAACAAGGTTAATGTGTTATCATCCAGCGTTCCCGTTTCTTGTAAATCATGCTCCTTTTGAAATCGCAATATTCCTTTTCTTGCACCTTCATCCAATATGCTTACTTTCTGATCTGGCGCGCAATATTCCTGTGCAATCAACAATTTGATAATGGCATTCACAATAGGCCCTTCATCGCCCAACTGAATAAAGCATGTGCATTGTTTACTGTTGCAATCACATACTGGATATTTTTCAGCAAATGCATTCGGTATAGCTAATAGCAATACAACAAATATTATAAAAATACGTTTCATGAACTTCTCCACTCAATGTCCTCTGTTTTCTTTTGTTATATTAATAGTATAGCACGTTTCAGTTCAGAAGTCCATATTTTCAAAATACAATGCCCTGTTATATAGCAGGTATGTTCTTTCATGCGAAAAAACGTTTTATTTTCTAACCCCCTCCCATCCCAGGATGGGTGCAGGGCCAATGGCCCTGCTGTGGGGTACAGGGGCCGCACAGGCCCCTGCCCCTCCCCTTACGCCGCTTTTTCTCCCTGTTCTGCTTCTTGCATGCTTTCTGTTTCCAGCATCCATTCGATAAACACGCCGTAGCCCATGGCAGGGTCATCCACAAAAACGTGGGTGACGGCACCGATGATGCGACCGTTTTGGAGGATGGGGCTGCCCGACATGCCCTGCACGATGCCGCCGGTTTTTTCAAGCAGTTCCGGGTCAGTCACCCGGACGACCATGCCCTTTTGCGAAGGGCTGTATTGTCTGTTCACCTTCACAATTTCCACATCATAAGCCCGGATACCGTTTTGATCCACGGTAGAGAGAATCTGCGCCGGGCCTGTTTCGATACTCTCCTGATAGCCCACGGGCACGCCCTCCGGGTACAGGGGATTTTGCGTTGTGGGCAGCATTTCGCCATAGATGCCAAGGGATGTGTTCAGCCTAATATCCCCCAGCACCTGCTGCTTTCTCAAAAAGCTGCCTCTCAATTCCCCGGGAGCCCCCTTCTGCCCCCTTTTCACGCTGACGATCTCCGCCGCCATCAAGGCTCCCGTGCGCACGGAAAGCAGCTTGCCCGTGTCCGCATCCAAAATGGCATGGCCAAGGGCACCATAGCTTCCATCTGCCGGGTTATAATAGGACAGGGTGCCCACCCCGGCGGTGCTGTCTCTCACCCATGCGCCCATGCGATACAGCCCGGAGGCAGCGTCCTTTTTCGGCGTCAGCAGGGTGGATTTTGTTACACCGTCCCTTTGGAAGCTGATTTGCAGCGTTTCGCCGCCGCTTCTCTCCACAAAGGCTGTCAATTCCTCCCCTGTTTCGATGGGCTCGCCATTAATGGACAGAATCACATCCCCGGCCTTCAGGCCGGAAAGCTGGGCCGGGCTTTGGCCGTTCACATCCGAAACGCCCACCACCATCACGCCTTGCATATTCAGCGCAATGCCCACGGCCTGCCCCCCCGGCATCAGGCGCATATCTTCCTCCACCTGCACCCGCACCCTGCGGATGGGCAAAAGGCCAAAGAGATTGATGGTGATCTCCGCTTCCCCCAAGGCCTTTCCCTGCACTTGGTTGCCCTGCAGGGAGAGCAGCGTTTCATCGGTGGAAGAGAGGGCAGCCACGCCTGCGTTCATTTCAAACGTCTGCCCGACAGCCAGCCGGAAAGTGGCCGGCAAACGGCGCAAGGCCTGCGCTGTGGGCGAAAACAAAACCCACGCCGTAGCCGCCATCAAAAGACAAGCGATGATTTTCCGGGAAAGAGAAACCTGCTTTTTCATGATTGTTCCCCCTGCTTTGCTTCTTCCCTTTCAATATGCGGCTGTTTTTGCAGCCCTATACTGGAAATGAGAGCAGCCGCTGGCAGAAAAAGGCACAAAAAAAGCCCGTTTCACCCTTCGCTTGCACAAAAGCAAAAAACAAGCTATAATCATTATTTGTGAGGTGATTTGATTATGAAATGTTCCGGTTGCGGTGCACAGCTGTCAGAGGGTGCACGTTTTTGCAGCTATTGCGGCACGGAAGCCGCCGCTTCTTCCCTGTCTTCCTTCTCCGCCGAAAAGGCTGCTGCCGCTGCGGTGCAGCATATCCATATCCATCACCATCATTATGAGGAAGAGCCGCAGGTGATCGAAAAAGTGGTGGAGCAGGTGGTGTATGAAAGGTCTGTCTGCAGCCCCAGGAACCGCGTTGTGCTGCTGGTTCTGTATTTCATGCTGGGCTTTTTCGGAGCTCATAAGTTCTATGCCGGCCGCATGGGAATGGGCTTTTTATATCTGTTCACCGGCGGCATTTTCGGCATCGGCCTGTTTTTCGATTTCTTTTCTATCCTCTTGGGCACGCCCAAGGATGCGCAAGGCTTGCCCATTCTTTGGAACAATTTACCAAGAGTGTAACAATTTCTCCTAAAATATTGTAGAATTTTTCTGTATATGATAAAATATGCCACATCGAAACCCAAAAAGGACGGTGTGGTTTTTTGATGCGCAGAATAATTGCATGCTTGCTTGTTTTGATGCTGCTGCCCCTTGCGGCGCAGGCGGATACATGGGAAGACTATGCCAACGCCCGCTTCCGCACCCGATATGTCGTGGGCGGTGCTGTGATTATTGCCAAGGACGGAGAAATTCTTCACAGCCTTTCCTACGGCTTCCGCAACGTCCGAAAGACGGAGCCTGCCACGCTGGACACCTGCTTCCGCATCGCCTCCGCCACCAAACTGATCAGTGCCATCGGCCTTTTGCAGCTCATGGAAGAAAAAGGGCTGGGGCTGGATACCCCTGCCAAGGATATTCTGGGGTTCCATGTTGGCAACCCCAATTTCCCGGATCAGCCCGTCACCGTCCGCCAGATTCTCAGCCATACCTCCGGCCTGGAACAGACCCAGTATTATTTCCCCAACTGGGAAAAGATGCCCCCCGGCACCAAGTATTTTACCAAAAAGTACGCCCCCGGCACCAAATACACTTATTCCAACCTCAACGGCGGCCTGATCGGTGCCATGATTGAGGCATTGAGCGGCCAGAGCGTCAACAGCTACATGCAGCAGCATGTGTTTGATCCTCTCGGCATCAACGCCGCCTATCACCCGGCTCTTTTGCACGACATCACCGACATTGCCGATCAATTGCGAAACGACGGCAGCCTCATCCAGCGTGCCTCCAAAACGCTGGAGAAGTTTGACGAATATGAAGACACCTGCGACCCCAGAAACCACACCCACCTGACCAGCGGAAAATTATACATCAGTGCCAACGGGCTTTTCCGCATCATCACCATGCTGCAGCGCGGTGGCGAGCTGGACGGCGTGCGCATCCTGCAGCCGGAAACAGTGGAAGCCATGATGCAGCCCCAGCACTTAATTCCCGGCTCCTCCGTAACGGGCGAAAGCCCCTACGGCCTTTGCATGCACCGGGTGGATGATTTGCCCGGCGGCACATGGTATGGCCATCAGGGGCGGTATGAAGGCCTGTCCAGCGATTTGTATTTCCAGCCGGATACAGGGCTTAGCATCGTAGTGATCGGCAACGGCTACAAGAGCCGGTCTATCAATTATGTGGTGACGCTGGCTCGTTCCTTCATGGAAAAGGCACAGGAGGATTTGCTTCCTCCCACCCCTGCCCCCGCTTCGCCCTTGCCTTCCCTGGACGTCCTGCCCACAAGCGAGCCGGCGTCTGAATAGAATCATCGCTTTTCTTGTGTTTCCGGGATGAAGAGAGCTCTTTCCAGCGTTCTATGATTGGAAATCACAAGAAAACACCAACCCCATAGCCGAGCTTCAGCCCGTCACCCGTGAAACCCTGGTCGCTTATCGCATCACCACCCAATATGACCCCATGAAGCGTCAATGGACTGTGGTTTTCGACTCCGGCAAGAGCTATTACTTCTACGTCGTTGTGGACGATTTGACCGGCACGCCTCTCGATTGCTACGGCCTGAACGGATAAACAAAAAACAGCCGCAAAACCTAACAAACAGGTTCTGCGGCTGTTCTACTTTCACGGATAAATTTTTATTTCTTTCGCATAAAGCCAAATGTCCATTCCTTCTCGCCGGCGCAAAGCACCTGATAGCAGCCTTCCTTTTCACCCAGCACATAAATCATGGCTCCGGGATGCACCTTCCCCACCCTGTATCCGCCCGGTTTGTTTGTCAGCAAAACATCGCAGCTTCTTGTCATGCCCCAAACCTCATAGCTTAAATCCAGAAAGACTTTTTCAGCGGCAATCCAGCCTTGCTGCACGCCGGACGCCGTAGCATACTCAATCAGAAGTGCATCTCCGCTTGCTTTTACAACAGAAACAGGCGTTTTCGCATCGCAGAAAAGGCCGTCATACGCTGTCAAGCTATCGGAGGAATAGACTTTTTCCGTGCCCGATGCCAGCAGAAAACCACGGCAGGTTTTGTCATTAAGCAATGATAAAACGGTCTTTTTGCCCGGATTCACCTGCTGCACAGAATCGCCGGAAGAAGCGGCAATATTTCTGGCAGCTCCTTCATACGTCCGCAGGGTAATGCCATTGGAATAGTCCGCCAGAAAAAGGGCCAGATTCGTCCTTTCTTTGGAGTTCGGATCATGAATCTGAAAGTTGCTGCGCCGCAGATAGGTCATATCCAGCTCCACATATCCCGTAATCAGAACCCAGTGCCATTTACCTTCATCATTCTTGGCCCCCACAATAACAGGTTTGCCTTGATTGATGGTTTCATAAATCAGCGGCAGATTGATCTTGCTGTCAATGCAAACATTATCAGCCGGGAAAAACATATCATCATTGGAAAAGGTAAGCTGCTCCCGCATCTTATCTGGGGTGATGATTTCCCCCTGACGATAGCTTTCGGTCATGGCCATCACCGTCAGCAGGCAGCCCACATTGCCGATGGTTCGGGTGCCGATTCTCGTGCTGCTCCATTGCGGATCATACTGCTTGAAATCGGGGATACCTTCCAGTATCTTCGTATCAACTTCAGCCACGGCCGGCTGAAACATATTCAAAAGCGAAAAAAGGCATGCAAAAATGAGAACCATTGCCATCAATCGCTTCATTCGTACACGCTCCTTCTCGCTCTGTGTCATTTTGAGCCGTCTCTATTATACGTTGTAAATTCGTTCTGCGCAAGTCTCTTGGCCGCCGGAAAAAACAGCCGCAAAACCTAACAAACAGATTCTGCGGCTGTTTTATTGTGTTATTTTCAAATTCTGCATTTTCTGGCCCAGATAACCGCCCTGCGGTGATCCCGGTCAAAGGGCTCGCCCCGGTAGCCGCCGTGGATGGATTCAACGGCAAAGCCCACCCGGTACAGCATGGCGCACACCTGCTCCAACCCCGGAAAGTGCTTATAGCTCTTTTCCGTATGCACAAAGTTTTCGCCCTGCGCCGTTTTCATTTCCCATCGTCTTTCTCCGGTTATGATGCGCTGGCGGTCGTCCACCGTGCCGTCCTTTACAATATATCGGCCATAGGTTCCCCGGTCGTCCTCCCCTTCAAAGCAAACCCACTCCCGGTTAGCCGGAGCCCATTTGGACAGAACATCCGGGCAGTCAAAATCCAGAAACAGTTTGCCGCCCATCTTCAACGCTTCCCATGCCCTTTCCAGCAGATTCTTCTGGGCACGCTTATAATCCCTATCCGTCACGATATTCACCATCAGGTTTCCCCCTAAAATGGCGATATCAAAGCCCTTGCCCCACGGCTGCAAGAGCATATCCGCTTCCTGCAATTGCAAATTCGGCAACCTCTCCGCCTTTTTCACGGCCTGATTCAACATCTCTCTGCTGCAATCAATGCCTGTCACCTGATGCCCTCCTTCTGCCAGCGGCACGCACAGCTTTCCGCCGCCGCAGGCAGGCTCCACGATCTTTAGCTTCCTTTTGCCCACGCACCACAGTATATACGCCGCCATTTCCCTTTCGTCCTCATCCCGTTCATAAATCCAGGCCTGCCAATATTCCATCAAAGCCTTTTGATCTGCGTTCATCCTTTATCCTCCCAAAACAACAAAAATACGCCAAGCACAGCTTCACTCATTCTGCTATACTTGGCGCATATGGTGGTCGCAACAGGACTCGAACCTGTGACCCCATCGATGTGAACGATGTGCTCTACCAACTGAGCCATGCGACCATACGCTTTGCGCAAGAATGATAATAGCACACCCGCCCCCTCTTGTCAAGCCCCCAAACGGAAAAATTTCAAATTTTTCGTTTTTCCTTCCCTTGCGCTCCCCTCTCCTTTATGCTATAATGAATGGGTGCCCGCTTTGAGGAAGATCATTCCTCCCATCCCGGCACTCCGTCAAATCGCCTTTTTAATCCATTCATCCGTGCGCCCGTAGCTCAGCAGGATAGAGCGTCCGCCTCCTAAGCGGTACATCTGCGAAAGCTCCGAATGGTCAAAATTTATGCATGCGCCCGTAGCTCAGTAGGATAGAGCGTCCGCCTCCTAAGCGGAAGGCCGTGGGTCCGAATCCCGCCGGGCGTGCCAAAATGCCGTAAACTCAAGGGTTTGCGGCATTTTTTATGCCACTTTTTCAAACACTTCACCGAATTACTCTGTCTGATTTGAAAGAGACATTTCGTTTCCGGGATTCGAACTGTTTCCACTCTTTTTAGGGATTTGCTAATGAATTTGCTAATAATTCATTAGCAAACCCTCGGAAGTAAGGCGGCCAGTGCCGAAGCAAGTTCCGGAGAAGATTGCAGCTGGCGAATCAATTCGGCAAGATCAAAGGACGAAGAATTTTCTTGCGGAGCTTTGACTTTTCGCAAATCCAGAGAAGAATAAAACGAATTCTCAAATTTCTGAGCATTGATTTTTCTATCTTCATCCAGAATATGCGCATATACTTTCGTAATCATGTCAATCTCCGCATGTCCGGTATCTCCCTGCGTTGCCTTTAAATCTCCATGATTCAGCTTCAGCTTGTAAGTTGTACTGGAGTGTCGAAGAGAGTGAAAAACAACATTGGGAAGACCAGCTTTCTCTTTCAGCTTGTTGAAATCCTTTTCAATCATCCGCTGATCGACAGGTCTGCCATTGGACTGAGCAAGAACCAGATTGAAATTCTGGTATTCGTCACCAAGCATTTCAATGATCTCATTTTGCTTATCCTGCCATTTACGAAGAATGTAAGCAACGGTTTTGGGAAGCCATACCTTTCGAACACTACTGTCTGTTTTCGGTTTTTTCAAAACGATTCTTGTCTTTGTATTTCCCATGACAGGAGAAAAGATATGATAGATGTCTTTTTCGCCTATGACATCAATCGCTGCTTGTGTAGCTCTGGCTATTTCTTTATCCACATAGATCCAGGCGTCGTCTGCTGCTATATCCTCATCTGAAATATGAACATTGTCCCAAGTTAACCCAAGTATCTCTCCTATCCGCAAAGAACAGGCAAATGCCAGGTTCATGGCCAGATATAGCATAGGATTGCTGCAGGCGTCCAAAGCTGTACGTATCATATCAGCATCCCAGATGTCGCGTTCTTTATAGCGTGTTCTGGGTAGAATGGCATTGTCAAATGGATTCTTTCCAATCAATTCCCAACGAACAGCTTGCTTGAAAGCACAGCGCAAAAGCTTGATAATCTTTTCGATCGTTTGATCTTGAACATATTTGGTGGATGCCTTGTGCATTTTGTTACTGACAGGTGGTGTTTTTCGCAAAGTCTGAATGTACATATCCACCGTGCGAGGGGTGATGCTCTGCACCTCCAGGTGTCCAATGATCGGAACGATGTAGTTACTGATCAATCCGCAACTGGAACTGTACATAGAAATTCCCCACTTTTGCGATCCATACAGTGTCACAAATTCTTTCATGAATTCTGTTACTGTTTGCTTAACCGGAGCAACGAATGTCCCCATCATCAAATCATGCTCAATTTCAACTTTGGTTCGCTGTGCATCTTTGTAGGTTGGGCAGCTTCGCCATTTTTGTTTCATTTCCCCAAGATCGTTTACATAATTATATACTACACTATAGTTTTTTCCTCTCTTTACAATAGAAGCCATTTTCATTTCCTCCTATGATTAGATAGCTCGATTCTCTAACCATTCATTGAAGGACTTTCGCGAAATACGAATTGCACTCCCAACACGTACCGTTTTGAAGTGACCTTCCCTCACAAGATTGTAAGCGGATGATCTTCCAATGTCCAATATCCGTGCAATGTCTTCAACCC
>JAZNQO010000034.1:0-39318 GCA_045590215.1 Clostridia bacterium | reverse complement strand
CGTGGTTGTGGAAGACGAACTGACCGGCGATGAATGGACGATCGCAACCCTGAATGTGGACGAGACGAAGACATTCACCACGGAATACGTAGTAACGTCTGAAGACATCCTGAATGGCAAGGTGCTCAACAGCGTGACGGCGAAGGGCGACGACGTGCCCGATCCCGATCCTGATGTGCCTCCGCATACTCCGGAAGATGATGACGACGAAGAAGATCCCACCGAACCCATTGACACAACGCTGACGGTTGTAAAGACCAGCGATAAGGACAGCGAAGAAGTGGCCTTGGGCGAGACGATCAAGTACACCATCACCGTGAAGAATGACGGCAACGTAACCTTCACCAACGTGGTTGTGGAAGACGAACTGACCGGCGATGAATGGACGATCGAAACCCTGAATGTGGGCGAGACGAAGACCTTCACCACGGAATACGAAGTAACGTCTGAAGACATCCTGAACGGCAAGGTGCTCAACAGCGTGACTGCCAAGGGCGACCCGATCCCGGATCCCAAGGATCCCGATGATCCGATCGTTCCCGAAGGCGAAGACGACGAAGAGGATGAGACTGAACCCATTGATGGTACGCTGACTGTTGAAAAGAAAGCGAACAACAATGGCGTGAAGAAGCTGGGCGACAGAGTTGCTTACACCATCAGCGTGACCAACGAAGGCAATGTGCCTTACAAGAACGTGAAGGTGGACGACAACCTGGCCAACATGCACGAAGTGATTGAGGTTCTGGAAGTGGGCGAAACCGTCACCTTCACGGCCTATGTCACCGTAACAGAAGAGCATGTGGCTGCCGGACACGTTCTGAACGTGGCCACCGCCGAAGCTGATCCCATCCCCGATCCCAAGAACCCCGACGAACCCATCATCCCCGAAGATGGCGACGACGAAGATATCAAGACCGAAAAGTCGAAGTATCGTGTGATCGTACGTTATTGGTACGAAGAAGTAAACGGCAAGAAGGCTGCGCCCGACTTCAAGGCTCAGTACGAAACCGGCGACAGCTACTACGTGACCAGCCCGAGAGTGGACGGCTATACGGCTGACATTCAGGTGGTTCAGGGCGTGATGGAAACCGAAGATGTGGTATACGATGTAATCTATACCGCCATCGAATACAAGCTCACCATTCATTACATCTATGACAATGGCGAGACGGCAGCACCCACATACGAAGACACCCTGAAAGCGGGCGACAAGTATGATGTGGAATCTCCCAGCATTGAAGGCTATCGGGCCAACCCGAAGGTTGTGAAGGACACGATGCCTGCACGTGATGTGACAGTTACTGTAATCTACAAGAAGACTGGTCCTGGTTACATCGAAATCGGTGACTATGACAAGCCTTTGGGTCTGGGTAACGTAAACATCAACGCTGGTGACTGCTTCGAGTAATCCAAAAGGAAAGTTCATAACAGCCAAAAAGTTATGGCGCCCGGCATGTGGTAACACACATGCCGGGCATTCCGGATTTTTTGAGCCGAAAAAGGGCGTTTCGTCCGCTACGAAAGGATGATTTTGAAGATGAAAAGATGGGCTGCGCTGCTGCTGACGCTGGTTTTGGCCCTGAGCCAAACCCTTGTTTTAGCAGAAAATTTGGAAAATGCAGAATATGAACACCTTGTGGTGGGAAGCACCACGGCGTTCAATGGAAATTTTTCTACCAATATGTGGGGCAATAACACGGCCGACCTGGACGTGGAACAGTTGCTTTTCGGTTACAATCTTGTGCTATGGCAGTACGATCAAGGTTACTTTGATGTAGACCCGACGGTTGTAACCGGCATTGCGGTGTTTGATGATGCGCAGGGAAACCGCACCTATTCTCTGGTGCTGGCGGATGACCTGTATTACTCTGACGGCACCCCCATTACCGCATGGGATTATGCTTTTACCATGCTGCTCTCTGTGGCAGATGAGATTAAGCAAATTGGCGGCAACACCGATAGCTTTGGTTCCGTTCTGGGCATGGAAGCCTATAAGAATGGCGAAACGGATGTGCTGGCTGGCGTGAAGGTGATTAACGACCGGATGCTGGATATCACCATTGATGCGGCCTATCGTCCCTTCTTCTACGAGCTGGGTCTTTTGCGTTGCCAGCCTCTGCCCATTGATGTGATTGCACCCGGCTGCGAAGTGAAGGACGACGGCGAAGGCATCTACCTGGACAAAACCGCCGGAACCTTTACCGCAGAAGCCTTACAAGTCTCCATGCTGGATCCTGAAAACGGCTATGTGTTCAATCCTAAAGTGACTTGTGGCCCCTACAAACTGATTTCCTTTGACGGAAAGCAAGCTGAATTTGAAATCAATGAATACTACAAGGGTAATGCCGAAGGCGTGCTGCCAACCATCCCGTATCTGACCTATAAAACGGTGACCAACGAAACCATGCTGGATGAACTGGCCAATGGCGAACTGGGGCTGATTAACAAGGCCGTGAATGCGGAAACTGTGATGAGCGGCATTGGCTTGGTGGGCGAAGGAACGGCCCGGATGGCCAGCTATGCCCGTATCGGCTTGAGCCTGATGTCTTTCAACTGCGAAAAGGCCACGGTAAAGAACGCCGCTGTGCGTCAGGCCATTGCCTATTGCCTGGACAAGGATGCGCTGGTGAGCAGCTATGTAGGAAACTTCGGCCTGCGGGTGGATGGATACTACGGCATTGGCCAGTGGATGTATCAGGTGATGACAGGAGCCTTGATTCCCGAATTTGAAGAACCCGAAGAGGGTGCCACCGAAGCGGAAAAGAAAGAATACGAGGATATGCTGCTGGCATTGGAAGAAATGAACATGGACAGCATTCCTGTATACGATCTGGACGTGGAAAAGGCCAATCAGCTGCTGGATCATGACGGCTGGACGCTGAACATGGACGGCGGCACCTATCAGGCAGGCGTGGATAGCGTGCGCTGCGCCGATGTGGACGGTGAACTGGTGCCCCTGACGCTGGAAATGATTTATCCCGCAGGGAACAAGATTGCCGAAAGCATGGAAGAAACCTTCGTTCAGAATCTGCAGCAGGCTGGCATTCAGCTGACCCTGACTCCCGTGCCCATGGAAGAATTGCTGACCCAATATTACCGTCAGACGGACCGGGATTGCGATATGATCTATCTGGCCACCAACTTCAGCGAAGTGTTTGACCCCACGCTGAATTATGCGCCGGTGGATGGCATCAACAGCAATTACACCCATATCGAAGATGAAAAGCTGTACGAATTGGCGCAGGATATGGCCAAGACGGAGCCTGGTGATATCGTTTCCTATTGCCAGAAGTGGATTGCGTTCCAGGAATACTGGCAGGAAGTGGTTCCGGCCATTCCCGTTTATTCCAACGCTTACTTCGATTTCCATACCCCCCTTCTGCAGAACTATGAAATCAATGCCAACGCTACTTGGGGACAAGCCATCGTAGGAGCCTACCTTGGCGACCCGGCGGAGGAAGATGAAGAAGATATTCTGCTGGAGGATGAAGAAGACTTTGGCGACGACGACGGCATTATCATCATTGATTAAGCCGGAGTCGTAAAGAAAAGAACGCTTGGCCGAAACAGCCAGACGTTCCAATCATTAGAGAAGCTGCGTCATATTGCTTGACGCAGCTTTTCTTGTGTCTGTTTGTGTGAAGTGTAGGGTTTGAAACGGAGCAGGGGACTGCTCGTCCCCTGTACCCCATGGCAGGGAGTTCCTCCCTGCACCCACTCTGCGAAAACACGCTTATTTTTTGCAGAAATTATCTCCGCATGGAGCTTGAGGAACGGAAGTTTTGCGGCCGTGGGCAGACGATATTCAACGTTTATCTGGTTTTCTGCGTGGTTCAGATGCGAATGGGTTTCCCTCAATTACAGCGGGATGAGTGAAGTTCGATGATGATATGTTTTTCCGCTACTGGGTGCAGGGACGATGTCCCCGCCCGGTGTTCTCACCGTATCCACACAAGAAGGAGTGGAATCCCTCATGGTTCTCTGCATTTGCAAAAATGCAATCTGGAAGGGAGAAAAGAGAAAGCACGGTTTTTTTCGTGTATCAAAAAACGGGCGGTTCTTTCCATTCTTTACAGATAGCGGAAAAAATGTTATAATTCACTTTAGAACTACAAAAAGGGGATTGGATTCACATGGAACAGAACGAAAAGCGTAAAGTGGTATTTTCGGGCATTCAGCCCTCCGGCAATATTACCTTGGGAAACTATATCGGCGCATTGCGAAATTTTTCTTCCTTCCCGGATGCGGATTGCCTGTATTGCGTAGTAGATTTGCACACATTGACAGTGCGGCAGAACCCGGCGGATCTGCGCAAGCGCACAGCTTCCTTGGCGGCTCTTTATGTGGCCTGCGGGTTGGATCCCGAACAGAACATTATTTATTGCCAGAGCCATGTGCCGGCCCATGCGGAACTGGCATGGATTCTGAATTGCTTCACTTATATGGGCGAACTGAACCGCATGACCCAGTTCAAGGATAAGTCTGCCAAGCATGCGGATAATATCAACGCAGGCCTGTTCACCTATCCCGTGCTGATGGCCAGCGATATCCTGCTTTACCAGACGGACATCGTGCCTGTGGGCGTGGATCAGAAGCAGCATGTGGAAATCTGCCGGGATATTGCCCAGCGGTTCAACGGCGTGTATGGCGATGTGTTTACCATCCCGGAGCCCTACATCCGCAAGGCGTCCGCCAAGATCATGAGCCTGACGGAACCGACAAGGAAAATGAGCAAATCTGACCCGGAAGATACCTTCATTGCGCTGCTGGATAAGCCGGAGGATATCCGGCGGAAGCTGAAGCGTGCCGTAACGGACAGTGACGGCGAAATCCGCTATGACCCGGAAAACAAGCCCGGCGTTTCCAATTTGCTGACCATTCTGGCCGCCCTCAAAAACCAGACCCCCGAAGAAGCGGCTGCTGCCCTTTCCGGGCTGGGTTATGGTGCGCTGAAGGAAGCGGTAACGGATGCGGTGCTGACAGAATTTGCACCCATTCAGCAGCGGTATAACGCCATTCTGGCGGATAAGGACAGCCTGAACGCCATGCTGAAGCGCAACGCCGAAAAGGCGGATTATCTGGCACGCAAAACGCTCAAAAAAGTGTATAAGAAGGTTGGCTTGTTCCAGCTGTAATTTTTCCGCAGGAGGGGCTTTGTAGGATGAGGCCCCTCCTGTGTTGCTATTGCTTGAAAGGGAGGCGTTTTCATGGACGTTCGGCTTTGGAAGCCGGAAGGCAAACCGGCCGCCGTTATTCAGATTCTGCACGGCATGGCGGAGCATATGGACCGCTATGAGCGCATGGCCAGGGCTTTGAATGAAAAGGGCTTTCTTGTGGTGGGTAAAAACCACCGGGGTCACGGGAAGAATGCGGAGCTGCTGGGCTATTTTGCCGACGAAGACGGCTGGCAAAAGCTGATTGAGGATGCCTATGCAGTGATGCAGACCACAAAAGCGCAATACCCGAACACGCCTTATTTTCTGCTGGGGCACAGCATGGGCAGCTTCCTTGCCCGGGAATTTGTGTTGCAATACCCGGAAGAGCTGGACGGGCTGGTGCTATCCGGCACGGGCTATTATCCCAAAGCCTTGACCGCCGCCGGGAGGATGGTGGCCAGCCTGATGCCAAGGAAAAAGCCCAGCAAAATCGTGGATAAGATGGCATTCAGTGCCAATAACAAGGCGTTTCAGCCTGCCCGCACGCCCTTTGACTGGTTGAGCCGGGACGAAAAAGAAGTGGATAAATACATTGCCGACCCCCTGTGCGGCTTTTTGTTCACGGGGAAAGCCTATGCGGATTTCTTTGGTGGCCTGGGTGCCATTGCGGATGAAAGCCGCCTGTCGGCATTGCCCAAAGGCCTGCCTGTCTATTTCCTTTCCGGGGAGAAAGACCCCGTGGGACAGATGGGTGATGGGGTTAGGCATGTGGCGGAGGCGTTCCAAAAGGCAGGGCTTTCAGACGTTACGGTGAAGCTGTATCCGAATGCCCGGCATGAGCTTTTCAATGAAGTAAACAAAGAAGAAGTGGACAAAGACTTGGCCGATTGGCTGAATGAAGCCTTGGAGAGAACCTTTGGCAGAAGGGTATTGAAACGGGCGAAGGGCTTTGCGGACATTGCATGGATGCCCACGGAAAAGAACCGGTTCCATGGGGAAGACGGGATGGGCTATCGGGTGGACACCCCGGACGAGGACTACACCCAGAGTGCCTACCCCTGCGCATGGTGGCAGACGGCCAGGGAAAACAAGGGCATGCCCTATTGCTGGGGCGGCTGGAGTGACGAAGCGAAGTTTTTGCAGGGGCTGAAAGAAGGAAAATATGCCGGGAATGTGCCGGACGACCGGCCGAAGGTCATCAGCCGGGACTGTGTGGGCATGGATTGTTCGGGGCTTGTGAGCGTTTGCTGGCAGCTGCCGAAAAAGCTGGCGACACGGGATTTTTCTGCCATTTGCGACGAAATTGCCTATGATGAACTAAAAGCAGGGGATATCCTGCTGAAATCCGGTAGCCATGTGATGTTTTTTTCCGGGATAACGGGGGAAGATACCATGGAAGTGGTGGAAAGCACCCGGTACACGGGCAAGGTGGTTTGCCGGGAGCGCAGTATACAGGAGTTGAAAGAAAACGGCTATCTGGCCTATCGTTTAAAGAAAGAAAACAAAACCTTTTATTAACGGAAAGCAGTTTTAGGAAAGAGGGAATGAAGAATGAAAAAAACGTATCCCGGCGATATCACCATGGTGCATGGCATCAAAGTGGGCCATGCAGGCAGCACATCCGGCCGCACAGGCGTCACCGTGGTGCTTTGCAGAGATCAGGGAGCCATTGGCGGCGTATCGGTTCGGGGAGCCGCTCCCGGCACCCGGGAGACGGATCTTTTGCGCCCCGGCAATCTGGTAGAAAACGTGAATGCGGTGGTGCTTTCCGGCGGCAGTGCCTTCGGGCTGGATGCAGCCGGCGGCGTGATGCGCTATCTGGAAAGCATGGGAATCGGTATGGATATGGGCGTGGCAAGGGTGCCCATTGTGCCGGCTGCGGTTTTATATGATTTGGGCGTTGGCGATCCCAATATCCGTCCCGATGCCGCTATGGGCCGGGCAGCCTGCATGAACGCTGCCAAGGGCATGGCGCAGGGCAGGGTTGGAGCCGGAACCGGCGCAACGGTGGGCAAGCTGATTTCTTCCGCCAAGCCCCAGGACAGCGGCATTGGCTCCGCTTCCATTACGCTGCCCGAAGGCGTGACGGTGGGTGCTGTGGTCGCCGTGAATGCGGTGGGGGATGTGTATCACCCCGAAACCGGGAAGGTGATCGGCTGCGCCCATATGCCGGACGGCACGCCGGTCTATGCGGAAGGGCTGCTGTACGGCCATGCGCCTGCGCCCCAGCAGATGCGCATCCCTGCCCCCGGCAGCAATACAACAATCGGCGTGGTGGCCGTGGATTGCAAGCTGACCAAGGAACAGGCCAACCGCTTGGCGGACGTCAGCCATGACGGCCTCGCCCGAACCATTCGCCCGGTGCACACCCAGATGGACGGCGATACCATCTTTGCCTTGGCCACCGGGAAAACGGATGCACAGGTGAACTTTGTGAAGCTCTGCGCCGCAGCGGCGGAAGTGACAGCACGGGCCATTGCCAACGCCCTGCTCTTTTCGCAGCTATGATTGTGGGCGTGGGCATTGATGTGTGCGATATTGCACGCATGGAAAAGCAGCTGACGGACGGACGCTTTCTGGCCCGTTTTTTCAGCATGGAAGAACAGGAATATATCGAAAACAAGGGGAAAGCCGCTGCCCAGACCATGGCCGGCATTTTTGCCGCCAAGGAAGCTCTGGTAAAAGCTCTGGGCACAGGCTTTACCCTCGGCACCATTCAGGATATCTGCGTTCTGCACGATAAATACGGTGCGCCCTATTACGATTTGCGTGGGGAATTTGCCCTGCACGCTTCCCAGCGGAATATTACCAACCTGCACCTTTCCATTTCCCATGACGGCGGCGTGGCGGCAGCCATTGCTATTGCAGAGCGGAATATGTAAAGAAGAGAAATATTACGGGGGGAACGATTCTTTTCAATTGCATCGCATGCCCTGCGCAATGCTTGCGCATGCTTTTTACATACAAAAAACGTATCGTTTACCGCATCACAAACCCACAAGGGGTTTATTCCTGAAAGAATCGTTTCCCCCGTACCCCCTTCCAAGAAAACCGAATCCGGATACATATTACTGGAATATGCTATGGTTTGTGCCGGTGGTTATTTTTAGAACGGATGAGTTTGATGAAGAACAGAGAAATTTTTCAGGTATTGACGCCCCGCGATATGAAGCGGACGGAAGAAAAGGCGTTTTCTTTGGGTGTAAACAGCTTGCTTTTGATGGAGCGGGCGGCGAATGCTGTGGTGGATGCGCTGGAGGAAGCTCTGGGCGGCTGCTATCAAAAGAAAGTGCTGTTTTTATGCGGCAAGGGCAATAACGGCGGCGATGGGCTGGCCGCAGCCCGGCTCTTTCGGATGCGTGGCGGCTTTCCTGAAATCTGGCTTTCCGGCGAGCCGCAGACCCCTGACGCAAAAACCAATTTGGCCTTTGTAAAGGCTTTGGATATCCCTGTATGGAATGTGGCGGCGTTGCCCAAGGAAGAGCGGCCTTTCATGGAAGGCGGTACGCCGAATGAAGCTTTTGACGGCTATGTGGATGCCCTCCTTGGCACGGGCATGAGGGGCGTTCCGGATGAGCTGACCACGCTGATGATCAACGTGCCGCTGCATGATTTTTCTTGTTCTCATCATCCCGTCATTGCCGTGGATATTCCCAGCGGCATCAATGGCCTTACCGGCGAAGCGGTGGAAGGGGCGTATATGCAGGCGGATGTGACCGTTACTTTTCATGCACCAAAGCCCGGCCTCTATCTGACCCCTTACCGGGAAGCCGTGGGGAAGATTCGGGTTGCGGACATTGGCTTGTGGGACATGGATATATACAATAGTGACAAGCTGGTTTTGAATGATATGGAACTGGATTGCCAGATGCTTTCGGCGAATGCCCTGCGGCGGCTTTCAAAGCGTGCCATCAACGCCCACAAGGGAGATTGCGGACGCATTGTGATTTACGCCGGAGCCCTTGGCATGTGCGGTGCAGCAGCCATGTGCGCAGAAGCGGCCATTGCCGCCGGAGCCGGGCTGACCACACTCTTGTGTCCCCGGGAATCCATGCCCGTTTTGCAGAAGCTGGTGCCAAACGCCATGTGCGTGGATATTGAGGAAGCGATGAAAAATCCTCCGGCTTATGATGTGCTGGTGGTGGGGCCGGGCTTGGGCCAAGGGGAAGAAGTGTGGAGAAACATCCTTGCTCTATACGACTCGGAAAAGAGAGCTGTCTTTGATGCGGATGCGTTGAACTTACTTGCAAAAAACAAAATGCGCCTTGGGAAAGAAACTGTTATCACACCCCATCTGGGTGAAGCAGCGAGGCTATTAGGCGTATCGGTTTCCGATGTGCAGAAGGATCGCTTTGGGGCGGCGAAAAGGCTGTGTGAAGCATACGGCTGTGTGGCTGTTCTCAAAAGCGACATAACAGTGATTGCCAAAATGGAAGACGGGGAAACAGAATATTTCCTCAACGCCGTGGGCAGCCCTGCCCTTGCCAAAGGCGGCAGCGGCGATGTGCTGGCCGGGATGATGGCGGTGTGTTTGCATGAGGATGCGAGCCCCCTTGACGCGGCGGGCAACGCCTGCCTTTGGCACGGCCAGAGCAGCGTGATTGGGGCGAAAAAATACGGGCTTCGGGAAATGACAGCGAAGGATTTGATAGGCTGTTTCCGGGAAGCCAGAGAAGGAGCAAAGGAAAATGGAATATAAAATCATTATGGAAAAAGAAATGCCCGGCCTGGCGCAAGCCATGATGGCGGCCTATGAGCAGGCTCCGTGGTTTGAAAACTGGACGGAGGAAAGGGCACTTCGCAGGATACAGGCTATCCTTTCCAATTACGAAGCCTGCGGCATGGCGGCCATCATGGATGGGCAGGTCATCGGCGGCGTGCTGGGCTATGTGGACCCTTATGCCGAGGAAGATTTTTTCTTCGTTTCGGAATTGTTTGTGCGTCCCCAATACCAGAAAAAAGGCTATGGCAAGGGGCTTTTGCTTGCCTTGGAAGAACAACTGAAAGAAAAAAATATCCACGTGACCCAGCTGATTTCCATTGAGGATAATCAGGGGTTTTATCACGCTTCCGGCATGGAAAAGGACAGCGTGGACGTGATGTTTAAGCGATATTGAGGTAAAAATGGAACTGGAAAGAATGGATGCCTTTTTTGAAAAAAGGCTGGACGGATATGACGAACATATGCGCAGGGAAGTGGACGATGAAGGGGTGTTTTACGCTTTCACGGCGGCACAGCTTCCAAAAGAAAAGGGCGCAAAGGTGTTGGATTTAGGCTGCGGCACCGGGCTGGAACTGGAAGATTATTTTGCCCTGAACCCGGAGGCCGGCGTGACGGGGATTGACCTGTGCAGACCGATGCTGGATGCGTTGGAAAAGAAATTTCCGGAAAAAGGGATGCGGCTGATTTGCGCTTCGTATTTTGATGAGCCGTTTGGGATAGATGCGTTTGACGCTGCCGTTTCCGTGGAATCACTGCATCATTTCACCAAACAGCAAAAAATTCCGCTGTACAAAAAGCTCTGTGACAGCCTGAAAGACGGCGGCTTTTTCATCCTGACGGATTACTTTGCCGATCATCAGGAGAGGGAAGACTATTTTCAACGGGAACTGATTCGTTTGAAAAAAGAGCAGGGCTTGTTAGACGGGGAATTTTATCATTACGATACGCCCTTGACGGTAGAAAACGAAAGGGATGCACTGCTTAAAGGCGGCTTTGCCAAGGTGGATGTGCTGAACAAATGGGGAAGCACGGCAACGCTGAAAGCCACGAAATAACAGAAAAAACGCAATAAAATTTAGGACAAAAAGAAAAAAGCCTGTTGACAAACGGGAAAAAGGGGTATATAATCGCAAAAAACACGGAAGGAGGGCATGGCAATGTTGCAGACGATCAAATTCGGTATGAATAATTCTGTGCTGGCAGTGGTTCTTAATGAACGTCCTGACCGGCTTGCATTGCCATACCTGAAAGAAAATTGATTTTCTATTCTTCAGTCTATCGCAGTGCAGGTTATCCGAAAAAGGAAATCCTGCACTGTTTTATTTTATCAAAAAGGAGGTTTCCCCATGATTTACCCTCACGCTTACCCCATCTGCGAATTCGATACGGATCGCAATCCCGTGATTGATCCTGTGAAAGAATTTGAAAAGACGCTGCCGGAAAAATGCGTGATCACTTTTTTCCGAAAAGAGCTGGATAGGTATGTTCAAGAAAACAATTTGCCGATGATTGGGGAATTGCACTCCGAAGTATTTGATATTCCCATTTATCTGTACGAAAAGGAGGGCGAAAAAATTGCCCTGACCATGTCTTTTGTAGGCTCTGCCGGAGCGGCAGGAGTGATTGATGAGCTGTACGCCAGAGGATGCAGAAAGTTCATGATTTGCGGCGGTGCAGGGTGCCTTGTGAGCAAGACGGAAGTAGGGGCTCTGATGCTGCCAACCAGTGCCGTCCGGGATGAAGGGGCGTCCTATCATTACCTGCCGCCCTCCCGGGAAGCAGAAGGGCCGAAGGAAGCCATTGAAGCAGCGGCGCAGGGCCTTCGTGAAATGGGCATTCCCTTCCGCTTTGGCAAAACATGGACGACCGATGGTTTTTTCCGGGAAACCCCGGCCATGATTGCAAAGCGCAGGGAGGAAGGCTGCATCACCGTGGAAATGGAAACGGCGGCGTTCTTCGCCGTGGCGGCATACAGGAAGGTGCAATTGGCGCAAATTCTCTACGGCGGCGATGACGTGAGCAGCGAAGCTTGGGACGACCGCAGTTGGAACAAGCGTGATGGTATCCGCAGCAATCTGATTGAAATTTGCCTGAAATTGGTGAACAGGTTATAAGGAGGAGAAGAAAAATGGAGCACAAGGGAACGAAACGATTGGAGACGGAGCGGCTGATTCTGCGGCCATTCAAAATGGAGGATGCGGAGAATATGTTTCATAACTGGGCGTCTGACCCGGATGTGACTCACTTCCTCACTTGGCCTACCCACCCAAGCACGGATGTGACAAAGATGGTGCTGAACAATTGGGTCAGCCAATATGATAAAATGGACAATTATCAATGGGCGATTGAGCTGAAGGAAATTGGCCAGCCCATTGGCAGCATGGCCGTGGTGCATGGGGATATGCGCATCGGAAGAGCGGAAATCGGCTATTGCATCGGGAAAACGTGGTGGCATCAGGGCATTGTTTCGGAGGCTTTGAAAGCGGTGATGCAATACCTGTTTGAGGATGTGGGCATGAACCGCATCGAGGCGCATCATGATGTGAAGAACCCCCATTCCGGCGGCGTGATGAAGAAATGCGGCATGAAGCTGGAGGGTATTTTCCCCGATTACGGCTACAACAATCAGGGCGTTTGTGATATTGCCCAGTATGCCATTTTGAAGAAGGATTGGAAAGGATAAGAAAGATGAACAAATACGTTGACATAACAGGCGTCGAGCTGCATACACAGCGGCTGACCCTCCGCTCCTTCCGGGAAAGCGATTTGCAGGACTTTTTTGAATATGCCAGCGTGGACGGCGTGGGGCAAATGGCCGGATGGAAGCCCCATGAAAGCATAGCAGAAAGCAAGGAGATTCTGGACAGCTTCATTCAAGGGAAAAAGGTATTTGCGTTGGAATATGAGGGGAAAGTGATCGGCTCCATTGGCATTGAGCGGTATCGGGAGGATATGTATCCTATGCTGCAGGCCTATTTGGGACGGGAAATCGGCTATGTGCTGTCCAAGGCCTATTGGGGCAGGGGGCTGATGCCGGAAGCGGTAAAGGCAGTGCAGGAATATCTGTTCCATCAGGAACAATTGGACTTCATCACCGTGGGGCATTTTGAATGGAACCGCCAGTCCGCACGGGTGATTCAAAAGACGGGCTTTTGCTACATGGGTACCATGCCCTATGAAACTCATGTGGGCACCGTGGAAACGGATTTTGAATACATCATCTTCCATCCCAAGCACGAAAAGCCGCTGATGGAGCTGCCGAGGATCGGCCTTCTGTGCGCTGCGGAGGATGAATTAGCTCCTTTCCTCCCGTGGATGGAAGGAAAGACGGAAACGACGAAGGCTGGAAAAACGTTCTATCACGGCACGTTGGACGGCGTGCGTGTGACGGCGGTTTTCTGCGGCGTATGCAAGGTAAACGCCGCCTGCGCAACCCAGATACTGATTGACACCTATGGATGCAATGACGTGGTCAACAGCGGCACTTGCGGCGGCATGGGGGAAAACGTGCAGGTGATGGACACCATCGTTTCTGTGGAAGTAGCCCATCATGACGTGGCGGAAGGCATTTTGACGGATTATCCGCCTTACATGAAGAGCATCTGGATGCAGGCGGATGAAAGGATGCTTCTTGCCGCCAAGGCTGCAGCGGAAAAGACGGAAGGAAAAGTGTACTTTGGCAGAAGCGTCACCGGGGAAGCCTTTATTGATGGGAAGAACCGGGCGATGATTGAACAGACCCTTTCACCCCTTTCCGTGGATATGGAAACGGCGGCAGCGGCACAGATTTGCTATATGTTTAACGTGCCCTTTATCGCCGTTCGCACGGTGACGGATGTGCCGGGGAAGACGGAAGATGATGCGTATTATGAGAATTGCGAAAACGCCTCTGAAGTTTCTGCCCATCTGGTGCGGCAGATGATCCATGAAATGAAGATGCAGGACAGCCTTTGCAGAAAGTAAAAAATGGAAAAATTGTCCTGAAAAATGCAGGGAACTGCTGGCCTTGAAAGATTGCGGACGGGCCTGTTTCGTGGTATCATTTTGGCAGATAAGGAGGCTGAAATCATGGAAATTTTGCGTATTCATATTGCGCTGGGAGAAATCCTTGCGCTGGACAGCTTTTCTGCAGGAATTCGGATGATTCCCTTTACCGGCACTTGCGAAAGCCCTTTGTTTCAAGGGAATGTGCTGCCGGGCGGCATGGATACGCAGATTTTTCCGGAAAGCAATCGGGGCAGCCTCAGTGCCCGGTATATGCTGGATGGAACGGATGATAAGGGTGTTCCTTGCAAGATATTCATCCAAAACGAAGCGGTGATGGAAGCAGGAAAAGAGATCGTAACCTTCCCCCGAATCTGGACGGACAGCGAAAGCCTGAAATGGCTGGAAACGGCCAGCCTGACCGGGGCCATTCAAGGCACGGAAACGGGACTGGACATCGTGATTTCCAGCGAAAATGCGGAAGGCAGGCAGTTCATTTCCCTGAAAAGAGGCGGCATCACGCTGCGAGGCTGTCTGGAAAGAAAGACGGACAAGCCAGGGCCGCTGGTTTTGATGCTGCATGGCTTCGGGGCGGACATGAGCCTGTATCCGTCGCTGTTCCAGTATCTTTCCGATGTGCTGACCGAGAATGGCTATACCACCCTGCGCTTTGATTTTAACGGACACGGGACAAGCGATGGAGCGTTCCATCAGATGACGGTATGGAATGAAATTGAAGATGCCGCTGTGTTTTTGCAATATGCACGGCAGCTGGAATATGTGACGGATATTTATGTGCTTGGCCATTCCCAAGGAGGCGTGGTGGCCGGGATGCTGAGCGGATTATATCCGGAGATGGTGAAAAAGCTGGTGCTGCTGGCTCCGGCAGCGTCCCTGAAAACGGATGCACAGGAAGGGCATTGCATGATGGCGCAATATGACACGGTGCATGTGCCGGAAAAGGTGGATGTTGGGTTTGGCAGGATGGTTGGAAATTTATATTTCCGCATGGCGAGGAACCTGCCCATTTATGAAACCACGGCGCAATACCCCGGCAAAGCATTGGTGGTGTTTGGGGGCATGGACGAAGTGGTACATCAGCAAGAAGCGGAAAAATACATGGCAGGCTTTCAGAACAGCACCTTCCGCTTCTATCCCACGCTGAACCACGGCCTTGGCGGCGCAGAGCAGGATGCAATGGGCGCAGAAGTGATTCGCTTTCTGACAGAAGAATAAAAATCAAATGCCGACACGGTGAGATTTCGCTGTGTCGGCGTTGTTTTATGGGTTCATGGCCTGAACAAAGGATAACAGAACCTCTTTTTTGTTTTCAATTTTTCCTTTGGCCACTTGCTCCAAGAGATTCTGCAAGGTCTTTCCGATAGCTGGACCTTTGATGCCGAGGGAAGCAAGATCGCTGCCTTTGACGGCCAGGCGGCTTAGGGTATAGCAGGCGTCGGACGCTATCAGCTGCCGGGCTTTTTCAGAAAGCTGCTTTTCTCTTTCTGCGTACAGGCTGGCGTTTTGCCCATCCTTTGCG
The DNA here is from genome assembly GCA_045590215.1 of Clostridia bacterium. Taxonomy (GTDB): domain Bacteria; phylum Bacillota; class Clostridia; order Christensenellales; family Aristaeellaceae; genus RUG563. Next base: position 23,915 of record JAZNQO010000034.1, on the reverse strand, counting down.
GCGGAGAAGGCTCTTTGGTAAGAGAGCAGGGGGAAGATCAGCGCATCGCCCGTTTGGGAGAGGGCATAGAGCATGTTTTCTTCGGACAGGGGAAGGGATTGGAAATGAATCAGGGAAAAAACATCCTCCTGCAGCCGGTTGGGTAGCTTTAATTGTTGCAAGGCGGCCTTTGCGTTTTCTGCGCCCAAGGGAAAAAGGAGAGCGGCAAAGCGCAGCGGCTGCGTTTTTTCGGAGTGGGCCAAAACCTGCAATGAGAAGGGGTATTCCTTGGTGTTCAGCTGCCAGAGCACTGTGAAAAGAACGGGGGCAAATTCCTGCAATATCTCCTGTGCGCCGGAGGACAGCAAAAGGCCGGAAAGCTCCGCTGCGATACGCTCGGCACTGATGCGGTGGAGCAAGTGCATTTTCGCAAAGATGGCTTTTTTCGTTTCCTCTTCAATGGAAAATTGCAATCTTCCGGCAAAGCGCAGGGCACGCAGGATGCGCAGGGCATCTTCTTCAAACCGGGTGTTGGCATTGCCCACGCAGCGGATGATTTTATTTTTGCAGTCTTCCTGACCGCCGAAAAGATCCACAACCCCCCTTTCCGGGTGATAGGCCATGGCATTGACGGTGAAATCACGCCTGGAAAGATCGTTTTCCAGGTTCCGGGTAAAGGTGACTTCCTTGGGGTGGCGGTTATCCAGATATTCGCCGTCCTGCCGGAAGGTGGTGATTTCAAGGGGCTCGCCCTCCATCATAACCGTCAGCGTGCCGTGCCGAAGGCCGGTTTCTATGGTGCGGAAAGAAAAAAACACCTGCTGCATTTCGGAAGGGGTGGCCGACGTGCAGATGTCATAATCATTTGGCTGTATTTTTAGCACATGATCCCTCACACAGCCACCCACCACATAGGCTTCAAAACCGGCATTGTTCAAAAGCGTCAGTGCTTTCAAAACGCCCTGTGGAATCTGCATAGAAGCCGCCTCCCTTCCTGTTTTTTTCCAGTTTACCTTCTTTTCTTTTCCTTGTCAATATGGTCAGAACGTGGTAAAATAAACTGAATAGGTATAGACGAAAGAGGGATGTATATGCAGGCGTTTTTGGCGGTGAAGGAAGCCCGTGCCCTGATGGAAAGCGTGACGCCGCTGAAGAGAGACTGCGGAAGATACTGCGGTGCGGTCTGCTGCGAGCCGGACGAGGATGGGCAGGGCGGAATGCTGCTGTTTCCGGGGGAAGAAGGGCTGTATGAAACACTGCCTGAAGGCTTTACCCTGATGCAGGACGATGCCGTTTTCGCAGATGCGCTGCTGCTATCCTGCGAAGGATATTGCGAAAGAGCCATGCGTCCCTTATCCTGCATGCTGTTTCCGCTGCTGCCCGGCAGAAATGGGTCGGTGATGGATCAAAGAGGCTGGGCTGTTTGCCCTCTTATGCAGAGCGGCATCAAGGGCTTGCAGAAGGAATTTACGGATGCGGTGCAAAAAGCAGGTGAAATTTTATATGCCTGCCCCGAAACGGCGGCATTTTTGGACGCCCTGCACGCATATAACGAGAGTTTGAAAGCGTTTTAAGAAAGGATGAGCCTGCCATGACCTGGGTGCAGACCAAATGCTTCACGGAAGTGCATGGAACCGGAAAGGACGGAACTGCTGTTTTTTCAGATGCCAGGGGGGATTTTTCCGCCTATGAAGGGCAGGTGCAGGTGGTTTATCTGGATCCGCCGTTTATGACTGGGGAAGACTTTTCCATGCGGATGCGTGTGGGGGAAAAGGGCTGGGAGACGGGCAAGGAAGCCTTGGTTTTGCCGGCGTATCAGGATAAATTTTCCGGCAAAGGGGAATACCTGGCCTTGCTTCGGGCGGCCTTGGAAAATGCCAGGATGCTGCTCAATGAAACGGGCTCCCTCTTTTTGCATCTGGACAGCCGGATGAGTGCGCATGCCCGGATTTTGTGCGACGAGATTTTCGGGGAAAGCAATTTCATGAATGAAATCATTTGGGCGTATCAATCCGGCGGACGGAGCATGAAGCGTTTTTCCAGAAAACATGATGTGATTTTGTTCTATCGTAAAAGCCGGAAGCAATATTTCGATATCCGCTCCGTGCCGCTGCCCAGAAGCGAAAACCGCTCCAATCATATGCGCCGGTGCGTGGATGAAAACGGCCGCACATACCGCACCATCCATTCCGGCGGCAAGACATATACGTATTACGACGACGAGCCTGTTTATCCCGGCGATGTTTGGGCGGATGTGAGCCATTTGCAGCAAAAGGATCCCCAGCGCACTGGCTATGACACCCAAAAGCCCCAAGCGTTGCTGAACCGCATTATATTGTCGGCTTCCCGTCCCGGCGATCTGGTGGCGGATTTATTCGGCGGCAGCGGCACCACGGCCGTTGCGGCGGCGCAGGCCGGCAGAAGATACCTGATTGCGGATATCAGCCCCTTGAGCTTGAGCGTGACCAGAAAGCGTTTATTGGAAACGAACCTCACCCTACATATGCCCTGCGAAGGGAAGGAAATCGAGATGGCGGCGGAGATGGTGCCGGGGATTGCCTTCCATGACGTGCGGCTGACCCATTATCAGGGCGCAAACACGCAGGTTCAGGGGCTGAACAACGTGGATCAATGGAGCGTTGGCTTTCTGGATAACGGCGTATTTTATGCCCAAAGCTCCGCAGCACGCAGAAAGCACACCCCTGCCTTGCCGGAGTTTTTGCAGCTGCCGCAATTGCGGGGCACGCCGGCCATTTTGATTGTGGATGTATTCGGCAACAGAAGCCTTTGGATATATCAGGAGGATTAAGAAATGAAAATGAGGTTTTCCAAGATTGTTTCGCTGTTATTGGCGTTGGCACTGCTGATCGGCGGCTTCTATATTTTTTCCGGCGGCCAGCAGGTGCAGGCGGATAGCCGGATAGCGGAAAGCGCATATAAAACGCTGAAGGTCGGCATGGGCGGCCAGCAGGTGCGCCAGATGCAGACGGTATTGCAGGAGCTGGGCTATTATGAAGGCAGCGTTCATGGCAATTTCAGCCGGGATTTTGAAGCAGCCGTCAAGGCGTTTCAGGCGGATTTCGGCTTGGACGAAACAGGCAAGATTGACTATGAAATGTACAGCCTGCTGATGGAGGAGTTTTCGGATTTCCCGGAAGCGACGCCTGCGAAAACCCAGCCCACCCAAGCCCCCAAGCAATCGGGCAAAACCCCGCAGCCCACGCAAGACCCTTATGCCGTGGAAGAAGACGGCTATTACACCGATAAGGAGCATGTGGCGGCGTATTTGCGGAAATACGAAAAGCTGCCGAAGAATTACATCACCAAAAACGATGCCAGGAAACTGGGCTGGAATGGCAGCCGCAGCGGATTATGGGATGTGGCCTATGGCATGAGCATTGGCGGCGATAAATTCGGCAATTATGAAGAAATTTTGCCGGTGAAGCGTGGCCGTCAGTACTACGAATGTGATATTGATTTTGACGGAGAAAGGGCCAATGCCAAGCGCATTGTTTATTCCAATGACGGGCTGATCTTCTATACCGAAGACCACTACGAAACCTTTGAGGAGATGCTGGCACCATGAAAAAGATAACATTGACGGCGGCGAATTGGAAGACCCCCAAGGATGCCCATCTGGCCTTGCAGGAAGCACTGGGCTTCCCGGAATTTTACGGCAGGAATCTGGATGCTTTGCACGATTGCCTGACAGATTTGGGAGACGTTTGTATCGTGATTGAAGAATGCGCCAAAGCGGCGGAAAACATGCCGGAGCAATGGGGCAAATTCCTGATGGTGTTTTTGGATTCCTGCAATGAAAATCCGGGGCTGGATATCAAGCTCGTGCAGGGCAGCGGTGATTACATCTGACAAAAGGAAGCGAATGGAACATGAAATATTTGGAGAATTTGCTTGAAACATATCAAGTGCGCAAGACCAAGGAGCAAAAGACGGCGTTTCTTAAATGGGCACAGGAAGAAATAAAGGAAATGGGCTATGAAGTGAAAGTAGAGGAGCATAAAGGGCTCCTTGCCAGCCGCAATCTGGTGGTGGGGAATCCCGAAACAGCAAAAGTGATCTACACCGCCCATTACGACACCCAGCCCGTGATGCCCTTGCCCAACATGGTGTTTCCCAAGAATTTCTTGGCCACCTTGGGAGCGCAGCTGCCGGTGATACTGGTGATGTTTGCAGCATGCTTTTTGGTATCCTTTGCGGCTGGAAAGCTGACGAAGGCTGGCAGTTTGTTGGGATTGCTTTTGACGGAAGTTGGGCTTTTAGCGGTACTCTTTCTCTTTTTTGCGCTGCTGTTTTTCGGCCCTGCCAACAAGCATACCGCCAATGATAACACATCCGGCACGGCCTGCCTGATGGAGCTGATGGCGCAGATGCCGCAGGAGCTGCGCTCTTCTGCCGCTTTCATTTTCTTTGATAACGAAGAAAAAGGCAAAGTGGGCAGCCAGCAGTTTGCCGATCGCTATCGCAAAATCAAAAAAGAGGGATATGTGCTGAACCTGGATTGCATTGGCGATGGGAAGCATATGCTGATTGTGGCTCCGAAAAAGACAGAGAATGAAGAATTGGACGCATTGGAAAAGCTGTTCCCCTCCAATGATGATTTTATCTGCGAGGCCATCACCGCCAAGCATGCCAACTATAATTCCGATCAGCGGTCATTTAAGAGAGGCTATGCTATTGCGGCGTTGCATCTGCATCCCACATTCGGGCTGCATTTGAAGCGCATCCACACCAAACGGGATACCATTTGCGAGGAAAAGAATTTGCAGTTTGTGATTGACGGCTCCATCCGTTTATTGCAGCAGAAAATGGAGGAAACAGAAAATGAGCAGATTGGGTGATCTGATTCGTCTGGAACGCACCCGGCAGGGGCTGACCCACAAGCAGGTGGCAAAAAAATGCGGCGTCAGCGATAAATATCTGATGGAAGTGGAAGCCGGGACCCGGATTATTCAGGACGAGCAGGCGCGGCGTATTCTGAAAGTGATGGGCTTGCAGCAGCAGACGGAAGCGGATTTTTCCTTGGACGATATTGCTGCTACGGTGGATTTGCAGTCCGCCGTGCCGCAATTGACAAGAGCTGTGGAAAAGAAGCCGGCAGCGCAAAAGCCTGTGGCTGAAACAGAAAAGGACCCCGGCGTTTCTGGTTCCATATGGCTGGATGCACTGGCAGGGGTACTCAAACATGTGCCCATTTATAACGCCGTGATGAAGGAAGTGGGGCATCGGCTGCTGCCCATTACCCAAGGCAAAATCGAAGGAGCTAACCCGGACAAGGTGTTTTATTTCATGGCTCCGGATAATGATTTACGGGGTTTCCGGGTGCAGCGCGGGGATATTGTGCTGGTGGTGCCGGCGCAGGCCGCCGTGGATGGGGCGATTATGCTTTTGCAAACGCCTCTTGGCCGGGTGCTGCGGAAGGTGAAGCGGGTGAATGATTATCAGGCCATGCTGCAAAAATATGACGATGCCTTTGAAAGCGAAATCAAGAATTTCAATGAAATCACGTTTGTGGGTCGCTGTGTGCGGCTGGAAGCGGATTTGACGTAAAGAAAAAAGCTGTGTTCGTTTGACGGGCACGGCTTTTCTTGTAACAAAAAAGCAGAAAGGTGCGCAACTAAAATCAAGCAGCAGGAAAGGAAAAAGGGATATAATGACTTTGCAGCTGCGAAAGGGGGAAGGGAATATGCAGGAATGGCATCGCCAGATGCAGGCAGTGATTGACGAAATGGATGCTTGCATCAAAGCGCAGCAGGATGAAGAAATGACGCTGGAAAGCATCGCCAGGCGGCTGAATTATTCTGCTTTTTATTTCTCCCGGAAGTTTCGGGAAGTCAGCGGCATGCAGTTTCGGGATTATCTGCGGTTCCGACGGCTGGCTTTCGCCCTGAAGGAATTGCGGGACACGGATAAATCCATTCTGGAAATTGCCCTTGGCTATGGCTTTTCATCCCACGAGGCTTTTTCCAGAGCGTTTCGGAAAGCCTATGGCCTAACCCCCAGCGCATACCGGAAAAACCCCATGCCGGTACCCCTCAGAACCATTATCAAACCCTTTGACTGCTATTTGATTGGAAAGGAAAACGAACAGATGACACAGCCAGCAAACGATGTGAAAACCTATTTTGTAACCATCCCTGCCCATAAATTTCTGCACATCCGGAACTTGGAGAGCATTGGCTATTTTGATTTCTGGGAAAAGCAGAGCCATATTCCCGGACAGGACTGCGAAACCATCTGCGGTTTGCTTGACAGCATTCCCGGTAAACTGGACGATATGGGCACCGGGGATTTATCCTCCGGCAGCGGCCAATTGATGGCATGGCAGAATGACCCGGAAGGCCGCATTTGCAGCTGGGGGATTCCCTTGGCGGAATGCTACGGCGTGAGGCTGCCCATGGATTATAAGGGGCCGATGCCGGAGCAGATGAAGATGATTGACGTGCCGGAAGGGGATTACATCGTGTTTGAGCACGGGCCTTTCGACTATGAAACCCAGTCGGCCGCCGTGGAAGCGAAAATTGAACAAGCCATGAAAGATTTTGACTATGCCGCTTCCGGCTATCAGCTGGACATGACGAACGGACGGCTGTTCTATTACTATCACAATCCTGCTCATGCGTTCAAATACATTCGTCCCGTGTGCAAAAAATGAGCAAAGAAAAACGGCACTTTCCGAAGATGGGAAGTGCCGTCTTTTTGTTTTATAGCCGCAGGGCAGGCTTTGCGTTTAAGGAGAGATCGGCGATTTCGCCGTTTTTCAGCCGGAAATAGGCGGCGGAAGCGATCATGGCGGCGTTATCACCGCAAAGGGAGAGCCTGGGCATGTAAAGGGGAATGCCCATCTTATCGCACCGGGCTTGCATTTCCCGGCGGAGCAGGCTGTTGGCGGAGACACCGCCGGCCAGCACCATACAATTGAGCTTTAATTCCTTGGCAGCCAGCATGGCTTTATCGGCCAATTGATCTACCACGGCCTTGCGGAAGGAAGCGGCAAGGTCTGCATCGGGGAGCATCTGATCCTTCTGACGCATGTTATGCACGGCATTGATAAAGGCGGTTTTCAAGCCGGAGAAGGAATAATCATAGCGGCCGTCGGTGTGAGGCCGGGGCAGCTTCAGGGCATCGGCATGGCCTGTTTCCGCAAGCTTATCAAGCAGCGGCCCACCGGGATAGGGGATGTTTAGAACCCGTGCGGCTTTGTCAAAGGCTTCCCCGGCGGCATCGTCCTGGGTGCAGCCGATGATGCGGTATTGGCCGTAATCCTCCACCTGAAACAGATGGCTGTGGCCGCCGCTGACAACGAGGCAGGCAAAGGGCGGCTGCAAAGCTTCGTGGGTGAGGAAATTGGCACAGATGTGACCCTCGATGTGGTTCACGGGGATGAGGGGCTTATGGGCAGCGAAGGCCAAGGCCTTGGCGCAGCTGACGCCGATGAGCAATGCGCCCACAAGGCCGGGGCCATAGGTGCAGGCGATGGCGTCCACATCGGAAAGCTGCATATTGGCGTCTTTCAGGGCTTCGTTCACCATGCGGTTCACCTTTTCCACATGCGCCCGGCTGGCAATTTCCGGCACCACGCCGCCATAGAGGGCGTGCATATCAATTTGGGAAAATACGCAGTTGGAATGAATCACTCGTCCGTTTTCCACGATGGAAGCAGCGGTTTCGTCGCAGCTGCTTTCAATGCCTAAAATGCGGATGGTTTCTTTATTTTGCAGCGACACAAGCTGCTTTTTGCTTTCTTCAAAATAGGTCATTGGTTTATTCCTTTTTGCCTTCCGTTTCTTTGCGGCCAACCTTCAGCCAAGAGATAATCACGCAAATCATGATGCCGAAAATGGGCAGCATGGCTTTGAGCATTTCGCCGCCATACCACATGAAAAAGCTTTCCGGCATCAGGGCTACCATCAGATCGGTAGCGGGATTCATGAGCCATAAATCGTTAGAGAAAGCAACCAGATGGAAATTCCAAAAGAGGCTTTCAAAATCAATCAGAGCCCAGATGCCAAGGGCGGCTGCGATGGTGAAAAGCAGGATACTGGCGTGGGCAAAGCCTTGCCAGATATCTTGCATGATGCGGCTGTTTTTTTTCTTTTGCGCCATGAACCATGCAGCGGCGATGAGGCACAGGCACAGGCCGCCGCCAATCCAGCGGACGGCTTTCAGGGTGTCCACAATGTTCCGGACGTCGGACAGGTGCAGCATCTCATTTTCGGAGAAAAGGGTCAAGGAAGCATCGTCCGGATGGGCAATTGCATTGACTTGACCATCGAGATACAGGGCAATGCCCTCGGCACATTTATCATATTTCGTGGGGGAAAGGTTCAGATGCGCCGTTTGGCCGTGATCCAGAAAGCCTTGATACATGAGGTTGGCATTGGTAACGGAAGAGGCTGCAATGGAGCACAGAAGGGCAAATAGACCAATGAGCCCCAGCAGCGCAAAGGCGATTTTTTTCAGTGCTTTCATAGAAAAATCCTTTTTCAGAAAACGTAGAAAGAGCCATCAAAAAGCATCAGGAAAGGCAACGGGAAAGAGCGTTAAGATAGTCGCCTTTCTTCGGGAGAGCACGAGAGGGGTATTCTTTGGGCTGCAAAGAATACTCCTCTCGTAAAAAAATTTATCCTTACTGCATTTTCAGGTATGCGGTGGTGAAGCCTTCGATGTTGCCGTTCATGACATCGTCGATATTGCCGGCTTCAAAGCCGGTGCGGTGGTCTTTCACCATGGTATAGGGCTGGAAAACGTAGGAGCGAATCTGGCTGCCCCATTCGATTTTCTTCATTTCGCCCTTGATATCGGCCATTTCCTGTTCCCGTTCTCTCTCTTTCAGTTCCAGCAGCTTGGCCTTGAGCATTTTGATACAGGTGGCACGGTTCTGCACCTGATCTCGTTCCGTCTGGCAGGCAACGACGATGCCGGTGGGGAAATGGGTCATGCGGACGGCGGAAGAGGTTTTGTTCACGTTCTGGCCGCCTGCGCCGGAGGAATGATACGTATCCACCCGGACGTCTTTCATGTCGATTTCAATATCGGTATCCATTTCTTCCAGCATGGGAGCCACGTCCAGAGAGGAGAAGGAAGTGTGGCGGCGGGCGTGGGCATCAAAGGGCGAAATGCGTACCAGACGATGCACGCCCTTTTCGCCGCGGAGATAGCCATAGGCGTGATCGCCGCTGACTTCAAAGGTGACGGATTTGACGCCGGCTTCATCGCCGTCCAGGAAATCCAAGAGCTTCACGGTGAAGCCCATGCGCTCGCAATAACGGGTGTACATGCGATAGAGCATCCCTGTCCAGTCCTGCGCTTCGGTGCCGCCGGCACCGGCGTGGAGGGAAAGGATGGCGTCGTGATCGTCATATTTGCCACGCATGAGGGTTTCCAAAGACAGAGCTTCCGTCTCTTCTTCCAGCTTTTCAATTTCCGTCCCGGCTTCGGCGATCATATCTTCGTCGTTTTCTTCCTGTGCCAGTTCCATCATGGTTTCCACATCATCACAGCCGGAGAGCAGGCCTTCGTAATGCTTGATTTTGCCTTCCAGATTGGAAATGCGGCGGTTGACGTAGGTGGAACGCTCCAAGTTATCCCAGAAACCATCGGCGTTCATTTCTTCTTTCAGCTCGGAAAGCTCCCGTTCCATATCGTCAATGTGCAGCCCTTCGCCTACTTCTTTCAGCTGGGCACGGAGGGAAGCAAGCTTTTGCGTGTATTGTTCCAGTTCAACAATCATGGGTTTATTTCCTCCAATTTATCTATACAGCATTGGTGCATCAAGTCGCACGGGGAAATTGCTTTTTCGATTTATCTTCTTCATCCCGGATTGGTTTTCGGGAGGGTACGGGCGGGTGCTTTTGACTTCAAAAGCATCCTCCCGCATAAAACAACCTTCATCCCTGTTACGGTTCCCCGACGGCGTTTTTGCCGCAGCACTGCTTGTATTTTTTGCCGCTGCCGCAGGGACAGGGGCTGTTGCGGCCGATTTTTTCAGGGGCTTTCACGGGGTTGTGGGGGGCTTCCTTCTGGGGCTGGGGCCGGGCAGAGATGCCATGGGAAAGGGAGGTAATGCGCACGGCCGGCCGGCGTTCCTGGGGCTTGCGGAAGCGACCCTGATAGAGGATGCGGACGGTATCTTCCTGAATGAGGTGACTCATTTCATCGAACATATCGTAGCTTTCCATTTTATATTCATTGATGGGATCGCGCTGGGCGTAGGCACGCAGGCCGATACCTTCCCGAAGCTGATCCATGGCGTCGATATGATCCATCCAGCGGTTGTCCACGGCGTTGAGGAGAATATTGCGCTCCGCTTCCCGGATATCGAAACCATTTTCCCTGAAAAGGTCTTCTCTCTCTTCATAGAATCGATGAGCCTGCTTTTTGAGGAAGGCAGCGGCATCGTCTTTCTTGGCGGTGCGCAGCAATTCCTGATTGGCTTCCACCGTGCCTTGGGGGAGGAAAAGGCGTTCCGCATAATCTTTGAGGCCGGGGAGATCCTTGTCCGCAGGAAGGTCCGCCGAGAGGAAGCGGGCGCAGGCGTCGTCAATGAGGGCATTGACCATGCCGAGGATCACCTCACGCATGTTTTCGCCGCCCAGCACCTGCCGCCGCTGGCCGTAGATGACGGTGCGCTGCTGGTTCATGACATCGTCATACTGCAACACATTCTTACGCATCTGGAAGTTGCGGCTTTCCACCTTTTTCTGGGCATTTTCGATTTGCTTGGTGAGCAGCCCGGCTTCCAAAGGCGTGTTTTCATCCATGCCCAGACGCTCAATCATGGGCTGGATACGCTCGCCGCCGAAGATACGCATCAAATCGTCTTCCAGAGCGATGAAGAACTGGGAAGAGCCGGGGTCGCCCTGACGGCCGGCACGGCCACGGAGCTGATTATCAATGCGGCGAGACTCATGGCGTTCAGTGCCGATGATGTGCAGGCCGCCCACGGCAACGACCTTTTCATGCTCCACATCGGTGGTCTTTTTATATTCGGTGCGCAGGGCTTGATAGCGTTTGCGCACTTCCAATACTTCCTCGGACACATTTTCATTAAATCCATTGGCGGCTTCGATGATTTCTTCCGGCACTTCTTCCTGCCGCAGGGTGCGGCGAGCCAGATAATCCGGGTTGCCGCCCAGCAGAATATCCGTACCACGGCCGGCCATATTGGTGGCAATGGTGACGGCGCCGAAGTGACCGGCCTGCGCCACGATGGAGGCTTCACGGGCGTGATGCTTGGCGTTCAATACTTCATGGGGCACGCCACGGCGATCCAGCATGCGGCTGATAAGCTCGCTGACCTCCACCGAAACCGTACCCACCAAAATGGGCTGGCCTGTTTGATGACGCTTGATGATTTCTTCCACCACGGCGGCGTATTTACCCTTCTTGGTACGGTAAATCACGTCGTTGAGGTCGTCCCGGATCATGGGCTTATTGGTGGGCACTTCCACAACGTCCAGATTATAGATGCCCTGGAATTCCCCTTCTTCCGTCTTGGCGGTACCCGTCATGCCGGAAAGCTTCTGATACATGCGGAAATAATTCTGGAAGGTGATGGTGGCGAGAGTCTTGCTTTCGTGGGCGACCTTCACATGCTCCTTGGCTTCGATAGCCTGATGCAGCCCGTCGGAATAGCGGCGGCCCACCATGAGGCGGCCTGTAAATTCGTCCACGATGATCACTTCGCCGTTTTGCACCACATAGTCCACGTCCCTCTTCATGAGGGCATTGGCTTTCAGAGCCTGAATGAGGTAATGGTTCAGGTCGTTATTTTCGGGATCGGACAGGTTTTCGATGCCGAAATGGCTTTCGGCTTTATGGGTGCCTTCTTCGGTGAAGATGGCAGCCTTGTCCTTTTCGTCCACGGTGAAGTCAATTTCATTTTTCAGGCGAATGACAAAGGCGTTTGCCTTGTCATACATTTCTGTGGGTTTATCCCCTTGGCCGGAGATGATGAGGGGCGTTCTGGCTTCATCGATGAGGATGGAGTCCACTTCGTCCACGATGGCAAATGCGTGGCCACGCTGCACCATGTCCTTTTCATGCTTGGCCATATTATCACGCAGATAATCAAAGCCCATTTCGTTATTGGTGCCGTAGGTCACATCGCAGGCGTAGGCGGCCCTGCGCTGTTCGTTATCCAGATCGTGGACGATGATGCCCACATCCATATTCAGGAACCGGAAGAGCTTGGCCATCTGCTCCCCTTGGAAGGAGGCCAGATAATCGTTGACGGTAACGATATGCACGCCCTTGCCGGGGATGGCGTTCAGATAGGCCGGGATGGTGGCGGTGAGGGTTTTGCCTTCACCGGTTTTCATTTCGGCAATGCGCCCCTGATGCAGCACGATGGCACCGATCATCTGCACCCGGAAAGGCCGCTGACCCAGCGTACGCTTGGCAGCCTCACGCACCACGGCATAGGCTTCGGGCAGCATCTGATCCAGCGTTTCGCCGTTATGATAGCGGGTGCGGAATTCTTCCGTTTTTGCGCCCAGCTCACTGTCAGATAGTTTTTCCATAGCCGGTTCAAAAGCGTCGATTTGATCGGCAATTTTCATCAGCGGTTTCAACTGGGCTTCAGGGCCCAGACCAAATACTTTTTTCACAAAATTCAGCATTCCTTAACTCCTTTGGCTTTTCAGGCATAGGACATCATGCGCATAAACCACACATCATACCATTTTTTATTATAACACGACAGCCCCTTCCGCCGCAACAAAGAAACGTAACTTTTTATGGCAATTTAATGGAAATAATGCGATTTTTTGCACAGAAAAAGCGGTCTTCCTCCCGAAAGGAAAAGACCGCTTCATAAATTTATTTGTGATAGAGCTTATGCGTCTGGTGCCGGGCGTCACAGGTGAGGTTCACTTTGAGGCGGCGGAAGATATTATCGTCCACCTGCGGCAAAATCACCGTGGCGTGGGCTTCGCAGCCCTTGAGCAGCGGCAGCTGAGCCATGGCATGGGCGGCGTCCTGATTAGAGGCGGCGCAGATGGAGAGAGCCACCAGCACTTCGTCGCTGTGGAGCCGGGGGTTATGATTGCCCAGATAATCGCACTTGAGGGATTGGATGGGCTCGATGACGGTGGGGGAAATGAGGTGCGTGGTTTTGGGGATATTGCCCAGGGCTTTCAGGGCATTGAGCAGCACAGCGGCGGAAGGCCCCAGCAAATTGGAGGTTTTGCCGGTAATAATGCGGCCATCCGGCAGTTGAATGGCCAGAGCCGGTGCACCGGTTTCTTCTTCCCTGTTCCGGGCGGCGGCTACCACGGGGCGATCCTCTGTTGAGATACCCATCTGGTGCATCAGCCGGTGCAGCCGTTCCACTTCCACGGGGGTGGTGTGTGCTAAAGCCAAGGCACACTTGGCGGCGAAATAGCGGCGGATCACCTCTTGCTTGGAGGCGTCCCGGCAGGCTTCGTCGTCCACGATGCAGTTGCCCACCATATTCACGCCCATATCCGTGGGGGATTTATAGGGGGAGGAGCCGTAAATATGCTCAAAAACAGCACTGAGCACAGGGAAAATCTCGATATCCCGGTTATAGTTCACCGCACTGATGCCGTAAGCGTCCAGATGATAGGGGTCGATCATGTTTACATCGTCCAGATCGGCGGTGGCGGCTTCATAGGCCATATTGATGGGATGGCGCAGGGGCAGATTCCAGATGGGGAAGGTTTCAAACTTGGCATAGCCGGCCTGAATGCCGCGCTGATGATCCTGATAGAGCTGGCTGAGGCAAACGGCCATTTTGCCGCTGCCGGGGCCGGGAGCCGTGACCAGCACAAGCGGTCTTGTGGTTTCCACATATTCGTTTTTACCAAAACCGTCGTCGCTGACGATGTGCTTGACTTCGTAAGGATAGCCGTCGATATTGAAATGGCGGTATACCTTGATGCCCAGGTTCTCCAGCCGCTGCTTGAAATGGACGGCGGAAGTCTGGTCGTTCCATCTTGTCATCACCACGCTGCCTACATACAGCCCGATGCCCCGGAAGGCGTCAATCAGCCGCAGCACTTCGGCGTCATAGGTGATGCCAAGGTCGCCCCGGAGCTTATTTTTTTCGATATCATCGGCACTGATGGCGATCACCAGTTCCGCCTGATCCCGAAGGTTCAAAAGCATGGTCACCTTGCTGTCCGGGCGGAAGCCGGGTAAAACACGGGAAGCGTGATTATCGTCAAACAGCTTGCCGCCAAGCTCCAGATACAGCTTGCCGCCAAAGGTGGCAATCCGCTCCAGAATATGCTCTGACTGCATGGCTGTATACTTATCATGATCAAAACCGATACGCATTTCGCCTTACCTCCGCTCAAAATCAAAAACAGGCTCATTATACCACACAAACCCATCGAGAACAAGGGAGAAAAGCGAAATAATTTGTTTTTTGACAGCATTCTTTTCCTTTGCTATACTATCAAAAGAATGGGAGGGGAAAAGGCATGGAAAAGAAGAAAATTGCGGTGTTCTGCGGCTCCAAATTCGGCACGGACGATAGCTATGAAAAGGCGGCCAAGGCCTTTGGCAAAGCCATGGGGGAAAGGGGCTGCACGCTGATTTTTGGCGGCTGTGATACGGGGCTGATGCAGGCTGTTTCCCATGCGGCGGCGGAAAATGGCGGTAAAGTGATTTCTGTGCGCATCCGGGGTCTTTTGGATGCTTTTGATGCTTCCATCGTAAGCGAAGATGAAATCATGGAAAACGTGCAGGAGAGAAAGCGGCGGCTGATTACGCTGGCCGATGCCTGCATCGCCCTGCCCGGCGGCTTTGGCACGCTGGATGAAATCGGGGATGTGCTTTCCATGACGCAGCTGCAAGACATGAAAAAGCCCTTGGGGCTTCTCAACATCAAAGGGTATTTTGACGGGCTTTTACATTTTGCCGATACCATGGAAAAAGAAGGTTTCTTATCTCCGTCCGACAGGCAGCTTTTGAAAGTTGCGGATGACCCGACGGAGCTATTGGATGAAGTGATGCAATAAAAGGACGTTTGCTCTTTTCAATTGACAAAAGATGGGGAAAAGGGTATAGTGAATAAAGCAGTTTACCGAAAGGAATGAGGGCGATCAGCGGAGCCAACGGCCGCAGGAACCGCAGGAAAAAAACGTGGTTCCTCTATGTGCCAAAGGAAGAGAAAAAGACGCAGCTTTTTTTGCGTTTGTTTGCTATGCTTTTGTGCGCCGTGGTGCTGGTGGTGGCCCTGTGCCATGTGATTGGCTATGTGAAGGATTTGGTAACTTCGAGGCAATTGACGGAGGAACTGCGCCAGGTGTATACCGTGCCGGAGGAAACGCCGCAGCCGGAAAACACCGAAGTGCCTGCCGCTTCCCTTGCGCAGCCGGAAGTGACGGAAGCTCCTGTTCTATCGGTTTCTGCTCCGGCCACGAAAAAGCCCGCCATCTTGGAAAGCAAGCATTATCCGAATAATTTCAAAGCCGAAGTGCAGCATGATTTTCTTTTGCTGAAGCTCAAAAACCCGGATATTACGGGGTGGCTCAAAATCGGCACCCATCTGGACGAGCCGGTGGTGCAGCGGGATAACGAATATTACCTGCGCAGGGATTATCTGGGCAACAGAAACAGCAACGGCACCCTCTTTTTAGATCAGGATACCGAATGGAAAACCCGGCCGTACACCCTGATGGTTTACGGCCATAATATGAAGTCCGGAGCCATGTTCGGCCATCTGCGCAGCTATGAAAAATATGATTATCTCGCGGATCACGCTATCATCACCTTCAATACCGCCTATGAAAACGGGCGATATGTGGTGCTTGCCGTGGGCACATACAGCCTGCGAGCCGGGGATGACAATTTCCTGAACCTTGGCCGGCTGGATTCAAGGACGGTGGACAGCCGGGAGAAAGAAATAGAAAAGCTGATTTCAGCCGCCGTGACGACGACTCCCGTGGATGTGCAGGCGGACGACCAATTACTGCTGCTTATTACCTGCGTGGATGACGATAACGAGCGGCGAATTTTAGCGGCACGGCGCATCCGGGAAAATGAAACGGAAGAAGAACTGATGCAGGCCATCCGCATGAAAAATACAGAATAAAAAATATGTCGTATTTTGCGTTGTGATGTACGAGGCAGGGGACTACTTGTCCCCTGTACCCCACGGTAGGGTCATTGTACCGCAACCTCAATCTACGCCTTGGTCGCTGCCGCTCCCAATGCTTGTTTCGGTTGATTCATTCGGCTTCCTGCGGCTTTCAGCCGCTCCCTCCACCGGAGGGCCGGTCGCCTCATTCACCCTGCACCTTTTTGCGAATGAACAGACGCTTTCCAACCAACGGTTTCCGCACGAAACTTGAAGAACGGAAGCAATTTACGCCACGGGCACAAAGAAAACATGAAAAAGGCAGGAAGAAAGCTCGCTTTCTTCCTGCCTTTTTTTCCCGGATGCTAAAGCATCCGGCAGGCGGCTGAAAGCCGCCCAGCCCGTAGCGTGCGGTGGTGCTGCAGCCAACTCGCAAAATGACAATCGTTTTTTTATCACAATGCTTCTGCGTGTATCTTGCAACAGCGGCACACTGTTTTCTTTAATCAATTTTCCCTTTCCGCTACCGGGTGCAGGGTCGTTGTCCCTACCGGGGTGAAGGGGCGGAGCCCCTCATGGTTTCCCGCATCAGCACGGCAAATTACAGGTTGTAATACTTGTCGAATTCGGCAGGATGGGGAATCTTGGACATTTCGCTGCATTCCTGACGCTTGGACTTGATGAAGTTCTTCAGCAGAGCTTCCGGGAACACACCGCCGGCGGTGAGATAATCGTGATCCTGTTCCAAGGCGTCCAGAGCCTGCTCCAAAGAGGTGGGCAGGTGACGGAGCTTGGCCTTTTCTTCATCGGAGAGATGATAGAGGTTCACGTCATAGGGACCCCAGCCGTTTTCATGGGGATCAATCTGGTTCTTGATGCCGTCAAGGCCAGCCATCAGAATGGCGGCATAGCAGAAGTAGGGGTTGCAGGTGGCGTCGGGGTTGCGCAGCTCAAAGCGGCGTTTGTTGGGCGTCTTGGCATAAGCCGGGATGCGGATAACCGCACTGCGGTTGGAAGTGGCATAGCCCACAGTAACGGGGGCTTCAAAGCCGGGCACCAGACGCTTGAAAGAGTTGGTGGAGGGATTGGTGATGGCGCAGAGGGATGCGATATGCTTGAGCAGGCCGCCCATGAACCAATGGGCTTCTTTGCTCAGCCGTGCGTAATCGTCATCATTGCCTGCGAACACGGGGGTGTCGCCCTTCATCAGCAGCATATGAACGTGCATGCCGTTACCGGCTTCGCCGTAGACGGGCTTGGGCATGAAGGTGGCGGACTTGCCATACTTCAGGGCGGTGTTATGGATGATGTATTTGATCATCATGGTGGCATCGGCCATATGGCTCATTTTGCCCAGCTGGGGTTCGATTTCAAACTGGCCGGAGGCAGCCACTTCGGGATGATGATAATTGATTTCAATACCGGCATCCTTCATATGCAGGCACATTTCGCTGCGGCATTCGTAAGTATCGTCGAAGGGCTTGGCGATGTGATAGTTCTTCTGTTTGGGCACCACGACGCCCCGGCCTTCGGTGCCGCTGTTCCAGTAGGACTGCTTGGTGTCCAAGGAGAAGCCGATGCTGTTGCCCTGCACTTCCCAGCCCACTTCGTCAAACAGATAAAATTCAAATTCGGGCAGGATATACATGGTATCGGCAATGCCCAGATCCTGCATGTATTTTTCGGCAGCCAGCACGATATTCCGGGGGTACTGGGCGAGGGGACGGTTTTCGGGAGTATCGATAATCATGGCGTTGCCGGTCATGGACAGGGTGGGAATCTGGCAGAAGGGGTCAATGACGGCGGTATCGGGATCGGGGATAAAGACCATATCGCTCTTTTCCACCACGGCATAGCCATAGTTGGAGGCATCAAAGCCGATGCCGTTTTTCATGGTATCTTCGGAGAAGTTTTCGGCAGGGATGGTGACGTGGCGGTATTGGCCGTTGATATCCACCATTTTGAAGTCCACCATTTTGATATTGTTTTCTTTGATGAGGTTCAGAATATCCTGTACGCTTTTAGCCATGGTTTCATGCCTCCTTTGATTTTCGCCTAATAGCATAGCAAAAGAAGGGGGAAAATGTCAATTACAACAAAGAAAAAAGCCTGTTTTTTTGCTGCTTATTTCTTGAGGCAAAAGATGGGGAGAAAATGCGCTTTTTTTCGGCAAAATGCTTGACAGCACAAGGGAAATGTGGTAATCTTCTTTGGTAAGCCGCTCGGAAGGGGCTCCTTAACGCATGCCCGTAAGGGAAGTGCGGCCCCATGGCTGAAAGATGCCAACCATCCTTCCTTGGGATATTCCGGCGAGTAAAAATAGGAGGTGCTGCTGAAATGTATGCTATCATTGCTACCGGCGGCAAACAGTACCGGGTGTCTGAGGGTGACACCATCTACATCGAAAAGCTTGAAAACGAAGTGGGCGACATCGTATCCTTCCCCGTCATGATGCTCTCCGGCGAGACCATCGAAGTGGGCTCTCCCTACATCGAGGGCGCAACCGTGACCGGCAAGATCGTTCGCCATGGCAAGGGCGAAAAGATTGTTGTATTCAAGTACAAGAGCAAGAAGAACTATCGCCGCAAGGCTGGCCATCGTCAGCCCTTCACCCAGGTGGAAATCACCGGCGTGAACGCCTAATGAAGCAATGATTCGCATCTGTATCACGAAGAAGGCCGGTCTTGTGACCGCCGTTGCGTGTCAGGGTCATGCGGGCTATGCCGATGAGGGAAAAGATATCGTCTGTGCTGCGGTATCCATTCTGGCTTATACTTGCGCCAATGCGCTGGAAAGCGTGGCCGGGGAAAAGCCGGAAACCTCCGAAAAGGACGGTTTCCTCTCCATCAGCCTTCCAAATGGGGGCGGGCATGATGCACAAATCATCTTTCAAACGGTGATTCAAGGCTTGCGGGATCTTATGGATGCGTATCCGTCTTATCTTCAGCTCAAAGAAAATTGATAATTGGAGGAAGCAACAATGTTGAAGCTCAATCTGCAGCTTTTCGCCCATAAAAAAGGTATGGGCTCCACCCGTAACGGCCGCGACAGCGAAAGCAAGCGTCTTGGCCCGAAGCGTGCCGATGGTCAGTTCGTTCTGGCCGGCAATATCCTTGTTCGTCAGCGTGGCACCAAAGTGCATCCCGGCCTGAATGTGGGCATCGGCAAGGACGATACCCTGTTCGCCAAGGTGGACGGCATCATGCGCTTTGAACGCAAGGGCAAGTTTGACAAGCAGGTGAGTGTGCATCCCGTTGTAACGGAAGCTGCCGCTCAGTAAGCTAAACCGGTACACGAGGGGCTGTTTCGCAAAACGAAGCAGCCCCTTTCTGTTTATTTTGGACGAGGTGAAAAACATGACTTTGGAAACGGAGCGTCTTATGCTGCGCCCTTTCACATGGGACGATAAAGAAACGGTTTTGAAAATCGCATCGGATAAGAATACCACCAAATATTTGTATCACTGGGGCAGGGTTGGCTCCACACCGGAAGGCGATACCCAGACTTTTTTAAGCAGAGCCGTGAGCGGATGGGAGCAGACGCCTGTGATGGCCCGGGAATATGCGGTGGTTTTGAAAGAAACGGGCGAAGTGATGGGCGATGGTAGCATTGAAGATTTCGGGAACGGCGTTGGGGAGATCGGCTGGATATTGCTGCCCGAATACCGGGGCAAGGGCTATGTGACGGAAATGGGCAAGGCTTTTTTGCAATACGGCTTTGAAACGCTGGGCTTGCAGAAAATCATCGCCAATTGCGATGCCCGAAACGAAAAAAGCCGCCGGGTGATGGAGCGGCTGATGATGGAAAAAAGCAATATCGCCTATGCTGTGCGGCCTGCCAAGGAAAGAGACGGTTTTCCCGGCGATGAATTTACCTACGCCATCACGAAGGAACAATATGAGGGCTGGCAGGAGGCGGCGCAAATTGCCCAAAGCCCCTGCGAATTTCATGGGTTCATGGATTTGCCCGATTTGACGGATGGGGAGCTGCGGCTGGTTTGCCATAAAAAATCCCCGTATGATCCGGTGACGAAATATGTGCCGGCTTATTTTTTCTATATGACCGTTGGCAGTGAGGTTGTGGGCACGTGCGATTTGCGGGTGGGCTATGTGCCGGGGCTGTATGTGGGCGGCAATATCGGCTATGACGTAAATGAAGCGTATCGTGGCCGGGGCTATGCCGGGAGAGCCTGCAAGCTGCTGCTTCCCGTGATGCGGTATCACAAAATGAAAATCGCACTGATTACCAATAACGTAACCAATCTTTCCTCCAGGCGTGTGTGTGAAAAGCTGGGCTTGCGCTTTCTGCGGCAAATGGACGTGCCCATGGAAAATGATATGTACAAGCAGGGCATCAGAAGGGTGAATATCTTCGCCATGGAGGATAAATAAATGGGCTATATCATGGAGCTGCGCAAAATTGTGGGGCACAGAAAGCTATTGATGCCGGGGGCCGGGGTGTTTCCTATTCAGGATGGCAAAGTGCTTTTGCAGCGCAGAAAAGATAACGGCCTTTGGGCAGACCATGGCGGTAGCGTGGAGCTGAGCGAAAGAGTGGAAGACGCTGTTCGCCGGGAAATGAAGGAAGAAACAGGGTTGACCCCCGGCAAGCTGGAATTCCTGGGCATTTATTCCGGCCCGGAAATGGATTATGTATATCCCAATGGGGATCAGGTGTCCATCATCGGGATGTACTTCACCTGCACGGATTTTTTCGGCACGGTGCACTTGCAGGCAGATGAAGTGACGGAGCTTGAATGGTTTGCGCTGGATGATTTGCCAAGGGAAGAGGAGGTTTCTCCCATGAGCAGGCAGCCTCTTTTGGATGCGGCGAAGAAATACAGGGAAAAAAGAGAGGAAAATACGCTGTGATTGGAACGTTGGTGAATGTGGCGGCGATTATCATCGGTACGTTATTGGGGCTTGTGCTGCGCAAAGGGTTCCCGGAAAAAATGAAGGGCACCATTACGATGGGCATGGGTCTTTGCGTGGTGCTGATTGGCATGAAAGGCGCACTGGAAACGGGCAATGTGCTGCTGGTGATTGTGGCGGTTGTGCTGGGCAGTGCCATGGGTTCTACCCTGAAAATCGAGGAACGGCTGGATAAGGCAGGGCTTTCTCTTCAAAAGAAATTCGCTGCCAAGGACGGCAATGATAGCTTTGCCAAGGGCTTTGTGACGGCGACGCTCATCTATTGCGTGGGAGCCATGGCCATTGTGGGCAGCATTGATTCAGGCCTTCGGGGCAATCACAACACGCTGTTTGCCAAGTCTCTGCTGGACGGCGTTTTGAGCGTGGCTCTTGCCAGCACCATGGGGATTGGCGTGATCATGTCTGCCGTGGCAGTGCTGATTTATCAAGGGGGCATTGCGCTCCTGGCGCAGCTGGTGGAGCCGCTGCTGACCGATGCTATGATAACCGAAATGGGAGCCGTCGGCGGGGTGCTGATTATGGGCGTTGGGCTGAACCTGATCCGGAAAGAACATATTCCCGTGGGGGATATGGTGCCGGCCATTTTCCTGCCGCTGGTGCTGACGCTGTTTATGTGATGCCCATGAAAATTTTGATTGAAAAAGAAAAAAGGCAGCTGACGCTGCTTGAAAACGGGCAGAAAGTTTTTGCCTGTGCCATTGCGCTTGGCTTTGCGCCCGTTGGGCCAAAGGAAAAGGAAGGGGACGGCAAAACGCCGGAAGGGCTTTATTTTGTGTGCCTGAAAAAGCAGGGAAAGTATGGCTTTTCTTTGGGAATCAATTATCCGAATGTAGCGGATGCCCTGCGCCTGCAGGCCGATGAAGAACTGCTTCGGTGCATCCGGGAAAGGGAAGAAAAGGGCGTCCGTCCTCCTTGGGGAACACCTCTTGGCGGCGAAATATACATCCACGGCGGCAGTACGGCGTCTGATTGGACAGCCGGGTGCATTGCCCTTTCGGATGCCGATGCAGAAAAGGTGTATGCCCTGTGTGCTGAAGGCACGGAAGTGGAAATCAGGGCGTGAAAGGGAAAAGAAAATGGAAATTTGGGATGGCTATCGAAAGGATGGCACTTTGGCCGGAGTGGATTTGGTGCGTGGGGAAATGATTCCCGAAGGGCTGTATCATCTGGTGTGCGAAATACTGGTGCGGCACCGGGATGGCAGCTTTCTGCTCATGCAGCGTGATTTGCGCAAAGAGGGCTGGCCGGGGGCATGGGAAGCAACGGCCGGCGGCTCTGCCCTGAAGGGAGAAAATGCCCGGCAATGCGCCAAACGAGAATTATTGGAAGAAACGGGCATTGAAAGCGATTGCTTGCAACCCATCGGACGTTCTGTGAGCCATAACACCATTTACGAAAGTTACCTTTGCGAAACGGACTGGGCGAAGGAAAACGTTTCTCTG
Source organism: Clostridia bacterium (assembly GCA_045590215.1). Lineage (GTDB taxonomy): Bacteria > Bacillota > Clostridia > Christensenellales > Aristaeellaceae > RUG563. The sequence goes on along the minus strand of JAZNQO010000034.1, from coordinate 1,494 downwards.
CAGGAAGGGGAAACCATCGCTTTTCAATGGATGGAGGAAGCAGATTTTATCCGCTTTTTACATTCCGGGGAGATGATTCCGTCCCAGAAAAAGCGGTATACCAAATGGTTCTGCCATATGGGGTATATGGAATAAGGCGTATTTTCGCTTGCAAGAAGCGGAAAAACGGCTTATAATAGGGCTGTTTATTTGAAAAGAAAGGGGAGCGAACAGGGATGCGGATGCAGAAAAAGCCCGTGCAGGCGGCGGCTGTGCATGATTTGAGCGGTTTTGGCCGCTGTTCCATCACCGTTGCGCTGCCCATTTTATCGGCCATGGGGGTGCAGGTGAGCTGCCTGCCTACGGCGGTTTTATCCACCCATACCGGCGGCTTTAAGGGCTATACCTTCCGTGATTTGACGGAGGATATGAGCCCCTATTTCCACCACTGGGAAAAGGAGGGCTTTGCCTTCGATGCCCTGTATACCGGGTATCTGGGCAGCCTTGAGCAGCTGGATATTGTGCAGGAATTTTTCGATGCCTTCCAGACGGACAAAAACCTGACGCTGGTGGACCCTGTGATGGGCGATCATGGGGTGTTGTATAGTCGTTTTGACGATCGTATGGTGCAGGGCATCCGGGCGTTGTGCAAGCGTGCGGATGTGATTGTGCCCAACATGACGGAAGCGGCGTTTCTCACAGGCATGCCATACTGCCCGGATATGCGTGATGAAGCCCAAATCCGTGACTTGTGCGCCCGGCTGATGGAGCTGGGAGCGAAAAAGGTGGTTCTGACGGGCATCCGGCCCCGGGAAGGGCATTTGGGGGCTGCCTGCTTTGACGGAAAGCAGCTGCATCTCTATGCGCCCCCCCATGTGCCCAAGCAATATGACGGCACGGGGGATGTGTTCGCCTCGGTGCTGCTGGGCGGCGTTTTGCAGGGGCTGCCCTTGGAAAGCAGCATGGAACTGGCAGCGGATTTCACAAGGCTTTGCGTGGAATGCAGCCTGCAAAATGGCACGGATATGCACCACGGGGTGGACTTCGAGGTGTGTCTGGGAAAACTCATTCAGATGTTGGCAGAGAAGTGAGGGGGTTTTTCGGGGGTTCCACCCCCGAACCCCGGGCAGGGACAGCGTCCCTGCACCCGGTAGCGGATGGGGAAGATTTATAAAGAAAACAATGTGCCGCTGGTGCAAAGAACACGCAGAAAAGTTTACGCAAAGACGATTGTAACTTTGCGAATTGGCTGCAGCACTGCTGCCAACGGGCACGGCGGCTTTCAGCCGCCTGCCGGATGCAAAGCATCCGGGAAAACGCAAAATGCCGGGAGAGAAAGTTTACTTTCTCCCCCGGCATTTTTAACGTTTTCTTTGTGCCCGTGGCGATGATTGTGTTCGTTCCTAAAGTTTCATGCGGAAATTGTCAGTTGAAGACTATGCGTTGTTCGCAAGAAGGGTGCAGGGTCGATGACCCTGCCGTGGGGTACAGGGGACGAGTAGTCCCCTGCTTGGT